>NZ_CP010554.1:2200958-2934611 GCF_000934545.1 Rugosibacter aromaticivorans
TTAAGGAATTTGTTCAAAATCGTACCTTTTCCAATGAATGGGTTGTCGTTCTCTGGATGCAACCAATCTCAAAGCTTGTGCAGTGCCCCGCACGCCGTCTGGCCATCGCCGACTTTATATAAACATAGCTTGCCAGGATTTTAGCGGTATCTCATACATGCGAAGTGACTTAATGACCGCCAAACCGCAACCCGTTCCGCATGAATTAAGACCATGTCATGCGGTGTACAATGGGCCGCATCATGAATAGCGAGCTATCACTCCTTGCCTTATGGGGCTACGGGCTGGCCACTCTGGGCTACATTGCCTTGACTGTGCACCTGGTGCACCTACGCCGCACAACAGCACCGAATCGCACTAATCATGTACTGATATCTGCTGTCGCACTTTCCGCCCTATGGGCAGCCACAGGCGCCATCGTTCATCTGCTTAATTGGCGCGAGCTGCAACCCCTTCATGAAGCGTTGGACGCGTTACGCTACGGGGCTTGGTTCATGTTGTTAACCCTGCTGCTGTCGCCCTCACCGACCGATCGCAGCCCGCCTCCACAATGGCGTCCATCCCGCTTGATTTTCATCGGCGGTACCCTCATTTTCATCGGCTTGTTTTGTCAAAGCCTCAGGCTCATTGATCCGCTTTCTCCCGTTGCTGAACACGCTGCACATTACGCCGGGCTCGCGCTGGTTGTATTTGGCATTGTGCTTGTCGAACAGTTGTATAGAAACACGACTGAAGATTCGCGATGGAACATCAAGCCGTTGGCCATCGGGCTGGTGGCCATTTTCTTGTTTGACCTTTATTACTATTCGACGGCAGTCATGTTCAAACAGATAGACGAAGATGCTTTCGCCATTCGTGGATTTGCCTATGTGTTCATCATTCCCCTTTTGATTCTTACGGTTTACCGCACCCGCGCTCGCCCGCTGAACGTCACACTGTCCAAAACAGCCGTATTTCAGACAACCACTCTAGCGCTCGTTGGCCTGTATCTTCTGGCCACCTCTGCGGCCGGCTATTACGTACGCTATCTCGGGGGCAGCTGGGGTGGCGCTTTGCAGATGGTCGTCTTGTTTGCTGCCTTGCTTTTGCTCATGCTGCTCGGGCTTTCCGGGTCGATGCGCGCTCGCCTCAAAGTGCTGATCGGAAAAAATTTCTTCCGTTATCGATATGACTACCGGGAAGAATGGCTGAAATTTACCAATGCCTTGTGTGCCGAAAACAGCGTGCTGCAGCTAGGACAGCAGGTGATCCGTGGTCTGGGCAATATGGTCGAAAGCCCTGCCGGCTCGTTGTGGACGAAAGACGCTTCAGGGCATAAATTTATTCAAAGCGCACGGTGGAATTTTCCGGTATCCGACATTACTGAACCCAGTAACAGTCCGATGATCACCTCACTAGATGCCTCAGGATGGGTGTTAAGCCTGGAAGAGTTTCGCTCCCGCCCAGGGCGTTATGGCAGCTTAACGCTCCCCCCGTGGCTACTTGAAGTGCCCAATGCCTGGCTAGTGATTCCATTACGTACATCAGCCGGCATGGTGGGGTTTGTCCTTCTGACCACATCACGAACACCCATAGACCTCAACTGGGAAGTTAATGATCTGCTTAAAACAGCCGGCCGCCAGGCAGCAACTTTTCTCGCCCAGATGCAAGCCACCGAAGCCCTGCTTGAGTCTCGCAAGTTTGACTCATTCAATCGCATGTCGGCTTTTGTTGTGCACGACCTGAAAAATATCCTGACACAGCTTTCGCTCATGGTACGCAATGCCGAACGGCATGCTGACAATGTTGAATTCCAAAAAGATATGCTGTTAACGGTTCGTCACGCGGTCGACCGGATGCGCCAGTTGATGCTCCAGTTACGTGAAGGCGCAACGCCCGCGGATGGCTTCAGCGGAGTCAGTCTGGATGAGATCGCTCGTCGGGTACAAAAATCAAAGTCAGGCGCATTGCCTGCGGTTGATCTCAAAATTCATGATGCTGTCTCTATCCGCGGGCATGAGGAACGGATTGAGCGGGTGATCGGCCACTTGGTTCAAAATGCGCTTGATGCGACTCCCACCGAGGGAAAGGTCTGGATGGCTGTGCGGCGTGAGGCAGGCATGGCGCAAATCGAAGTAGGCGACACGGGGCAAGGCATGTCGGCAGACTTCATTCGCGAACGCCTCTTCAAACCCTTTCAAACAACCAAGCAGGGAGGCATGGGCATAGGCGCTTATGAAAGCCGACAATACATACAGGAATTGGGTGGGGAAATTCATGTCGAAAGCGAAGAAAATGTCGGCACCTGTTTTCGCGTCAGGCTACCATTGCTTGAAATCCAAACAACATCCGACTTGCAGCAACCGGAGATGAAATGACCACCGAAAAGTTGCGCCAATTGCTGGTTGTAGAAGACGACCCTGCATTACAAAAACAGATACGCTGGTCGTTTGACCAGTACAACGTGCTTCTTGCTGGCGACCGCGAAAGCGCCTTGTCGCAAATTCGTCGCCACACTCCGGCGGTTGTCACTATGGATCTTGGTTTGCCGCCCGACGCAGATTCAGTCTCCGAGGGCTTCAAGCTGCTGGAACAAATCATGGCTACCGCCCCGGATACAAAAATCATTGTCCTGACAGGACAAAATGAACAGGCCAATGCTTTACGTGCCATTGCTCTGGGTGCTTATGATTTTTTCGTCAAGCCTTTTGATCCGGAAATACTTAACTTAACTGTCGAGCGCGCTTTCCGGTTTTACGATTTGCAGCAAGAAAATCGCCGCCTGCAAGCGATGCAGCAACCCGATGTCTTGGGTACGCTTATCACGCGCGACCCTGAAATGCTGCGCATTTGCCGCACGATAGAAAAAGTGGCGCCCACCAGTGCCACAGTCTTGCTGTTGGGGGAAAGCGGGACAGGCAAAGAGCTGCTTGCTCGCGGTGTACACAACGCATCCCCCCGGCGCGACACCCGGTTCATCGCGATCAATTGCGCAGCGATTCCCGAGAATCTGCTTGAAAGCGAGCTGTTCGGCTATGAAAAAGGAGCCTTCTCCGGCGCGGCAAAAACCACGCTGGGAAAGATCGAGATGGCGAACAAGGGCACGCTGATGCTGGATGAAATTGGCGATCTGCCCTTGGCGCTGCAATCCAAACTACTGCGCTTCTTGCAAGAGCGGGTCATTGAGAGGGTTGGCGGGCGACAGGAAATCCCCATCGATGTGCGCGTCGTTTGTGCAACTCACCAGGATTTAAAAACCTTAATTCGCGAAGGCCGCTTCCGCGAGGACCTTTATTATCGCCTGGCTGAAATCGTCATCATGATTCCCCCGCTCAGAGATCGTATCGGCGATGCTGCACTGCTTGCCCATGCGCTCGTCCGTCGGTTTGCCAGTGAACAAAATCGCAGTTCACTTTCTCTGAGTGAAGAGGCGGTACACGCTATATCCGCCTACCCTTGGCCCGGCAATGTGCGCGAACTTGAAAACTGTCTCAAACGCGCAACCATCATGGCAGAAGGCAACAGCCTATCAGTGCAGGATGTAGGCCTTGATGATGCCTTTGAAGAAAACGCAATGCCGCTTGATCTGCGCACAATACGAGACACAGCCGAACGAAAAGCCATCATCGCTGCCGTCAGTCGAAGTAACGGCAATCTCGCACGAGCGGCCGATTTGCTTGGCATCAGCCGCCCAACTCTGTATGATTTGATGCATAAATTCGGGCTGAAGACGTAATCGTCTGTACAGATAACCCGCTATCACGCTTTAGCCTGGAAATCAAAGCTAGGCCTCATGGGAGCCTGCTCGCTTCAGAACGTTTTTACCATCCGCAACAAACCGTTGAACAAAGGTTAACTACTGATATGCGAAATCAACATCATTCCCGCTTCACGCAAATGGCGATCATCACCGCAACGCTTATCGTTCTGGGGTGCAGCGACGGTTCGCCAGAAAAAATGATGGCATCCGCTAAAGATTATCTGGAGAAAGACAATCCGGCGGCTGCCATCATCCAGATCAAGAATGTACTAAGCAAGAATCCCAATTCCCCTGAAGCGCGGCTTCTGCTTGGACGCGCGCTCCTTGACAGTGGCGACCCTGTTGCAGCCGAGGTCGAACTTCGCAAGGCTATTGAGCTCAAGGCACCCGCAGGGCGAGTCACGCCACTCTTGGCAAACGCCCTAATGGCGCAAGGCAAGGCGAAAACAGTCATCGATGATCTGACTAAAACCCCTACAGCCAATGCCGAAGAACTTGCCGAACTCAAAACAGCGGTAGGACACAGCTACGCAATGCTAGGCAATGTTGAGATGGCACAAACGGCCTTTAATGAAGCCCTGGCTGCCAAGCAAGGTCATGCCCCTGCTCAGCTTGGCTTAGCACGTCTTCAAGCGATAAAGGGGAATCTGGCGGAAGCCAACAAAATAGTGGATGAAGTTTTGATTAAAAACCCGCGGGAAGCCGATGCGTGGCATTTCAAGGGGGACCTTCAACGCGCCGAACAAAAGCTGCCTGACGCGTTAGCAGCGTACCAGAAAGTCCTTGAAATCAAGCCACGCACGACATCCGTACACGCAAATATCATCATGCTTCAACTGCAAGACCGCAAACTCGACCTGGCAACCAAGCAACTGGCAGAAATGCAAAAAGTAGCCGCGAAACAACCCATAACGGTGTATCTGGAAGCACTGATTGCCTTTAGTAAAAAGGATATTTCAGCGGCACATAGTGCCGTGGAAAACTTGTTAAAAATGCAACCGGATAATCCACAGGGATTACAGCTTGCTGGTGCTATTGCCTACCAAAACGGGTCTGATATTCAGACACAGAATTATCTCAGCAAAGCCTTACAAAAAGCCCCGGGACTTGATTACAGCCGCCGCATTCTTGTGAAATCCTATCAGCGTAGCGGGCAACCGGCTAAAGCTTTAGCAACGTTACAGCTAGTATTGCAAGGAGCAACGGTACCCACTGCATGGCTCACCCTGGCTGGCGAAGTTTATATGCAGAATGGGGACGCCGAGCGAGCTGCAGAGTTTTTTAGCCAGGCAGCGCAACATGACCCAAAAGATAGCAAAGCCAAGACCGCGCTGGCCTTATCACAAATGCGTCTGGGGCATACCGAGCAAGCATTTGCCGATCTGGAGCAGATTGCCGCAAGTGACTCGGGTATTTCGGCAGATATGGCGCTCATTGCCTCGGCCATGCGCCAGAAAAATTTTGACAAGGCACTTTTGTTCATTGCCAATCTAGAAAAAAAACAACCAGACTCACCGCTCGTGCATAACCTGCGCGGCCAAGCCTTCCTCGGCAAAAAAGATATCGAAGCCGCACGCAAGAGCTTTGAAAAATCGCTGGCGATTGATGCCACCTATTTACCGGCAGTCACTAACCTTGTCTCGATTGACTTGGCAGAAAATAAACTTGATCAAGCACGTCAGCGTTATGAAACCGTGCTAAAAAAAGACCCCAAAAATGTTCCCGCCATGCTTTCGTTAGCTCAGCTGAAAGCGCGCACCGGGGCAAGCCTGGATGATGTTGCCAGCCTGCTTAAAAAGGCGATTGCAGCGGATCCCAATAATTCAACGCCGCGTTTTGCGCTGATTAGCTTATTGCTCGGTTCCAAAGATAAAGATAAAGCGCGTGCTGCTGCGGAAGAAGCGTTGGCTGCTTTTCCGGAAAACCCGGAAATACTCGAAGTTGCCGGGCAGGTATACCAGTTTTCAGGGGATACCAATCAAGCCCTTGCGACGTATAACAAACTCACCAACCTGTTGCCAAACAGCCCGCAACCTTATCTCCGAATCGCCGAAATTCATCTGGCCGCCAAAAATAAACAGGCGGCTCGCGAAAGCCTGACCAAAGGACTGAGCAAGCAACCTGAATCACTCCCTTTGCAACGCGCCCAGATCATGCTGGATGTGACGGATGGGCGCTTTAGTGAGGCGCTGACCACTGCACGGGGCATCGAGAAAGCGCAACCCAAAGAATCTGCCGGTTACGTACTGGAAGGTGATGTCCAGCTGGCTCAAAAAGCCTGGAAAGAAGCTGCTACAGCCTATCGCGCTGGCCTGAAAGCAGCGCCGACCGCCGATCTGGCAGGACGCCTGTATCTTGCCCTATTGCAAAGTGGCCAGACAGCCGAAGCTGCCAGCACAGTCGACACCTGGATCAAGGCACATCCGAATGACCAGGGCTTCCGTCTATTCGTGGCCGACATGGCAAACAAGCGCAAAGACTATGCAACAGCGGTCAGCCACTACCGCGCAGTGCTTGCGGTCGCCCCAAAAAACCCGATCGTACTGAACAACCTGGCTTGGTCTCTGGGGCAAATGCGTGACCCCAAAGCAACTGCTTATGCTGAAGAAGCCAACAAACTTGCACCCAATCAACCTGCGATCATGGAAACCCTGGGCACACTGTATGTCGCCCAGGGAAAGGTTTCCCCTGGGGTGGATCTTCTCGCAAAAGCGGTTTCGCTCGCACCACAAAATCCTGACTTTCGCCTGAGCTACGCCAAAGCGCTGATCAAGGCCGGAAAGAAAACAGAAGCCAAACAAGCGCTGGATACGCTCGCCCAATTGGGTGACAAATTTTCGGCCCATGCCGAAGTTGTCGCACTGAGCAAGGGCCTGTAAGAAATCGCAATGAACACGGCGAAACCATCTTCCATTGGTATTTTTCGGCATTTAATCGCCTCCCTGGTGATGGGCTTGGTGACATTTGCCGTATCACCAGCGCCGACTTTTGCAGCGCAAGAACAAACCGCCGAAACATGGCGCGCCTTGCGCGAAGAAGCGCTGGCCTATGAGCACGGCGAAGGCGTGCCAAAAAATTCAGAAAAAGCCGTTGCCCTTTACTGCCAAGGCGCCAAGGCGGGCGACCCCGAGGCACGTTACAGTCTGGGCTGGATGTACATGAATGGTCGGGGCGTGCCCCGTAGCGATGGCTTGGCCGCCTACTTTTTCAAGCTTGCGGCAGATCAGGGTCATGTGCCTTCGTTAAAAATGTTGCCCTTTGTTGGTCAACCGGTGACAGAACCACCTGATTGTCTGCGTGAAAAAACCTTCGCCAGCAATGAGGTTGACTGGATTTTTACCAACGAAAAACAACGACGCCTGGCCACACTGATCAACCGTCTTGCACCAGAATATGGCGTCTCACCTCGATTTGCCTACGCAGTAGCGCATACAGAATCTAATCTCGACCCCAATGCCATCTCACCCAAAAACGCACAGGGGATCATGCAACTGATACCCGACACCTCCGCCCGCTTTAATGTAAAAAAACCTTTTGATCCTGAACAAAATGTGCGCGGCGGGCTGGCTTACCTGCGCTGGCTTTTAGCTTATTTCCGTGGTGATGTCGCACTTGTCGCTGCAGCGTACAATGCCGGCGAGGGTGCAGTCAACCATCACCGGGGGATTCCGCCTTATGCAGAAACACGTCAATACGTGAAGCGTATTCTCGCGCTATTTCCGCAACGCGAACACCCGTTTGATCCTGCCATCACCCAACCATCGCCGAACCTTCCTCAAATTGCGCGACATATGGCACATACCGAGCCATGACCTACAGCCGGGTTGAGCACCGCATTTCCCGCCGCTTGTTAGTTTTTGCAGCGACTCTAGCCCTGGCATTGACAATACCCACCGCACAAGCGGACTTGCCAGAAACCGTAACAGCCATCAAACCCTCAATTGTTGTTGTAGGTACCTTTAGCCAATTACGCAGCCCATCGTTCCTGATGCGTGGAACCGGGTTTGCGCTTGGCGATGGCTCAGTGATTGCCACTAACGCGCATGTCATTCCACCAGCACTTGATGCGGCACAGCAGGAAACGCTGGCCGTGCTGGTCAGACAAGGCGATGAGCTCCATCGGCGCAATGCCACCTTGCAAGTTACCGACGCAGACCATGATCTGGCATTGCTACGAATCTCCGGTCCACCACTGCCTGCGCTGAAAATTAAATCGGCTGCTAAGGTGCGTGAAGGGCAAGCTGTCGCCTTTATCGGCTTTCCTATTGGCGGTTCGCTAGGCTTTTCACCGGTGACACACCGCGGCATCATTTCTTCGATTACGCCGATCGCGCTACCTGCAGGCAACTCTGCCCAGCTTAAGGAAAAGCCGATTCGCCGTTTGCGCAGCGGCTCGTTTTCTATCTATCAGCTAGATGCCACCGCCTACCCCGGCAACAGTGGCGGCCCCTTATTCGATGTAAATACCGGTGAAGTTGTTGGCATTCTCAACATGGTATTCGTCAAGGGAACGAAAGAGTCGGTACTTGAAAAACCATCGGGGATCAGCTACGCCATTCCAGCCAGCTTCTTGCAGGGCTTGATAGCCCACACGCCACCATAGAGTTCACAATCACAGATCGTTGCCCAAGCAGGCTACCCAGCCAGGTTAAACCGGCACGTTCTCTTTTGGCCTGATCCGCACAGTGGCCTTATGCCACAGATGCCGAACCAGCAAATGTGCGGGCAACCGCAAGGCAAGCTCCCGCATGAAAAGCAGCTGATCCGCTGCCCCTTGCAAACGCGGCCGCGTCTGTGGATGACGCGTATTTGCCGAACAGGCCAAAAGCACCATCAAGGAGCTACTACTTGCCAACGCCTGCCCAGGCAATGGCGTGCGAAAAAAGCGATGACACAGCGCAAAAGCACTGCGCACTATCCGACTTAAACCAACAGCCTCGGCGCGAACCAGTACCCAGTTGGCAAAATTCGGTGTCGTTGTTTCAAAATGCCGCATCAGCAGGTCAATGTCCCACAAGTCACGCAACCCGCGATCAAATTCCGAATTCAACAGCAGGTGGCTTGCGGCATGCAAAACCATATCTTCATCCTTGAGGCGAAACCAGTTGCCCTTGCCGGGAAGCGCAACTGCCTCTTCGATCATCCGTCGCGAATCAATACGGATGCGGCAGGTTGGCATGGTTAACGAGTGGTGCAGATCTATCGTTGTTCCTCGCTGTAGATGCACCATCGGCGGTATCTCATGCGACCACTCGCGGTAATACCGCTGGTCATAGTCGTCATGCTTACCCGAAGCCCAGCCTCCCAGCATCAAGGCCGCCTCGGCCTGCGCCAGAAATGGCGGCGCTACCAGCAGATCAATATCAGAAAATATCCGCCCTCGTGCAGCGGGCAGGCTCGCCGCGCAATACGCAGCACCTTTGAGCAGTAAAGTGGGTGTTCCCACACCAGCCAGCGCATCACTCAGAAAACTCAGCTCGCGCTGAACATCATTCGCCAGGCTATCACTCTGCCGCGTGGCAGCGATAATATGTGGCATCACTTGGGGCGGCGCATGAGATGACAATAGCGCCGGGTAATCCTGCGCTAACACCTTGGCGACCCGCGCCATCACACCACATGCCCGTGCCTCGGCCAGCAGTAAACTCCAGCCCTCCGCATCCAGATGCGCGGCGCTTGAGTGATCGGCCAGAAAGTTGAGCAAAGGTGATTGACTAAGCATGCTAGACACCATCATCGGCCAGTAAGTCATCGAGCGCATCGGCAGCATCGTCAAGCGATGAGTATTCGAGTTCCCAAGCCGGGGCGGACTGTGCCAAATCAGCCAGCCGTGCAAACCCCAATGGCCCCAGAACAGGATAGTTGAATGATTGGTCAATCAAGCGCATGGCCGCTTGCCCCGCACCCACAGGCTGCACGCGCAACGGCGCACCCGCTGTCCATTTAGGAAAGACAATCAACGACGGCGGTGCTGTTTCAGCAGCGCGGTCAATGGAGACATCAGGCGCCCGCAGATGGGCAATCGTCCCTTTCTGGGTATCGTGAGCCAAAGGGCCAAACTGCGCCTCGGGATGCCGCCTGCGCACCAGATCAATCGACTGATTCTTCAAACTGACGGGGCGAGGAAATGGGACCAGCCGTAATGCAGGCCCGTCAATCAAGGCTAATTCATCCGAAAAAAGTCGCCAACCGCGCATGGCCAGTTCTGCTGTCAGCGTACTTTTTCCGCTCCCCGAGGCTGCCGCCAGCATGACGCCTTTGCCTCGGCTCTCAACGACAGCGGAATGAAGAATAAGGTATTGATGAACCGAGCTACCAATTGTCCAGTTCAACCCCCACTCGAACAATGCATGTGCATGGTCTGCCACCATGGGCAAAAATGGCGCTTGACCGGAAAGACAAAACACGACATTCCGCCGAAACCACCGTCGCAGCAACGACGCTGGACGAATAGCAAGGTCAAAGTCGTAGTAACCACCTGAAATTGACACCGGGTAATGGGCATACATCTGGCGCAGCCCTGTGCGAAGCGCATCAACTTCGCTATCAATGCGTAACGAGAAACCACCCACCTGAAGTCGAAAAGTGCCACAGCACAGGCTATGCGCAAAATCAATGGTTGAAACATCCGCCAGTCTCAGCATCGCATAATAAGACCGGCACGTTCCAGCGCATTCACTATTGCCAAGCGGCTATCACCATCCGCAGGCATATCGGCGTCTAATGTGCTTAGCTCACACGCCATCACCGCTGGGTTTGCCTGCGATAAAGAAACAAAAAAATCCCATGCAGCGGGAGGAATCAAGTGCGTTGTGCGTGCCGTGTTGTCATAGACCAAGACACCGTCCTCACAGGGACGCACGTCAAGCTTTAAATCAGGGCACAGAGAATAGATTGCTTTCAAACAGATTGCTAACGGAATACGCAGTCTAGTCTATGCCACCAAGAAATCAGAGCGGCATGGTCGTTAGCAGGTACGCAACGATTTGAGCTGCATTCCACGTTACCCCCGCTGTTGGCGAATACGACCCCGCACGGCCATTCCACATATCGATCAGATCCTGCAGGCTTAGAACAGTGGCAGGTACCCAACCGATTTTAAAATTAAGGTAAGCAGCGGCTAGATGCCTGCCAAGGGCTTCGTAATTTTGATTCCCTCCCAGCCCCAGGACATTCTTCAAGGTCTTACCAGGAAACCCGCTGGCAAACACCGTGGAGAATAAAACCCCCTCCCCGCCTGCAGTTATCCAGTAACCATGATTTGGATTGTCTGGCTTGGCGGCGTTTTTCCAGAAGCCCGGCGTCCGACCCAGACAATCCAGGTGCTCGCGATCCAGGCGGCTGTGCAACAACGCAATCGAGGCCGCTGCCGAGGGCGCAAAACATTGCGCAGCCAAGGCTGAAGGAGAGCGAACCGTCATGATCGCAGGTACCGCCACCCCAACACCATGGATAAACCGCCGACGGGCACGCTGCCTGTTTTCTTGGGGCTGGTTCTCGGAATCGATTGGATGATCAGGTACGTCCATGGCTAACTCCTTCTACAATTGTGGTGCTTTAATGAATAAGATGAATAAGAGAAACTGGTGCGTTGCTGGCTATGCTCGTTCAGAAAGACTTTTCGCCATTCTGTCGCGTAACGGTTCTCAACAAACCAAATCAGTAAAGTCAAAAAGCAAATACTATGCCAATAATTCTAACTAAATAATTTAAAACAAGAAACCATAAACATCAACAAACAGAGCGTAAGAAAAACTGACACTTTTTTGTCTATTGCGCCCCTTTTCCGCCCACAACAACGCCGACAGTTTCAAAGATCACGACAAGATCCAGCAAGAGGGTGTGATTTTTGACATAGTAAAGGTCATATTGCAGTTTTTGCACGGCATCCTCAATCGAGGCACCGTAGTGGTATCTCACCTGCGCCCAACCCGTTACGCCGGGTTTCACACTATGGCGTATGGCGTAAAAAGGGATTTCCTTGGTCAGTTGATCCACGAAAAATGCGCGCTCGGGCCGTGGACCCACCATGCTCATGGAACCATTGAGCACACAAAAAAGCTGCGGCAGTTCGTCGATGCGCACTTTGCGGATGATGCGCCCTACCCGGGTGGTACGATCATCATTGGTCACCGCCCAGCGGGGCTTCCCATCGCTTTCCGCATCGCGCCGCATGCTACGAAACTTAATCACGTTAAACAACCGTCCATTGAGTCCAACCCGCTCTTGGCGGTAAAACACTGGAGCCCCATCTTCCAGAAAAACGAGTAAGGCGGTGACCAGCATGACCGGAGAAAAAATAATCAGCAATATGATCGCCGCAATGATGTCAAAAACGCGCTTTATAAACGAGCGCCGTACGCCTTGGCGGAAACCATCACCAAAAATCAGCCAGCCTGCACGCAAGGCGTCGAGTCGAATCTGCCCCAACATCCGCTCAAAATGGCTGGACATATCCAAAACCAAAATACCCGACACCCGGCAATCGAGTAACTCTCGCAACGGCATACGCCCCCCGCGACGATCATCCATGGCAACGACAATTTCATCCACCTTATAAAAAACCGCGGTATCCACTAAAGACATTGTTTGAGGAAGCACGCGGTCTTGGGGTACCACAATATCCTTGCACATCGGCCCAGGATAAAAGCCCACCACCTGAATGGTTGGGTCTTCTTGATTCAGCGCGGCAGTGACTTTTACCGCCTCGTTGCCTACTCCAAACACAAGGATGCGATGGGTGACACGCGCTTTGGTTTTACGGTGCGAAGCAAACACGCGATGCGACAACATACCAAATAGCGCAGCCATGCCGCTGAGTTCAAGAAATACACGATCAACTTGCGCAATCGGCAAAATCAGAAAAATCAAATAAGCGACCGGCACTGCAAGGTGCAGCGAAAGCACCGCGCGCGCGCGCGAATCTTCAACAGTGCGATCATGAATTCTTTGATAAAACCCCAGCCAGCTATTTATCGCCAATAAAGTCAGCGCAAGAATCGCTGCATAGGAAACGAGCACCACGGGATCAATCGGCAAACCACTTCTGATCCACATGGCAGCAATGAGAATACCGACAAAAACGAAGCCAAAATCAAATAGAAGCTGCAACAAAGTCGTGGTCCGAACGGTATGACCCAACGCGGCCTTAATCATAAGCGCCCCAAAGATAATGTAAGAAAACTACGGGTGCATGCAGCAAATAGCAGTTCAATACAGCCATAAGTAATGTAATGATCGGTAAAACCAATTGCATAATTATTTATCGCAATCATACCTTGTATGGCACCACCATGAAAATTTTGGCCGATGCTTCCCCGCAATCTGACTCAAACACCCTCGCGTAGCGCCTCGGCAATTGGCTTTCGGCTGATCGTTCGCGCTGGCTTTAACGATGCCAGAACAGCCGCTACCACCCCGACAATAAACGACAAAACAACCACCTTGGGCACAACAAGAATATGGGAAATATAGCCCTGGTCTGCATTCGGCGGTGGCGGCATAGGAATCCCGACCAGTGAAATCGCTTTGGCAAGTGCGATACCAACCACCACCCCGCCTAATGCGCCCAGAAGACCAAGCCAAAAGCTTTCAATAACAACCAACGAGAAAACATGAGAAGAGTGATCGCCCAGAGCCATCATGGTGCCAAATTCGCTGGCACGCTCAAAAATACCCATATTGACGGTATTAGAGACGCTCATTAACAACATCGCCAGAATAATCACCACCAGAAAACCAAACTGCTGCCGATACAGCGTTACCGTCTGGGTATAAAACGAATTCAGCTCGACCCAGGTTTTCATCTCATAACCCTGGCGGCTCAGCTTGTCATACATCGAACGCGCAACACGATTGGTATCCACCGTATTTTTGAGCAGCACCACTGCAGTATGCGCTCCCGGAGTTGCCAGCAGCTCTTGGGCCGCAGCCAGAGGAATGCGTACCACACGGGCATCATAATCTTTAGAGAAAGTCTGAAAAACCCCTGTTACTTGAAACTCAAGCAGATTGGTTGCCCCTCCTGCGGTGCTAACCAGCAAGGTTACTGGGTCGCCTGGCTTAAGCTTTAGCGCTTTTGCAACCCCCTGACCGATCATCATCCCAAACGCATCGCCATCTATCAGACGACGGCCAGCAACCACTGTTATGTAGCTAGCCAAACGCTTCTCACGCGCGGGCTCTACACCTTCACCGACAATTGCCCAATCCGTTCGTCCATTGCCCAGCAACCCTGAAAAACCGATACGCAACATCACATCATCCACCCCAGGTGCTACCACCAATTCACGACGCAGGGTTTCCGGGTTCTCCATCAGATACTTCTCTGGGCTGCGCGCCCCATACTGCCAATATCCTTGGCGGGTCACTTGCAAATGTCCTGTACTTGAACGAATCATCGATTCGCCTGTTTCCACAATCGTATCTTCAATAAAGCCCCCCGCCAGGATCAACGCGGCGACACCAAGCACGATAGAAGCCAGCGTCATCAGCGTGCGCCCGCGGTGCCGAAAAACATTGCGACTGGCTAACTTGAAAAGCCCGAACACACAAACCCCCTATTTGTTATGGCGGATTGCATCAACGATGATCATTCGCGACGCCCGCCAGGCAGGATAAAAACTCGCCAGTGTCGTGCTGCCCACACCGATCAGTACCGCTTCCACCGCAGTCGTTGAGGTGAATAACAGATGTGCAAGATAGCCTCGCGTCAGCCCCGGGGGCGGGGGCATATTGATATGCAACACATCGATCCCCCACCCAATCATGAGTGCCAGAGTGAGTCCCGCCAAGCTACCGATTAACCCGATGAGCGCGCCTTCCAGCAAAAACTGCCCGAGCAGAATGCGTGGCCGGACTCCCAGTGCCATTGCCATACCGATTTCTCCGGTACGCTCCATGACACTCATCATCATGGTATTGCTGATACCGAGCAAGATAATCGCCACCACAATAAAACGGACGACAGCCAGTTGCTGTTGAAACAAGTCAACCGCACGCCGATAAAATTCCGCCAACTGATCCCAGGTGCGCACCTCAAACTGAGGCGCACCGAAGTGCGCACGTAAAGTCTCTGCTACACGCGAGGTATTATCTGTTTTATCCAGATAAACCAACCAACGATGCGCACCATCCACCTTGAGCAGCTTGCGTGCGGCTTGAATATGAACCAGCAGTGCGCTGTCGTCATACGCCTTACTCATTGACTCGAATACCCCAGCTACTTTTGCGTCAATGGCGTTCAAACCACTGGCCGGCGTATCCACCAGCACCACGACAGCATCGCCCGCCTGCACCCCCATAAGCATTGCCAGTCCCTTGCCCAGCAGAACTTGATCATAGTCAGTAGCGCCCAAACGGCGCCCCCGAATAATCTTCAAAGAGCGGTCGCCCGTCAAATCATGCGCCGGATCAAACCCCTCACCAACAAAAGAAAGCGTGGACTCACCATGGCTGACCAAACCCGTCAAACCGAGTCGGGGCCCCCAAGCACGGACATGCGGCAGCGCGCTTAACGATTGCGCCGCTGCGTCATTCGGCAACAAATACCGTTCAGGATCAGCCAGGCCATTCTCGTGATAGCCGGGCCGCGTGATCTGGATATGCGCATACTGCGATTCGATAGTTGCTTCGCGGAAGTCAGCGAACATCCCCGCAATAAAACCGCTGGCCACAGCCAGTGCGGCTGTTCCGAAAGCCACCGAAAATATGGCGATCAATGCGCGACGGCGATGCCGTAGCAGGTTACGCAGGGCAAGTTTTGTCAGCGCAGACAAGATCACAATGGTTTTATTGAAAATAGATTAGGCGCCAATCATACTGCTTGCCTATCTACTCAATCGGGAAAATAAACTCACTAAAAGCAGGATTACCCTAGCCCAGAAGCTTTTGTCGCGTGCCGAATATAGCGCGGCCCAATAGAACCACTTAAAAGCAAGGCACGTAGTGCAATCCCCCATTGCCACACTACCGGCTGGCGAGAGAGCCAATCCGCCCAATAAACCATGGGTGCCAACATCCTTGAGCGTCGTGATGCTGCAAAGAGAGCAGCTGCAATATCTGTCCGACCGACATCTTGCGCCACACCCACCATTTCTTGATAAAAAATCTGAGCATGTCCTCCTCCGATATAGAGGGTTTTAATTTTTTCCACATCGTAGAGCGTCCAGTTAAAGGCGCTTACGAAAGATTTCTTTTTACCCAAAATATCGAGAGCGATCATTGTTCGATAACACTTCTCACACGCCGAGCAATTCTCAGTACCCGCCGCCTGACAAACATGGAGCGAATTTTCTGCTTCAGGCAGCCCCGCCACAATATCGGTTTTCCCAATACGGGTGAAACTCGCACCATCATGAACAATTTTGAGCGATGACGAAGAAAAAAGCGGATCAACCATCGGATGCGAACCCCAAGGCATAAGCACACCGTAAGGGTAGGATGATCCCAGTACAACGGTACCAAACCGCTTCTCGAAAATGAAGCCAATAAATGCCAAGCCGATACCAAAGGTTAACGACCCCCATCGTTTCTTGAAAACCTCAACCACGTCGCGCAAGTTGGTACGCACAATGATGTGGTTCAAGTTCATGGTGGCAGTACTTTCTGCGAGCTTGTCAGCCAGCGGACGAAACTGCGCTTCGTCATGTACTCCCACGTCAAAACCCCAAACGGTCAGCAGATCATCCAACTCCCCTACCACCGGTATTCCATAAGCATTCCCCGGCAGCCGCCGTGCAATCGTGAAATATGAGTCGATACCCCCGGAAAAAAATGCTGCTGTACGGGTGACGCGTGGTGCTTGATACGAGGCGACAGGACAATGGATGCGAACGTCGTGCAGCTCCGGGTACCACTCCCTCCAGATGGCCAAAACTCCTTTGATATTTTCCAGCAGCAAGGCATCTACCGGGAGTGATAGCTCAATATCCTCTCCCAGGCTGGCTGCCATCGGCAGCATCGCCAATAACCACGGGTTCCCTGCATCGGAAAGACTCTCGGCATACGCTTCAGAAACGTCGACCCATAAACTGAGCGCTTGGTCAGTGCCGTACAAAATTCTCGCTGTCCGGCGAATATTTTCAGGTGTATCAGGCGACGCGCCCGTTTCCAGATTAATCAGGCGCATATCAAATTTTGCGGATCGGACCACGAAGTAAAAAAGCTTTGGCGGTAATCCCAAGGCGCCATATCCCGGGCTGCGTCATTAACCACTCACTTGCTTTAACCAGCGGCCGAAGCACTTTTGACCGCCGTTCGGCAGCACTAAGTGCGTCCACAATCTCTTGGCGATGGTGTTTTCTTGCTGCCACAATGATGTCATTCTTGAAGATTTTGTCGCCTCTACTGCGAATAAATAGTTTACGAATGGCCTCAACGCGATAAGCTGACCAATCAAATAGCGCTCGGGTATGCTTGCGATGCCCTAACAAATCAAGCGTCATCATGGTTCGATAGCATTTGTCACAACGCGAACAATTGCTATCCCCCTTGGCAAAACACACATGAAGTGCTGATTGCGCAATCGGAAGCTTTGCCACGACATCTGTTTTTTCGACGCGGGTAAAACTCGCACCATCGTGCACGAACTGGAGCGACGACGTAGAAAACAATACATCCTGAAGCGGATGTGACCCCCAGGGAAATAAGTTTCCATAGGTGTACGAAGAACCAATTACTACTTCTTTATAAGTCCTCTCAAGGGTTAAACCGATGAAAGCCAATCCAACACCATGACTCAGCCGCCGCCACATATCCTTAAATGGGATCAATTTTTCCGCGGCGCGCAGATTGGTACGAAAAATAATCTGTCGCAAACCGAGATGTTGCGCACTTGTCGCCAACATGTTAGACAGGGGACGAAACTGGGCTTCATCATATACCCCCACATCAAAGCCCCAAACTGTCAGCAGATCGTCCACCCTCCCTACCGTCGGTATTCCAAAATCATTCCCGGGTATCCGCCGAGCAATCGTAAAGTAGGAATCAATGCCACCGGAGAAAAAGGCCGCCGTACGGGTGGCGCATGGTGCTTGACATGGCGCTTGATACGAGAGCACAGGGCATTGAATGTGAACGTCGTGGAGTTCCGGGTACCACTCCCGCCAGATCGCTAGCACCCCTTTGACATTTTCCAGGAGCAGTGCATCCACAGGAAGCGACAATTCAATATCCTCCCCCAAACTCGCTGCCATCGGCAGCATTGCCAATAGCCATGGATTCCCTGTGTCAGAAAGACTTTCAGCACAGGCTTCAGGGACGTCAACCCAAAGCTGAAATGTTTTCCCTTGCCTCCAGGTTATTTCACCAACCGTCCGCACATATCCGGGTGTCTCGGGAGAGGGAGAAGCATCACCCTTCAAAAATCGCATTCTTTCTCCAAGCCATTTGTATTTTTTGATACTAATGTGTTACCAAAAAAAAGGCTGCCCAATAAGAGCAGCCCTTGATTTTACCGACTGAAAAATTAAAGCTTAAGCAGCCAGATTTTTACGGCGACGCAATGCAGCCAGAGCGGTCAAGCCCAATCCAGCCAAGGCGAGGGAACCAGGTTCCGGTACGGCACGCCATGCCATGGTGACATACACATCGCTATCCCCAGGGAAGGATTCAGCCGTAAACACACGCAACGGATCGGGGTAAATAATCGCCCCAGCACCTGCCTCAAGACCAAAGGACAACTCATATTGCGTGCCATTGTAGAAAAAGTACGTAGGCGCAAAAGATGCTGGCGTCAAATCCGTGTATATATCATCACATGCGGTGTTGTGAGGATTGGGTGGAGCACAGAGTGAAACATTGCTATTCTGGTTATAAGTTTCATTGAAGGAAACTTGAGTTGTACTGTTTAACTCTTGATGAATCAACGTTCCGCCTACGGAATCACTGAAAATACGCAGATTGGCCACGATATCGGCAACCCAGAGTGGGCTCAGCAAGGCTAGATTAGCGTTGGGACCTAGCAACAACGCCTCGTTGTGATGGTGAAGGTTAGTAATCCTCCAGACTTCGCCTTCATTCCACAAGCCATCTCCATTCCCTGAAACTTCTAGATTGTTATTACTCGTATACGTAGTGACAGCAAGAGAACTCGGTGCATTGGTTAGGTTCTGCGGATTAGCACCTGCGCCATACCAACTCATAGTGGCCGCCGTTCCCGTCGGATACAGCGGGGTAGGCAATGCCGCTGAAGTTCCACCAAAGGTCAGTCCGCTGCCTGAGTTGAAATAGGTGTCTACACTTGCATCAGTCGTTGGATCGACAATCCCAGCCGACTGCGAAAAGTAAAAATTGGTCACTGGCGTAGCAGCCGCGCCAAAACTGGTGGCACCGATTACGGCAGCGGCCATGGCCAGTTGTGTAAATTTCTTCATCATTCACTCCTTAAAAGATTAGACATTCGTTGTCGAGCACATCAGAGACACCGCCCAGCTTCTATAAGCATGTCCTATGCCATAAAATCTAACCTAATGATAATATTATTTTTTTTATTCTAATCCACAGTCCGCTTAGACTAAATGTAAAAAATTCCGACACGTTCCGATCAAGCATTTTGGCATCGGGAATTTCCTCGGTATCACTACGCTGGTTGCCAATACGTAAACTTGCGCTCGTAGTCGATGGTTTTGCCATGCGGGAAGGCGTCGTAAGCGTGCACGTCCACGTCCAGCGGCTGGCCGGGCAGCTGAGGGGCGAGAATATCGTAAAGGGTTGCCGCCATGGCTTGCGCTTGGTCTTGATTAAGCGGCCGGTCTTTCCCTCCTTGCACTTCCCAGCGCACCCCGCCCTCCGCCAGCGAGAGCCTATGGGCACCGCTCATTTCCCGCGCCAATGCAGGGTAATGATATAGCGCGGCCTTGAAAAGATCGATATGCGCGCCACCGGGCAATACGTCTTTGGTGCGGCCGTGCAGGGCGACGATAGGCAGTGACGGCAACGGCAGGGTGAGACCAGATTCGCTCAGCGCACGAGCCAGCGCTTCTGGCAGAATGCGCTGCATGCGGTCGCCTGTAGCGTAGCGGATAAGCGGGATAGGCGCTTGGGGGTCAAGCATCGTGATCAAAAGGTCGCCCGCGCCGTTGGCGTCTGGCGAGGCTATTTCGACCACCGTACGCAACGGGTTATAGACGAGAAAAGTCGGCGCTGGTGATACGCCGCGAAGCTTTGAATCTGACTGCAGGGAATGCGGAGCCAGCCCTGGAAAGTCCACTTGGGAGGCGGCAAGATCAATGCCCGTCAGCCGCTTGAGCAGCGCTGGGTGGCGAATGCAGGCGCGGCGCAGGGCGACGGTTTCGCGTGTTTCGTTAAACAGATTAAGACCCAGCTCACCCATGCCCATAGAGCTACCGATCAAGCCGCTCGCGGGATCGTCCGGCCGAATGCCAAGCACCTGCGCGAGGTAATCGCGAAAGGTTTCGGAAAAGGTTTCTTCGCCAATAATCACGTGCACGCGGTGGCGATGCCAATCCAGCCCGATGTCTTGCGAATAATCGCAAAGCCGCTTGAGAAACAACGGGTCACCGCACAGAATAATCTGCTCAAACAAAGCACCGGCTTGCTGAATCACAGCACACGCCATGTCTTCACGCACACTGACATTGGCCACACAGACAGCATCGGAGGTAAACGCCACACCCATCGGCAAGCAATTGACCAGCAAACTACGCCGCTTATCGATATCAAACGCTAAATCAAGCCCAAGATCGATCAACCCGGCGGCGCGGCGCGCTTGGCGCCGTGAAACCAGGCCGAGGGCAAAACCACCGCCGCCGTGGCCCGAACTGGTGAGTACCGATGCGAGCGCTGTTGCAGGAAGACGATCGCAAAGCAATTGACGAGCATCAAAACGCTGAAAGGTGTTGGCTTTGTTCAGTACCGGGCATCGGGTGAGGACATCATGCGGCGTCTGGATGTCGGAAATTTTTATACCCACTTCAGCCAGTAACGCTTGGTAGGCGGGCGAATGCGTGGCGGCATGCCTGAAAACAGCAAGCAAACGCTTTTCGCCTTTGGCAATCAAATCGTTTGGCTTGCTGCGGGCTAATTTCCCCTTGATCAAGCGCCGCTCAAGCCGTGAGAAAAAATTTTTCATTCGGCAACCGTTAACATGGACACAGCAAACACAGCACCAAGATCGCACTAGGCTTTTCTGTTCCCAGCCAGCCTGTGACAAACCCGCGTTTTAAGGCCGAGCCACAGGGTAATGGGCTCGCCTTCAAACCAGCGGCTGAGGAACTCACTTGATTGCCGCAAATTGTGGCTCAATTTTCTTAAATCAGCGCAATACACAGCCACCTGTCCATAGTAGTCCGTTTCGGGCCCGACCTGAGTGAAATTAAACCCCATTCTGCCGAGCGAACGGGCCAAGCCCTTTTCCATCGCAGCAAACCAGTAATGGGTACCCTTTTTACGGCTGTGCTGATACATTTGGCGAAACATCCCCATTAATATTTGCGGGCAGATACGGCGGCGATGTTTTCCCTCCAGGTCATTCGCGTTGAGGGGGATCATCTCGGGTCGGCCTTTTTCTAAAAAGGCTTTACTTACGCCCTGCATGGTGTCACCCGGGCGGCGGCGGTACCCTCTGTCTACCACTAAGCGCGAGACTTCAGCACACTCCGCGCGCGGCGGGAAAGTAAAGTCGTCAAAGGTAATGCAATGCTCTTCGAAGGGAAAGCGCCTCCCCTGATCAGCAAAAACCAGCCTTGCCGTGCCGACCACCTGGCCCGCTTCATTGCGAACGGCGACATGGTAGGCACTCGCGTCATAGGTATCTGATTCGCAGCCATCGGGGTAATCATCTGCGTTGAGAAAATGGCACTCATTACAGTACACCTCGTAACGCAATTTCATGATATCCAGACACAGTGAATCTTTGACTCGCGTAAAGGCCGTGCCGAAAAATTCAAAATCAGGGGTTAATGGGTCACGTTTTATCACGTTTATCATGGCCGGGCAGCAAGTTGAGAATCATGGTCGTGCTTTTACCTTTTCCCTGTAGTTGCAGTATGCAGAAGCCTAGAAATAATATTTTAGTTCTGAAAATAGCCGGTCGCGTTTGTTGTAGCGACCAAACAATCCTTCAGGCGGGCCATGAAAAACATCCACCCCCGCCGCCAGACGCCAGTTTTTTTCGAACGCCCAATTGACCTTGGGTCGCAGCATCCAATCGGCCCGATTGAAACTGGCCACCCATAGCACCTCGGCCTCAACTTGCGGGTGCAGCTTGCCGTTGAGCAATAAACTGTAACCACTTTCAACCCTCTTGGGAATGACATCGGGGTCGTGGTTAGTAATCACACTCTGGAACAACTGCGCATTGAACCGCGCCTCGGATGGCAAGGGCACATCAAGGCCGACCACCCAATCGAAGGTATTCTGCCGCACCACGCCATCGGGTTCGTTCAGGCGCAGCACGCCCAAACGTCGCCCACGGGTCGCCACCATCTCGGTTTTCAGCACCATGCTGCCAAAGTCCTTGGCCAGCGTGCCACCTACTTGCGAGATGCGATCATGCCGGGCTTCGTAAATCACTTCAGGCTGGGGGACCAGCACAATACGCCGATAAAACGTGGGCGCGGCATCCATGCTGCGATAGAAGAAACCAGACACATCCCAGCCATGCGTTAGCCAGGATCCGCGCGCGCCAAAATTGCTGTTGGCTAAACGGCGCGATGGTTTATTCTCGTTCAGGTAGCGGGTAGAAAACCCGGAAAACTCAGGCTGCAAAGGGAAGAATTCCGACCCGGGCTTGCCTGTTTCGTCATAGGTTGGCAACGGAATCCAGAGCAATTCGCCATGAAAATCGTTCTTGAAGTATTCCGCACGTGCCGCCCATTGCGGGATGCGCAGAATATTGAATTCGGGCAGGATAAATTCGCGCATATCCCGCGCTGAAACCACATCGGCAAAAAAGAGACTGACCATTTCACCCCACACCACATGCTGCCGGCCCAGGCGAATGTCCCAATCACCCGCATCGGCATCGATATAGGTTTCGCGAAAACTGGCGTTAAACCGCTGATCGTTGCGGACTTGCGATGGATAAAAGCTGGTCGCATTAAATACGGCGTCGTAATCCACGCGGGCGCTTACTTTCCACTTCAATGTGTCGTTGAATTTGCCACTACGACCCAATTCAACGCGTGTCAGCATCTTTGACCAATGACTCGGATCATTTAGTGCGCGAGCCAACTCGAACTGGGCGAAACCCTGCAGGGCACCTGTGGGCTTTGCGACTGACGAAGCAACTTGACCCGCCGGGGTAGCCAGGGTGGCTGGGGTAGCCAAATCAGACAGCGGGGTTGCGGCGTTTTTAGCGTCATCCTCGGCGGCCTGGCGCAAGAGCGCTTCGACTTCATCGTCTGCCGCTACCGTTGGCGTTGTATTTGCTGTCGTATTTGCCGCCACATTTTCCGTATCACCAGCGCCGACTTTTTCAGCCTGCGCCGCGAAAGAAACGCACCCCGCTACCCAAGCCAGCACGGCAATGCGGCAAAAGCGCTGCACACGCCGACCCAGCCCAGGCACCCTATTCACCCAAGCCAACTGGAGATTACCCATGCACAACCCCCTTCTCCGTTACGCTCATCATCGCACGATCCACAGCGGATTCTTCCGTACTACGCAGACGTACCGTCGTCCATTGGTCGCCCCGTCGCACGCCCAGTTCACGCAGCACACCATCTTCAATACGCACCAACCGATCAGCCATGTCAATGACACGTTGGTCGTGCGTCGAAAAAATAAAAGTGGTGCCAAGCTTATGATTAATGTCTTTCATTAGGTGCAGTATCTCAGTGCCTGTGATTCGATCAAGGTTCGCCGTGGGCTCATCGGCCAGAATAATGACTGGCTTGATAGCCAGCGCCCGTGCAATCGCCACACGCTGGCGTTGGCCGCCGCTCATCTGGCCGGGCCGATGGTTAGCGTACTTTGACAACCCCACCATATCCAGAAAATACTTCACGCGCTGCTGGCGCTCTTTTTTGGAAACATCTTTGCGGTAAAGCAACGGATATTCCACATTTTCAGCAGCCGACAGCACCGGCAAGAGATTAAAGGTCTGAAAAATAAAGCCGATGGAACAGGCGCGCACATCTGCCAGCTGATTGCCTGACCACTGCGTCACATTCTGACCCTTAATAAATATCTTGCCTTCAGTTGGCGCATCGATACAGCCAATAATATTAAGCAGCGTGGTTTTACCACTACCCGACGGCCCCGATATCGCCAAGAACACGCCCTGTTCAATGTGCAGTGTTATATTCGACAATGCCTGAACAATCTGATTGCCGAGGAAATAATCCTTGAATACTCCCTCAACACGAACAATATGCATCTTTGCTCCACGTTTATAAATGTCAGATGCGATGACGTAATCCCGATACCCAGAGGTTACAAAGGGTTACAAAGCCGCTAGTTTTACTGCTCTACTTTTATTTTATAGGGGTTGATGCATGAAAAGCATGAAAGGACAGGCCATTTTCCAAGACATTCCTGGCGTTCATGGGTGGGTTGTGTTATTTGTCACACTCACCAGCAGCCTGTTCGCACCTTATCCACTGGCGCTGGCGCAAACGCTGGCAGACCGGGCGATGACGGAAAGCAAACCCGAGACAACCGACACCGCCGCACAGGATATTCTGCGCAGCGCAGATCAAATTCGGTTTCCAACCGAAGGCTTTCAGGTCGAGATTTCGATTCTTTCCACCAAGGCCGATCAAAGCACCGAAGCACGCAAGTATCAGGTACTCTCCAAAGGCAACGACAAAACCGTGGTTATCGTCACCGAGCCAGCCGCTGAGCGCGGGCAAACCATGCTGATGAGCGGCCGTGAGTTGTGGGTATTTTTGCCTTCGGTCTCGCAACCCGTAAGATTATCTTTAGCGCAGCGGCTCACCGGGCAGGTGGCCAATGGCGATTTGGCACGCGCCAATTTTGCAGGGGATTACACCCCGCGTGTCTTGCGCACGGACACCCTTGATGGCGAAAAATATACCGTGCTTGAACTCACCGCCATTGATAAAAGCGTCACTTATCAGCGCGTGGTATATTGGGTCAAACAGAAAAACGCCCACCCGCACAAAGCCGAGTTTTATTCACTCTCCAATCGACTGCTCAAAACCGCCCACTATGAGAATTTCAAGATGATGGCAGGCAAAATGCGACCAACGCGGCTGATCATGGAAGATTCACTGCGCGCGGGCGAAAAATCAGTGCTCGAGTACGAGGCAATGAAAGTACGCGATATTCCTGACAAGTTTTTCACCAAAGACTACCTTAAAAAAATCGACTGATTCCGGCGCAGCAGTGCACTGCGCCAGCCGCCGTTGCTTAAATAAACCCATCTGGATTTTGCTGCTGCCAGCGCCAGGCATCAGCGCACATGTCGGCTAGATTTTTCTCTGCCTGCCAGCCGAGCAACGCTTTGGCCAGTGTTGGATCAGCAAAGCATTGCGCAATATCCCCCGCGCGGCGCGGCGCGAAACGATGCGCGATGGACTGGCCACTGGCAGCCTCGAAGGCGCGGATAACCTCCAGCACGGAGTACCCTCGGCCGGTGCCCAGGTTCACCGTGAATAAGCCGCCCCCGCCCAGTCGTGCCAACGCACCCAGTGCCGCCAGATGACCTTTGGCTAAATCCACCACATGAATATAGTCGCGCACGCCTGTACCATCTGGCGTGGGGTAGTCATTACCAAACACAGAAAGATAGGCAAGCTTACCCACTGCCACCTGCGTCACATAGGGCATGAGGTTGTTAGGTATCCCGTTCGGGTCTTCACCAATTTTGCCGGAAGCATGCGCGCCTGCCGGATTAAAGTAGCGCAACAAGGCAATTCGCCAGGAAGTGTCAGCCTGGGCGAGATCACGCAACATGTCTTCTATCATCAATTTCGAGCGCCCGTAGGGGTTGGTCACCGACAGCGTGGCGGCCTCATTGATGGGCACTGACGCCGGGTCGCCATACACGGTAGCGGAAGAAGAAAACACTAGATTAGCCACCCCGAACTGCGCCATTACTTCGAAGAGCGCAATGCTGCCCTCGACATTGTTGCTGTAATAGCTGAGGGGCTGGCTGACCGATTCGCCGACTGATTTTAAACCCGCGAAATGGATCACCCCATCACACCCGCCAGACATGGCCTGAAACGCAGCCGCTAGCGCAGCGCGATCACGGATATCTGCTTGAATAAAATGTGGCTGGCGCCCTGCAATGTGAGCCATCCGCTCCAACACAACCCGTTTGCTGTTGGATAGATTATCTACAATCGTGACCTGATGACCTGCCACGAGTAATTCAACACACGTGTGGCTACCAATGTACCCCATGCCACCGGTGACTAGATAATGCGCCATTGATGCCTGCCCCTCAAAAATACTTGATGATTGGGTATTGTAATGGTATCCGGTCGCATGAATGATTGCGCCCAACCGACGCCATGCGTTCGCTCCATTCGTCGGTTTTTTTACACAGACCTGCTCGGCAACATGGATCCAAAAACAAGGAATATTTTAACTAATTGATATTTATAATATTTTTTTGAAAAATAAAAAAAGAATATAAATAGGGCCAGGTTCTGAGGTTTCCCCACGAATAGTTATTTCAGAACAGCGATTTAAGGCGTAGAGTTTATGTAAACAAGGTGGGTATAGTGAGCAGCTGATGCGAGGAGCGCTCGCATGGCATTGATCTTTCTCTTTGTTAGTGACCAAACTGTCAAGGAGACACAAGCCATGCGAACGACCACGATTCTGTCGCGAATCATCGCGGATTGCAAAGACTACATGCATGTGACGCGCTGGCAGCGACTGGTGGATCTGAGCAGTGCCGCGCTCAATGGACAAGCGCTCGCGCTTACCCAATTGGCGCTGGGCAGTGGATCGATTATTAGGCAGCGCCTCGTTTGCTGCCGAATATCTCGACATCTATCGCATCCTGGCAGCACATTGGCCCACTGGGGCAAGCCCGCTACTCATCGTCGTGGACTGGTCAAGCCTGTCGGCAGACATGAACCGGCACTGGTTGCGTGCCTCGGTTGTCGTCGAGGGACGCGCAATGACGCTCTACGAAGAAGTTCACCCAAGACGCCATCTGGCCGCCCATGCCGTACACCAGCGCTTCCTGGAACGTCTGGTCTGCGTGCTGCCTGAACAGCAATCCGCCCCCGTTATCCTGACAGATGCTGGATTTCGCGGTTTGAATCCGTATCCGGACACCTGGTTTGCGCTGATCAAGGCGCAGGGTTGGCACTGGGTGGGGCGTATCCGTAATCGGGAGTTTGTCTGCCGCGTTGCGACCGGCCAGCATGATGCTGCTGACAAGAAGAGTCCACGCTGGTTTCCTGCCAAGACACGCTACGTTGACGCGCAGGCCACCAACGAAGACCTGGGCCTGTTCGACACCACACGCAACAAGCCCAACCACAGCCGCCTCGTGCGCGTCAAGCGCCTGCCAACGGCAAGAAAGCACCGTTACCCAAGCGGCAAGGAACATCGCAATAGCCAATCGAAGAAGATCGCTGCTGCGGCCCGAGAACCATGGCAGCCATCGTGTCGATCTACGCGCAGCGCATGAAGATCGAGCAAAGCTTTCGCGACACCCAAAACGAGCGGTTGGGTCCGGGGCTGACGCGCTCACACTCTCATGGGCAACGGCGGCTCGAAGCATTGTTGCTGATTGGCTACATCGCAGGCATCGCCAAGTGCTTGATCGGCGAGGTGGCTAAATCAATGCACTTACAGCTCGAACTGATCAGCCGCCAACAGGCCAAGTATCATAAACGCGCTGAGATATCGGTGCTGACCCTCGCGACAAGAGTGATTGCGAGCGTCACCTTGATGCGAAAAATCAGTGACCCGCTTGCGTACATCCATCGATAGCGATTACAGGCAATTGCAGCGATCAATCCACTCCCTGCGTCTTCATGATTCGTGGGGAAACTTCAGGGTCTGACCCCATTTATTACCCCAATTGCGCAGGGTCTGACTCCATTTATTTCATTTAGGGTCTGACCCCATTTATTCTTATATTTATTCTTATATTTATTCTTATATTTATTCCTTTATTTATTCCTTTATTTATTCCTTTATTTATTTTTTTCTTTATTTTTTTATTTTTTTATTTTCCATTTATTATAAAAAACGGCGGCCAAGGCCGCCGTTTTGCTGTCAAGTAATCCGACAGGTCAAACCATCTGCTTGCGCCGACGCGCGGCCGCCAGACCGGCCAAGCCGATGCCGAGTAGTGCCAGGGAGGCGGGTTCAGGAACGGTTGCTCCGGTCGTACTGAAACCAGTTACTAGCCCATAATCGCTCTGTGTAGTACCGTGGTAATTGCGGCCCATGATCGAACCACCGGTGTGGGTATCGAAATAGAGACTGCCGCCAGGACTGGAAGCACCCGACACCATAACGTCCATGAGCAAGTTTCCATTCCCGGGGTCGTACGTGAAGGGGGTGCTCAAATCGATATGGAGTGTGTTTCCGAACGCCCAGGGTTGAGACAGGTTTCCGCTGAACACCGTAGTGTTATCTCCACCGAGGTTCGTGGCGAAAGTGGGAGAAAGCGTGTTCCAGTCGCTAGAGGTTGTGGACAGTGCGATTGTCCAGGTGCCGGAGTTCATACTGGTAGCACCCGAGTTGTACGAGGTGTTGAAAAACTCCAGGTCCATGATGGTAATGGGCCCAGAGAACGCACTAGCAGTGTAAACCTGCTGATACTCACCCGAATAAGAACAACCGAATGGGAAGCAGTTCCCTGTGCTCGCATCCGCGGGCAATCCGATGATGATTTGGTTGGAGAACGCGGGAGCCGCACAGAGCAGCGCAGCGGCCGCAACAAGTGCCACACTACATTTCTTGAGTTTCATTTTAATTCCCCTTCAGTTTGTAAAAAAAGATAAATTAAATGAGGTCAGATACGATCTCTATTTTTCTAATCACTATCTCGTATCGTCCCTGCCAATCATGTTAAGCATTATCCATGCCATAAGAGAACATGAAATTAAATTCCATTTAACTTCAGTATGTTAATGACGTTGGTGGTGGCCGTCTGGAAAGTTTCAAAATGAGACTGTAAAAGTTTTCGACGCTCAAACGCGACGCTTCGAGCTTATCAAAGATCCCGCCAGACTCATCAACAAGCCAAACAATTGCGGTGGATACATGCCGTTCGGGTAAAAAATTTCCAGCAGCAGCCACGACGACACATCCAGCGCTATGGCAAACAGCGCGCCCTGGGTGTTGGAGCGTTTCCAGCAGGGGTCGACGAAAGTCGCTACCAGCGTAATCTTGAGAAGAATGGAGAAAAATGAAAGAAAAATGGGGTCATTGGCACTACTTGCTTTCTTGGTCTGCCTACCCCTTTGGATGCAGGTCGGCCTCAAATATGAAGTGCAACACTTACCAGGAGGAATAAATTTCTGACTAATTTTCCTCTCTCGCCTCTTATCTGTTTCACCTCATTTCCTCAACAGGCACCGGGTAGCCAAGCTGCCTCTTTTCTTTCATGTGTAACGCTTAGCTCCGGAAAGCAGTTTTGAGCCAGGCCAGCACTGCTGCTTCCAGTTCTTCGCGGGGGGCAGTTTGTGAAAAGGTATGGTCAGCGTTCGGAATGTCTTTGCGCATTCGTTGCGCCCCTGTGAATGTGGGCGCATCACCTGCACACGCCAGCGTATCCATAAACTCTTTGGCCACCAGATCGCGGCCGCTGAGCACCACTAAAATCGCACCCGGAAAAAAGCGCAAACCGTCGAGGGTTTCCGTTATAAAGTCGGCGCTGGTTTGTCCGAGGAAGGATTTTTGAATCCGTCTCTGGACAAGAATCCGTGTCTGAACAACACGGCGAGAAGCCCGCCACTGGCCCAGATACTCGTGGAATGAAGACCTCAGCCTCACCCCGCCGGTAAAGAGTTTGCGCCAGAACGCAAGGTCAAGCAGACGCTCAACATAATAGTGCCGCACCCGCGCACGGGCGAGGCTGGCTTCGGTTCTCAGCCAGGGGTTCACCAGGCACAGCCCGACCACGAAGGGGTCATTCGTGCGCTGCCAGTACAGCACGGCTGCCGTAGCGGCATCACACAACCCCCACAGCACTACACGCTTGAGGTGCGGGCACTGGGCTTTAAAAGCCGCCAGCGCTGCTGAAATATCGGCATCCACCGCCGCAAAATTTTGCAGCTCGCCGGTGCTGTCGCCCATGCCACGAAAATCAAAGCGCAGGCAACAAAAGTCGGCGCTGGCCAGACGGCGAGATAACAACACAAATTGCCGATGGCTCCCCACGCGATACTGCCTGCCGCCCACCAGTATGAGTACGCCGGTGTCTGTCGGCTGCTCCGGCACACTGACCACCCCGATCAGGCGTTCCCCTGCGCAATCGAAGATGACGGGCAACTCGCTCGGCTCAGGCGATTCATGCGGAGTCATCGCGGCCCTCTGTCAATAGTTGCACTGTAGCCGCGCGCAAGGGCGGGCAATCTTCGGCTTCGGCGATTTGCCAGAAGGCTGTGCCTGGTACCACGGCGCAGCGCACGCTCGTGCCTTGTTCGCGCCACGCATCGACAGCCGCCGCTAGTGAAGGTGACATTGAGCTTGAGTTTGGCAATGAGTGCGGCAACGGCAGCGAATTCGTATTACTTTCGTCAAGAGCCTGCCAGGCGCTGACTTCAATACAGCTCACGCGCCGCGTGTTAACAGGCAGTGCAAGATGCGACGCGGATAAGCCAGCAACCAGCGCAGGCGAAACGCGGTATCCGGCAATCTCGATCTCCGGGGTATTTTCTGTCACGCTTTCAGGTTTATTTTTGCGCGCATCGCTGTCATTTTCCAGCGCCCTGGCCGCCACCGCTTTGGCTGCAACCTCAAGGCGCCGAAACTGCCGCCAATACGCCTCGCCCGACAGTACCGGCTGCCAGAACAAAAAATCCACAGGCTCGTCCAGCGCACTCGCAGCCTCAGTCGCTAACAGACACCCCACACGTAAGCCCCAGAAAATCAGCGGCTCGGTGCTGTCGGTCGGGTTGTGGATGATGCGATGTGACTGCATCCAGCGCGCTGCGGCGATAATGTCCGCTACCCAAGCCGACCAACTGGCCTCGCTGAAATCTCCTGCACTATCGCCGCATCCTAATAGATCGATTTGCAGCACGGCATAACCCTGCGCCGCCAGCATCCGTGACTGCAACGCCGCCATGTGCCGCGAAAAATTCATTTCTTCGGCAAACGGGTGAATGTACACAATGGCCCCACGCGAGGCCGCGCCCGCCAGCTCCGGCGGGTGGTAAAGACAAAAGCGCGAACGACCGCTAACGGAAAGAAAAAAAGGCTGCGTTGTCACAGGTATTGTCACGGGCACTTTTTGCGCACTTTTTGCGCACTCTTTGCCCGCTCTTTGTCAAAGTAGCGCTCTACTGCGCCTGCGGCGGGCCAACTTTATGCCGCACAAAGTCCAGCAGTGAGCCCACCGTAGCAAACAGGCGGCCTTCAATTTCATCGTCGGCAACCAGTACACCAAACCGTTCTTCCAGCCCGGTGACGAGATTGATAATCGTCATCGAATCGAATTCCGGTAACGCGCCCAGCAAGCGCGTCTCTGGCACAAAGGCCAACCCTCTGCCACGCAAACCGAGCGTTGTATCAAGAAGCATCAGCACTTCTTTTTCAATATTCACGTGGGTTTTCCTAAAAACGGATGCGACGAATTCATTGCATTGCTTTTAATTATACGCAGGGCGCGCATCAGAAACCCGTTCAGACACAGCGAATGACCTCATACCTCGCACCGATTGCGCCAGCAGCCCCAACCATTCATGCAGCGAATACCAACTCGCATAGGCGGCTGTAGCGCCTGGCAAAAAGTCGCTCAGTTCGGATCCTGCACTGCGGTGACTAAAAAATCCCGTCGGTGCGGGAATCACGTCAAAACCCTGCGCTGCAAACTCGTTCATCGCCCGCCGCATGTGCGCGGCATGGGTAACCAGCACAATACGGTGTATGCCTTGCGGGTCGAGGATCAACGCCGATAGCCGCGCATTGTCCGCTGTATCCAGCGAACGCACTTCCTGCCAGCGCGGGTTAACGTTAAAGTCTTCGCGCAAGCTTTGCGCCATGAGCACGGCCTCGCCAGTAACACCCGCTGGCGCGCCCCCACTGACCAGCACCGGCAAACCACTGTGACGTGCCAAACGGGCACCATAGCGCAGCCGCTCCAGCGTGATCCGGTTCGGTGTAGGGCCACCGTATTCGGGCATATGCAACCGCTGCCCGCCCCCTAAAATGACGATCGCCTGCGCACGCTGCAAGTCCGCCATCTTTAGCACGGGAACACGCTCCAAGGGTGCCGACAACAGAGCAACCCCGGCCGGCGTCGTCAAAAACAGGCTCAGCAGCACGCCGCCCCACGCCAGCGTTTTTCCCAGGCGCGGATATCGGTGGCAGAACAATACCCCGCCCACAATGAACAGCAGCGGCAGCAACGGTGGCAGTAACACCACCGACAGAAACTTTTTCAACAGAAAGGGAACACCGACCGGCATGCGAAGCTGATTTCCTTGGTTTACTATTAAGGGCAATGGAAGGCGCTGATTATCGCAGCAACCAGGCAACATAATGCCTTCGTCAATGCAGTTTCAATTGGCTATATGGCTAAAGACTCAGCACTGTCATCCGCTGTCATCAAGATACCGCATCAAGATACGCGGGTAATTCGGCTATCATTTGCCCCGTTTCGTTATCGGACACAAAACCCCCATGAAAATTACGGTCATTGGCTCAGGCTACGTCGGCCTGGTTTCGGGCGCCTGCCTTGCAGAAGTCGGCAACGATGTGCTTTGCCTTGATGTGGATGCCAATAAAATTCGCATCCTCAACGAGGGGGGCATCCCCATTTATGAGCCGGGTCTGGAAGCCATGGTCAAGCGCAATAAAGAGGCCGGCCGCTTGCGCTTTACCACCCATATTCCTGATGCCGTAGCGCATGGCGATATCCAGTTTATTGCGGTGGGCACGCCGCCCGATGAAGATGGCTCGGCTGATCTTCAGTATGTGCTGGCCGCCGCCCGCAACATCGGCGAGCATATGACCGGCTACAAGGTTGTGGTCGACAAATCAACTGTTCCCGTGGGCACAGCTGACAAGGTGCGCACGGCGATTGGCGAGGCGCTCACAGCGCGTAATGCCACAATCAATTTCAGTGTCGTCTCCAACCCGGAGTTTTTAAAAGAAGGCGCGGCGATCGACGACTTCATGAAGCCGGACCGCATTGTGGTGGGTGTGTCCGACGATCAGGCGGCCGACATGATGCGCCAGCTCTACGCACCCTTTCAGCGCAACCACGAACGCCTGATCGTGATGGATGTGCGCTCGGCCGAGCTGACCAAATACGCCGCCAATGCCATGCTGGCCACGCGCATCAGCTTCATGAACGAGCTGGCGAATCTGGCGGAAAAACTCGGCGCGGATATTGAGCTGGTGCGTCAGGGCATCGGCTCCGACCCGCGCATCGGTTATCACTTCCTCTACCCCGGTTGCGGCTATGGCGGCTCATGTTTCCCCAAGGATGTGCAGGCGCTGGTTCGCACCGCGCACGCTGCCGGGCAAGACCTCAAGGTGCTGCAAGCGGTGGAAGATGCCAACGAAGTGCAAAAGCACGTGCTGGCGCAAAAAATTATCAAGCATTTTGGTGAAGATCTCTCCGGCAAAAAAATTGCCCTGTGGGGGCTGGCCTTCAAACCGAATACGGATGACATGCGCGAAGCACCGAGCCGTGTCCTCATCGAGGAGTTATTCAAGTGCGGCGCGACCGTGCGTGCGTATGACCCCGTTGCCATACACGAAACCCAGCGCATTTACGGCGACGAACCGCGCCTCGAATATGCCCAGAACCCCATGGATACCCTCGAAGGCGCGGATATGCTGGCGATAGTGACAGAATGGAAAGAGTTTCGCGCGCCGGATTTTGCCGCCATCAAGGCCAAGCTCAAAACACCGGTCATCTTCGATGGCCGCAATCTCTATGACCCTACGCATGTTCGCGCTGCAGGGCTGAGTTATTTCACCATCGGACGCCACTAGCCACAACCACCGGCATGCGGTGCAGACAGCCAGCAGACCATGATCGTCCACCGCTTTAATGACTTTGCCGCGTTTCGGGCGGCCATAGGAGGAAAACCCGCAGAGCAGGCCAGCGATCATGGCGCGTTTTTTCAAACCACCGACTGGTTTGAACTGCTCGCGCAACACGGCTTACCCGCAGGCACGCCTCTGCAATGGCTGATGGCAACGAATGATGGCTCGCCCATCCTTGGATTGCCGCTGATTCAAGAACCAGGCAGGCTCACCAGTCTGAGCAATTTTTACACACCGCTCTATGCGCCCCTGCTATTACGCGATGGATTAAACGCATCGACTTGGCCTGAGGATTCTCTCCCAGCATGCGCACTGGCGGCCACCACGCATTTTTTACGCCACAACGCACCGCGCCCTGCGGTAATTCAATTGCAACCGCTCGACATCGCCGACGCCTTTTATCCGGCAATGCGCAACGCGCTCATTACTGCGGGTTACGCCGTCGATAGCTATTTCTGTTTTGGTAACTGGACTCTGCCCTGCCGTGGCCTGCGTTTTGCCGATTATTTTGCACGTCGTCCTTCTGCTTTACAGAACACGATGCACCGCGCACGCAAAAAACTCGAGCGCGCGGGTGCATGGAAAATAGACATTCACACACAGTCGGGGGAGTCGCTCGGCGCGGCTATCACCGCCTTTGAAACCATCTATCAGCGCAGTTGGAAGCCGTCTGAAGCCTTCCCCGATTTCGTGCGCAGGTTGTGTGCTCTGGCCGCACAACGCGGCTGGCTGCGGCTGGGGGTACTATCACTCAATGGCGTTGCCCTGGCCAGCCAGATATGGCTGGTGGATCAGGGCAAAGCCGCCATCTTCAAACTCGCTTACGACCCCGATGCCGCGCGCTACTCGCCCGGATCACTGCTCACTGCCGCCCTGATGGAATACGTGCTGGAGCATGATGCCGTTGATGAAATTGACTACTTGAGTGGCGATGACCCCTACAAGCAAGACTGGATGAGCCATCGCCGCGAACGGCATGGGCTGATTGCCTTTGACCTCGCGATGCCACGCGGCCTCTTCGCCGCAGCGCGCCACTATGGTGGAAAAGAACTCCGCATCTGGAGAACAGGCAGAACAGCATGACCATCGGCATGACAACCACCCTGTTACCCGAGCTCATCCGTAACGCCGCGCATCGCACGCCGCAAGCCATCGCGCTAATCGATCCGCTAACTGATTCGCCAAACAAGGACGCAATGCATGTCACTTATGCCGAGCTTTGGCAGCAAACCGAACAGTGTGCGCGAGCGCTCGCAACACTTGGCTTAATGCCCGGCGAGCGGGTCGCGGTGTATCTCGAAAAGCGGCTGGAAACCGTGGTTGCCTGCTTTGCCACAGCGCACGCCGGCGGCCTCTTCGTGCCGGTAAACCCGATTCTGCGTGCAGAACAAGTCGGGTACATTCTGCAGGATTGTACGGTCACAATACTCATCACATCCACTGCGCGTCTGGCCACTCTTGAGTCTGTGCTGGCGAGCTGCCCTGCGTTGCGCTACATCGTGCTGGTTGACGACCTATCGACACACCCTACGCATCATCGCTGGTCGGCACTGCTAAAAGACGCGGCATCGATGCTTTCCGCCGTGTCACCAGCGCCGACTTTTTCCGCAGAGTTCAGCCACGACGCCGACACACAAGCCGTGGCGATTTTCTACACCTCGGGCAGCACCGGCAAACCCAAAGGCGTGGTGATCTCTCACCGCAATCTCGTGATCGGCGCGCAAAGTGTCGCGCACTATCTTGATAATCGCCCGGATGATCGCCTGCTCGCTGCCTTACCCTTGTCGTTCGATGCCGGATTCAGTCAGCTCACCACCGCGTTTCATGTCGGTGCCTGCGTGGTGTTGCACAATTACGTGCTGCCGCGTGATCTGCTGCGTGCCTTGATTGAAGAGCGCATCACCGGCCTCACCGCCGTGCCGCCGTTGTACATCCAGCTCGCGCGATGCGACTGGCCCGTCGGTTGCGCCGATACCTTGCGTTATTTCGCCACCACCGGCGGGCGCATGCCGGGTGACACGCTGGCGCGTCTGCGAGAAAAAACGCCGCATGCGAAACCTTTTCTGATGTACGGCCTCACCGAAGCGTTTCGCTCAACCTATCTGCCACCTGAAGAAGTTGACCGGCGGCCCGATTCGATCGGCCGCGCCATTCCCCATGCCGAGGTGCTGGTGCTGCGCACCGACGGCACGGTCTGTGATGACAACGAACCCGGCGAACTCGTCCATCGCGGCCCGCTGGTCACCCTCGGTTACTGGAACAATCCAGAAGCCACCGCCGAGCGCTTTAAGTCCTTGCCGCCACATCTTGACCCAACCGCTACCGAGCGCGCCGTCTATTCCGGTGACACCGTGCGGCGGGATGCCGAAGGCTTTCTCTACTTTGTGGGGCGGCGGGATGACATGATCAAAACCTCCGGCTATCGCGTGAGCCCCACTGAAATTGAAGAAGTGCTCTATGCCTTTGAGCTGGTGGCTGAATGCGCCGCTTTTGGCATACCGCACGATACCTTGGGCGAAGCGATTCATGTCGTCGTCGCCCTCACCGCAAACGCCAACAACGAAACGGCGAGCGAAACTGCGCCCGCCGCTTTGCTCGCCGAGTGCCGCCGCCGTTTGCCGTCTTATATGGTTCCGGCCATGATCACTATTTATCCCGGTCCGCTGCCACGCAATGCCAATGGCAAGATTGATCGGCGTACACTGGCCGCTACCCTGGGGGCTATCGCAGGCAAAACCGCTGCCCCTCAAAAACCTTAACGCGATGCATACCTTGTCTTTTCCTCACGATGCGCACACCTTCGGCGGCCAGCCGATCACCCAATTAGCCACCGAGCAGGGCACACCGTTTTATGCCTACGACAGCCAGCGCATCACGCAACGCATTGCCGATTTGCGCGCTATTCTGCCCAAATCAATTGGCATGCACTACGCAATCAAGGCCAATCCATTCCTGCCTTTAGTGCGCTTGATGGCCGGGCTGGTTGATGGTGTCGATATTGCCTCTGCCGGTGAGCTTGATCTGGCGCTTAAAGCGGGCATCGTGCCCGAAAGCATAAGCTTCGCCGGACCCGGCAAACGCGATAGCGAACTGGCGCAAGCGGTGGCAGAAAATGTATTGATCAATGCCGAATCCGCAGGAGAACTGCTGCGCCTGGCGACAATCGCGCAACACCAGGGGCGTGTGGCGCGTGTCGCGCTGAGAGTCAATCCAGCATTTGAATTAAAAGGTTCAGGCATGCGTATGGGCGGCGGACCGCGACCGTTTGGCATTGACGAAGAAATGATTCCCGATCTTTTAGCCAGTTGGTCGCGCTTTGATAACCACCTGACATTTGAAGGTTTACACATTTTCGCTGGCTCGCAAAACCTGAACGGCGAGGCGATTGCCGAAGCACAACGCGCCAGCTACCAGCTGGCCTTGAGTCTTGCCGCACACGCCCCTGCGCCGATCAAAACGCTCAACCTCGGTGGTGGCTTCGGCATCCCCTATTTTCCTCACGAATCGGCCCTTGACCTGACCCCGATTATTGCGGCATTAAACGAGATCGCCACCGATGCCGCACAGCGGTTACCGCACGCGGCATTGCATCTGGAACTCGGCCGTTATCTGGTGGGCGAAGCGGGCATTTATGTCACCCGCATCATCGATAAAAAAGTGTCGCGCGGCCACACGTATCTTGTCACCGATGGCGGCCTTAACCATCACCTGGCCGCCAGTGGCAACTTTGGCCAGGTAATCCGCCGCAACTACCCCGTGGCGATCATTCACTCGCAGGATGCGGGGAAAGTCTTGTCCAGAGACGGATTCAAAAGTCCGTCTCTGGACGGCGCTGGTGACACGGCAACCAGCACCCCCACCAGCGTCGTTGGCCCGCTGTGCACCCCGCTTGATCTGCTGGCCGATAACGTCAACCTGCCCCACGCAACACCGGGTGATCTGTTCGTCATTTTCCAGTCCGGCGCCTATGGTGCCAGTGCCAGCCCGCAAAATTTTCTCTCTCATCCGACCGTAACGGAAATGCTGCTCTAGCCGAGCGGTATCTCACCCGATAAGCGGCGAATCAGCTGGTCAGCAGCGTTTTCAACCAACGTCAGCACATAGTCAAAACCCTCAGGGCCGCCATAGTAAGGATCGGGCACCTCATCGTCAAGCTCCTTGCCGACATACTCAAGAAACAAACCCAAGCCTTGCCGATGCGTCGGCGGGCAAAGTTTTTCCAGCACCTTGAGATGACCGCGATCCATTGCCAGCACGTGATCGAAACGAAAAAAGTCACTCTCCGTCACCTGCCGCGCACGCAATGGCGCCAGATCGTAACCGCGCCTGGCGGCAGCCGCAATGGCGCGCCGATCCGGCGGCTCGCCGGTGTGATAACCGATCGTGCCAGCAGAATCAAACGTGAATAAATGCCCCACCCCTTGTTTTTCCGCCAGCGCGCGCGCCACACCTTCCGCCGTGGGTGATCGACAAATGTTCCCCGTACAAACAAAAAGTATTCTTTGTTGAATCATGTCCTGCGCTCCACAACAACCATCATTCGGCCTAGCATATCAGCCCCACGCTTGAAATTCGTCATTAAACCGACGCAAAGGTTTGATAACATGAAAGCATGAAATTCAAACAACATTAAAAATATCTGCCCTACACCATGCCAAACATAAACCAGCCTGCCACCAAAGCGACGAATCAGCCGCCCGTTATTCCCGTTCTGTTGTGTGGCGGTTCCGGCACGCGGCTGTGGCCCCTGTCACGCGCACAATATCCCAAACAGTTTTTACGCTTGCTGGGCGAGCATTCCTTATTACAAGCCACACTGTTGCGCCTTGAGGGCTTTCCGGAATTAGGCCGGCCCGTATTGATCACCAATGAGGCGCACCGCTTTCTGGTAGCCGAGCAAATCCGCGAGATAGGCATTGAAGCCGATATTCTGCTCGAACCCGCCGCGCGCAATACCGCCCCGGCGTTGGCTGCTGCTGCGCAATGGTGCCGCCAAGATGGTCAGTCTCCCTTGATGTTGGTGCTTCCTTCCGACCATGTCGTCACCGACATTGCCGCCTTTCAACAAGCGGTTGCGCTAGGACTGCCGCACGCTGCCGCCGGGCGTTTTGTTACTTTCGGCATTACCCCCGAACGCGCCGAGACCGGCTATGGCTATATCCACCGAGGCGCCGCCATCGCCGATGGTTTTGCGATTGATCGCTTTGTTGAAAAGCCGGATTTAACCACCGCCCAAAGTTATCTTGATTCAGGCGAATACTATTGGAACAGCGGCATGTTCCTGTTCCGCGCGGATCGCTATTTGCGCACCCTGAGCCGCCTGGCGCCAGACATTGTTGAACCCGCACGCAACGCCGTTGATCGCGCCCGCCGTGACCTGGATTTCATTCGTCTGGATAGCGAAGCCTTTGCCGCGTGTCGCGCCGACTCGATTGACTACGCGCTGATGGAAAAAACCGATGATGGCATTGTCATTCCGCTCTCCGCCGGGTGGAATGACATTGGCGCGTGGGATACGCTGTGCCGTAGTGCCAGCGCCGACTTTAACGGCAACACCTGCACGGGCGACGTCATCGCGCATGACTGCAGCAACAATCTCATCCGCGCCGAATCAAGGTTGGTCACCACCATTGGCCTCACCGACATGGTGGTGATCGAAACGGCAGATGCCGTGCTCATCGCGCCAAAAAACCGCACCCAGGAAGTCAAGAAAATCGTCGAGCAATTGCAGCGCGATGGCCGCACGGAAAGCGATTTGCATATGCACGTCCACCGCCCCTGGGGCAGCTACCAGGGCATCGTGCAAGGCGAGCGTTATCAGGTCAAGCGCATCATTGTCAAACCCGGCAAGCGACTCTCGCTACAAAAACATCACCACCGCGCCGAGCACTGGATCGTGGTCAGGGGCACGGCCCAAGTCACCCGGGGTGAAGAAATCTTATTGCTCGCGGAAAACGAATCCACCTACATTCCGTTAGGCGTCGTACATCGCCTGGAAAACCTGGGCAAGATTGATCTGGAAATGATCGAAGTTCAATCCGGCGGCTATCTGGGCGAAGACGATATTGTGCGGCTGGAAGACTCGTACGGGCGAGCGATATAACACCGTGGCGATGAATCGTCAATAAATCGTGTCTGACCTCATTCAATTCCATTCAATTAGCCTGCCCCCTTTGATTACAATAATTCTGATGGAAAAATCATGAGTAAAGAATTCAATTCCAAGCCTGGGAAATTTGCGGTCGAAGCATTACTTGGCAGTATAAATAGCCTCAGCGGCACAAAAAGCGATAAAGACCTTAATGACTATGCTAAATGGCACTATTTGCGGCTCGCACTCGATTTGGATTGGATCACCAAAACGGTTGGTAGAGATGCACGAATTCTTGAGGTTGGCGGAAGTCCATTTTTTCTGACAAATGCGCTACTGACCCAAGGCTACAAGCTGGACGTCATCGACAAGATGAGCGATGCGGCTAAAGCACTGGTGCAAACAGCCGGCCTGGCGGTAACAAGTTGCGATATTGAGCAGGAAAAAATCCCTTTCGGCGACAACATCTTCGACGAAATTTTGTTCAACGAGGTGTTTGAGCATATGCGAATTAATCCGATTGTTACTATGAAGGAGATTCTTAGAATTCTTCGACCCAATGGCCGGCTCTGGCTATCGACGCCGAATCTTGGCTCTCTCCGTGGCATTATGAATCTCATTATGAAAAATGAGGGCTGGTCAGTAGTATCTGAAGGCGTCTATGCTCAATATGAACTCCTGAGCAAGATTGGCTATATGGGTCACGTTAGGGAATATACGTCAAAGGAGATTACCGATTTTCTTTTGCGCGTCGGGTTCCATGTGGAGAAGGTCGTCTACCGCGGCGCTTATGGAAACCGCATGGCGAATGGTATGACTAAGATGATTCCACGGTTGAAACCATTCTTTACGTGCATCGCACGAAAGCCAAGATGAGAAAGAAGGAGAGTGAGTAAATGGTGAGTAAAGAGTAAATGGGGTCAGACACGATTTAATCCTTTATCTTTTTAGTAAATAGTAAATGGGGTCAGACACGATTTAATCCTTTATCTTTTCAGTACATGCCGCTCAAGCAAGACCAGATAGCACAGACAGGCAAATACCATCAAGGCAATCCCGCCCAACAGCAAGGTGCCAGACTGAAACCCGCCTAACCAGAAATGTCCTTGCAAGCGCAGAGTTCCTGAGGCAGCACTGAGCAGCACCCCAGCCACCGCCGCTAACCGGCCCAACCACCGCAAGATCATCGATTCCATGACTGCCTCCTCGTTATTTGAAAAAACATTGCCCAATCTACACCAAAAAAAGTCGGCGCTGGTGAGACGGCGATCTTGTGGCAGGGTAATCGCATGAACGTCGCAATACCGTCACCTCGCCCCGCCTGCGAGGAAAGGGACAGGGCGAGGGGAGGATTTTTACGCGCACTCGGGCATACAGGCGCACTAAAAGCCAGGCAGCCTCGCGCTGTATGGTTGATCAGGCTAATCACTGCATGCTCGCTGTTTGCCCTCTCCTTATGGTTCACCGCCTTATCTACCAACTTAGCTGCGGCTGAAAAAATAACGGATGACACTTTGCCCGACACAGCGCCTTACCTTGGCGAAATCCGCCGCGCGCCGAATGGGGCGCTGATTGTCGTCCCTGCCACGCCCACCTTGCAACCGACACCCGATACATCCGATAGCTCTGATACATCGGCTTCCCCCGCCGGCGGCAAAACAACAGGCCGCATCATTAGCGTCGGCCCCGATGCCCGTATCCATTCCATTGCCACAGCGGCGGCGTTGGCGCGCAATGGCGACACGATTGAAATTGCCGCAGGTGACTACCCGCAGAATGTTGCCGTATGGACGCAGGACAATCTGACGATTCGTGGCATTGGTGAAAAAAGTGGCGGGCGCGTGCGTCTCTTGGCTAACGGCGCCGGCGCCGAACAAAAGGCCATCTGGGTCGTCCGCGGCGGAAAAATTCTGATCGAGAATATCGAGTTTTCCGGCGCCCGCGTGCCGGATAAAAATGGCGCTGGCATCCGTTTTGAAGAAGGCGAACTAACCATTCGCCACTGTCGGTTTCTGGAAAATGAAAATGGCCTTATCAGCGGCAACAATCCCGACGCCGCACTCACCATCGAAAACAGCGAATTTGGTCATAACGGCGCAGGCGATGGCTACAGCCACAATCTTTATGTGGGCGCCATCAAAAAACTGCGCGTTGTGGGTAGCTATTTTCACCATGCCAACGCGGGTCACCTGCTCAAAAGCCGCGCGCGTGAAAACCACATTCTCTACAACCGGCTGACGGATGAAACTGGCGGGCACGCCAGCTACGAGCTGGAATTTCCTAACGGCGGCATGGCTTACGTGATCGGCAACATCATTGAACAAAGCGCCACCACAGAAAACACCATTTTGATTTCTTTTGGTGCTGAGGGTTACAAGACACCAAAGAACGCGCTTTATCTCATCAACAACACGCTGGTGGATCACTGGCCCGGAAACGGAACGTTTTTAGTCGTAAAACCTGGTGCTATCAACATCACCGCCTATAACAACCTGTTGCTTGGCAAACGGCCCCTCAACACCGGCATTGATGGACTCTTCGTCAATAATCCGAATGTAAATGCGCGTAGCTTCGTGCTGGCCGACCGGCATGATTACCGTGTCACCAGAGACAGCGGCCTGGAACGAACCTACGTTCCACCACCTGTTGCCAACGGCATAACCCTCGCCCCGCAACAAGAATATGTTCATCCCGCCGCAACCCGCCTATTGACGGGAACCCCCACCCTACCGGGAGCGCGACAGACCATGCAACCGGACACTATCCGCTAATGTCAATATGAACAAGAACAATAAACAATAGGAACAATAGAACAATAAAGAACAATAAGGGGTCAGTCACGATTATTGTCTGGCACCACTGGCTTTCTTGGTCTGCCCACCCCTTTGGATGCAGCCTGTCGTTTGCCCAGTTTCTCCATTTGAGTCCTGAATTGCTCGCTACCCAGCGCCCATCCCTTATGCGTGCAATCGCGGATCGCGGCAAGATCATCGGTTGTCAATGCAGAGTATGTGGCAATATGGGGTCAGACACGATTATTGTCACGATTATTGTCTGGCACCACTGGCTTTCTTGGTCTGCCCACCCCCTTGGATGCAGCCTGTCGTTTGCCCAGTTTCTCCATTTGAGTCCTGAATTGCTCGCTACCCAGCGCCCATCCCTTATGCGTGCAATCGCGGATCGCGGCAAGATCATCGGTTGTCAATGCAGAGTGAAACAACGCCCGATACGATGCCTGCCGCTCAACCGCATCAAACCCAAGCCGCAGGTATTCATCATGTGCAACCAGCCAATCTGCATTGAGTCCAGTATCACCACGAGCATTACGCTGATGACTTGACCAGGGATAATCCGCCGGATTGACCACCATCCCGGCACGTACCGGGTTCATCTCGATGTAACGCATCAGCGTCAGCAGATACTGCTCACTATCCACTACCGTCGCCCGATACCGTCCCTCCCAAAGCGTACCGCTACGCCGATGGGTGTCATTGAAATACCGCACATAGCGCCGCCCCACCGACTGCAACGTTTTGCCGATACTGTCCTCGCGGCTCGGCGTAGCGAGCAGATGGATGTGATTCGTCATCCACACATAGGCATGAATGGCGAGGCCAAACCGTTCAACCGCTTCGACCAGGGTATCTCGGAAGAACAGATAATCCGCTTCAGTGGCAAAGATTGCCTGACGGTTATTGCCGCGCTGGATGATGTGCTGGGGTTGGCCGGGGATGACGTAGCGGGGAAGGCGAGACATGAAAGACGCACCTGACTGAAGAGAGAGTTCCGATCATACAGGTATTTATCGTGTCTGACCCCATTGTTTTGTGTCTGACCCCATTGTTTTTTTCCTTGTTTTATTGTTTTTATTGTTTTATCATTTCCAGCCCCCATTGCCCTTGCGCCGTAATACACAAATACCCAGCAGACCGAGCCCTAGCAAGGCAAGCGTCGCGGGTTCAGGAACTGTTTGATGTTCGTTGTTGGTCGGCGGTGTCTGGTTGTCGCAGACCAACCTGCAGTTCGCATCACTCTCGACAAACAGTTGCGGCAACTCTGGTGCGAGCAAGACGGGATCACTCTCAAGCGGCTCTTCGGCAAACTGATCTTCAGGTGCGGCTTTTTGTGATTGCGGCTCACCATCGTTAAACGGCCACCGATCAGGCAAGTGCGACGAGCCACCCCCTCCCGGCACAAAACCCTGGCCTAACCTCAAACGCGGCACATCTTTTTGACCTGGCGGGATCGTATCACCGTCAGTATCTCCATTTGCGTCGTGGTTGAACAACGAACCCTGCGAATTTGAAAATCCCCGATTACCTGCTGAATGGTCAGTGTTGTCTACTGCGAAGATCAGCCCCCTGTTATCGGGATCCATTTCAAAGAAACCTGCCCCTTTATCCACACCACCACCCACCGCATCCCCCGGGTTGATGACATGCGTTTCAGCCGTAGCCACAACCAAATCCGGCAAATGATGACCAGACAACGATTTGGGCATCTGTTTTAACCAGGCTGTACCTACCTCCGTAGCCAAAGCACAAACCAGCGCCACCAGTAACATTGCCTTTCGATTTTTTCGTCGGCCTACATTTTTCATCGGTTTTTCCTTTGCCATCGAAGCGAAATTGTTTGAGCCATGTATCGGCTATCGATAGCAATAAAGCAATGTTCATGCCAAAATAAATTGTTTATATAAAACATATGGTTGAAGAAATATTCAAATCACCTCATGCGTAAAAATTAAAAAAACCGACACTTGTCACGGCAAATTTCTTTTGGTTATCTGGACTCGTTTGCTCATCAAATGAAACAAATCAGATGGTTGTATCGCATGGCAAAGCCTGTATTTTCGATTACCATTCTGAAGACAGTCCACCCAATAAAAGTCGGCACCCCAAGGGAACTTCCTGCAGGGCGCGCTGGCGATACGGCAAGACGAAAAACAGCTGTTTGCTGCACATACCCCGCATGAATACCTTGAAAGCAATCCTGTACGTCACAAATTCCACACCATGCGCATAGAAGCTGCCCCCCGTTTGCATCCAGCCTGGTTATTCGCCACCCTTGTCTTCATCATTTACGGCAGCCTCGTGCCGCTGGATTTTCATCCGCATTCACTGGCCTGGGCCTGGGATCAATTTCAGCGCACGCCCATGCTCAGTCTCGGGATAGAAAGTCGGGCAGACTGGATCGCCAATGGGGTGCTGTATCTTCCGGCGGGCTTCCTGCTGGCGGAACGCTTCGTTGGGCGACTTCGGGGATTGGCGCTGGGCAGCACGCTCCTGTTGAGCATCGCGGCACTGGCCCTCATCGCATTCGGTGTGGAATTCACGCAACTCTTTTTTCCACCGCGCACGGTATCGCAAAACGACCTCCTCGCCGAAACCATCGGCGGCGCACTGGGTGTGCTGCTTGCCTTGCCGTTAAGCAATTCAATCCGCCGAATAGCCGCCTTCAAACCTGCACACGGTACTCAAGGCGTGACGCTGCTGTTGGGCGTTTACATGGCGGCCTACCTGGCCTTTTGTTTTTTCCCTTTTGATTTCCTCCTGTCTGCCAAAGAGATTTCAGCAAAGTTGGCATCTGATCGATGGGGCCTTCTCTTCGCCGCCAGTCAACCTGGCTACGGCCTGCGTACCTTGATCACTTTGGCAATTGAAGTCGCCGCCGTTTTGCCTTTCGGTATCTTCATCGCCCGCAATGCACGCCGTCGCAGTCACCCTGAGACAAATGACGGACGAATGACGCAGCTGACTTTGCAGCTCATCATCAGTGGCCTGCTGCTCGGCATTGGCATCGAAACCCTTCAACTCTTTACCTATTCAGGCAGCAGCCAAGGCGTCTCGGTTATCACTCGCACATTGGGCGTTTATATCGGCGGCATGCTCTGGGTCACGATGGGGGTAAAAATGCGCTCGCCGTGGCATGAATCCTGGCAATCCATCTTGCAACGCCATTGCGTGCTATTAACCCTGCTTTACATGCTAGGCCTCGCCCTTTTTACGAGCTGGTTCTACCGCCCCTGGGGCAGTGTCGACTCCGCACAGGATGCGCTGGGAAAGCTTCATTTTCTGCCGTTTTACTATCACTACTATGTCAGCGAAGCTAATGCCTTGACCAGCCTGATCTCAGTGGCGCTGCTCTTCGCGCCGCTGGGCATTCTCGCGCAGCTCTCACAACGCCGATTGCTGCTATCGACCTATGCGCCAGCCGTCTTGGCCGCTCTTATTGAAACCGCCAAGTTATTCTCCACCAGCACACACGCCGACCCGACCAATATCCTGATCGCGGTAGTGATGGCACGCTTCACATTCCTTATCGTCAGCCGCATGATTCCCGACAGCCCGACGCCGCCGGCAGCGCACGATATACCCAGAAAAACCGATGACGCTGACCGTGCCCTTGCGCCTATTGCAACTCCTACCCCCCCTGCCCCTCCGACACCAAACACCGCTACTGCGCCCAAACGCCCTACCGCGCAGCACCTCACCCTGCTGATGCTCGCTGCCGCAGGCGTCACTTACTGGCTCATTCATTTTCCTGTGCAACCCTTGCTTCTTGCAGCGCTGCTAGCAGCCAGCACGCTTGCCGTTTGGCATAAACCCGTTGCCATCCTGCTGATCATTCCCGCTGCACTGCCCATCCTTGATCTGGCCCCCTGGAGCGGCCGCTTTTATCTTGACGAACTCGATGCCCTGCTGGCAATCACGCTGGCAACAGGCTATGCGCGCACTGCGGCCAGTAGCAACCCCTGGCACCCGGCATTGAAGTGGGCGCTGATTTTTCTGGCACTCAGCTTTTTCTTCAGCACACTACAAGCGCTACTGCCCTGGTCCATGCCGGATATCAGCTCGTTTGTAAATTACTTCAGCCCGTTCAACGCGCTGCGCATCAGCAAGGGGTTCGTATGGACTTTGCTGTTTATTGGTTTAACACGCCGCATCGACAACGCACCCAATCAGCGCTTCCAATGGTTCGCCTGGGGCATGGCACTCGGCCTGGCCGCCGTTGTTGCTACCATGATGCGCGAAAAAATCATGTTCGGCGGGCTCCTCAATTTCAGCTCGGACTACCGCGCCACAGGGCCGTTTTCTGCCATTCATACCGGTGGCGCCTATGTCGAGTGTTACCTGGCGATAGCCACGCCTTTTCTGCTTTACCTGACCATCACCACTCGCCGCTGGCTGCTGCGGATTGCCGGTACAGCGTTGTTACTTGCCAGCACTTACGCCTTGATGGCAACAGTCTCGCGCAACGGGTTTGCCGGTTATGCCGTCGCTTGCGGCTTGGCTTTACTGGCCCTGATGGCCGGTCAGGACAAAAAATTCAAGCGGTTCGTACAGATTACCCTGCTCGCAGGGGCGGCACTCGCAGTCGCTGTGCCGCTGTTTGAAGGCAGCTTTGTGCAACAACGCATGTCGCAAGTAAGCAACGATCTTGATGTGCGCACAGCCCACTGGCACGATGGACTCTCGATACGCGACAGCGGCTGGCTAACGGAAACTTTCGGCATGGGTATTGGCCGCTTTCCCGATACCCACTTCTGGCGCAGCCGCGAGCCTTTTCATCCCTCCGTCCACGCACTCGGTAGCGAGGCAGGCAACACCTTCCTTCGTATCGCGCCAGGCAGCACACTCTATGTAGAGCAGATTGTCGCCATTGAGCCGCATCAGCGCTATCGCCTGCGCTTTGATCTGCGCTCCGCCACGTCCGGCACCACGGTCGGCATCGCCCTGTGCGAAAAATGGATGCTGGCTTCGTCTCGCTGCGCCGCCTGGAACAAAAGCCAGGGCATTACACACGCAGGTATTTGGCAGCCGGTCGAGCAGCTCATCAACTCGGACGAGCTAGGCAGCGGGCGATGGTTCAGCCAACGCCCGGTGAAACTCTCCTTCTTCACCAACGGCAGCTCCGTGGTGGATATCGACAACATCCACCTCATCCCCGAACACGGAACGGACCGTATCACCAACGCCGACTTTTCACACGGCATGGATCATTGGTATTTTGCTACCGACGAGCACCTGGCCTGGCACATCAAGAGCATGCCACTGGCGATACTGTTCGACCAGGGATGGTTTGGCGTGCTCGGCTTTGGCCTGTTTTTTGGTGTGGCGCTCAGCCTGGCTGGCCGTGCGGCCTGGCGCGGCAACCCTGCCGCTGGCGTAAGTCTGGCCGCCACAGCAGGTTTTTTAGTGGTGGGGCTTTTCGACACCTTGATTGATGCGCCACGCTTTCTTTTTCTGCTACTCGTGCTCGCCCTGTTTGCCGCCCAGATCACGCAAAGCCCGAGCCCCGGCGCATCAGATAAACTGCGCGCCGACCATGGCCCCAACTAACAACCCAAAAACAAATCTTATCCGCGGTGCCGCCTGGACTATCGGCACCCGATGGCTCATCAAAGGGCTGGGCTTTATCAATACCGTCATCATGGCGCGTCTGCTCATGCCGGAAGATTACGGCATCGTGGCCATGGGCATGCTGGTGGTGGGCCTGATTCAAACCTTTCTTGATTTCGGCCCCGGCACCGCACTGTTACGCAAGGCAGAAGTCTCGCGGGATGAAATTGATTCCGCGTGGACGCTGGGCATCATTCAAGGCATCGGTGCTGGCCTGGCGTTAATCATTTCAATCCCATTTGCGCTTAATTATTTCAACGAACCCCGGCTCACTTTTGTCCTGTGGGCGCTTGCCGCCAGCGTGATCTTCATCAGCTTCGGCAATATTGGCCAGATATTGGCGCGCAAGGAATTCATCTACACGCTGGACTTCAAGATAGCGACCCTCACAAAAATTGCCAGCGTAGTCACCACCGTGATCGCCGGCATCATGCTGCGTGATTACCGTGCGCTCGTGATCGGCATCATCGCAGGGTATACCGTTCCCGTTTTCTTGAGCTATCTGTGGCATCCGTATCGCCCGCGCTGGAACACTTCAAAAATCGGCGAAATATGGACGCTCACCAAATGGCTGATGGTGGCCCGCGTGGGTCAATTCATTTTGCGCAAAGGGGACGAACTTATCGCTGCGCGCATTGGCACAACGCATCAATTCGGGATTTATAACGTCGGCTCGGATTTTGGCCAGATGCCCGTAGGCGAAATCGGCCCGGCCATGCTCAAAGCCCTTTTGCCCGTGCTCTCTTCGCTTGAGGGAAATATCGAACGCACCAATCAAGCGGTGATCAAAACCATCGCCGCCGTCAACACCGTCATCTGGCCCATCGGGCTGGGCTTCATGGCCATTGCCACCCAGGCGACCGAGCTTGCGCTGGGCAGCAGATGGATGGATGCCGTGCCTTTCATTTCGTTGTTTGCCTTGGCTTCTGTAGTGCAAACCATGACTTCGCCTGCCAATACCTTGCTGATCCTGCATGGCCATACCCGATCCCAAAGCCAGATTGTCTGGATCGAGTTTGCCAGCTTTGTTCTCGCCGCTCTCGCGCTCGTCCCCGGCTTTCATCTGATCGGGCTCGCCCTGGCCCGAATACTCAGCTCTGCCGTCAGCTCGTTTGTGACACTGCTCTATACCCAAAAGATCTGTCAGCTAAGCATGGCCCCGGCCCTTAAAACAATAGGCCGCCCGCTCGTCGGCGCTGCCTTGATGTATGGGCTGGTGACTTACATGATCACCCCGCTGCCGGGGATGATCACCTCGCCAGCACTGGGGCTTGCGGCTGCTATACTTTCCGGCGCAGTTTTCTTCATGCTTTGGTCATTAATCAGCTGGCACTTGATCGGGCGGCCAGAAGGGCTGGAATCAACCATCATGGATAAACTCACCCAGTGGCGCATGAGCAGATGCCACTGAACATCCTTGATATCACGTCAAAAGCCCCTCTCCCCTTGCGGGAGAGGGGTTGGGGAGAGGGGTAAATGGAGCAGCGGGAATTTGCCAAGCATCTGCGACACCGCATGACCGAAAGCGAGACCAGGCTGTGGCGACACTTGCGTGCGCATCGACTGAATGGCGAAAAATTCAGACGCCAGCAACCGATGGGTTCTTATGTGGTCGATTTTGTACATTTTGGAGCGCGACTGATCGTAGAAGCAGATGGCGGGCAACATAATGATGCGCCTCGTGATGAAAGCCGTGATACCTGGTTGCGTGCGCAAGGGTTCAAGGTGCTACGGTTCTGGAACAATGAAATTATGAATAATCTAGAAGGCGTGTTGGAAACTATTATGGCGGCGGTGACGCTGCCCCCTCTCCCCCAATCCCTCTCCCGCGAGGGGAGAGGGGGAATGTATCTATTTGTCCAACATGTTCACATGTCCCTCGCATGACCAGTACAAAACCGTAAGACTTTTCAATCATCATTGGCTCACACCCGATACGCATCAACAATACACACATGCAAGGCTACATCACCCTCGCCACCGGCAGCCGCTTTTATCTTGATCTGGCCATGAACCTGGTGCTCTCGCTAAAGCTCAATGACCCCACCCGCCCGGTGTGCATCGTCACTGACCGCACCATGGACATCCCCGAGGCTTGCCGCAAATTTATCGACCGGATCACCTTTATGGACGCCAAGCCCGGCTTTCACGGTTGCCTTAACAAACTGCGCATCAACGAAGTCAGCCCGTTTGACGAAACCATGTTTGTCGATTCCGACTGCATACTGCTCAAAAACGACATGGACAGGCATTGGGCCAAATTTCAAAGCCCCGGTTTTTGCAGCCCCGGCGGCAAAGCCACCTCCGGCCGCTGGTATGGCTTTGATATTGCCAAAGTGATTAAAAAACTCGGCATCGACTACATGCGCATCTTGAATTCCGGCGTGTTTTATTTTCGCCAGGGCGCAGAATCTGACCACTTCTTTGCCACCGCGCTGGACCTCGTGGAAAACCACAAAGAACTGCTCGGTTCATTTCACCGCAACAAACTGCAACTGGCCGACGAACCCTTCATTGGCGCCACATTAGGCAAACTGCACACCCCGACAGTCAGCTACCAACCTGCCGAAGGCAGCATACAAATCACGACGATTAACGCCTCCGACATGCAGTTCGATCCCTTTACCCACACCAGCCGGATCACCCGGTACGACGACTTCCGCTTGCTGGGCCGATTTTTCCCGCGCACCCATGTGCAGCACTCACCCACATTCGCGCATTTTGTGAAGCTCAAGCCCAAAGCCGTCTATCAGCGCATTTCAGACCAACTGCGCGACCACTTTGGCCTGCCCCGCTTCACCGCATGATGATGACAACCGCGCCTTCCACGCTTTCCTGCTACATCCTCACCTATAACAGTGAACGCCGTCTGGCGCAGGTGCTGGCCTCCATCAAACCCATTGCCGATGAAATCCTCATTGTCGATTCCGGCAGCACAGACCAAACCATTGCAATCGCCTTGGCTTTTGGCGCCAACATCCTCACGCGCAGTTTTGACAACTTTCGCGACCAGCGCATTTTTGCTGAAGACCACTGCACCCAGCCGTGGGTGCTGGCGCTGGATTCGGATGAAGTCGTCTCAGAAGCCCTCGGCAAACGCTTGCAGCAGTTAAAAAACACCCAGTTTCAAACCGAAGCAGGAGCAACCCCTGACGGATTTTCCATCCGCAGAAACTGGTTTTTCATGGGGCAACCCGTGCGCAATTTTTACCCCGTCAAAACACCCGAATTCATTGTTCGCCTGTTTCAGCGCGAACGCTTAAGCCATCGCGGCAGCCGCATCATCCATGAACAACTGCAACTGGACGGCGCCAAAATCAGCGCCCTTGATGAGCCGCTACTGCATTACAGCTGCGACAGCATTGACGACCTTTACGCAAAAATCGGCCTATACACAAAACTCGCCGCAGAAGACATGCAGGCTAAAGGCGAGCCATCCTCCTGGCTAAAAATTTACGCTTACCCCTGGCTGATCTGGGCACGCTGGCACCTGCTCTACGGCGGCTGGCGCGATGGCGCGCCGGGGCGGATACTGGGCAAATATGTGCGGGATACGGTTTATCTCAAGTACATCAAACTCAAGTATTTGAATACTGGCAAACCAGAAACAGCCTAGCTATGCACGCCCAATCTATAAACTGTCAAAAAGTCGGCGCTGGTGGGACGGCGACATAAGTCATGACTTTAGCCATAACCCAAGCCATGACGCCCCCTAACACGCGACGCGCCCTCTTGCTGACCTACCACGACCCGCAATGCACCAACTATGGCGCAGGGCAAAGAACACACTTTCTGCTCAAGGCGCTCGGTCAACAGTTACCGACAGATGTCGTTTTATTCTCTGAAACCAGTGGCGCTAATACCGTATCCGATCTGCCTGATGAACTCGGCGGCGGCAAACTGTTCCGCATTGACCATGAACCGAGCAGCTTTCTTGATCGCGCCTGGTGTGGCCTGCCCTCAAAACAGCTCTCCAAACTTCTTGCCGCCACCGTAGACTTCGATCAATACGACTGCATTGTTTGCCGCTACATCACGCCCTATCTCAAATGTCAGTTACCCGTTAATAAACCACTCATCATCGACTTTGACGACCCGGTGTACAACGTGCCTTGGCGCTCATTACGGCAACCCCGCGCGATCATCAAGGAAACCGTGAAATGGCTGAATCAACTCATCATCAAGGCGCGGTTGAAATCAGCACACGCCCAGAGCGCACATTTTTTGTTTGTTTGCGAACGGGATCAAGCCACCTTCCCTGAACTAAAAGGCGCTTTGCTTTCCAACATGCCCTCTTTCCCGCAGCACCCAGCGGATTACTCGGCGTCAGACGGGAAAACACTGCTGTTTGTCGGCTTCATGTCCTGGCAGCCGAACATCATCGCAGTGGAGCATTTTCTGGCCCATATCTGGCCGAAAATTCTTGCCAAAAACCCGTCCGCCCAATTCAGGATTGTGGGCAAAAGCACACCGGAAAATTTAAAGCGCTGGAATACCTTTCCGAATTGCATTGCAGAAGGCTATGCCGAAAACATTGATGCGGCTTATAAAAATGCGGCCATTTGCGTTGTTCCCGTTTTGTCCGGCGGTGGCTCAAACATTAAGGTGCCGGAAGCCCTGGCACATAACCGCCCGGTTGTTGTCAGCGTTTATGCTTTTAATGGATGGCGAAATTACTTTGTGGAAAATCAAGACCTCCTTGTGGCGTATGACGACGATGCTTTTGCCGCACACTGTACCGCCTTGCTAACAGACCGCGAGTTGGCCTTGAAGCTTGCACAAAACGGACACCATAGTGTCCTGCAAAAACTATCGTTCGACTCGTTTTCAAAGCAAGTCGGACGAACACTCCAGTCTATTTTTTCTGCATAAATCATATCGCCATGAAGCTTGATTTCTTGAAGCAAACCGCAGCCAAAATAGCTGATGTTATCCTGTCAAATAACGAATTTTCCGGCTTGCATGAAATCAGACATCTGAAGAAAACTTTCAACCTCCTTGACATCGATTGCGTATTCGATGTCGGTGCTAATTCTGGACAATATGCGGCGATGTTGCGTAAAAGAGTTGGCTTCTCGGGGCTGATTATTTCATTCGAACCAAATCCGGCCCTTTACCCGGAATTGCTCAAGCGATCAAAGTTTGATGAGAATTGGCATGTATTCAACAGCGCACTTTCTGATGCCGAAGGAAGTCTGCCTTTTAACATCATGGCGGAAAGCCAGTTCAGCTCATTCAAAGAACCAAATACAGAAGAATATACCGGACTATCTTATTTGAATAAGGTTCGGGAGGTGGTTTCTGTTCAATGTTATCGGCTCGAAACTTTATTTAATGAGCTCCAAAAAAATTATGGGTTCGTCAAACCGTTCCTAAAAATGGATACTCAAGGGAATGACCTGTTGGTTTTCAATGGAGCAAAGGGCATCCTCCATGAAATCCGAGGACTTCAAAGCGAACTGAGTTTTAAGCGCCTATACAAAGACAGTCCCTCGTATCATGACGCGTTGGTTGAATACACAAATGCTGGTTTTGAACTCAGTGCATTAGTCCCTAACAATGGGGCATTTCCCTTTGTTGCTCGAAATGGATTGCATCATGATTAATAAGCGCTTTCTCGAAAAAAAATAAACAACCTGCTATGACTGCCCCTACATTCATCCTCTACGGTGCCGAAGCCAAGCCCCGCACGCCCTTATCCAAGATGGAGCAATTGCGTACCGCTGCGCGCCGCAAATTGCATGGCTATCGCGATGTCACCCACTTTCGTCACGGCGATCTCTCGCATCTCGACTATCGTAATTACCTGGGGCCGGACGTGATCAATCTGGGCGACGTGGCAATTTCGCAATCCGTGACCGCGTTTTTGACCCACGCGGTAGATCGCCCGCTGCACTATCTCAACTGGGGTGAGCTGGACGCGCTGCCGCCGCATGAGCCTGGCACCCAAGAAACCATTGTCTTCGCAGGTAGCGGTTATTTTTCCCTGCGCAATGGCCGGCTCGCCCCACGAATTGCACACGATCTGCATGTACTAGAACAACGGGGGGCACACGCCATTTTTTTCGGCATCGGGCTGAATTTTCCGAACGTTAATGATTCCCAAGCGCCCACAACGCTGCACCCGGAAGACGCGCAACGCGTCACCCAGTTGCTCGACCGGGCAGACGGCATTTCGGTGCGCGATGCCGACACGCAGGCGGCTCTTTCGCCTTTGACGAATCGGCCTGTGCACTTGATTGGCGACCCGGCGCTGCATTTCTGTGCCCTGCATGCCATTAGCCAGAACCCGCGCCCGCCTTCCATGCCCAAAGAACGCCCGGTGATCGGCCTGAATCTTTTCTTTCATGGTCCTGATGTAACAATACTGCTGCAAAGAAATCTTGACGCCTACGCCACCGCCTTGAAAACACTCCAACAGGAAACCGGCTGCCAGTTTCATTATTTCGTGCATTTTGAAACCGAACGGGTGCTGCCCAAACTGCTGGCGGTGCGTGGTCTCTCGGTAAAAGTCGTCGCTGGTGACACGGCAACCTTGGCGCAGGGATATGGCAAACTCGACCTGCATATCGGCGGCATGCTGCATTCCTGCATTCTGGCGACCAGTGCCGGCACACCGTGCATCGGTCTGGCGTATGACATCAAGCATCAGGGGTTTTTTGATCTCATGGGCCTCGCGGAAAACTGCCTTTCAGCCGCCGAATTTTCGCCCGCGCTGTTGCTGGAACGGGCGCACAAACTACTGGCAGACCCGCAGCCAGTGCGCAAGCAGATAGCTCAGCGGCGCACGGCACTGGAAACAGCGACCCGCGCCTTTGTGGCATCGTGCCAAGCTGCTTTAGGCCGGCCGTCGGCATCATCTGCCGATCTGCCCGCTGTCCCGAACACTGCTTAACGCACGTACATAATCACTGCCATGTCAGCGCCCCTCGTCTCTGTCATTGTCCCCGTGCGCAATGGACGCGAATTCATTCACGAAGCCTTGGCCAGCGTTTGCAGCCAAAGCTTCAGCGATCTTGAAATCATCGTGATCGATGATGGTTCGGATGACTTTGATTACCCGACGCTCACGCAGCTGGACCCGCGAATTCGCGTGCATCGCTTGGAAGGCAGCGGTGTTTCCACCGCCAGAAACACCGGCATGCAGCTTGCCTGCGGGCAATTTTTCGCGTTTTTAGATGCTGACGATGTCTGGTTTCCCGGCAAACTGGCCGCTCAGATTCGTTACTTTGAGCAGCACCCGGAAGTCGGCTGCGTGTTTGGCGGTTTCACCAAATGGGCGCGTGCGGATGATGGCGCCTTTCCCCCTGCGCAAAGCCTCATGCAAGATTGCCAAGACCTGATTACCTGCGAGACCGAGCGTTCCGGCTGGCTTTACTCTCGCTTGCTCAAAGGCTTGCTGGTCGGCATGAATACGGCGGTGATACGCCGTGAAGTGTTCACGCGCCTGGGTGGCTTCGATGCGTCGATGCGCATCGGCGAAGATTATCTGTTCTGGCTCAAGGTTTCACGCATCTACCCGATGCACGCACTGGATGGGCCGGTGGCGCTGTATCGCATTCACGAAGCCAGCGCCATGCGGCTTTTGGACCCGGAAAATCATCTCACCCAATTGCTGAAAATCGCGGTCAGCCGCTGGGGGCTTACCAACCCCGATGGCACGGGTTTGCCCTTGGATGAATTCAAAAAACGCCTGGCAGAGAGCGAGTTCACCCATGGTTACAATCATTTTTGGGAAGGCTCTCCGGCGGTGGCACGGCGAGCATTTTTTCGTGCGCTAAAAGGTGGGGCTTTGCCGCTTCGCTCAGCCGCCTACATTGCCCTCACCTCCCTCCGCCAAGCGCTGCGGGCGCTGAAAAATCATCAGCCGGCGTGAACCGCTGATGGCACCGAAAACCACGTCAAGCATTGACCGCCACGCACGGCTGGTTTCTGCTGCGCAAAGCTATGCCTGGTGGTTAGGTACTCGCTCGCTCTGGGTGCGCTCACTGATCAAATTCTCCGGCTGGCGTTTATCGCGGCTGGGTTATCGTTTTCTGGGCCGCCCATCGGGCGCGCTCACCTGGCCGCTGGGCTTGACTTTTTTATGCCTTAATGCCGCACGCGATCAAGCCAAAAAAGAATGTGCGTGGATAGAAAAATGTTTTCAAGGCCTGATTGACTCACAAGGGCAATCAACCCTCGCTGGTGTGGCAATAGATCGTGGCGGGCTGGGTTATGCCGCGCTGAGATTGTTCGAGTTGACTCAAAACCCGCGCTACCTGACTTATGCCAAGGCGCAGGGCGAGGCATTTGCTTGTTTGCCAGGGGCACAGAATGGCCGCATCCCTTACACGGTAGGGAAACAGTGGGTACTGGTCGATACCGTGGCTTTTATCTGTCCGTTTCTTGCCCGGCTTTCTCGTCTAACCGCAGTGCCAGGTTATGCCCACATTGCCCTGCGCCAGCTAGAAGCCCTATGGCAACATGGACGGGCTGACGATACCTGGGTTTTCCACGCCTTTGATGCCACCACGCTTAAAACCAGTGGCATTTCTGGCTGGGGGCGCGGCATTGGCTGGCTGTTGATCGGCATGGTCGATACCGTCTGCGAATTGCCCGAGGGTGAAGATAAAATCCTGTGGCTGGCTCGCAGTCAGCACTTACTGGAAAAACTCGCCCTCTGCCAGCGCGAAGACGGCCATTGGCCCTGGCGACTGGATTTACCCGCTGCGCCGCCTGATAGTTCAGTCACCGCATTGATTGCCTATGCGCTGGCACGCTGGCAACAAGCGAATTTTGCACAAGCTGCGTGCCAGCCACAGATGCTGGCGCGTGCGCGTTCTGCTATCGACTCAGTAACCGACGATAAAGGCCTTGTCGGCCAATGCTCTGGCGAGGCAATGGGCATCGGGGACTACAGCACCGCTTTTGGATCTTTCATGTGGGCCCAGGCGCCCGCAGTGGCAGTTGATCTTATTGCCGGCGAAGGCTCATCGCCTGTCTGATATTTCGCTAATGTTTCATTCCGTAGGTTAGTTTCTGTCGCAACGACTACAAATAGGAGGATTCAATTGGCGCGCATAAAAACGATTGATACAACGCGTGGCATGTTGATGCTATACATTGTCTTCATTATTCATGGGCTATTTTGGCTACATCTGCTTCCACAATCCATCAGCTCTTTATTGCTGTTTGAGATGCCCGCAATCTTTATCGTTTCCGGCTACTCATATTATTTGTATGAACAGTCAAAAAGCGGCCAGGCGATGCAACATCCGAATATAAAAGCCTACGGCTTGTTTCTCGCCGCACGATGTACACGAATTCTTTTACCCTACATGGTGTATGCGATTTTTTGCATTCTCTATGTGTATGCCATGTCATTTATCGGCGACGGTGTGACAGTCTCACTGCTCGATTTAACACGCGTCTGGTTAAACCCGGTGAAGGCAGGTCAGGGGTTTTCTACTGGCATGCTCAATTGGCATTTGTGGTTTATTCCTGTTTTTTTGATTGTCACTGCTGCCATGCCTGTCGTGACAAAGTTTCGTCCGTTCAAGAGCCCTCATTTATTGATTCTGATGCTCGGGATTACGCTTTTTGAGGTTCTTCTCTCTGAGGTGCACCTACCTGCCAGAAACATTGAGAACCTGATCAAACAATCTGCATTTTATTTGATTTTCTCGTTATTTGGCTATTATCTTGCGCACTCAAAAGAGTACTTCCGCCGAGTCAACTTCTTGACGATTGCATTCGTTTCACTCGCGCTGCTTGTCGGCGTGGTCATTGCTGGCAATGACATTCAGCTGCTGGATATGCAAGTCAATAAATTCCCACCGAACGAATTGTTTTTCTTGTTCTCATGCCTCTGGATCTCTTTATTTTTATTTATCGCATTCAACAAACCACGCGTTGTTGCATGGTTTGAAAAGTTTGGTGATGCCCCCTGGCTGAAGCCTTTCATCACCTCGGGATACTCAATTTATCTCTGGCAAGGCGCTGGCTATACCATCGCCACGTTAGCCGGAAAGCAGCTCGACATACCCATCCTTGCCGTTTGGCTCTTGGCACTGGTAATGTCTGTTGCCTTTGGGCTGCTTGCCTCGCCTGCCGAGCGTGTAAAAATTCGTTTTAAATAAAACGCAGACGCGGGCGTTCACTCGTCTTTCAGGCATAGGTGAACTGCATATAATCACCCCCACTCCCCCACCTCTTGATCCGGCTGCATTATGACCTTAGTGACCTCAGACACCGACCGTTCCGTGCCGTTATTCGTTGATCTCGATGGCACACTCATCAAGACGGATCTACTGGCGGAAAGTGCGCTGGCACTGGTCAAACAAGCGCCGTGGATGATCTTTGTCATGGGTATCTGGCTGTTGCGCGGCAAGGCCCATCTGAAAGCCCGCATCGCCGAGCGCGTTAGCCTGGAGATCGACACACTGCCGCTACAAAATGAGTTCGTTGCCTACCTGCGAGCACAGCATGCATCAGGGCGCGCCATTCACCTCGCCACGGCCTCGGACGCCTGTCTTGCGCAACCCGTAGCGGATCGTCTCGGCCTTTTTCAGAGCGTGCTATGCAGCGATGGCAAACGCAATTTGCGCAGCGAAGTCAAATTGGCCGCAATATTGAAAATCACTAACGGTTCCCCTTTCGATTATGCGGGCAACGCCAGGGCCGACTTTCCCATCTGGGCCCGTGCGCGCCAAGCCATTGTGGTAAACCCCGGTTCAGGCGTAGCGCATGGCGCACGACAACGCACGGAAGTCACCCAGATTTTTGATGATAGACCCCCGCTGTGGCGTATCTGGTTAAAACAAACGCGCCTGCACCAGTGGATGAAAAATCTGCTGATTGGTGTGCCTCTGCTGACTTCCCACGCGTTCAACACCAGCAACCTGATGGCTGTTGCGCTGGCATTTATTGCCTTCGGCCTTGTCGCGTCTGCGACCTACATGCTTAATGACCTGCTTGATCTCGCCAGTGACCGCAGGCATCCCCGCAAGTGTCGACGGCCCTTCGCTGCGGGTAATCTGGGCATCGTGCCAGGCTGCATTGGCATGGTTCTGTTGCTGCTCGGCGGCCTGTTTCTCGCCGCCAGCATCTCGCTGTGGTTTTTGTTGGCACTGTTGAGTTACCTCGCGCTCACGCTGTCGTACTCACTCTACTTCAAGACCTATGTGCTGATCGACGTGCTCTTGCTCGCTCTGCTTTATACGGTACGCATCATTGCTGGTGCGATTGTCATCAACGTTGATATCTCTTCATGGCTGCTAGCCTTCTCGATGTTCACCTTCCTTAGCCTGGCGTTGGTCAAGCGCGGGGCAGAACTGGTCACCATGGAAAAACTTGAACGCGAGGGTGCCAAAGGCCGGGATTATCAGCTCAGCGATGCTCAAGCCATTAGCAGCATGGGTATCTCGGCTGGATACCTCGCCGCACTAGTGCTGGCGCTGTATGTGGACAGCCCGGCCGTGATTGGCCATTACAGCCACCCACGCCTGCTGTGGTTACTTTGCCCGTTGATGTTGTACTGGACTTCCCGATTGTGGATCAAAACCTCGCGTGGCGAAATGCACGACGACCCACTGGTATTCAGCCTGCGTGATCGCGGCAGCTGGATTGTCTTTGTTGCCATGGCCATCGTCACATTTATCGCTATCTGAGGTTGTTATCGCGACAACTCAAATATCAACCACTCATGAAAGCGAACCTCTGATGGACTTGCTCACATCGCATCTCCCTGATCCAGCCCTGTCAAAAAAGACGATACCAGGGTGGATGTGGGGGCTCGCTGCCCTCCTGATTACTTCACTCGCACTAGTGCTTCGATACAGGGCACTTGGCGTTGATGGCCTGTGGCAAGACGAAGTGTTCGGTGCGTCCTTTGCTAACCTGAATCCCCTGGAAGTGATCGTCGCCGTTCTCCGTTTTGACATTCACCCTCCTTTCTACTACTTGCAGTTGAAGCTGTGGAGCTTGCCTTCAGTCACGGATGGATGGCTCCTCGCGAATTCGGTGGCCTGGAGCATGGGAGCTCTATTGGCGGCAGCCTATGGTGTATATCGCCTTGCTGGGCCTGCCACCGCGCTATTGGCGGCAACTCTCCTCGCTGTCTCGGGTAGCGAAATCTACTACGCTACAGAGCTGCGCATGTACGCAATGATTTCCTGTTTAACCGTGATTGGCTGGATTCGTGCAGAACGATGGATCGACAGCCCCGAGCTGAGAAACGCAGTTTGGTTAGTGGTTGTGCTGGGCGTCCTTGCCGGTACGCACAGTTCCGCCTTTGTTCCCGTTTCATCCGTCCTGCTCTACGCATTGCTGGGCCGCTGGAGTCACTTTGGCTTCAAGGGGCTCATTCGCTCCTGGGACGTTATCTTGAGCGTGGGTATCCTGCTTGCCCCTTGGCTAGCCAATGCCAGCATGCGCTCGGTTTCGCATACCGGCATTCCAACCTTCGGGGCTGTCGTCAAGACGCTTTCGGGTTGGATTCTTGGTTATGGCACCCTCGAAATTCCAGGCACCATTCGCTTGGTGATGGCCCTGGCCATTATGGGGTTCGTCGCGCTCGCGCTGATGTTTGGGAATCGGACAACCCGGCATACTCTGTTGTCCTTCGTGGTCTGGCCAGTTCTGATACTGGCGATCGTGTCATTGGTCGTTCGCCCGGTGTGGATTGACCGCGCGGTTGCCTTTTGTGCACCCTTTCTCGCGCTGTCCGCAGCCCTACTATGGCATTCTCTATACTCGAGAAATCAAGGCACGTCGCGGCAGCATCCCATGATCTTGATCGGTTTCATCGGTATCTTCTGCGCCGCATTAGTGGCCGTTGCCTGGGGCCAAGCCGGACTACCGCGCAAGATGCAATACCGGGAAGCGGCACTGTTCATTGCCCAAGCCAACACCGAACGGCTCCCGATTTACGTGCCAGTCAACGTCGCGTTTTGGGGCATGGCCAGATATCTTCAAGGCCCAAGCTGGGGAAATCTCCTCGAGATTCAAGATCCTGTCAGAGCCGACGGATCAGAAACTTGGACACGGATTTATGCTCGTCTCGGAACCACGTGGCTCACACGCCTGGGGCTGGTGCCGAAGACCCGCGAACTTGTCACCCAAAACGGCGCAATGTGGATAGGCTTTAGCCCGCTGCCAAGCACGGTTACATCTGCCGGCTTCTGGGAGGTTGGCAACAACGATTTGCTAAAAGATGGCGCTGGATGTGCCTCGGCCACGCGAGAAGAACTCCGACAGTTTCGCGGGGTAGTCGTGCTTCGTTGCAGCGCAACGCACAGTGAGGCGAGTCGCAGCCATTGACGGCTCAACTCTGTGTGGATTTATCGTGGCTTGATCGGTTTTTTATCAATCGTGAACCGAACTGAATGCAAGGATCTTCAACCCAGCGTTTGGTGAGCCCCGCAACCCAATACGTGGCCAGCACGGCAACTCCAAAATGTACCAGCGCTTTCAGGTTGGGATATTCCGTCAATAAACCGCTACCGTGATTGAAGCTGTAATCGATGACATTCATGAAAAGAAAGTGCACCACATACATGGAGAATGAACGGCGGCCAATTTCGCCGAGCCAGACTGTCTTGAATTTGAGCCGTGCCACGAATGCAGCAAGAACGACAAAAGCCACGGCATAAGCAGCCAATACCAGAAACGGGATATTAGCAACGACGATCGAGCTGATGTGATAGCCAATCATTCCCGACAAGAAAAGCAGCAGCATGAGCACGGGGAAAGGGAGCCTGGCAATGACTGGAAAAAAATAAAACCCCAGCATGCCGATAATGAAAATATGCAGCTGGTTGGCAATATTGAAATACAAGAATGCACTGCTGACGGTTGATTGTCCGAACCACCCTTGAACCAGGGAGATGAGCACATAACAGCCGGCGATGAGCAACACACTCAGCAAGAACGGTCGCTTGATCTTTCGATACAGCAAAAACAGACAAGGGAAAAGCACATAAAACGCTACCTCTGTGCCAATAGACCAGCCACCGGGAACAATGTTGTTGTACGCCTCGGGGAAAAACCCGTGAATGAAAACGATGTTGGTCAGCACGTTCGTCACCGTGTATTGAGGCAGCGGGCCGAACAATCCATTCTGGGTATAGTTTTTTGCAAAAGACCAGAAGAAATACAAAACGATCCCAACGTAGTACATCGGGGCAATACGAAAATATCGTCGAACAGCATATTTCATCAGCCAGCGGGGCTTGCCGTAGTTATTTTCCAGCGACATACAGAGCGTCATGGCGGAGGCAACAAAAAACAACTGCACGCCATAACCACCGAAACCGAATATCGTCTTGACCAGCGACTCGCTGCCTTTCAGCCCGTGGCTCGCATGCACTGCGATCACCATCAGAATGGCGATGCCACGCAGAACGTCGATCCATGGGTAGCGGTATTGCGCGTCAATATTGTAGCCGCCTAAACTCACACGCTAATCCTGCCCAACAAGACTAATTACTCTGCTCAAAAACCGCTCTTGCTCAGCCAAGAGATCAGTGCGCCGTTCAGCGATAGTAGCTTTTACTTCCTGAAGAGAGCAGCGCATCCTATCCATTGAATATCGCAAGCGCTCATGGTTAAGTTGATTCCACGGAATGGAATACTCGGACAAATTAAATAGTTCAAAAAATGCTGCACTTTTCAAATCGTAGGCAATATTGATAGCAGGAGTCCCCACACTGAAAGCCAAGATAGACGAATGCAGCATTTGGCTCACCACAAAATCCATGGATCGGTATCCTTCAGACAAGACTTTCGGTAAACCATCTACCAGCCGAAGATGAAGCCCCCGCCGCCTTAGATACTCGACGACCGGATATTCCAGGTTGTCATGGAGGAAATAAGAAAGCTCTTTCGCGCTTTTCGATTCCAATTCAAAGAAAATTGGCTCAAGAACGGGCATCACTTGCTCAAGTATCTTCAGCGCTCGCCAGCCATGAGCCGCGACATTGATTCCCACTTCACCGTTAGATTCACCACTTCTTATCGAGAGGCTGGACGGTGTCTCATCTAAACCCAGGAAAAGCGCTGGATCACCGGTAAGTACAGAATCTCTTTTAGCGGCCCTCTGGAAGAGCTGCTGCGTAGGCAAGTCTCTTACACTAATCTCGGACACCACATTAGAAAAATAATTGAGGTAATTTTTTGTCTCTGTCGGTAACGTGGTGAATGCGTCCACATCAATCGTCTTTTCATACATCAACCGATTCAATCCGATTCCATACGCCACAATCGGGACCGTAATGTCCTTAAGAAATTCAATATCTTTTTTACGGTGATTAAGGAATCCTCCTGAATCGAGAAAAATATACCCGCCGCCACCAATTACAAATAAATCGAATTCATCATTTATCCAAGAGACTGACGTCGGTGAAAGAGAGTCCCACCCTGCCACAGTTATTTCGCAACCATCTTCTCGGAAGGCGCGAACTAAACTTTCTTTTACAGCTGTACCGATAGCTATATCCCCCCTGTTCGATGACAGCGTACGGATATGGTGATAATCACTTAAACAGAGTTTCCCGGAACGGACCGACTTTTCAATTTCCCAATGGCGCTTAAGAAATGACTTGGCCTCCTGAAAAACCCCTCTCTTTACGGGTAAAAATGCTTGGGTCTCAGGCACTGGAACATAAAGCAAAACTCTAATTAAATTCATAATAAATATGATATGCGAAATTATTAAGTGGTCGAGCTATACAGCTTTTCCAAACGCCACTTTATCGCTGCACTGGCTTTCGACATGAGCCCACCGACAGATACTGTGTTGATAAAAGCCTTGAAATTCGTGTACTCATCAGTCGCAAACATTCTTTTGTAGTCTGCGTCCCCTTCACCAAAGTCGATTAACTGTAACGCATTCTCCGGCATATGATTAATGATGTTTTCAAGCAGCAATAATCCGGGAGAAAATGGGCGAAAAGCTTCCGAATAAATTGGAAACCAATAATGTAGTAACGAACCATTTCTAATACCCAGGTGAGAGGCAACCCATTTATCACCAACATATAGTTCTGATAAGAACAATTTGCAGTATGTAGAATCAATTTTCCTAAGAATATGCATAAGCTTGGCTGGAAATGGGTCAAGAAAAATATCTTTCGCGTTGGTTTTTTTGTACTGACGTCGCTTTTGCTCAATCACAAAGTCAACTTGATCCTCCGTGACTAAGTCACTTTCAAAAAATGAAAGCTCACCATACTCTTTAACTATTTTTCGACGCCGATTTGCTAGATTTGCAATTCTTTGTTTGTGCAAAGCATGGCGGCTTTCCCAATAATCGGCGACTGACGCACCAATATTCAATATTCGATCGACCTCTGAACTCTGAAGATCACACCCCGTAGCACCCCATAAAGTTAAAGGTGAATGATCGAAAAATACACTATTGAATCTAGTTAGTAAGCTCTCAGGCAAAACCAGCAGTTCATCTTTCGCAAGCACTCCCATACAGTCAGACATATTTCCTCCGACACGATTCGCGGCAGAAAAGATACGATCCGATAAAGATCGATACTCGAAAGGAAATAAAAAGGAAAAATCGTTCGAACTGTAAAAGAATGCCACATTAACGTCTCTTCCGGCTTCTGCGCAAGCAAGTGAGAACTGGTAGCTCATAAAAGGGCTAATAGGTCTTTTTGCAGAGGACGACAGAGCAATCCAAAGATCAACCTCTTCGTCAGAGAGGAGATTCACTTTGGTGATGCGACTTGAAAGATTTAGCGATGCCATCACTGACCACTCCATCGGCTCATGCGCCAGAAAGTCCCAAGCGCAACGCGAACGCGCAAGCCCTTCCATCCCGCCACATGCCATAATCCACGTGTAAAACTGTGTTCTTCGTTAGCAAAATCACGCTTCGCCTGCGCATCACCCTCACCACGATCGAACACCCGAACGCCGCGATGTGAGGCTGCCGCAAGGAGATACTTGAACAAAACCCGCCCGGGTGAGTAGATGGAGTATTGTGGGCTGTACACCGGAAACCAGACGTGCAGCATGTCATAGCAGCGCAGCCCGAAGTGCCCTGCGATGATTTCTTTATCACAGCGCAGGGCAGATAAAACTCCCTGGCAATTTTCTTCTTGTGACTGCAGAAGACGATTGAGCAACGCCACTTTCCGGCTATCAAACAACGGGGCTTGCCCTTTTCCTGTGCGGGTGTATTGCGCTTTTTTTGATTCAATCAGCCAGGCCATATCGCTGGCTGGATTTTGCGAGGTCCATTCGAATGTTACGGGGCCGATTTCATTGATCAGCTTCTTTTCGCGACGCTCGGTGTCGTAGACCAATTTTTTGTCAGACTTGCGTAAATTCACCCAGTAATCGCTGGCGGGGGTTTCAAGCGAGGTGCCGAGCGAGGTGCAAAGCCATGTGCGCAGCCCCGTTCGCGGCTCTTCCCCGACCAGACCAAACCGCGACTGCGTTTCATCCAGATGAGAAAACAATACCGCGTTTACTCTTCCGTGCGTTGCTGCCAAAAGTTTTTCTATCCTGATATGCACACCGTCTGCTGCGATCAAACCAAAATAATCGGTCATCACATCGCCCACGGGCTCAAAAATTCCCACTTTCCCTCGCAGGCCAGCAATTCGTTGCAATGGCAAGAATCCGCAGGGGGTGTGGGTGTCATAGAGTACCAAGACAACCACATCGCCCCCCGTTTCAGCAACGACGCGCGCATAGCGGTGGCTCATGAAGGCACGCCGCAAATCATCAGCCAGAAGCAATTGGTCCCAAACGGCAACCTCTTCTGCCGTGAGTTCGTCAATGCGCCGGATATGAAGATTTTTATCGAGGGTGAATGACGTCATTGTTCTATCGTGCGAAAAAAAACAAACGTTGCCAGCTTTTCAGCGGCGATACCGTTTTCATCGCATGTCCATTCATTTTCCGGAATATGAATGCGCCCGAGCGGGGCACGTGTTGGTCTGGCGCTGGAGGTGCTCACCAGCGTCGGGTCACTGGAATAACACACACGAAATCCTGCGGCTTGCGCTTGGTCAAGCGTGGTTTCGTCATACGCGCCATGCGGGAAGGACATGACCGTGTCTTCGCCGCCAATAGCTTGCAGTTGCGCCCGACAAGTGGCCAGATCGTCACGGGCACGTGGATGATGCGAGAGTGGTGCATGGCTGTGTCCGTGGCCGGCGATGGTGATCCACGGGCGAAGTAAATCAAGATCGGCACGGCTGAGCATTTGCCGCGCGCCCGGCGGACGGGAAACCATCGGTTGCAAAATCGCCTGGCGTTGTGATTCATCCATCGCCGCCAAGGTGGCTGTTACATGACACAGACGAAATGCGTCGTCTTCTGCGGGTTGGCGCCGTCCCACCAGCGCCGACTTTTCATCTGGATCAAGCGCAGATGCTCTCAGTGCCTCAACCGCAGACTCCAGGCGACTTAGCCCACCCTCTTGCGCGATAAATTCGACGAGAACATCTTGCCACCAGTCGTTGGCTTGCAGATCAACGACCTCAGTCGCCAGAAAAAGCACGGCAGGCAAGGCGCGCTTTTTGAGTTCGGGCAAGGCATGGGTTAGTGTGTCGCGCCAGCCATCATCAAAGGTAATCAGCCCGGCGCATTGGGGCAAGCGCTGCTGACCATTCAGGTGGGCGGTGACATCGGCTTGCGAGACGATGTGGTAATGCCGCTGAATGAAATCGAGGCAACGACCAAAACCTTCGACAGAAAACGTGAATTCTTTTTCAGCGGTTTGATATTCGGCAGACTGTTTTGGCAACACGCGATGAAACATAAACACAGTGAGCGTGTGGCGATTGCGCAGGCGATGGATCAGACCGAATATCCCCACGCTGTACAAAATCTTGCGCAAGACATTTTTTGCCACGGACATTACGCCATGTCCCTTAGATGCTCTGGCCGGGAATAGAAATTTCGGATAAGTTGCAGCGCCATTTTCGGGCGCGAGGGGCCCCAGGGAGTAAAACGCGGAATTTGATAAGACGAGGTTTTACTATCCGCCACACCCCATTGCGTGGTGACTGCATAGCGATAACCCGCCTGCTTGACCATTTGAATATGCTGCGGTGAAAAATCAACCCCCGGACGACCATTCGGGTAGGCAAATGATGTCACTGGCTTATTGATCAACCCCTCCAGAATCTCGCGCGTTTGCCCGATTTCTTCGCGCGCGCGATCGACGTCGCACAAACCAAGGATGGGGTGTTCCAGCGTGTGGGCGCCAATCTCGAAGCCCCGGTTACTGATCGCCACCAGATCGTCAACACTCATTGCGGGAACATCCGAAGAGGAAACCCCCACCTGCGTTTCGAGCTGCTCGAGAAACTCGTCTCGAATGATCGGGGGTAAATATTTGAAATGAAACTCCAGCGCATGCAAGGCGTTCGCCTTGTCTTTACTTGTCTGCATCGACAACGGTGGCAAACGAATCGCTTTTGTATCCAGCACAGGCTCGGTGCAGACCCGCACAATGTACGCCAGCCGTTCGTTCCACATGGGGCGGCCAAAAAACTGGCCCGTAGTAATGAAAAATGTCGCAGGCAAGGATTTTTCTTCCAGCACCCGCGCTGCACCGTGACGCCATTCGGGATAGCCATCATCAAAGGTCAGTGCTGCACTCAGCGGTGGTAGCGTGTTGGCGTGCAGATGCTGAACGGCATCGCCCAGTGGCAAAACACAAAAAGTCTCCTTGATGAAATCCAGCAGGCGGGAAAACTGTGCCTCGCCGAGGTCCCCGACAAGCAGCGGATCAGCGCAGGGGGGAACTTTATGAAAAAGAAACACGGAAAGTTTTCCGCGTGCGACCACCTGCAGCACATCACGCATCAGGTTCATTAGTTCGCCCCCGCAGACAGGGTAATTGGGGAAGTCGTCGGCAGACCCGTAAGCCCACTCGCCTGAACCTCACTGCGCGCCTTTGGCTCACTCAAGCTACGCTGAACCTCTTGTTTTAGAATTTCCATGAGCATCACTGCCATGTAAATAAACTCGGTATAGGCAATGCTTACTGTCAGGCCACCGACCAGAAATGCAAAAATGGTAGCGGCCAAACTCCGCGAAAGATCAATCGCCCACTCAAGCTCAGGGCCGCCTTGTCGCGCGGCCCGGCTGATCTGAATGCCATTTTTCAACGCATTGAATAGCAACCCGATAAAAATGAAAAATCCGAGGAAACCCATATCGCCAAGTACTTCAAAATAAATACTATGTGCCGCGCGAAAAACCTGGGACTCAAACCCAACATCCACAAACCCCAAAAGCCCTTTTTGCCCTCGAAAACGATCCCAAACAGGTTGCGTTGCCACAGCATGGAATCCGCCACCGACTATTGGATTATGTAATGCAATGGCGCTGCTCACTTGCCATGCCTCTACCCGAGTCAGAAATGAACTTTCCTGATCTGCTTCCTGAATGGTTTCCATGCGATCAGTCCAATCTGTAGGCGCAATCGCAACGACAAAAATAATCCCCGCGATAAAGACGGTCAGCGCAGGAAGTCTTTTTCTACTGGTCATTACCAGCCATAGTCCCACCGCTGCCATGGCGACAAACCCGCCGCGCGATCGCGTGCCGATGATAGCCGCAATGGTGATGATGGCCACGGCCAAGGCCGCGAGCCTGAGCCAGCGGATTTTTGCGTAGCTCGCCATGTAAAGCAAAGGCGGCACTGCCATCACCAGCATGACCGCAAAGTGATTGTTGTCGCCAAACTTTACAAACCCTCTGACCAGATGCGACCCGCCACTGGAGAAAAATTTCAGGCCGTCAATGAGCCCATGGAACCCCATGCCCAGGCACATCACCAGCACAAAGGCATGAATTCGATAACGTTTGACAATCACCAAAGGCATGAGCGCAGCAAAGACGAGTTCTTTCCAGAAACGATCGTACAAAAACCAATTGAGCCTATTCCCGTCATAAGCAAACAACGCAGACAGGCTGCCCTGTAAAAAAAACAGGATTAACAGCACGACCGTGGCATTTGCATTCAGTGTTCCGCGTTCTGTATCCTTTTTGAGTAAAACCATCAGCAAGGTAATCAAGGCAAATATGAAGTTCAACTTAACCGGCGCCATGAAACCAAAAAGATAATTGTCGATGGCAATCAGCCCTGTCCAGCCCCAAATAAGGTAGGCAACAAACGCATTGCGAAATGCCAATGGCAACAGAACGAGAAACCCGACAAGAAACATCAGGTCACGCATGCGGTTCCCCTTGATCGACAAAAGTTTTCTTTTTTTTGCGCACTCGCGTGACTGAATAGGCAAACCATCCCATAGCTTCTGGATTATTGCTACGCGACACCCGCAGCACACCTAGACATAAAAAAATCAGGCTGATCACATCCAGCGTCAGCAACAAAGCTTCCATGGTTACACCTCAAAAAAACACGACAAGCCATCCAAAAGAGGCATGGCGATTACCGTTTGACAAGGCTGGCGAATAACTGCATTGCATTATCAGCCCATTGTTCCCAACTGTTTTGTTCGGCATAGTGCCGTATTGCATTTTCATCATAAGTGGTTTGTGCCGCAGCTTGCATCGCCGCAGCAAAAGCCGCCGCAGTGCGTGGCTCAACCACGCTGCCATACGCGGGTTGATTAATGGCATCCTTGGCTGAGCTGACATTGGAGGTAAGCACCGGGCGGCCACAGGCCATCGCCTCGAAATACACGGTGGCCCAGCCTTCGGAGCTGCTCGACAGCAACAGCCAATCGGCCGCGCCCATCCAGAACGCTACTTCATCATGCCGACGCTGGCCGGTCAAAATAACATCGTTTTGCAATCCCAAGGCGACGACTTCACTTTCAAGCCGTTGTCGATTAGGGCCATCGCCCACCAGCACGATGAGCGGAACCTGCTCCCCCTGCTGCCGGATTTCAACAAGTGCATGCAGAATCAGCGATTGGTCTTTGCGGTCAATCAAAAAACCAACATAAACACCTATTTTTCGATCCAGCGGCAAACCCAACCGGGTACGGCATTCGCTCTGTGAACGAACAGAAAATTTTGTCGGGTCGACGCCGTTGGTTAAAAAGACGGCCCTTTCCGTTGAGCAACCGAGCTCGATACTACGACGCATCAAGTCCGAGCTGACTGAGATCACTCGATCAGCATGGCGTAATGTCCATCGCGTCATGGCGCCTGCCACGGGAATGTCCGGGTATTGGCGCAAGTCCGACCCATGGCAGGTCACCACGACAGGTGCGCCGATGGCACGGCCCAGGCGCGTGGCCGCATAGCCATCGGGAAAAGCGAAATGGCCATCAATCACATCAGGTCGCCAGCCGTCATAGTTTGATTCAAGATCATGGTGCGCACTCCGCGCCATGGTGACACCCTGCAACCAGGTGGCTGTGCCAGGCACCGAAGCGTAACGCGGATAGGTGGCGCGGATATTTCCTTCTACCGTACCTTGGCGTTCAACGCGGGTCCATTTTTTCCAGTCTTCTTTTCCCGGCAGCCACTTGGGGTAATAGGGTGTAGGCACCATCACACGGACATCCGCATGGACAGCCAACGCCTTGGCGCGCTCTATACAGAAAGTGCCGAACGCCGGGAATGCCTGGCTGGGGAAGAGCCGGGTCAGCATGAGTATCTTCAAGCGCTTCACTGTCGTCTTTACCTTCAAACAGAATTAACAGGTTGTGTCTGATGCTGAAGTTTCCCGCCAAACAAGGCCGCGTAACGCGCCAGCACATCATCCAGCCCATAGCGCTGGATGATGGATGCTCTGGCAGCCAGATGATCGCCCTCAGCACGCAAACCATACTGTTTCAGTAACTCAGCTGCCAGCGCTGATGTGTCTTCTGATGGAATCAAACTGCCATACCGACCATTTTTCAGCAGCGCGGCATTGCCGCCCACCTGAGTGGCAATAATTGGCAGACCGGTGGCCATGGCTTCTTGCAGCGTGCATGAGGTGGCTTCCGACAAAGACGGCAGCACAAAGCAATCCATCGCGCGTAATAGTTCAGGAATATCGGCACGCACACCGGCTAACCACACCTTGTCCGCGATATTTACCTCAGCAATGCGTTGTGCGATTGCTTCATGCAACGGACCTTCGCCAACCATGACCAGCCGCATGTCTGCCGTGCCGGGCGCGTTCGATTGCACTAACTGAATAAAAGCTTCCACCAGCAAGAGCGGATTTTTAACTAGCGCCTGACGACCTATCGTGCCGATCACCCAATGCTCGCCTTGTCGAAAAGGAAACCCGGCCGGTGGTGCATCGTCGTCTTGACGTGGGCGAAAGCGCTCGATATCCACGCCGTTCGGGATGAAATGCAGCCGTGCTGCAGGGACGCCGATTTGATTGAGCAAATAATCCCGCTGCGGCTCGGCCACAGCGATGAACTCATGCACGAAGGGTTTGTAAAGTCGCCGTAAAAACCGATAACGCGCATTGCTGCCGCCCAGCTCACCCACATCCCAGCCATGTTCCGCATGGACACGCAGCGGGATGCGCGCCAATGCGGCCATCGGAGCAAACTCCATCGCGGCCAGATTGCAACTGTGCAGCACATCAGGCTTGAGCCGACGCAACAAACGATAGACTTTGGGATACAGCCCAAAGGGCTGGCCGGGGCGTTTATTGAGGGAAATGACTTCGACATCGGGCCGCGTGATGCGTGCGGCAAACGCCGGGTCGGCCTCGGTCAAGGCAACGACCGTATGCCGAAAGGACTGATGCGGCAGCCCGTTGATGAGCTGAACGATCACATTTTCCAGCCCGCCCGTGGCGAAGCGATACACCAGATGCACCACATGACAGGGCTTGGCGACGGACAACCTCAATCCCTCCGTGGCTGCCGGGCGGCGCTTGTCAGGCTGGCAGCTAAACCAACCACACGACGGGCATTGCCGTCCCAGGTTAAATCCAGTTTCTCAATCGTCGCACGGGCGCCGGAGCTTAATTTTTCGCGCAGTGCATCATCGGCGCACAGACGGCTCAAGGCCTGCTCAAAACCGGTGGGTTCATCGGCATCGAACAGGAATGCATTTTCACCATCGCTCAGCACTTCGAGCAAGTTGGGGGTTCGCGGCGCAATGATGGCTTTACCCAACACCAGATATTCCATGAGTTTCAAGGGTGAGGCATAGGGCACCACCGCGGGTTGCAGGGCAATGTCAAAGGCGGCGACCCAATCGGGCACCTGGTCGCGGTGAATCACCCCAGTAAAGGTGACACGGTCCCTTAACCCCAGTTGCTGCGCCAGGGTTTCCAGATCATGACGCACCGGGCCATCGCCGACGATGGCTAGATGCACGTTGCTCGGGGCGGCGGCTGTCGCCATCCAGCGAATGACGCGATCCACGCCGTGCCATTCGCGCACGAAGCCGGTAAACCCCAGCACGAGCTTGCCGGTGAGGCCACGCTGTGCTTTGGCAAAAGTCGGCGCTGGTGCGACGGCGAAATGGGCGCGATTAATGCCATTGGGTATCACCATGATGCGTGCTTCGGGCACCCCGTATGCCTTGACATGCCCTGCCAGCACGTGTGTGACGGGCAACACAGTGTCCGCACTGCGCCAGGCCATGCCTTCAGCCCAATGTGCCAGACGCGGCAGCGCCAGCCCACCGCTATGCTGGGAGCGTTCCAACACCAGCGGGGCATTGACTTCCAGCAGCAGCGGAATGCGCAAGCGGCGCTTGAGCAGCACGCCGGCGAGTAGATACAGGTTATAGCGCTCATAGATCACATCAGGCTGAAACGTTTTTGCTGCCTGCGCCAGACGGCGGTAAGCCACCAGGCTGTACGTCAGCTCCAGCAGCTCGTACAGCGCATTGGGCAATGCGCTACGCAGACGATATACCCAGCCGACATTTTCGCCCATCTGCCCGGCATCGCTCACCGCCGGAGCCACCACCCGAACTTCATGCCCTTGCGCACGCAAGGCGGCAATCATTTCTTCAATGTGGACGGCTTGGCCATCCTTTGAAGCGGTGCGGTGGTGGTAGAGAATTTTCATGGATTAACGTAAATCAACGCGCATGCCGTGCCTGCTCAAGCAACGTGCCTAACGCGGGGCCCGCCTCGGCAAGAAATTTTTCCAGTGCGGCGTCTGCCTCACCAGGCGACGCTTCCCGGGCATACATAAACACAGCGGCAGAGTCATCACCATGGCCTCGCAACCGCGCCAGTGCGAGCCAGAGTTTGCCCAGGAAATCACTGCTGACCAACCGCCCGTCGATCCAGTACCAATACCAGACGCGCAACTGCACGGGCTCAGCGGTAAGCGCACGCTGCTGTTCCAGCTGCGCACTTTGTACAACCAGCGATTGCCCTGCCAGCGTGACCGTATGCGTGCCGCGCTCGATCTGCAGCCAGTTTTCATCGCCGCTTTTTACCAGCGCGTTTTCTGAACTGATGAGTTTGCGGTCATAGCCCTGATGCCGGTAGTAAGCAATATGCACGCCGACGCGTTGCGCGCCTTGGCTAAAAGACGCGATTTCGGTTACTGACGGATTGGCAAATGCGGGCTGCCAGGTGCTGAGAGATTGTGCATCCTGAGTCCAACCTCCCATCGCCAAAGCTTGGATAGAAAGGGTGGGCGCTGCGCCGCTATTTTGAGTATCCAACATCTTGAGCGCACCCTGCGGTAAGAGCGCAACGCTTAACGCGAGCAGCGTAGCGGTAACAAAACCTTGCGCAGTGCCATGGTTTTTCGCATCACTTTTCGCATTAGCGGCGGCCGACGCTGCAACAGTTTCTGTCATCAAGGCAGCGTCGTCGTCATCTTCGCGCCAACGCATGCCGATGGCAAACATGATCAGAATGACGATGCCAAAGAAAACCCAGCCATAAATTAGATGGTCAGCACCCGTAGCCAGTTCGTTACCCGACAAATGGCCCAGCATGACAATAAGGTAGGCACGAACCCAGTTGGCGATCACCGGAACAATAATGGAAACACCGACGAAGATCAGTCGACGCTTGATCGAGCGATAGTTGAGATAGGCGAAGAGCGTGCCAACGGTCATTGATGCGATCAGATAACGCACCCCGCTACAGGCTTCCACCACGGACCAGCGGCCGGAAGGAATGACAAACTGCAGCCCTTCCTGGAAGACCGGTACGCCCGATGCGCGTAAACCCAGCACCGTCATGGTAGCGGTCCATTCCATGAACTTGGGCATGACAAATTCGCCAATCGGCACGGCAAAAAACAGGAAGCACAGGGGGAAAGTGATCTGCTTCGCGGCCGGGAGACCAATGACCAGCGGCACAACGAGAATAAGCATGGCAGTGAATGCCAGTTGCGTCACGGCATTGACGGCTGCCAACTCGCCAAGCAGCCAGACAAAAGCCAACATCAACAAGGGCAGAGCAAGCCATAACGCAGGATGCGGCTGGAATCGCGCCAGCACTTTACGCTTTTCCCAGATCAGCCAAAGACTGATGGGGGCGACCAAAAATGCATGCGTAAATGTTTCTGAACGCCACCAGATGGAGACCATGCCGAACGCAGTAGTGCGGTAAATAGCGATAAGACTCGCAACAGCGATCATGATCGACAGCACGGCGAGGCGCCATGAAAAAGTCGGCGCTGGCGAGACGGCAGGTACGGCATTCATGGGGTGGGGTCCTCGATATAGCGGTCGATTTTCGATAAGTGGGCATGCCAGCCATAGCGATTGACCACTCGCTGGCGTGCCGCAGCCCCCATGCGCTGCGCCATTTCCGGATCAGCCAGCAGGGCTTCAATGTGCGCGATGTATTCTTCTGCCGTGGCGGCACACAATAGTTCTGCGCCAGGCTCAGCGTCAATCGGTTCGGCACAGGCCGTTGAAGCAACGACCACTTGCGCCATGGCCATGGCTTCGAGCACTTTGTTCTGGATACCTCGCGCGATGCGCAAGGGCGCCACAATCACCGCAGCATGGGCAATGTAAGGCCGCACATCATCCACTGTGCCGGTCACCATAACACCGGCGCCGGGGTCTGCGGCCAAGGCCTGCACGGCGACATCCGGGCTGCGCCCCACGACATAAAAGCGCAGCAATGGATGGCGCTTGCGCAATGCTGGCAGCACCGCTTCGGCAAACCAGACGGCGGCATCGACATTCGGCCAGTAATCCATCGCGCCGGTAAATACGATGGGTGTTTCATCCGCCGGATAAGGCGAAGCGAGCGCATGGTCAGGTGAAAAGAAATCGGCATCGACGCCATTACACATCGCTTCAACACGACCCGCACATTCGGGTGCCGCCTGATGAAAGAGCGCGACTTCAGCCTCGGTCACAAAAAAAGAATGGCGGGCGCGCAAAGCCACTGCGCGCTCAAAGCTCAACAGTCGCTTGCCTTCACGCTGATAAATCCAGGATAACGGCCAGCGGTGGGTTGTGGCGTATTGCGTCCACTTCGCAGAATCCATGTCGACAAAATCAACCAGTGTCGGCAACTGATCCATGTCGGGAATATAGTCAGCCATCACAGATGAAAAGATCACAGCGCCATCCATTGACTCACGCGCACGGGTAGCAAAAATCCAGTCACGCAAGCCACGGTCTCGGTAGTACGGCAGCGAGAGTGCCTCACCGCTGAACAATCCCGTCAAACTGCGCAGCTTGGCCAGCCTGGGAGAAAGACGAGCAACATACATATCGGCGCACAAGGCGCGCACAGTATCCAGATAGGCTGCGTCTGCGGGATCGTCGATGAACGCACCGAGATAGATTTGGTGGCGTTGCACCAGGTGTTTCAGCAGATTGTAAGAGCGCACCTTGTCACCCTTGTTGGGCGGATAAGGCAAGCGATGCACCAGATAGAGCAACTTGGCCATGAGAGATTTAAATCAGCGCCTCACCCGAGATTTCGCACAATGAAGGGGCCGAGAAAATTGGCTAATGATATGGGCATGCGCCGCCAGGCCTGAATCATCAACTTGTATTTCGGATTATTCGGGTTGTTTTGCGGGATCTCCTGGCGTTTGTAGAGGCGATATTCATAGTGCAAGGGTTGCGCCTCGAAGCCCCAGTTTTTCTTGAACGAATAAGGCCCTGTGCCGACCTTGCTACGCCCGTAGTCGAACACCTTGATGCCGCGCTGCGCTGCGTGACACATCAGCGCCCAGTATTTGAAATCATTCGCGGCAAAGTCACGGGCACGCTCGGCGTCCCCTGCGTAATACGGCAAAATCTCATCCCGAAAATAAAAACTCAGCACGCTGCTGAGTGGAGAACCCTCCGGATCAACGACGGTGAGAATTTCGCAGTCTTTGCCAAACTCGCGCAACAATGCTTCGAAATAGCGCTTTGGCATGGCGGGCGTACCATGGCGATGAACGTTATCGGCAAACAATGCAAAAAAGCGGTCTGCCGACGTATCGAATTCAGCACGCAACTTGTTATTGACGCCTTTACGAACCATCGCTCGTTGCTTGCGCGGAATCGCCAGCATGTTGGCTTCTTCGTCAGGAAAAATGTCCTTGCGGAAGGTGACGTATAAGTCTTGCGTCGGCCATTCGGGGTGGCGCGGTTTCATATTGCGATATTCAAGATGGGCAACGCCGAGTTCACGCGCCAGCCGCTCGGCCTCACCCTCAAGAGCAGCAACAGCTTCAGCCGTATCAGCGACAACTCCGCCATACACTGCGAACGGCAGCGCAATCAAGGAATTGCCGAACAACAGGCTTTTGATTTGCGCCAAGGGGAGCACCCCTTCGATAACACCTTGCCGCTCTGCATACAGAAAGAAGGTCTGATGGCCAAACACCTTGCGCAAAATATTTTGCCAGCCCGCACGATGAAAAAATGTCGCCTCGGGTGCTACGGCGACATAATCGTCCCACTGTTTAATTACAGCAGCATCATTCTCCAAATACCTCACCTGCAAATGATTCGAGACTGCTGACACGCTGTCGGACTGCGTCATGGGGAAAGGAATATTTGATCCATGCGGCCCCATTGAAAATCTTTCAAAAGACATTTGAGCCTGTTTTCCATGCGGTGAATATTGACGTAATGGCGGAATCGCGTCTTGGCGCTAATTCCCGGAATGCGCGGTTGCTCTTTGTCCAGCTCCCACGGATGAAAATAAAACACGGCCGCCTGGCGATCGGTTTTATTGACGCGTGCAATTAACCGTCGGGATAACTCGTAGGGCATCAACCTGAAATAACCACCACCACTGGCCGGCCAGTTGCGTTCAAACGCGCGCACTGTGGTGGGGGGCACTTCGATCAGCGAAGGATGTGCCTCATGAGCGAATCGCGGGGCATCCGGCATGCCATAGTGATCGTGCTTGACAGGGTAAACGCTGGAACTGTAGCGATACCCGGCTTTTGCCAGAGAGTCAAAAGCCCAGTCACGGTTGCTTGCGCCAATCGAAAAACTGGGTGCCCGGTAACCGATCACTTGCGTGCCGCCAATATCCTCCAGAATACTTTTGGCGTGAATGATATCAGCCAGAAATTGGCCGGCATCCAGGTCACTTACCCGCTGGTGCCCATAGCCATGGCTTGCTAATTCATGGCCACCGGCCACAATGGTTCGAACCATCTCAGGATACCGCTCGGCAATCCAGCCCAAGGTAAAGAATGTTGCCCGAACGCCTTGCTCATCCAGCATGCCCAGGATGCGATCAATGTTACGGACGACACGGCACTCACATTTATCCCAGTCAGCACGATCAATATGAGCAGCAAACGCTGAGACCTGAAAGTAATCTTCAACGTCAATAGTCAGTGCGTTGGTAATCATTGCTTTACAGCGGCTTTCTCACTGCTCGGCCTGATTTTCTCAATCAGCTTTTGCAACGTACGCAGAATCAACGAATTGCTTTGCTCAAGACGTAACAAACTGCGTTCGACTCTTACCAAACGATCAACTACGCGGCGCTTGCTCATATCGTTGAGCATACGATCTGTTTCCGCCGCAACAGAAGCATCGAGCGTCAACTCGCCAAAATCAATCGCGGAAAAGTCTTCTGCAATAGCGCTGGGGGCACTTAATGCGGGTGTATTTGACGCATCTGTCACCCCGGCAACGCCGGTCATGAAGGCGCTATCGTTAATTTCAGCAGCAACATCGTCAACATCTTCTTTATTGAATATTTTCTTATCTGCAAGGAAGCCCGCCAGTAGCAGTCGATCGCAGATCGCATTGATGCGCCGGGGTATGCCTGCGCTCGCACGGTGAATCGCCGCATAGGCGGCACTTTCAAATTGCGGATCGCCTGTTGATCCGGCACATTTGATGCGATGCTGAATATATTCCTGGGTTTCGCTGGCGCTCAGTGGCCCAATATGACAGGCAGCAATGACTCGCTGGCGCAATTGTTCCATCTGCGGGCTAAGCAGTATCGCCCGAAACTCCGGCTGACCAACGAGAAAACTCTGCAACAAAGCATGCGATTCAAATTGAAAGTTCGAGAGCATGCGAAGCTCTTCCACAGCGCGCTGTGTCAGGTTTTGCGCTTCGTCGACAATCAACAGGCAACGCCTGCCTTGCCGCGCCACATCCACCAGAAAAGCTTCAAGCGACAGCAGAAGATCTGCCTTGGCTTCGCTCTTGCCGCGTACACCAAAGGCAGCGGCAACCATGCGTAGCATATCGTCCGCATCAAGCTGGGTGCTGACCAGTTGTGCGGCAATCATCTTTTCTTTATCCAGCACTTCCAGTAAGCCACGCACGATAGTTGTCTTGCCCGCACCAATTTCGCCGGTGACGACAATAAACCCCTCATTTTGATGGATACCGTACTCCAGATAGGCTCTGGCCCGTCGATGCTGAGTACTATCGAAGTAAAACGAAGGATCTGGATTAAGCTGAAAAGGCCTAACCGTCAGCCCGTAGTAGGCCTCATACATACTTAACTAAAATGTGACAAACAGTGAACCTGTTAATGCCTGCTCATCATAACTGCTAGCAGTCGCACTATCAGTGTTGGAACGCGTTCGACGCAAACCTACAGTCGCTGAGGTTTTCGGCCCGAGTTTTGTGGTCAGCAACAACGATAAGGCAGTTAATCGCGTATCAAGACCAGCTGTCGATCCCTTATTGCGTGAGCGACGACCATTTAGAGTAATCGCCGTATCTGGTGACAGCTTGTGAGCCCAGCTCGTTGTAAAACCCGATTGCTGAATGTTCGGGCTGAGCGAAAAATCGTCGGCAATCACGCCACCCGACCCTAGTGCCTGGTTATCGCTACTGTCCGCTGATAGCGTGAAAATATTGGTAGCGCCGGTCAGAATAAACGATGCTTCCCGGCGGCGGGAAATATACACTCTCGAAGTAACGAGCGTGCCAAATGCTTGCGCATCTGCAGGAATCCCCGCTTGCTGAAGCAATAAATTGGCTTGCTGAGTACGTGCAACAGGATCAGGAATTGTTGACGTCAGCTGCAGGTTAAGCAACTCAAAAGCCGAGTTCAGCGACGTATTTATTAACTGATCAGCGGGCACATTCACGCTTCGGCTTTGCGAAAGCTTCCACGCCGTCAGCGCTGTCCGATGGCTGAAATCTGCGTTGTAACTATCGCCAAAAGAACGTTTTTCTTTGCTGAGAGACACTGTCGTACGCTCTGTCGGCGCCCAATCGCCCCCAAAACCGCGCACTGTTCGCGATTGGGATTGTGTATTGCTGTAATCATCCGACTCTCGACCAAGACTTGCATGCAGACGCACTTGCGGGTCAATCCGATACTCAAGTGTTCCAACAGCGCGTTTGGATTGCGTGTTGCGCGCGGTACTACGCTCCATTCGCTGCTGTTGCAGGTCAACTGACCACCCTAAACTGGCAAGAGAGGTGTCTCCTGCCAAGCGCCCACTCCAGGCGCGAGACGTGGTTCCCGAGCCTGCGGCAAGCTCGCCTGCGCCAGCCTTTGACCGCGCTCCGGTATACCGCAAGGTGTAATCAGCAACACCGCCCAGTCTGCCCTGGATATAAGGAGACCATTGATAGGTGGACGTTTCGGTACGATTGGTATTGACTAGATCATTGCTCACGCCTTGCGTACCAAATACTGATATCGGTTGCTGAGAAATCGAACCCCGGCCATCGATGTATAGCCATTGGTCAACTAACTCCAGCTTACCAGTCGCATTCAGCGATCTTTGTTGATTATTGCGGTTACTGTCTCTAGCGTATGCGTATTCCTGCCAGCGATAATCAAGACTACCAGTCACATGCCCACCCCGGCCCTCTATGACAATACCCGGACTCAGCCGGGTCACCAGATCGCTTTTTTTGGAAGTATTCACCAGTCCGACATTATCGGTGTACGTCACATCCGTCGCTATGGAAGGCACGATACGCCATGCAGGGACTGCAGAAGGCATCACTGCAGATACATCATCTACTGGTGTTGAATCAACTTGTTGGGCAATGGCAATGCCTACAGTACAGATTGAAAAAAGCAAGGTTCGGATAGCTAACTGCAATCTTTTCTCATAAGGCGCAGAGTCTCTGTTGTTAAAGATCAAATTTGCGAGCATTCCAGTTAGCATCATCAAAAAATGACCTTACCCAAGGTTGCCACTACCCCGAGGCTGATCATTTGATTCTGCCCCATAGCCATGACCATAGCCATAGCCGTAGCCGTAATCATAGCCATGACCATCAAAGTGGCCGGTAGTCTGATTTAGCACCACCATTTTCACTGGGCAGACTTCGAGTGCCGCAACAGCATGCTTGACCTCCGCATGGCTTGTGCTATCGGCCCTGACCACAACCACTACCTGCCCCATATGACCAGCCAGCGCCCGTGCTTCGGTTGTTACTAGCAGCGGTGGGGAGTCAAAAATAATGATGCGATCCGGATAGCGTCGCGCCATTTCAGCGAGCAGTTTATTCATCGCAGCACTGGCCAGCAATTCAGTTGCACGTGGGTGGTGAGTCCCTGCTGGCAAGATAGAAAGTTTCTCAATATTTGTTCGCAGCATAACCTGACTAAGATCTAACTGACTATCCAACAGGACATCCAATAGCCCTTTCCCGTGCTCAAAACCTAACATTCTAGGCAGGGATGGTCGCTCAACATCTGCATCGACGAGCAGCACCGTGTGATCTAGTTCCATCGCGATACTCATCGCCAAATTGGCAGCAAGATACGACTTGCCCTCACCTGGCACGGCACTCGTGATCATAATCAGGTTGGCGTCCTTGATACGCGCTGCACTCTTGCCCAGTACATTTTGCAACAGAGGACGTTTAAGCACCCGCAATTCAGCACCAAGCCGAGAGCGCGCTGTATCCGGCGTGATGATCCCGCGACTAGCCAATGCCACCATATCAAACGCTGTACGGCGAGAGGTCACGCCTGCGGGCACATGCAACGCTTGATTGCCGCCTACAACTGGCGATACGCCCCCCGCGACTGAATTATCCGGTGATTGCGGTGAAGCACTCGCCTTTACCTCTGGAACTTTTTCTACCGGATTGCCTGGAACGTCAACGCCAGACTGGCGAAGTTCGGCAAGGCGCTTAGCGGCTTGTTCAATAATGTCCATATTTTTCACGTCGCCTGCGAGATCATTATGAATGATACGAGAATAGCCACCACATATACCGCGGCAAGCGAGCCAATCCCGCCAAGAAGCATCACTCTGTCTTTGCGCTCGCGAAGTTTATCTGTCAGCGTGCCGAAGCGAGATACAGCGCCCAGAAGCGGCAAACCGGTTAATTCGCGCAAGGTCCGTGCATCCGAGAATGTCGGCCGCACTTGATTGGCAACAAAACAAGCGAAAACCCCCGCAGCAAGTGATGCAAGCAAAGCCAAGGGCAACAAAGCCATCCGATTGGGTGCAACAGGCTTGGGCGATACGCGTGGCGGATCAATCAACCGAAATTCAGCAACACTGGAAACCGAGGACATTCCCTCGGATATAGACGCGGATTCGCGACGCTGTACAAGCTCATCGTAATTCTTTTTGATAATGCCATAGTCGCGGTTAAGCTGGGCGTATTCAGCCTCCACTTCGGGTAAACGTTTGACATTGCCGATTGCTCTGGCATAGCGCGCCTCATATTCAGCCACACGGGCACGGAGAGAAGCAATCTGTGATTCGGCAGTAACAAGCGCCGCCTTAAGCTGAGGAGAAACCGAATCACTATTGGTTAAAGATGACACATTGCTAGCCGCCTGCTTTCGACGTGACTCAATTTCGCGCTTCTTCTGCTCTTCTAAATCCTTGATGACACGCCGCGCACCGCGAACATCAGGGTAGTCTTCTGTAAACTTCTGTAGCAGCACATCGAGATTTTGCTTCATGGCATCAATACGGCTATCAATTTCAGGCACAGAAATAATCCCTGAACTGCCTCCTGCACCGTCGACCCCAAGAATTTGCTGGCGCAGTGAAGAGCGGGCGTTTTCGGCCTCGCGCAACTCAAGACGCGCCTGACTGAGCTGATTACTCAAATCATTCAAGCGTCCACCACCGTCTTTTTCGCTATCAAGCTGTGCGTCGATATGCTCGAGCCTAAACTTTTTCAGAAGACTTTCTGCCACTTCAAGCTTTTGCTGATAAACCTTAATTTGATCATCAATAAACTTACGCGCCGAATCAGAATCACTCTGATTCCCACCCAGTCCAGACTCAACAAAAATAGTCGTCAGCGAGCTTACGACCTTACGGGCCGTTTCCGGAACAGCGTCCAGGTACTCAATGAGATAAAGATTGTCGCGCCCGACACTTTTGATCTTCAGCGTGTCGATGACGTGGTCAATCAGCGATTCCTTGTCTTTTACGGACTTCAGGCCCAGATCAAGATCAGCCATGCGAATCAGCTTTTCTACATTGGGGCGACTGATAAGCGTTCGGCTCAAAATCGCAATTTTCTGCTCCGTGTTTCCCTGCACAACCAAGCCTGATAACAAGGGCTTGAGAACAGAATCGGTGTCAACATATATCCGTGCCGAGGCCTCGTATTTATCTGGGGTAATAAAAATTGCGGTTCCTGCAACCACTCCCACAACCCATGCAACCGCGACGCCCAGCCAACGGTGCAACCACATACCACGCAGCACCAGACGTATATGTCGAACAACCTCATCCATTACCGAAGCCCTTTACGCTCAATTAAAACCAACTGCGCGGAATTATCAAAACATCGCCCGGTTTCATCTCAACGTTAGCAGATACATCCCCCCGCTTGATAAGATCTTTGATGCGAACACTATATTGCTTATTACCTTCAGCCGAGCGCAGAATCGTTGCGCCATTGCCATCGGCAAAATCCGTTACACCGCCCACGGCAATCATGACATCAAGCAACGTCATTTTTTGCTTGTAAGAGAGCACTTGTGGCTTGGTGGCTTCGCCAACGACCCGAATCTGCTCACTGTAAGGGCCCACAAACTGGGTAACAATGACAGTAACCACTGGGTCACGAATAAATTTGGCCAGCGCTTTTTCAATATCCCGTGATAAGGTCGTAGGGTCCTTGCCAAGCGCCGGCAAATCTTCAATCAAAGGGGCAGCAAGTTTGCCATCAGGACGAACAGGTACAGACATTGACAACTCAGGATTACGCCAGACCACAATATTGACGATATCACCCGGGCCAATGTGGTAGCTGTAATCGCTCGTGGCAGCAGTTGCAGGCGCGGGCGCAAATTCATTATTGGTCGCACAACCGACCAAAAGCGTAGCAGCTAAAGCAATAAAGAAATAGCGAGCCACCCCTCCCATCGAACGGCGAAAACTCATATCAATTCTCAGCATCATTTACCCCTTAAAAATCAAGCTTGCTAAACCCTGCACCCTAAACCCTGTGTGGCACGGGGTGTACACATTCCAAAACCCATCAGCATCACAACAACAGGCAAGTATCATTAATAAAAAAACACGAAGTACGCCGACTTTCTAAACGCAAACATACACTTAAAAAAGCCCAAACCACGAAAATGCCAAGCGTCTTAGGCTGGGAGCATAACATGAACCAACCTTTTAACAAGCGGATTAAACAGGCCAACACCCTTAAAGGAACTGGCTTGAGAATTTTTGAAACTTCTCTGATGGGGCTAATGCGTCCGCCACTCGCGGGCCAAGTCGTGCAACAAGACCTGGCGGCCATACACCGTAGTTCGGCAAATGCGATGACACGCGCTGCCCGCGATCGTGTCAGGCCACGTCACCGGTCCAATGTTGAATTAAGAAAATTTGCACCACTATTCGATGGCGCCATTATCAATGTGAGCGGCTGACGAGACGAAGACAACACTGGTGGGCATTATCGGGATCATTTCCAGCCTGCGTCGCCCTGCGACAGCTCTAACTGGTGCGAAATAATTGACTTCGCCCCGTAGGGACTTGGAGCATGTCACATGCCGTCTCACCAGCACCGACTTTTCAGGCGGTTCGCTTATTACTGATCAAACCTGCGCAACGGCCAGAAATTGAAAAAGCTGGCGAAGGCGACCATGAGAGGAAAAGTAATTGCCAACATGCTCGTTGCCAGCCAAAGTTCCAGCGCATAATCCGGGGCGCCGCCAGGAAGGCCAAAGCGACTAATAGCAATGGCACGATATAACGCGTGCAGAGTCACGGCCAGCAATGCCGCAGCGAATATCAACACCAAGCCGCGCCAGGGCTGGGACAGGCGAACAAACGGCGCACCTTCAAACATCACCAGGATGACGAAGACACCGAAAATCATCGATACGCAGACTCGTACCATGAAGGCCACCACATCCATGCCTTGACTAGTGATGAACACGTACCACAGTGCGGCCACTATCAGCGCGATGAGTACGCTGGCGGCGATCCCGAACAGAGGTTGCCGACCGTAAGCCGGGCTGGCCTGAGCCAGCAGCGGCAAGGGCCAGAAGTCGAGCAGCACCAGACACAGAATCGCGACCACCCCACCGAGGCTGGCAGTCAGCGGCAGCCAGGCAGTGAACATGCCATGCGGGTCGAGCGTGGCCTGATAAAAAGGCGCTTGCTGCGAGAAGCTGAAATCAAACAACAGGTGATACAAGAGCCACGCCAGGCCATACGCTGTCACCAGGAGTGCAAAACCTATTGCCACCGGCTTATCGCCCAGCAAAGCGGTAAAAGGCCAACGCTGAAACGGGATGATCAGCGTTAAAGTCATCGGCACAGCAAAGATCAAAAACATGTTCACAAACGGCGTTGGCGGTTGAATGCTTCCGCCCACGGTGACATATGAAATATAAGCAACCAGTGCACCCACCGTCGCCATCAACAAAGAAAAAGCGAGGCCGCGTGTGAGTTGCGGCATTGCTGCAATCGATGCTGGATGATGGCTCCCCCACGCCAAGCCGATCACCATCTGCATGGGCACCATGGCTACCATGATCAAGCTGACCCAGGTTAACATCGCCTCTGGCGAGAGCGACACTGATATCCACAACGCGGCACTCACAACGAGCACGCTTGCAACAAGCCCCAGCATGGGTTGGCTATCCAGCTTCATGTTTTATCCCCCTGTATTTTATGATTTTTAAAAACAAATACTTGCTTACCAATGACTTTTAACGTTAATGTATTGTCATTATTACCAAGTGTTACAGCGAACACATTGTACACATCGCGCTTTCAATCAACGGTGATGTACTGTACCTTTGCCACGACCTAAGACTGTGAGCGGGAAAGTATCCGCTGTGCCTTGTGCAATAAGGGCCGATCTATCATCACGCCATCCACCGCGACCGCATTGGCACCCGCCGCACCACCTGCGGCAAGCACCTTGCGCGCCCAGAGAATTTCTTCTGGCATCGGCTGCCAAGTGGTGTTAACTGCACCAACCTGCCGCGGATGAATGCATAATTTACCCCCCATGCCTAGCGCCTTGGCATGGCGCGCGTCAGCTACCACGCGCGATTCATCATCCATTGCCAGTGTCACGCCATCAATGGGGGCCAATAAGCCTGCCCAACGCGAAATAACCACCAGCTGCGAACGCGCATAAAGCAGCGCTGTATCGCTACCGTCGCAATTCATATCCAGCTGAAAATCCATCGAACCAAAGGCCAGCCGTTCAACGCCGCTAGCCCGTGCAATTTCCTGCGCATGACACAACCCCGTCGCTGTTTCAATGATAGGAATGACTCGGCATGCAGCCTGTGCGCGGACTTGGGCACGCACTTGGGTAATATTTTCGGCATACTCAGCTTTGGGCAAAAATACGCCACAAATTCCAGCATGCTCCAAAACCGTCAAGTCCTCCAGAAACCAGGGCGTATCCACTGCGTTAATACGTACATAAACCAAAACATCCGGCCGGGCAAACACAGCCTGCATAATCGCTGTGCGGGCGGCGGCCTTTTCTGCATCCGCAACAGCATCTTCCAAATCAATAATGATCGCATCCGCACCTGAATCCAGCGCTTTGATAAAGCGCTCCGGTCGGTTACCGGGAACAAATAGAAACGAGTGCTGCATCGTTACAGCAAGCGGCCAAGCTGCTTTTGTTCAGTTAGCGTCCATGCCAGCTGAATCAACCGCGTGATCTCGTCCGCACTCGCACCACCAGAAAACGCCGCCAGCCGCCGCGCTTTGTCTTCCAGTTCCGGGCGCGACAAGGTATTGCCGGGGTCTCCCTTGGGTTCGTCGACCCGCCCATGCAGTAGGCGCCCGTCCCGCGTTGTTACTGTCACCTTGCCTATCCAGCGCACCGGATAGGCGGTATCCACTTCTTCATCCAGCACCATCACCACACGGCGGCAAAAGTCCGTCGTCATGGCATCAAAGAAGTGCTGATCAAATTCAGTCAGACCCGCGAAACCAAACCGGGCGACCAACGCCAGCACTGTGCCCATGGAAAATTTGGCATGATGCACGGTGCGCGGATCAACCACCGGGCCGAGCACGTCGATGGCAGCTTTATGCACATGGCACACCACCTTGGCAATGTCGTCAGCATGCAGGCCGTTGGTTGTCATCACCCGCAACAGCGCATCGGCCGCCGGATGCGTGTGGCGGCACGAGGCGTGGAACTTGAATGAGGTTTCTGCCAGCGCCCAGCGACTGCCCAGCCGGTCAGTTAGTTTCGCTGGTTGCGGCGCGGGTGAAATTGCGCACATGCCGGTGGCCATGCCTTGATCGCCTTCAAGAATTTTCCGCGCACCGGTAAAACCTTCTTTAGCCAGCCAGGCCGCCGTCAGCCCATTGCCCGCTGCGCGCGCGGTGTGTAGTTGCTTTGAGTCGGCGGCATCGCGCAGGAATTCCCACAAACCCGCAGCCTGCGTGCCCGCCGAACCAAAGGCATGCAGCATCTGTTCTGCATTAAGCCCGAGTAAAGAGCCCGCAGCAGCGGCAGCGGCTAGCGTGCCCGCCGTGCCCGTCGTGTGGAATATGCGGTAATGCGAACGCCCAAGAAATTCGCCAACGCGAATGCCGACTTCGTAACCGACGACGACCGCCAACAGAAAATCCTTGCCTGACTTGCCCAGCGACTGCGCCAGCGCCAGGGCAGGCGGGAATACCACCGTGGCCGGGTGGAACACCGAACCATTGTGCACGTCATCCTGCTCGACATAATGCGAAGCCGCGGCATTCACCATCGCTGCAAAGTAGGCGCTGGTACTGCGCCGCGAAATCAACACTTCGGCATCGGCATTAAATGTCACATCATGTGTCAGCGAGGGGCCCATGGCTTGTGCAAACCGATCAATGGCTTCTACCGGACGCGCACCCTTGCCAGCCAGCGCAGAGGCCAGCCAGTCGAGAAACAAATCTTCGGCGCGGCGCAATACGGGGATGGGAATATGCTCGAAACGCAGCGCGGCGGCAAAGCGGGCGAGTGCCGCGCTGGCTCCTTGTTCAGTTTGCACGCTCATTCAAATGGCTCCCTCACGCTCAAGTTGCCGGATCTCGTTTTCATCCAAGCCCAGCTCGACCAAAATCGCCTGCGTATGTTCGCCCAGCGCAGGCACGGCATCCATGCGTGGCTCGTCGCTTGCCGACATGCCGGGTGGCAGCAGCGCAGGCAATGCGCCCACCGGGGAATCGATGGTGCGCCAGCGGTCGCGCGCCGCAAGTTGCGGATGCCGCCACACTGCTGCCATGTCATTGACGCGCGCATTGGCAATGCCAGCCGCATCGAGCCGCTCAACCAGTGTTGCCACATCGAGTTGAGAAAAAACGGATTCAATAATTGCTGCCAAATCTTCACGATGTGTCTGACGCTGCGCATTGCCAGCGAATCGTTCGTCTTGAGCCAGTTCAGGGCGTAGCAAAACGCGCGCGCAGAACACCACCCACTCACGCTCGTTTTGCAGACCCAGCATTACCGTACTCGCCGTGTCGCCAGCGCCGACTTTAAACGGACCATACGGATAAATCGTCGCATGCGCAGCACCTGTGCGCCCCGGCGGCGGCTGATCGTCGATGCTGTAGTACAGCGGATAACTCATCCACTCGGCCATGGCCTCTAACATGGAAATTTCGATGCGGCGGCCGCGGCCCGTTTTACCGCGCTCCAGCAACGCGGCGAGAATGTTTGAATAGGCATACATGCCGGCGGCGATGTCGGCAGCCGAATTACCCGCCTTGCAGGGCGACCCGGGCGTGCCGGTAATCGAGAGGAAGCCGGATTCGCTTTGGATCAGCAAATCGTAGGCCTTCTTTTCCGTGTAGGGGCCGTTGTCGCCGTAACCGGAAATATCGCAAAGGATAAGTTGCGGATAAACTTTCTCCAGCACGTCGAAAGAAAGCCCGAGACGCGCGGCGGCTCCCGGCGCGAGATTCTGCACCAGCACGTCAGCTTTCGCCAGCAGGCGCTCCAGCACGCCGCGCGCCAGCGGGTGCTTGACGTCCAGCGTCAGGCTTTCCTTGGAGCGATTGGTCCATACAAAGTGCGACGCCATGCCGCGCGTGCGCGTGTCGTACCCCCGCGCAAAATCGCCGCTGCCCGGACGTTCGATCTTGATCACCCGCGCGCCCAGGTCGGCCAGTTGACGCGTGGCGAACGGCGCCGCAATCGCATGTTCCAGCGTCACGACCGTAATGCCTTCCAGCGGACGCATCAGAACGATCTCGGCAAGCCGAGCACGTGCTCGGCGACATAGGACAAAATCAGGTTGGTCGAAATCGGCGCCACCTGATACAGCCGCGTTTCGCGGAACTTGCGCTCAATATCGTACTCGGCCGCAAAGCCGAAGCCGCCGTGCGTTTGCAGGCACACATTGGCCGCTTCCCACGAGGCCTTGGCCGCCAGATATTTGGCCATATTGGCTTCTGCGCCGCAGGGCTGATGCGCATCAAACAAGGCGCAGGCTTGCCAGCGCATCAGGTTCGCGGCTTCCGTTTCGATATGGCTTTCGGCAATCGGAAACTGCACGGCCTGATTCTTGCCGATCGGGCGGTCAAACACGATGCGATCATTGGCATACTTCGTCGCACGGTCAATGAACCAGTAGGCGTCGCCAATGCATTCGGCGGCAATCAAGGTGCGCTCGGCGTTGAGTCCGTCGAGGATGTACTTGAAGCCTTTGCCTTCTTCGCCAATCAGGTTTTTCGCCGGAATTTCCAGGTTGTCGAAAAAGACTTCATTGGTTTCATGATTGACCATGTTGCGAATCGGCCGCACGCTCATGCCCTTGCCAATCGTTTCTTTGAGATCGACGATGAAAGTCGACATGCCCTCGGATTTGCGTTTCACCTCGGCTACCGGCGTCGTGCGTGCCAGCAGGATCATCAGGTCGGAATGCTGAATGCGCGAGATCCAGACCTTCTGCCCATTGACCACATAACGATCACCGTGCTTCACTGCCGTAGTCTTCAGTTTGGTCGTATCCGTACCCGTCGTCGGCTCGGTCACCGCCATCGATTGCAAGCGCAGTTTGCCGCTGGCGATGCCCGGCAGATATTTGGCTTTCTGTTCGGCTGAACCATGCCGCAGCAAGGTGCTCATGTTGTACATCTGGCCATGGCAGGCGCCGGCATTGCCGCCGCAACGATTAACCTCTTCCATCACGACCGAGGCTTCAGCCAGACCCAGCCCGGCACCACCGTATTCCTGCGGAATCATCACCGCCAGCCAACCCGCCTCGGTCAGCGCATTGACGAATGCTTCCGGATAGCCGCGCGCCTCATCAATACGACGAAAATACTCATCGGGATAATGTGCGCATAAATCACGCAACGCCTCGCGCAGTTCGGGAAATTTTTCAGCAGCAGCATTCATGGAAATCTCTCGGTAACGGTTGCCTGCATGGTTATGCGGCCTTGCTGATCTTCAATCCAGAGGCTGAATTTGCCTTCACCCGTCGGCGCACCGCAAACACGAAACGAGCCAGTACAAAACAAAGGGCTCACCGCGCGGAATTCAAACCGTGCAGGCACACATTGGGGTTGCTCGCGGCGCAATAAATCCAGTAAAAGCGTGGCCTGTAACGGGCCATGCACCACCAGACCAGGATAGCCCTCAACCTCGGTGGTGTAAGGGTAATCGTAATGAATGCGGTGGCCGATAAAAGTGAGCGCAGAGTAACGGAACAACAACACCGGATCAGGCACGATAGTGCGCGACCATGCTGGCTCCCGAGCGGCGATTGAAAAAGTCGGCGCTGGTGATACGGCAGTAGCGGCGGATTGCGCATGATTGGTATCAGGATCATCCCGATACACAATGTCTTGTTCTTCAATCACGCAAACGCCCGCCGCATCGCTGATGTCGTGCCGCAAGCGCAGAAAAATCATATCGCCGCTGCGCCCCTGTTTCTGGCTCACGCTCAGGATGGTTGAGCGCCGTTCAACTGGTTGGCCTACACGCAATGGCCGTAAAAATTCCACGCGCGCACCGGCAAACATTCTTCGTGGCAGTGGCACAGGAGGAAGAAATCCTCCCCGAGGTGGATGGCCATCCCCCCCTAGTTCAGATTGACGGCTCGCCGTCAAAAAATACAAGCCATGCCAAAACGGTGGAACAACATCCCCTTCGTTTGGCACAGGGTCCTGACGGTCAAGGGTGGCGCTAAACAACACCAGCGGTTTGGCGTGCAGTACATCCTGCACCACCTCGCTGCGGCCTGTCCATTGCGCGAGATATTCCATATCGACTGTCATACGCGACTCATTTTGATATAACCAATTGACCTGACCAATCAATGGCCGCAACGGAGTGTCACGGGGTATCACAGCGTGTCACACGCTGCCACACTCAAAGACGCTCAATCACCATGGCCAAGCCTTGCCCAATGCCGATGCACAGGCTGACCACCGCATAACGCTTTTTGCTGCGGATGAGTTCTCGCGTTGCAGTCAGGGTTAAACGGGCACCCGATGCACCGAGCGGATGGCCCAGCGCAATGGCGCCACCATTGGGATTAACACGCGGATCATCCAGCGCTATCTTCATTATTTTCAGGCAAGACAATACCTGCGACGCAAATGCTTCGTTAATTTCGATAATGTCCATGTCTTGCAATGTCAGCCCGGCGCGTGCCAAGGCTTTGGGAATCGCATACGCGGGACCTACCCCCATGATGCGTGGCGCAACCCCCGCCGCCGCCGCTGAAATAATCCGTGCGAGCGGTTTAACCCCGGCTTTTTCACCTGCAGCGCGGCTACCGATCAACAAGGCAGCAGCGCCATCATTAATACCAGACGCATTGCCCGCCGTCACCACACCGCCGACCGCCAAAGGCTTCAGTGCAGAAAGTGTCGTCAGGGTTGCTTCCGGGCGCGGATGTTCATCCTGATCAACGATACGCGGCGGCGATTTGCGCCCGGTGGGCACGCTGACAGGCGTAATTTCTTCCGTAAAAAAACCTGCGGCACGGGCTTTTTCATACTTGGCTTGCGATCCCGCCGCGAAAACATCGGCTTCTTCGCGCGAGATACCGAAATCCTTGGCGACGTTATCTCCCGTTTCTGGCATCGAGTCATTGCCATACCGCGAAATCATGTCTGGATTGGGGAACCGCGTGCCGATCGTGCTGTCGTACATTTTTACATCACGGCTGTAGGCGCTGTCTGCCTTGCCAATAACATAGGGCGCACGACTCATGCTTTCCACGCCACCGGCAAGATAAAGCTCACCCTCGCCACAGGTCAGCGCCCGTGCGGCATCCACCACCGCACCCAGGCCGCTAGCGCATAGACGGTTCACCGTCTGCCCCGGCACAGTGACGGGAAAGTCCGCCAGCAACAGGGCGTTGCGTGCAATGTTGCGTGCATCTTCGCCGGCTTGCGTGACGCATCCGAGCAGCACATCCTCAATCTGCACCGGCTCCCAGGGTGAGCGCTCAACCAGGGTTTTCATCACGCCCGCAATTAAATCGTCGGGACGAACAGCTGCCAGAGCACCGGCATGCCGCCCAAAAGCTGAACGTAGGCCGTCGTAAATATAGGCATCAAGCATGGATAACTCCTTTGACCACCTTATTGGGAGGTGGTAAGTGGTAAGCGGGAGAAAAGCTTGCAGTCAGTGTAGTCAGACCGGATCCCAACTAAAAATATCGCCAGAAATATCCAGCGGAACAAAGCTGGAACGGAGTGCCGGCATGGCGTGTTCAGCAACCGTCTGCGGCGTCCACCCTTCGCTGCGATGAATGCCGCGTGTCGGCCGTGGCTGGCTCATGAGAAATATTTCATTACTACGCACAGCAAAAATTTGTCCGGTCACATCTTTTGCCGCATCAGAAGCCAGATAGACAACCACAGGTGCAATTTTTGCTGTTTCCATGGTCTGCAATCGCTTGACACGCGCTTGTTGCGCCGGGGTCTCGGTCGGGATAGAGCCAATCATGCGGCTCCAGGCAAAAGGTGAAATACAGTTGGAACGCACGTTGTAGCGACGCATATCCAACGCGATTGATTTGGACAACGCGGCAATACCCAATTTAGCGGCTGAATAATTAGCCTGACCCAGGTTGCCAATCAAGCCAGATGTGGATGTCATATGGACATACGAGCTGCTTTCCTGCTTGCGAAAATGTTCAGCGGCGGCGCGGCTCACAAAGAAAGCGCCATTCAGATGCACGTCAATCACTGCGTGCCATTGCTCCTCGGTCATCTTGTGAAAAATCACATCACGCAAAATACCGGCATTGTTCACGACGCTATCGATGCGCCCGAAGTTATCCAGCGCGCATTCAATAATGCGGTGAGCACTGGCCCATGAAGCCACACTTTCATAATTCGCCACGGCCTGCCCGCCCTTGGCGAGGATTTCCTGAACCACGCTTCCAGCGGGGGTCTGATCGCTGCCTGAACCATCGGCCGCACCGCCCAGATCGTTGACCACCACGCGCGCGCCTTCTGCCGCCATCAATAATGCGATATCGCGGCCTATGCCTCGACCTGCACCGGTGACGACGACGACCTTGTCTTGCATCATGCCTTGCTCACTCACGGCTTTCTTCTCCTTGTCAAATAAGTTCAAACAGGCAACGTTTTCTATTCATGAAAACATTGGCTGTGGATATTCATTCCTATGGGCGCAGATGTGCACTCGCCTCATCTTCTATTCGTTGCCATATTTCAATCGCCATCGGATTCTGGCTTTCTTCGAGAATATGGCCAACAAGCCCGACTGCTCGTGCCATGACGCCCAGCCCGCGCACGATTTTCCATGGGAAGCCAAACTCGCAGCAAATGGCTCCAATGGCTCCCGTCGCATTAATGGGCAAAGACTTTCCTGCTGCACGTTCTGCTTCACGGCCAATCGCCTGCATTAAAACGACATAGCGACCAGACAACCCGTTTTCTGCGGCAAGTTGAAACAGACGCGGCGTACGTGGATCAATCGGCTTGTGCAACGGATGTCCCAGCCCGGGAACAATCGCGCCTTGCGCACGCATGCGGCTGACAGTTTCTTTTGCCAACGCTTCCAGATCAACCTCGCCCGAGCCTTCTGGCAAAGCCTCATACAACATGCGTGCGGTAGTTTCTGTGCTGCCAACGAAGACTGAACCCAAGCCACATAATCCCGCAGCAACCGCTGCTTGCAGTGATTCGGGCGCACCCGCATAGGTAAGGCGTGCCGCTAACGCGCTGGGCGTCACCCCATGCTCAACCAATGTCACCACCAGCGCATTGAACATCACGGATTCTTGTGGTGTCGGCAGCCTGGCGGTCAGCTCGAGAAAGGCCATGTCACCTAAATTCAGCTTGCCTAGTATCTCGCTCGGCAAATCACGGTTTCTGACGGTAATCCGGTCCGGCGTACTCCAGGCGATATCCGAACGAATGGGTTTTTGCTTTCTGCTCATACGATAAATCTCTCCGTCACCGCATCCGATGATTTGTTGAATCGTTCTAGAAAAAAGAACTCAGAACAGTCCGTAATCCGCATCTACCAACTCATCACATCGTGTAAAAAACTCATCCCTGACAAATTCAACGCCCAAGTTCGCGGCCTTTAGCAGCGGCGTATGTCGCTGCTAAAGGTTTCCCTGGATTTGCCGTATTAGCTTTTAGCCTGCACTGGCATCAAGCAGCAGGCTTGACGCGTTGCTCTTCCGCATCGAGATAGGCACGCATGGCGGGTGCAGAGGCAGCTTCTTTTGCTAACAGTGACAGCGCCTTGCTGCCCAGCACATCAACACTGCCGCCTGCCTGAGCCAAGCGCTCGATACGCGGCAATCCTTCATCCAGAAACGCCCAGAAATCAGCCAATGCATCCTGCCGAACTCGTCCGTAGCCTTTGACAATCCGGCCTGCATCGGCTGCCAGCACGCCCAGCTGAGGGCTCTTTTTCAGGTTAGCCAAAATCGCGGCATCCCAACGCGCCAAAAGTGCCAGTTCATGACCATGGCGTCGTGAGCTGCGGCGTAATCCCTTCAGCATGGAAATTCCGCGCATTGTCGTATAACCCACGAAACCATTGGTTTTGATCTGAATAGGAAATTTGAGCTTATCGAAATCAGATTTAAACAGACGACCCACTTTTTCGATGATGTTAGCTATTGGCGCAGGCAAGCCACCAAGGATTTGCTCAGTATCTGGCACCAAATAGTCGGTGACAACAAAGCGCTGACCATCCTTAACGCCAAAATCCTGCTTGATGCGCGCAAAGCGTTCAGGCCGTGTTTTAAGCTGGGCAACCCGCGCACCATCTTCGTAGGTCATCCAATTAGATAAGTGTTGCGCATACGCTTCAACCAGACTGGCATCTGCACCCGGCTGTTTCGCCATGCGCGCAACGCGATCCAGAAAATCTGCGGCATAGGCGGTGTCTTGATAATCAATCAAGCGATACAACGATTCAGCGAGAATCAGGTGCATACGCGGGCCGTAGGTTTGCGCACCCTGAGCTAACAGTCTGTCGTAATCTTTGCGCTGGCTGTCGTTCAGACGCCCTTGGCGCTGACGAGCAAGCTCGGCTCCATCAATCGGGGCCTGGCCTTCAACCATCATGCGCGGCAAACTGCCATCCTTGACACGGTTATACCCGATATCAAACGCGGCAATGCTCGCTTTAACATTGACTTCGGATTCACGAATTGCTTCATGGAATGGCTCGCGGGGCAAATCAAATGCGGGAGATGCAATCGCCGCACCTAGCAACAACGCATTGCTGGTCAGCGCGGGCAGACCGGCTTCTAACACCAGACGTTGTGCATCCACCACGTTGTGCCGCCCAGGGGCCAGCTCGGCGACTGCACGGGCGATGATGGAGGAATCATAAATGCCGCCTTCAGCGGGCATTTTTTCCATCGTCGTTAAGTAGCGCGTGCTGTTGCCGATGATGCTGCATGTCGGTGAGGCAAAGCCGCCAAAGACCAGGCGGCCTAACTCTAGAAGCTCTTGACCGATCAGCAGATCCACGTCTCCCGGAGTTGCAAACACTGAGGGGATGGGCGTTTTGCCTTGGCCAGGAATGGCTTCACAGTAATAAGTCACCGTGCCCGCACGTTGTGATAGACCCAGCAGACCAATGCTGGTTGCGCGCCAGCCTGCATTAAGCAGGCCATGCACAAGCCAATCACTGAGCACGCCCCCCCCTTGCCCACCGACAGTACCGATGAGGATGCGCTTGGCACGAGGACGGGCAGATTGAGTAGTTCCAGTTGATACAGTCGTCGTTTCAGTATTCATGTTAGGCGGCTTCCTTGCTGGTTACGGGGACACGCGCAGCGGAACTGCCGATCATCAAGCGAGAAACACTTGCCTTGATCTTTTCCAGCCAGCTGGCGTTTTCGATTTTGGTGACTTTGAAAAACGAGGGACACAGTTGCGCCGCCGTGGTGATCTCGCCGCACACGCCACAGCCAACACAGGTGGTGTCAATCGCCGCAACCGGCGCAGTACGCAAACTGTTCGGGCCTTCTTTGAGCGTGAGTGAAGGACAGCCGTTAAAGCGCATGCAGGCATGATCTCCCACGCAAACTTCCGCATCCACACCCAGTCGATCAATTTCCACCCGCTTGCCCGCCTTGATTGCCGCTTCGCGTTCCGGTTTGACCCGCCGTTGCTTTTGCAGCTGGCATTCGGCTTCAGAAATCAATACGCGGACTTTGGGTATTTTTGAATCGCGACGATAACGATCCATGATCTCTTTGAATGCCTTGAAATCATAGGGATTAACGCGTTCAACATCTCTGACACCCATGCCACGGAACGTGTTTTCAATACTCATGTCCGAACCAATGGCTTCACCAGTCATCAACTTGCCGACGTTAGGATTTTCATGTGCGCCGGTCATCGCCGTCCATTTGTTATCGGCCACGATATAAATCGCATCTTGCCGGTTATAGATGGCATTCGCGGCAGACGTATTAAATGCGCTGTGCCACAATGTGCCATCGCCCACAACGGAAACGTTCTGTTGAGTAGATAAAGCCGAAATACCAGCGGCAGCGGCAAGACCTCCGCCCATACCCATGTTGGAATCGGCCATGCCAAAGGGTGCGTAGGCGGCCATGCCGTAGCAACCCACATCACCACCATGCCATTCTTTCACACCCGTTCTGTATTCTTCAATTTTCATCTGCGCGAAAATCGGGCGCTCAGGACACCCCGTGCAGAAGGTGGGAATCCGCGGCGGCACAGGCGCTGGGAACATACTAACGGCTTCACTCTTGCGCGAGAGAACACCCGTTAGCATGGTGACAGGGCTAGGATTTATTTCGGGCATAGCTTCCGCAATAAATTTTGCCAAGGGTTGGGCCAGACGATCTGGCAACAACTCACCATATTTTGGAATAATGTCGTGACCGAAAAACTTGACATTGATGCCTCGTTTTTGCAGCAGCATGCGAATTTGCATTTCCAGAAGATCAGGCTGACCTTCCTCAACAATCAGGACATGGTGTTTGCCTTCCATAAAGCCGGCAATTTGGTCATCATTCAGCGGATGTATGACATTCAGCTGGAGGAGCTGCAGCCTGGGATCAAGATCACCAAACTCGTCTGCCAAGCCGAGAAGACTCAGTAAACGCATGGTGGTATTGAACGTCGTGCCATGCGTAATGATGCCGACCTTGGCCTCCGCATGACCAAAGTATTCATTCAGTTTTCGTTCAACAACCAGTCGTGCTGCCGTAGGCAAACGGCTCTCAAACCGTGCAGACTCTTGCGAATAAGAGTTTGGCGGAAAAGGAAATGTCGCCGGGTTGCGCTTGAAGTCAATCGCTTTGTTGTTGGTATTGATCTTGGCCACGACATTGTCGCCAACCGTCACGCGGGCATTGCAATGTGAAAGCTGCGGGCGCACCAGCAAGGCAACAACCGATTGGCTATCACGCGATATATCCATGCCTTCTTTAACCATGCGATGCAACACTTGCGAGTCGCCCCGTGAATCAATCACGATGATGCCGGATTTCACACCCCAGGACAAAGTACGCTGCAGAACCGAAGTACTCGAACCACCGTAATCTTCGCCAACAACAATCATCGCGCCTTCTTTTACCCCTATTTGCGAGACGTGATCTACCACATCTTGACCGACACCGTTGCCCAGCACCTTCCACGTCACGGCGCCACGTACCGGACCATAAACAGATGTCGTCAGCAGCGCAGCTGCCGCCATCTCGTTACTTGATGTCTCAAAAAATATGCCATATTTTTTAAGCACGGTCTCATAAGCATCGGCTGCCGCATCCATCACGTTGGCAACGGGTGAGCCGGGGTAACCACCGATGTAGCTAATGCCGGACTCGAGCAAAGCCTTGAGTACGACCAATGCGCCATCGCCATACAGCGTGTCGCCTTGCTTTCCCTCTAGTTCGGCAATCTGCTCCGATGCGTAAGAATGTGCCATGGTTATATCTCCTTTAGATATTGTGGTCGTTTTTTGCGGTAGCAATCAATCAAATTTAAATATTTATTTAACCTATTGACATGCCAAATTCTGATTACACCGCCGTATCACCAGCGCCGACTTTTCATGTTTTATCAGCGCCCTTTAAACACGGGCGGGCGCTTTTCAGCAAAAGCCGCCAGGCCTTCTTTTTGATCTTCCGTCGTAATCAAAAACGCCATCGACAGCGCTTCGATATCCATGAAAGCATCAAACGGCATACGTAAGGCGTCACGCAGGGCTTTTTTCGCCAGACCATGCGCCATCGTTGGCCCTGCAGCTAATTGATCTGCAATTTTATGCGCTTCGCCAGTGAGCTCACTGGCCGGCACCGTCCAGTTATACAAGCCTATATCTGTGGCTTCTTGCGCGGTCAAAGTTTTATTTAACAGCACAATTTCCTTGGCGCGCGTCATGCCTAGGCGATGCGCAAGAAAATAGAGCGCGCCAGAATCCGGCATCGCTCCGATCTTGCCAAAGGCGGGTACAAACGCCGCTTCTTCACAAGCCAAAACCAAATCAGCCGCCATGACGAGGCTGATCCCCGCGCCTGCGGCAGGACCATTCAGCACGACTAACACCGGCTTATCAAGTGTCAAGATTGCGTGAATAAGCGGGCGCATTTCGATGTCTAAAAAATGCAGTACCTCTTGCGGCGAGTGGGATTTGAAAATGGATTTCAGATCACCCCCGGCACAAAAAACCGGGCCTTCCCCGGTGAGCGTCACAGCACGTACGGACACATCACGCGCAGCCTCAGCAAGGCCCGCGGACAACGCGCGAATGCAAGTTGCATCCAGCGCGTTGCGCACGTGGGGGCGCGTGATACAAAGCTCCATCACAGCGCCGCGACGGGAAACAGCGACCGTTTGCTCTTTACTCATTTATCAGCTTTCCAATCAAGGGTTTTTGAAGTTGGGTTTTTCTTTGGCTTTGAAAGCGCGCACGGCTTCTTCATGGTTAGCCGTACGGAAGGTTAACCCTTCCAAGCCTAACGAAGCATCAATTACCTGATTCAAAATCATGCGCAAATATAGATTGACCGAGCGCTTGGTCATTTCAATGCCTAGACGCGGGCCGTTGGCCAAGCGTTCAGCAAAAGCATACGTGCGCGCTTCCAGATCAGCAGCGGGCACGGCGTAGTTAACCAAACCGATTGCGGCAGCTTGCGCGCCAGTCAAGGGGTCGCCCGTCATTAAATATTCTTTCGCACGGTTCGGACCAATCAGCAAAGGCCAGATCACCGCGCCGCCATCGCCTGCCGCCACGCCAATAGAGACGTGTGAATCCGCTATTTTCGCGGCTTCATCCATGAAACTCACATCGGCAAACAAGCCAAGCGTCGCCCCCAAGCCCATGGCAGCACCATTGATCATGGAAATAATCGGCTGCGGCGCATCAACCAGTGCGCGCAAAACCTCAACGCCTTCGCGCATCACTTTGCTGTAGTCATCCCCGGAGCCATCGCTCAGAACCTTGATCCACTCGAGATCTCCCCCGGCACAAAACGCGCGGCCGACAGGGTCTCCCGTTAGCACAATGGCACCAATGGTGCGATCCAGCGCAGCTTCACGCAAGGCCTGGGGCAATTCTTCGTGCATGAAGGCATCGACGGCATTGCGTTTTTCAGGCGAACTCAGCTTGATGGTTAAAATTGCGCCTTTTCGTTCAAGAATCAACCGCTGGTACTTTTTGCTCATTTCTCTCTCCAGAATGAATAAAATTCTTTATATCTTTTTACAACATTTAGCCACAGCGTAGGGTGAAACTTTTGGCTGTGCCTTTCATTCCTGCGCCGAGCCTTGCCATCGCTTGATGCCCGGCACATCAATGTTGAACTGATCCAGTACCCGCCCAACCACCTGGGTTACCGCGTCATCCAGCGAGCACGGCCCAAGATAGAACGAGGGCACTGGTGGCATGATGATTGCCCCGGCTTCCGTTGCCAACGTCATATTGCGCAGATGAATCAAATTCAGCGGCGCCTCGCGCGTCACCAGCACCAATTTACGTCTTTCCTTTAACGTGACATCCGCCGCACGGGTAATCAAATTGCTGCTGGCGCCATTCGCAATGCTCGACAGCGTGTTCATGGAACACGGAATAACCACCATACCTGCTGTGCGAAACGAGCCGCTGGCAATTGACGCACCAATATCCTTATTGCTATGGACCTGGGTTGCTAACGCCTCAAAAGTTTCGCGCGTTTCGTTCAACTCCAATTTCGCAGTGAGCACCGCGGCGGAAGACAGCACAAGGTGCGTCTCCCATCCGGCCACTCGATGCAACAACTGCAGCAAGCGCAGCCCAAGCAGCGAACCAGACGCCCCGCTAACAGCGATGACTAGCCTTTGCGGGGGAAAGCTCACGCTACGCGCCGGAGAGTATCTGTTGAGCCAATCGCGCTGGTGAGCAAAGCTTGCAGCTTATTAAACCCTGCATCGCTATACGTTGCCATTGCTGCTTTACGGAACGCGGGATCCGCCCTCACGACACCGATACCTTGGGTTGCCCATTCGCGAATCAACGCATTGCCGCAATCCAACGCGCGCTGCGCCTGACCTTCTTCGTATGACAGCAATACCTCGCCTAACAGTGCTCGCCATGAAGTACCCTGCTCTACTACCACACCACATCCTGCTGCCCTGGCAACTTCTTGTGTTCGTTTTGCAAACTTGAGCGCTTGCGCGCCTTCGATCGGCATAGCAAACACTAAACGCAGATAGCGGGAGCCGACAGACTTCTCATACTTTGCCCACTCTGCTATCGGACGCCCCTTCATCAACCCGGCACGCGCGGCAGCCGGGCCTTCTTTGGCGCCAGTTAAATCTTCCAGGCGTGCACCACCTAGCTTGCCAGCAATACCATTTAACATGCCCCACAACAGATCGACGTTTTTCGGCAAACCGTAGAGTGCACCGTAGATATTCCACGCCGCAGGTGTGCCGCCCAGCAAGGTACGCTCGCTCTCGCCATCAATCACCACGATGGTGTTCGGCACTATCATATTGATACGCAGATCGCGCACGATCTCGACCACAGCCGTCATGGTAGCTTCGTCATTGATGCGGAATGCAAAAGGACGATACGCTGGCGGCGCGGGGGAAATCCACAAACCCACTTTGGTGGGAATGCCCAGGCCAGATTGTGTGAAGCTGCCATCAACGTAGGGGCCAAAACCTAGCTTGAACAACTGCCAGCAATCCCCTTTAGGAAAGGCGCCCATGCCAGTACGCACTTGGGTTCCCTCGGCGGTAATCACTTCCAAACCGCACTGCATCATCAGATTATCGCTATACGCGGTATAGCCAAACGAACGATCCCAAATAGCCCCCAAAATTGATTCGGCGTCGTTACGCCCGCTATCTACCCAAAAATCATGACCTTTTGCTTTCAAGGCGGCACTCAAATCAGCATGGCTAACGCCTGGTTCAACCAATGCCGTCGCAGAATCGGGATCAATTGCGATAACCGCGCGCATATTCGATAAATCAACTAGCACAGGCTCACTTGCCACCTCGGGCGCGAGCAAACCATTACCGCTGGAATTGGGCGCAACCCATAAAGCAACGCCCTCGGCATGAGCCGCCTTTTGAATCGCCTGAACTTCTTTCACCGTCTTGGGGCGTATCACTTTTTTAGGCAGATTCGAGATGCCTGCGGTGCCGCGCAAGATTTTCGTGTCAGTCAGTGCTTCAACTTTTACACCGCTTTTTTTGAGTTTTGCTTCCAATGCGCTTATTGTCATAATATTCCTCACCACTCATCAAGTTGGTTTGCGCGCGGGTGGAATCACCTGCCGCAGACTATCAAAATCAACGCCCTTCATTTGCGCCCAGGCGGGCCGCATTTTGGGGTCCACCGATTCAGCAGGTTCGCTATCCCGCCATGTGTAGGCGCAATCCTTGCAGTGCCAGACACGCCACAGGACTTTTCCATCTTCCATACCGGCATGCATTTGCGTCACCCCGGGTGACTCGCATCGCGGACAAATCACTTTCATCAGGCGTGTCCTTTCTGAAGTTCATTCAAGCGCTGCATCAAGGCATCAATGGCGGGGCCCATCGGACGATCCACGAGGTGCGGATCAGCGCCCAGGTTATCCGGCGCCATGAAGCTGGTTGCATCGATAATCAACCGATGCCCCTTGCCTGGCACTTCGGCTGCCGGGTCAATCGGCACCATCGGCATATTGGGAATCACAATAATGTCGTTCGCACGGGTGCGGGTGGATAGCGCCCACATCACCTGATTGAGATCAAACGGATCAACATTTTCATCAACCAGAATCAGATTTTTCAGATACATCGTGCCGTGAGGGGTACCCAGGGCACGCATCGCTACCGACTTGGCAAAGCCGGAGAAACGATTGCGCACAGAAATGATGCCCGTCAAGCCGTGTTGATAGAGCGCATTGACGGCCGCCACCTCGGGAAAGTCTTTTTTCAGCTGCGCATAAATGGGTGCCGAGGTATTCAGGCCTATGAGCGTGTCGTGTTCTGTCCAGCCCTTGCCGATATAGATATTCTCGAAAATGGGATTGTTGCGATGGCTCACCCCCGTGACGCGGAACAGGGGAACTTTACGCACGCCGCTGTAACTGCCCGGGAATTCGCCAAAGGGGCCTTCCACTTCACGCTGATTGAGTTGCAGCTCCCCCTCAATCACCATTTCAGTATCCGCCAGAATATCGGTGCCATTAACCGCTGTCGTTAAGCGCAAAGCCGCGCCCATCATTTGCGATGCATAGGCAAATTCGGATTCATCGTAACCCACCGGGGTTGCCGCAAACATCGGCATGGCCGGGTGATTACCGATCATGACCGAGACCTTGAGTGGCTTGCCATGTTGTTCAGCCATCAGCATTTGACGGCCCATGTCATGCGCCGGAATCGACAGCAACGTGAAGGTATCCGGCCCCATGACCTGAATACGATAAATGCCGACATTCTGCTTGCCAAAATTGTCCGGCTCGAGCGGATCGCGGCTCACTACGCAGGCTTTGGCAATATAAAAGCCGCCATCATTGGCATTGATGCGATACAGTGGCAGAAGATCGTAAAGATTGATATTTTTATCGATGCGATTTTCATTCACGGGCGCTTGCTCAGGTGGCACCCGTTCCAGCAAGGGTTTATCTGAACCCCAGCGACGAATAATCTCAAAAAACAAATCACGCACCGGGGTTGTTTTAGGCAAGCCGAGCAATAACGCCAGATTGCCAAAACTGCCATGCACATTGACCGCCACGCGCTTACCCGGGTAACCCCTGATCTGGTCAAATATGACAGCTGGCCCGGTCGCTACGTTGTTCCCTGCGGCGACAGAAATGTTGCGGATATCCGGCTCTGGCATCACCGGATCAGGCCAACGCACGCATTGCTCGTGCTCGCCAAGAAACGTCAGGAAGTCACGCAATGAACCCACGCGCGCCGCGATCGCGCCGGCCTCGGCAGATAGCGATACTGTTTTCTCAGTGGCCATGACTCGCTCCTGGCGCTTGTATCGTTATCCACTTCCATTCGGTGCAGTGATCAATATCGGTTTGCGCCCCTTCACGGCCCATGCCGGAGTCCCCCACACCACCAAACGGCACGTGGGGTTCGTCATGCAGCGTGGGGGCGTTAACGTGCACCATACCGGCATGAATGCCCTGTGAAATGCGCATGGCTTCATCAAGATTTTGTGTAAAGACAGCGGCCGACAAGCCGTAACAGTTGTCGTTGGCAAGCGCTAACGCCGCATCAGCAGAGCCGACTTTATACACGGCGGTGACCGGGCCAAAGGTTTCTTCCTGGTAGCACACCATGCGCGAATCAACGCCGGTGAGTATGGTGGGCAAACAGCGATTGCCCACCCACTTGCCCCCTGTTTCAAGCGTGGCGCCATGGGCTACGGCATCGTCAATGTGATGGCGAATGCGATCACGCTGGCGTTGCGAAATGATCGGCCCGAGCATGGTTTTTGGGCTGCGCAAATCGCCATAACCCACCCCGGCAGCCGCCGCTTTATAGCGACTGAGAAACTCATCATAAATAGGCGCTTCCACCAAAATACGGCTGGAAGCCATGCACGCCTGGCCTTGAAACAGAAACATGCCAAACACGGCCGCATGAACGGCCGCATCCAGATCAGCATCCTTGAGAATGATGAGCGGATTTTTACCACCCAGTTCAAGCAAGGCACGCTTCATGTGTTTGCCACACAATGCTGACAAATGCCGGCCGACGCGGGTTGAGCCTGTGAAGTTCACACCCTTGACGCGTGGATGCGTCACCAGATCATCGCCAATTTCATGCCCAAAACCGGTTAGCACATTGAATGATCCGGCCGGAAACCCCGCATCGCGGAATAATTCGGCAACCAGGATAGCCAGCGCTGGCGCTTCTTCCGATGCCAGCAAAACAACGGTATTACCCGTTGCGAGCGGCCCCGTGCACTGCTTCATCGCCTTGATCAGTGGCACATTGAATGGGGTGATGCAAGCAAACACCCCCAAAGGCTCGCGCACGCTCATGCTAAAACGGCCCGGTACATCGGAGGGAAGCGTTTGCCCAGTGATACGGCGGGGAATACCGGCCGCAGTCCGCAAATGCGCAATGGCGTATTTGATTTCGAAATGCGCTTTCAACAGCGGCGAACCAATCTCATCAATCAGCACATCGGCAAACGCATCCTTGCGCTGTTCGAGCAAATCGGCCGCTTTGCCAAGCCAGGTTTCACGCTGTCCCGGTGTGGTGTCGCGATAACTGGCAAACGCAGCGTGAGCCGCTTCTGCAGCCAATTGCACATCTTCCACAGCCGCCCTTGCCACTTCAGCGTAAGGACTATCATCCACCGGCGTGTGATCAACAAAGGTGGCGTTGGACTGGGCTGCGCGAAATTCACCACCAATCCAGAAATTAAGCTTTTTGAGTGCCATGGAACCTCCTCTATTTATTTTGTCTGCGCTGCAGGATGCGGGCCTGCTGACAAGTATGCCGCGAGCGCTTTTAATTCTTCTTCACTGACTTCCGTCATCCGAAACGCGGGCATTAATCCACGCCCATTACGCACTAAAAAACGGACGTAATCAGGCGTTAAATTATCGCGGTCGGCGAGCGCTGCTTTTTCTTTGCCATACAAAAAGCCCAAAGCTTGAGTGCCAGGCGTGCCCAGCCCGCGTTCGTGGCATACGGTGCAGTAATGCTCATAAATGGCGGCGCCTTGCGCCAGCGTGGCGGGGCTTATAGCAGGCGTAGGCACTGCTGCATCAGCTGCAAACACGGTAGTCGCCGTATAGCCAGCGCCGACTATTCCGCATACTAATGCCGCGCGGACTAAAGAACGTTTTCCAAAAACAGATTCAACCATTAAGCGCGCATTCATCATGCTCTCCCCTTACGCATGGACTTGGGCCAAATCCCCATTTTCCCTGGCGACAGAATGCCCGACGGATCAACAGCATCCTTGACCTTCTCGTGCATCCTCAATAACGCGGAATCATTCCAGTTATAGGTGCCTGCAATACGGTCCATGAAGTCAATGTGCGTCCGATACTCACCGTAACCCGCAGCGGCAGCAGCATCTACTAACTCGCCAAACAACTTGTTGGCACGCGCCTTTTCTTTGGGATCATTGCGATCAAAGGTGAGACAGAAAATATGATGCATGTCACGCCAACCTACCGCAAACTCACCGCAATAGTCAAAGCCCGCCTTGTTGCAGCGATCGCGAATCAACTCATACTGCTTGGTGGCATCCACACCAGTCACTGGTGAAATGGGTGAGAAATCGATGTGTGCGCCGTTGGGGATCCAATTCATTAAACTGTATTCCGTCATGTTCGGAATGCCAGCGCCCAGTTTTTTGCGGTAATTCCATGCCACATCGTCTTTTGAACGATCCTCATCGAAGTAAAACTTCGCACCGGGAATACTGGCAAAGGTATCTCGAATCACCTCCCAGGTGTTATCCATCATGGGTGGCGGGCCGTAAAGCGCACCGTAAAAATTCCAGGCACCGATCCGCAAGTCTTTGCGCATTTTTTTGCGTACGCTATCTGGAATCGGCCCTTTACCGGTGTAGTAATCACGCCGCGTGACCTGCACTGCCGCTTCCCACAACATTTCCACCGTCATTGCCACCGCAGGCACCAGCATATTCACTTTGAGTGGGCGCAGTGCCTCGGTAATCGCATGCAGATCACTTTCCTTCTCAAAAGTAATCATGTAAGGGCGATAACCTGGCGGCTCGGGCATCAACCAAATGCCAATCTTGGTCACTACACCAAAATTGGATTGCGTAAACAAGCCATCCACCGAGGGGCCAAATCCATATTTATAGAGATGATTTGTCTGGCTACCCGGCAGCGCCCCCATGCCTGTGTGTACGACCGTACCATCCGCTAGCACTACTTCCATTCCACATTGCATCGTCACGTGATCGCCATACGGGGTGTAGCCCACGCCGTGCTCGGTCATGTTGGGTAGCACGCCGCCCCAGCCCGGCGCTGCGCAGTCAACCCACAGTTTGCTGCCAATTTTTCGCAGGTGGCGATACAGATCGATATAGCTCACGCCCGGCTCAACCACGGCATAGCCGTGCTTTTCATTCACTTCAAGAATGCGGTTCATGCGCTTGAGATCCAGCACAACATAACCCGCCTTGCGCGGCGCCGGGCCGCCGTAGGCAAAGTTTTTGCCTGTCGAAATCGTCCACAGCGGCGCCTTATAGTGGCGCGCCACTTCCAATACACGCTGCAATTCTTCGACATTGGCAGGCGCAACAGCAGCCGAAGGTTGGTGCATCTCGGCCGGGGTTGTCAGGTAGGCATCGTTATAGGCTGGCAACTCCCATTGCGGATCAGTAAATACAAATTCGCGTCCAACCGCTTTTTGCAGGTCAGCAAGTAAAGCAGCAAACTGTTCGCGCTTTATTCCGGGGGGTAGAACGGATTCCATCAAACAACTCCTTTCGGCCAAGCCAGTAACGAAACAAGATCGCCGCCCGGCCAAGCATGCGAATTCACATCAAGCGTTTTGCGTTCAGCATCCGCAGAAAATTCCCCCCGCGTCATTGATGCAAGCACAACGGCGTACTGCGCGGGGTCCCGCACACGATCCAGCCAGCCAGAAAGTTGATTCATCGGCGCGTCCAGGCCATTAAACGCATGCCGCATCTGACCGCCCGCCTGACGGCTATGCCGCCCTTCAAGCACCACGCGCCAGGTCGGCTCTAACATGCCGCGCACAGCAAACACAGTGGCCGGCCTGCCTAAAACAGCCAGCGAACGGCCACGGGCGGAAGCCAGCGCATCCAGCATCGCGCTCCAGCCGGCCGCATCATCCAGCGTTACTGTTTGATAGGCGAGACCAATCTGCCGCACGCCAGCAGCCATATCGGCCCCCATGGCGGCATCTGCCTCAAAAAGACAAAGACTGTTTTCCGACTCAGCCAAGCCACCTGCTACGGCATTTGTCGCCATGCCAAGCGACGTCAGCAGCGGTAACGCAGCACCGCCACGCACCGTCGCCTGCAGAAATGTCCGCCGCGAAGATAGAGTTACGCTCATTGGATTCTCTCACTCCTACAAAATGACTCATGAAGACCAGAAAGAAAAATTGCTGCATTCTGGTGACATGCTTTGATTGTTATTTGGCAGATATCGGTAGTACCCAACCCGCCACCCCTGCAACATGAAAAACCGGGCGCGCTCACCGCGCCCGGTTTACAACTTCGTACATCGTGAGCCCACTCAGCATCAAATGAACTCAGGAACTCTCAGGAAGAACTCTCAAGAAAAAAATCGCCGACCAGCTTGGTAAAACGCTCGGCATGCTCGATCTGCGTCCAGTGACCACATTGCCCAAACACATGCAACTGTGATTTGGAAATCAGCTCAAACAGCTTGAGCGAGGCTGATAACGGAAGAACTTGATCTTCGCGACCATGAATAATCAGCGTGTCATGCGGCAAGGCGCGCACGTCTTCCTCGCGACTGGCCAGTGCATCAACCCAACGCTGACGCGGGGCGGGAAACATACTGGAAAACGCCTCTTGATATCCCGGACGGATACTGGCCTCATAACGCAACTTTGCCAGCTCATCGCTCACCAAGCTTCGGTCATAGGCAAAAATATCCATAATCTTGCGCATATTCTCGAATGAGGGCGTATAGCCCCATACGTCATCAAGCCCTTGGGTAAGTTTGAACGACGTACCCGCCGCACCCATCAGCACCAGGCGATTCACGCGCTCTGGCGCGCGAATCGCCAGCGCCAGCGCCAAACCACCACCGAAAGAATTACCAACAATGTGCGCGCGCTCAATTTTCAAGGCATCCAGCAAACCCAATGCATGGCTCACCCAGTTTTCCATGGAATACTTAATCCCCGCCGGACGCTCGGTGTAACCAAATCCCACCATATCAGGAGCAATCACCCGGAAGTTTTTGGCCAGCACAGGCATGCTCAGGCGCCAATTGGCAAAGGCCGTGACACCGGGGCCAGAACCGTGGATCATCAATACTGGATCGCCGCTGCCCTGGTCGTGATAGTTTGTTGCAATGCCGTTAGCGACAATAGACAAACCGATCTCTGGATTACTGCTCATTACATCTCCTCCGCTGAGTTAATGACTAAACATTTAGTCAAATACTTTCCCTCATTTTGTCACAAAAAAGACCTGCATCAAACTCGCGCTTGGCTTTTTTTGAAAATCTCCAGTAAATCAAACGGCTGTAAAAATCTGCCCGGCGTCACACGTGCTACAGGCAACAGAGCCAGCGCAAACCATCATGCCCCTTATAATGGGAACGGAACATGATGCATCACCAATACGGCTGCTTAACGCATGCGCCACACCCGCTTGCAGCACTATTTTTCACGTTATTTCTTACCTGATCTGCCCTCCCCTCTTTGTACGCACACCATGACATCTAGCGCTGACACGAGTTATTCCTCCACGCCGCGCACCAGCCGCGAGCTATATGTTCGCCTTCTAGGTTACGTGCGGCCTTATTGGCGTACGTTTGTGCTGGCCATTGTCTTCATGGCGATTTCGGCCGCCACTGAGCCAGTTTTCCCCGCGCTCATGAAACCTTTGCTGGATAGTGGTTTCGGCGGGAAAACAACGGGGGTATATAACCCTTGGGTGTTGCCACTCATCATTGTGGGTGTGTTTTTGTTGCGTGGCATGTTCGGTTTTTGCGCCGATTATGCGCTTGCCTGGGTTTCCAACAAGGTGGTGCTTGATCTGCGCAATGACATGTTCAAACGCCTGGTGCAACTACCAACTACGTTTTTTGACAATCAATCATCTGGCGCTGTGATGTCGCGCATCGCCTACGATGTAACGGGTGTTACTGGTGCGGCCACTGGCGTGCTGACCATTTTGATCAAAGACACGCTCGCGGTAGCCGGGCTTTTAGCCTGGATGTTTTATCTCAACTGGATGCTAAGCCTGATTGCGTTAATCATGATCCCCGGTATTGCGCTGGCGGTGCTCAGTTTCAGCAAACGCTTGCGCGCTACCAGCCGCGGCGTACAGCGCGCCATGGGCGAGATCATGCACGTGCTCGAAGAAAGCATTGAAGCCCATAAAGTGGTCAAGATTTTTGGCGGCCAAACCTATGAAGGACAGCGGTTTGCTGCGGCAAGCGGCACGCAGCGCAGCCAGGCCATGCGCCAGACCATTGCCGCTGCGGCACTGGGGCCGATTGTGCAACTGTTTGCCGCCGTGGCGCTGGCAACGATTATTACGGTTGCCATACAGCAATCCAACGCCAGCGATCAAACCACGGTGGGGAGCTTCGTTTCATTCATTACCGCCATGCTGATGTTGCTGGCCCCACTCAAACGGCTGACAGATATTAACGCGCCGCTGCAACGCGGGCTGGCGGCGGCCGAAAGCGTGTTCGACCTGATCAATGAAACACCTGAAGACGATTTTGGCGCCACCGTTCTCGGGCGCGCAAGCGGCAATGTCATATTTCGTGATGTCCACCTGCGCTACCCTGAGGCCTCCCGTGAAGCCTTGGCTGGCATTAATCTGGTGCTTCCCGCAGGAAAAACAGTGGCGCTCGTGGGCACATCGGGCAGTGGTAAAACCTCGTTGGCAAATTTACTGCCCCGCTTTTACCACCCTACATCCGGCGAAATCTTGATCGATGATCACTCGATCGAAACTCTGACTCTTGCTTCCCTACGGGCAAACATTGCGCTGGTATCGCAGGATGTCGTGCTCTTCAATGACACGGTTGCCGCCAATATTGCTTATGGCCTGCAGGGGATCACGCAAGAATCCCTGGAGCAAGCGGCACGCGCAGCACATGCGCTGGAATTCATCGAACACATGCCGGAAGGTTTTGCCACACTGATTGGTGAAAATGGCGTCAAGCTCTCAGGCGGGCAACGCCAACGTCTGGCGATTGCGCGCGCGATCCTGAAAAATGCCCCGATCTTGATACTCGATGAAGCCACGTCCGCGCTGGATACCGAATCCGAACGCCACGTGCAGGCGGCGCTGGATGTGTTGATGAAAAATCGCACCACACTGGTTGTTGCCCACCGCTTATCCACCATCGAACATGCTGATCGCATTGTCGTGCTGGAAGCCGGGCGCATTGTTGAAGAAGGATGTCACGCCGAACTGCTGGCAAAAAATGCGGCGTATGCCAATTTTTATCGCATGCAACGAACAACCGAAACACAGCAAGAAAAACAACCACTCCCGTGACCATAAAAATACTCCACACGGAATCATCGCTCGGCTGGGGCGGGCAGGAAAATCGCACGCTCAATGAGTTGATCGGCCTGCGCACCTTGGGATATCAACCGTTGCTGGCCTGCCCGCCAAACGCTCGCTTGGGTGTGCGGGCGCGTGAAGCAGGCTTTGAAGTGATTGATATTGCCATGCGCGGCGCACTCGACTTGCCCGCGCTGTGGAAGTTACACCGCTTGATGGCTTCGCGACACATTGACATTGTAAATACGCACAGTGGGCGCGACACCCAGCTCGCTGGCATGGCCGCGCGCACGCTGGGTCACCAACGGCCACGCATAGTGCGCACGCGGCATCTGGCGCTGCCGATCTCTTCCCTATTCAGCTACGTCACACTGCCGGACCATGTCGTCACAGTCAGCCGCTTTGTCGCGAGTTACCTCGTCTCGGCCAAGGTGCCGGCAGAACGCATTACCGCTGTGCCCACGGGTATCGACTTGAGCCGTTATCAAACCACGACCCCTGGCAGCTTGCGGGCAGAATTGGGCTTAGCCAATGACACACCGCTTATCGGCACCGTGGCAATTTTGCGCCGCAAAAAAGGGCACGCCGAATTGATTGAAGCCATCCCGACCGTGCTGGAAAAATTTCCTACTGCACACTTTGTTTTTGCCGGCGATGGCCCACAGACAGACAACTTGAATCAACGCATCGCTGAACTCGGTTTAACCCGTAACGTGCATCTGCTTGGCTTGCGTCGTGATGTCGTCAATGTACTCGCCTCACTCGATCTTTTTGTTCTGCCCACGCATCAAGAAGCGCTGGGCACGGCCTTTATTGAAGCCGCCGCCATGGGTGTGCCAGCCATTGCCTGCCGCGTGGACGGTGTGCCCGAGGTTGTTTGCGATGGCAAAACCGGGCTGCTCGTACCCGTCGGTGACAGTGCAGCCATTGCCGCCAGCATCATTCGTCTTCTGTCCGATAACCCCTTGCGGCAGTCGATGGGTATTGCCGCACGCCATTGGGCAGAAGCACATTATTCGCGCGAAGTGATGGTCGATGGCATGCTGGCCGTGTATCAAAAACTACTGACTGCAAAAAGCTGATCCATGAAAACTGCGCAAGGCATTCCGGTCTTGATGTATCACCATGTCAGCCCCAACCCAGGCCTTGTGACCGTCTCGCCCGAGACGTTTCACACGCAGATGGCCTGGCTCGCCCGGCACAATTACCGCAGCATAGGCGCCGATGATCTGGCGGCCTTTTTGACCGGTACGCCGTTACCTGAAAAATCCGTGATGATCACCTTTGATGACGGTTATCTCGACAACTATCTTTACGCGCATCCGGTGTTGCAGGCCCTTGGGTTAAAGGCTGTGCTTTTTGTGACCACCGGCTGGCTGGGTCAGGGTACTCCGCGCGGAATAGTGCACAAAGACGTGCAAAAAGTCGGCGCTGGTGACACGGCGCACAGAGGGCAACGGATGCCGGCAGCATCGGCGCTCACCCCATCACATCGCGTCTGCATGGAAAGAATCGCTGCGGGGCAAGCGGATGATGTCATGCTGCGCTGGAGCGAAGTGGTCGAAATGAACGCGGCAGGCAGCTTTGAATTTCATTCCCACACCCACACGCATCAACGCTGGGATCGGCTGGCAAGCGATCCGCAAGCGCGTCGAACAAAATTAGCTGAAGATTTAGCCGCGTCACGCGCGGCGCTAAAAACGCATCTGGGCAGCGTATCGCCGCATCTGTGTTGGCCGCAAGGCTACTTTGATGCCGACTACCAGGCTGTGGCACATAGCGCCGGATTCACCCACCTATACACCGTGAATAAAGGAACCTGCACCGCAAAGACGCCGGCTTCGGCCATTCCCCGCGTGGTTGTCAAAGATCGTGCAGATGGCTGGTTTGGGCGACGTCTATGGCTTTACCGCCACCCTGCGCTTACCCGCGCTTATCTCGCTTTACGGGCGGGCGGCGGTTAACCGCGAGCAACAAACGACGCAGCGTGATTTACGCAGCGTGAGCCAGCCCGCCTTCAACAAGAATATCCTGGCCCGTGATATACCCACTGCCTGATGAAAGCAGAAACGCCACGGTTTCCGCAATTTCATCCACCCGACCGGCCCGCGCCATGGGAATCATGGCGCACGTCGCCTCATCGACGGGGAAGCTGTCAATAAAACCAGGCAACACATTGTTCATGCGAATGCCCGCTGCCGCATAGCGTGTCGCATAAAGCTTGGTAAAGCTCGACAACGCCGCGCGAATTGCCGAGGAAATAGGATAACCAGCACTGGGCTCACGTGCGCCGTAAGTAGAAATATTCACCATCGCCCCGCCACCCTGCCGCTCGAAAACCGGCGTCACCAGACGCGACATGCGCACCACATTCAGCAGCAAGAGATCAAGCGCCGCATGCCAGTCGTCATCGCTCAAAACCAGCAGCTCGCCGCTGGCCGCGTGGCCTGTGTTATTCACCACTGCATCAATGCAGCCATAGGTAGACAGTGCGAGATCAACCAGCCGGGTGAGGTCAGCCGTTTCAGTCACTGAACCTTGTAAACCGACACCACCTAATTCCTTCGCCAGATGAATGACACGCTCAGAGCGTGCCATCAATACCACGTGATAACCGCGTGCAGCCAAGATGCGGGCGCACGCCGCCCCCATGCCCTGGGAGGCGGCAGTAAGGATAGCCACTTTATTTTCCTTGGTCTGTTCACTCATGCAAAACTCCCTGTGGAATTCGGTGCGCTAAATTAGTACCTACTTAGTTGTCAACGAAATGTCAGATTAAGCAGACAACTGTAACGATTTGTACTGGAGGAATTCGTCCAGCCCATAGCGCCCCATTTCGCGGCCCAGGCCCGACTGTTTATAACCACCAAACGGCGCTTCGATATTAAAAGCGCCGCCATTGATTTTCACCTGGCCGGTTTGCAACCGGCGCGCAACACGCAGCGCGCGTGCCGAATCAGCAGACCACACCGCCCCCGAAAGCCCGTAGGCCGTACCGTTGGCAATGGCAATGGCTTCTTCTTCATCGCGGTAGGTGATGATGCTCAGCACCGGGCCGAAAATTTCTTCCTGGGCAATCACGCTATCGGGTGCAACGCGGCCGAATACCGTGGGCTGCACATAACAGCCACGATCAAGCCCTGCCGGTCGCTCGGGGCCGCCACACAATAGCTCGGCGCCTTGTGCAATGCCTTGCCGAATCATGCTCACCACGCGATCACGCTGGGCAGTGGATACCAACGGCCCGAGTTTGGCGGTATCGCTCAAGGGGTCGCCCACCGTAAAGCGGGCAGCCACTTCAGTAGCTATCCTTGCTGCCTCTGCATACCGCGCCTCGGGAACAATCAGGCGGGTGAGTGCAAGACAGGTTTGACCGGAATTCAGAAAACAGGAATTCACCGTCGCGCGCACTGCTGCCTCAAGATCAGCATCATCCAGCACCACCGCAGCGGACTTGCCGCCCAATTCCAGCGTCACACGTTTCATACGCTCTGCCGCCAGCGCTCCAATGCGAGCCCCTGCACGAGTAGAGCCCGTCATGGAAATCAGGTTCACTTCAGGATGAATCACCAGCGCTTCACCCGCCGTTGGGCCATAGCCCGTGATCAGATTAAAAACGCCCGGCGGCAAACCAGCCTCTTGAATAATTTCAGCGAGTACAAACGCCGCCAGCGGGGCGACTTCCGAAGGCTTCCAAACCACCGTGCACCCCGTCGCCAGCGCTGGCCCGAGCTTGGTGGCAATTTGAAACAACGGATAATTCCACGGCGTAATGCAGGCGGCAACGCCGACGGGCTCCCTCAGGACGAGTGAATTACCCACCCGTTCTTCAAAACTGAATTCACGTGCATGCCGCGCACAGACTTCAAGAATCTGGATCGGCAACCCCACTTGCATGCGGCGCCCCATTTTGCGCGGCATGCCAATATCTGCGGCAATGAGATCGGTCAGCTCCTCCGTGCGCGCTTTTAAGCCCGCGCAAATACGGTCAATAAAGTCCGCTCGTGCCTGTGGCAAAACGCGGCGCCACGCCTCTTGCGCGCCTCGTGCAGCAGTGACCGCCCGATCCACATCGACAGCATTCGCGTCCGGCACCGAGCCTAATCGTTCGTCCGTTGCCGGGTTGAAAATATCAATGCGGGCAGTCGCATCCGCAGCAACCCACTCGCCATTGATAAAAAATTTATTCTGGATATGCATCGCTTATTCTTTTCGAACAAATAAAAATCAGGACTTTGCCTTGATCAACCGCGTGGGGTTGTAGGTGAGCACCACATCACCTTTTTGATTAATCACCCGGTTCATGGTCTGCACCACGCCCCGGCCGGGTTTTGAGCTCGGGCGCACCATGATCACCTCGCATTCCACGTGTATCGTATCGCCCACGCAGGTGGACGCCGGAATCTTGATTTCAGCGCCTAAAAAAGCCATGCCGGTATCCTGCATTGAAGGCATCAACAAGCCTTCGGCAAAGGCGTAGACCAGCGCGCCTGGCACCACACGCCCCTTGAGCAGCATACCTTCGCGATCTTCGGTATTGGTAAATAGCTCTTCGGTAAACCAAGCCAGATTTACAAAGCTCACCAGATCGGTTTCCGTCACCGTGCGGCCACGGGTTCTGAAACAATAGCCCTGTGTAAAGTCTTCAAAATGCATGCCGCCACCTATCAGGGCATACGTTGCCGTCGTGGTTTTTGTCATAGTGATTTTCTTTATAAAAGCTCAATGGCAATGGCCGTTGCTTCGCCGCCGCCGATACATAAACTGGCGATACCCCGCTTAAGACCGCGCTGGCGCAATGCGCCAATCAGCGTCACCATGATGCGTGCACCCGTCGATCCCACCGGATGACCCAGCGCGCAGGCGCCGCCATGGACGTTCATTTTTTCATGCGGGATATCCAATGCCCGCATGGCGCCGAGTGCGACCACAGCAAACGCTTCATTCACCTCGAACAGATCAACGTCTTGCGTTGTCCAGCCCGTTTTTGCGTACAGCTTTCTAATGGCATGAATAGGCGCAGCAGGAAAAGACGCCATATCAGCGGCGTGCGTTGCATGGCCAATGATGCGGGCTAGCGGTGTCAAAGACAGTCGCTCAGCGGTTGATTGCAGTGTCAGCACAAGCGCTGCAGCTCCGTCAGAAATCGAGCTCGCATTCGCTGGCGTAATAGTGCCATTGGGGCGAAACGCCGGTTTCAATGTGGGAATTTTTTCGACATTGACAGCAAAAGGCGTTTCATCCTTGTCCATCACCGTCTCGCCTGTCCGGCTTTTAATCGTAACAGGTGCAATTTCCCAGGCAAAACTCCCGTCGGTATTGGCCAACTTTGCACGTTGTGTTGACACCGTTGCGTAGCGATCTTGCTCCTCGCGGGTGAAGGTATTTTGCTCAGCCCATGAGCAGGCAAAGTCGCCCATGAGTCGTCCTTCAATGGCATCTTCCAAGCCATCGGTGAGCATGTGATCAAGCACTTTCTGATGGCCCAAGCGATAACCTGTACGCGCACGTGGCAGCAAGTAGGGCGCGTTGCTCATTGATTCCATTCCCCCCGCGACAACCATGCTTGAACTGCCTGCCAGCAAAACATCGTGCCCGAGCATGACTGCTTTCATGGCTGAGCCACACATTTTGGTCAGCGTGGTGCACCCGGCAGAACCTGGCAGCCCGCCACCTAATGCGGCTTGCCGTGCTGGCGCCTGCCTTTGACCGGCAAACAAACATGTGCCGAACAGCACTTCATCAACCGATTCAGACGCAATGCCTGCGCGTTTAACTGCCTCACGAATCGCCACGGCACCCAGCTCAGGTGCGGTGAACCCAGCGAGTTTGCCTTGAAAAGAACCAATCGGCGTTCTTGCTGCAGCGAGGATGACTACCGGATCATTGTTTGCCAATTTTTCTACTATTGCGTTTGCCATTTCTTTTCCTTGAATTTTGACAGCGCATCAACGCGGCTGTACGCGTATAGCGCCATCCAGACGAATGACTTCGCCATTGAGCATGAGATTGCCAATGATGTGCTGCACCAGGCCTGCGAACTCTGCAGGACGCCCCAGGCGTGGTGGATAGGGCACCGATTGACCCAAGGCTTCCCGCACATTTTCAGGCAATCCCATCAGCATGGGTGTCTCGAACACGCCTGGCGCAATCGCCATGACGCGAATGCCGTGGCGCGCGAGCTCCCGTGCTATGGGCAGCGTCATGGCAACAACACCGCCTTTAGAAGCTGAATAAGCCGCTTGCCCAATCTGGCCTTCAAACGCTGCAATCGATGCCGTATTGATGATCACCCCGCGTTCGTTCTCGGCCAGGGGCGGCTGCTCTGTCATCGCAGTTGCCGCCAGACGCAACATGTTAAAGCTGCCAATCAGATTGATATTGATAGCCCGCGCAAAAGTATCCAGCGAATGCGCGCCCTCTTTACCCACGACTTTCTCGCCAGGCGCAATACCTGCGCAATTCACCAGCCCGCGCAGGTTGCCAAACGTCGTCAAACAGGCGTCGATTGCTGCTTGAGCACTCTTTGGATCGGTGACATCCGTTACAACAAACCGTGCGTTGACACCCAACTCGGCCGCCAGCTGCTCACCTTGCGGATTAACATCCGCCAGGATCACGCGTCCACCTTGCGCTACCAGCATGCGTGCGGTTGCAGCGCCCAGCCCTGAGCTAGCACCGGTCACTACAAAACCGTTATCTTTAATTTCCATAAAAACTATTCGCTTATGCCTTAACCGGTAAATTGATGAGAATGGACTGCACCGGATCACTGGAAACAGAACGTGTGCTGTGGCCTTCACCCACCATATCATCAGCATAGATCACCGACCCGGCACCGAACACGCGCTTCTCGCCCGTGCCCACGGTAATTTCAACCTGACCACTGAGGAAAATCAGATACACGGGATTAGGCACCACATGCCAGCCCGAGGCGTAATCGGCACTGGCTTCACGGAACATGAAGCCCGGCACCACTTGTAAATCAGAAAACCGCCCGAACTTGCCTTTGTCGGTCAAGGTGATCGGGGTGTCCTGAAAAAGCGATTTGCCGTCAGGCCCGGCAGTAATTTTGACAAGGTTCATTTCAACTCCAGAAAAAATCAAAAAGTCGGCGCTGGCAACACGGCGGTGCACGAGAAACAAGCACCATCACGTGCTTTACACCAATGGTTAGACCATGCAACCTAGAGGCAAGGCATGAAAAATTCTTCAGGCACCAGCGCTTCATCATAATAAGAAAGCGCCTCTCGCAAATTGGATGTTGACCACACCACAGGCTGGATTTCAGGATGCACTTCCGTCATCCGCCCAACCGCGCAGAGCTCCAGCCGCACACCGCAATAATCGAAAAAGTGCACCGAAAAGGTGTTGCCGTAAGGCTGACGTAACGGGCCAAGCAAATCAAGCTCTATCCCGTCACTCCTCAAGAAATAGCCATCCGACATGATGTCTGATGAATCTTCTTTGGTAAAGGCAATGTGATGCAGCTTCACTTCCGTACCGGGGTAAATTGCAATTTCTTGCCCACCCACATTTTTTGCCATGCGGAACAACAACGCTGAAATGGTTTTGCCCTTTTCATCGACAATTTTTTCCGATGTCAGAAATCCCAGCATGTCGGCCAAAAAAGCGCTGCAGCGTTCTGGATCGGGCGACGTAATAGCCACGTGATTAATATTGAGTGGCGCTGCCGTGCCACGAATCGCTTTAGGGGCGACCCAGTCAGGGCCTTCAAATCCGGACACATAACCCAACTGCTGGATATCCGCAAACAAACGGATGCGTGGGCCAGCCGGAACATCAAACGCAATCGACTTACCCAAACCCTTGAGCACGCTGTCTGCCTCCGCCGCCTCAATAGCAACACCTGCGGCTTCGAGCTTGCGGTGAAAACCCTCCAGATCAATATCGTCGCGTACATGCAGGCCGATTTCAACCAGCCCCGGTTTATCACTTTGGTCGACTACGAATGAAAATTTATAGGGTTCGTGCCAGCAGCGGAACATCACCCGATTAGGTTCAATACCCGTTTCCAGCAAACCCATCTCGCGCGTGTAAAACTCGCGCGTTTTCAGCAAACGTGAATCTTTCACCGCAATCCGGGCATAGCCCAGGCGATGTATGCCTCTACGAATCAGAGCCATCCTTTACATCCTCCAAAGTGTGAGATCGACAAATGAAAACGGTGGAGTCGCAACTTAAGTCACCACTTCAAAGAAGTTGGCAAGCACAGCGCTCTCGTAATAGAAAACCCCACGTGGAATATTTTCACCTGCCCAGACGATGGGAGGAATTTTATTGCGCACAACCGAACCTTCATACACGCCACATTGAAACTCATTGCGGTTACCTGACGGATCATGAAAATAAACCGTTGTCACCCCTGCCACTCCGTGACGGCTGATGCCGTAGTCAAAGGTTGCCACTTTGCGATGCTTGAGCATATCCACGCGGCGAATCACATCTGCTCTATCGCTCACATAGAAAGCAATATGGTGCAGGCTGTTTGGTGGCCCCGGAGCGAATGCCACGTTATGAATCGTGTTACTCACCGTCAGAAAGAATGCAAATGGATTACCGTCCGGCCCATGGATGCATTCCGTCAGATTGAAGTCCAGCACTTCTTGCAAAAACTTTGCTGTTTTGTCGCAATCATTTCCTGCGAGCAATGTGTGATCCAGATGCGTCACCGGCCAAATGCCATTCAAATTTTCCAGAATAATGTCCGGGTCTTTCATTCCGTACGAATAACCCACCTTTTCAGAGTGATAGAAAAGATTGAACGTATGGCCGGAGGGGAGTTCAATGCCGAGCCCCTCGCCCTGCCCCATGACATCCCCCGCTGCAACACGATGGGTTTTCAAACCCCATGCCTTGGCGCCGGCTTCCGCCTCGTTCAAATCATTCGGATCGTTTACCTTAAAGCCCACATGATCAAGTCCGGCCCGATCAGATGCATTCAAGATAATGCAATGATGATCCTGCGATTCATGCGCCTGCAGGTACACCTGCCCGGGGCTCCTTCCGGTAACCCGCAGGCCAATGACCTCGGTGTAATGTTTTTCACTTGCGACTAGATCCAATGCGCGAATACTCAGGTAACTCAGCCTTGATACAGCCATGATGATCTCCTCTCCTATGTTTTTATTTATCGCTACAAAAAACATCCGTTTCAGTTTCTCATACTACACCCACATGAAGCGTTGCCTCAACCACTACCACTGCCAGCGCCGCCTTCACACAGACGACCGGACAACAGGGCGACCAATCATCAAACGAGAAACACTTGCCTTGATCTTTTCCAGCCAGCTGGCGTTTTCGATTTTGGTGACTTTGAAAAACGAGGGACACAGTTGCGCCGCCGTGGTGATCTCGCCGCACACGCCACAGCCAACACAGGTGGTGTCAATCGCCGCAACCGGCGCAGTACGCAAACTGTTCGGGCCTTCTTTGAGCGTGAGTGAAGGACAGCCGTTAAAGCGCATGCAGGCATGATCTCCCACGCAAACTTCCGCATCCACACCCAGTCGATCAATTTCCACCCGCTTGCCCGCCTTGATTGCCGCTTCGCGTTCCGGTTTGACCCGCCGTTGCTTTTGCAGCTGGCATTCTGCTTCAGAAATCAATACGCGGACTTGCGGTATCTTGGCATCACGACGAATTTTCTTGATTTTGGCTTGAAAGTCGCGGAAGTCATAGGGGTTGGCTGTTTCTATTTTTTTTACCCCCATGGCAGCAAATGTTTTGACTATGCTCATCTCGGTGCCGACCGCTTCGCCCGTCATCAGCTTGCCCACGTTGGGATTTTCGTGCGCGCCGGTCATGGCGGTCCATTTGTTGTCCAGCACGATGTAGGTTGTATCCTGGCGGTTGTAGATCGCATTGGCGGCAGACGTATTAAACGCGCTATGCCACAGCGTGCCATCACCAACGACGGACACGTTGTGCTGTTCAGACATCGCAGAAACAGCTGACGCCGCAGCCAGCCCCGCACCCATGCCCACGTTGGAGTCAGACATCTGGAACGGAATAAATCCGGCCATGCCATAGCAGCCCACATCGCCGCCATGCCAGTCTTTCACGCCGGTGTTGTATTCCTGAATTTTCATCTGCGAGAACACCGGACGTTCCGGGCATCCGGTACAAAAAGTGGGGAAGCGCGGCGGCACCGGGGCAGGAAATAGATCGACTGCCTGACGTTTGCGGTTAATCAGGCCCTGCACGGCGTCTCCAGGGAGGGCACCCGTGTCGGGAATTGCCTGCATGATGAATTGGGCCAACGCCGGGCCCAGTTTCTCAGGCGTTAGCTCGCCGTATTTAGGCACCAGGTCATGACCACGGAAACTCAGGCGAATATCTTTTTTCTGGATCAGTGCCCGGATATGGCTTTCCATCAAATCAGGCTGCCCTTCTTCTACCAGCAGCACGTGACTTTTGCCCTCAACAAACCCGGCAATCTGGTCATCATTCAGCGGGAAAATGACATTCAACTGCAACAAATGCAGACGCGGATCCAATTCACCAAATTCATCCGCCAGCCCCATGATGCTAAGCAAACGCATCGTGGTATTGAACGTGGTGCCATGCGTGATGATGCCTACTTTCGCCTCGGAATTGCCAAAGTATTCGTTCAGATTGCGCTCAACAATCAGGCGCGCGGCAATCGGCAGCCGTTCTTCGTAACGCTTGGCCTCTTGCTGAAAAGAATACGGCGGCAAAGCGAATATTGTCGGGTCGCGGCGAAACTCCTTGAGTTTATTAACCGTGCTGATCTTGGGCAGTACGTTATCGCCGACAGTGATCTCCGCATTGGCATGCGAGTGTTGCGGCCTTAAAAGCAACGCCACAACGGAATTACTATCACGTGATAAATCCATGCCTTCTTTAACCATACGATGCAACACTTGCTGGTCATGCCGCGGATCAATCACCGGCATACCGATTTTGTGCCCCCAGGGCAGTGTGCGTTGCAAAACGGTGGTGCTCGAGCCGCCGTAATCCTCGCCCACGATGATCATGGCACCGTCTTTTACCCCTAGTTGCGAGACGTGATCCACCACATCTTGACCCACGCCGTTGCCCAGCACTTTCCAGGTCACCGCACCCCGCACGGGCTCGAAAACAGACGCCGTCAACAGTGCAGCGGCAGCCATTTCGTTGCTCGAGGTTTCAAAATAGCAGCCGTAATCTTTGAGAATCGGGTCATACGCATCGGCAAACGCATCCAGCAAATTAGCCGTAGGCGCACCAGGGTAACCGCCAAAATAGCTGATCCCGCATTCGAGCAGCGCCTTGAGCACAACCAAGGCGCCATCGCCATAGAGGGTTTCGCCTTGCCCGCGTTTGAGCTGAGAAATTTCGTCAGTGGTAAATGAATGGGACATCGTTTTTATTCCGTTTTTTGGTTGGAGAAAGTGGCATTTTCTGGCCACTTGTAGGCAGGCGGCTGCTTTGCTGAAAATCGAGCAATGGCCTCGGTACATTCAGGGGTGGCAATCGCCATGCTTTGTGCTGCGGCTTCCAGACCCAGCATGGTTGCCAGGCTGCTTTCATATGACTGATTCAGTGTGTGTTTAGTAAAGCCAAACGCCGTGGGCGACAGATGTTTCATGGCATGCGCCAGCGTAGTTGCTCGTTGCAGGACATCTTCCGGGGTATGTATTTCCAGCGCGATGCCCAGGTTTAACGCCTCTTCAGCTGAAATTTCACGCGCGGAATAAATCAACTCTTTGGCCCGTTGCAAACCTACCACACGCGGCAAGGTGTACATGGCGCCATAGTCGGGCAACAAACCCACCCGCATAAAGGCCATGCAAAAGCGCGCACGATTCGACACTACAACGATATCCGCTGCTAATGCCAAGCTAAAACCAGCACCATAAGCCGTGCCATCCACCGCTGCAATCACCGGCCGATCAAGGTTCATCAACTCGGTGAGATAGGTATGTGCCGCCATCAACCGCTGCCGCATGATGCGCGAATCCACCCCCTCCATGCCGAGCAGATCGCCCCCCGCGCAAAATGTCTCCCCTGCGCCGGTAAGCACCACGGCGCGAATGGATTGATCCAACTGAATTTGCCGCACCAGCGCGCCCAGTTCTTCGCGCATGGTCGAGTTAATGGCATTACGGCTTTCCGGGCGCGACAGCGTAATCGTTGCAACGCCGTCATCAACAGCAAAATTTAAAGTTTCGAACGCGCTCATGAGATCGCTTAATGTTTTTGATAGACCGTCACAACGCATGCGCCGCCCAACCCCAGATTGTGCTGTAGCGCGATTGTTGCGTCCGCCACTTGCCGCTTTTCGGCCTGGCCTCGCAACTGCCAAGTGAGCTCGGCACATTGCGCCAAACCAGTGGCGCCCAGCGGATGCCCTTTGGAGAGTAAACCGCCGGAAGGATTGGTCACCACTTTGCCGCCATAGGTATTGTCGCCATCAAGAATGAATTTCTCTGCCGTGCCGTGAGGCGTTAAACCCAAGGCTTCATACGAGAGCAATTCATTGACTGTAAAGCAGTCGTGCAGTTCCACCACATCCACGTCTTCGGGGCCGATACCGGCCTCGTCATACGCCGCCATCGCTGCCCGCTGCGCCATGTCTGAACCAATCAGGTTGCGCATATCATCGCTAAAAGCATCTCCACGATCTGTCGTCATGACTTGTCCGGCAATGGATACGCGCATATCCAGCCCATGCTTTTTGGCAAACGCAGGCGAACATAAAATTGCGGCAGCTGCGCCACAGGTCGGCGGGCAGCATTGCAGGCGGGTCAAGGGGTCGGTCATCCTGGGGGATGCCATCACTTCTTCCAGCGTGGCGGGTTTGCGAAACACCGCATACGGATTGTGCGCCGCATGCTGGCGCGCCTTGACGGAAATACGGCCGAACGTCTCGGGGGAAATACCAAATTCATCGATATAAGCACGCCCGGCAGCAGCAAAAAACTGCGGCGTTCTGGGTGCCGCCTCATCAAACTGGTTGTGATCTTGCAGCACCTGAATAAAGCTATCCAACGGGCTGGGCCGGTCACTATAGGCACCGCCTTTGAGCGCACCCGGATTCATTTGTTCAAAGCCCACCGCTAACGCGCAATCCACCGCGCCACTGGCCACCGCCTGCCGCGCGAGGAACAATGCCGTAGACCCGCTGGCACAGTTGTTATTCACATTGATGACCGGGATACCCGTCATGCCAACGCCATATAACACGGCCTGCCCAGCCGTTGAATCCGCATACACATAGCCCGCATAGGCTTGCTGTATCGCGGTGTAATCAAGCCCGGCATCGGCTAACGCCGCACGCACGGCGCGTGCGCCCATCACCGGGTAGGGATCACTCTCACCAGGTTTAACAAACGGAATCATGCCAACGCCGGCAACATATACGGTGGGTGCAGCCATGCTCTTCTCCTGTTTTTGTGACGATTTTTTTGTGGCAAATCACGCTAGCAAATACAGTCGCTACAGACGACAACGAGCATCTGCTCATGTTTAGTACGGCTTAACTATACACCGCAAAACCGCCGCATTAAATTCTGCCCGGCATGCATCACCGCACGGGCAATACAAACCCAACACAAACCGCATGGGAGGACGATTTCGCAATAAAATGCACCCCCGCGTGTTTTCTGTTGGGCGTCGATACGGCTTCTGCCGTGCCCACCTCCCGCGCCCACCCCTCTTTGGTATCTGCCCTGTGATTCTGCTCCGTAATCTTGGTTTTTCCCGCAATGGTGACCCGCTGGTTGAAGGCGCTTCCCTGCAAATTCATCCTGGCTGGAAGGTTGGTTTAACCGGCGCCAATGGCTGTGGCAAATCGTCGTTTCTGGCGCTTTTGCGCGGCGAGCTGCATGCCGATCGCGGTGATCTGGAACGCCCCGCCAGTTGGGTGTTAGCCCATGTCGCGCAAGACACCCCCGCGTTACCCGACGCAGCGCTTGAGTTTGTGCTTGATGGCGATATCGAATTACGCCAGATCGAACGTGATTTACTCGCCGCGGAACAACACCCGGATGATGACCACGCCGGTGAGCAGATTGGCCTGTTGCATTCGCGCTTGGGTGAGATTGATGGCTACGCCGCCCGCTCCCGCGCTGCCTCCTTGATGCATGGCCTGGGTTTTACGGATGCCGACTTTCTTCGCCCGGTGGCGGAATTTTCCGGCGGCTGGCGCGTGCGGCTGAATCTGGCGCGCGCCCTGATGTGCCGCTCTGATTTGCTGCTGCTCGACGAGCCCACCAATCACCTCGATCTGGATGCGATTCTGTGGCTGGAAACCTGGCTCAAGAATTACGCCGGTACGCTGATATTGATCTCGCATGATCGTGATTTTCTCGATGAAGTCACCAGTCACATCGTACACGTTGAAAACTGCCGCATGCAAATGTTCACCGGCAATTACTCCGCCTGTGAGCGCGCGCGCGCCGAGCGGCTGGCCAATGATATGGCAATGGCCGAAAAACAGCGCCGCCAGGCAGCCCACTTGCAAAACTACATCGACCGTTTTCGCGCCAAGGCTTCCAAAGCGCGGCAGGCGCAAAGCCGCATCAAGATGCTGGAAAAAATGGGCGATATTGTCGCCGCGCACATTGATACGCCGTTTAGCTTCAGCTTTCCCGAACCCAGCGCTTTTTCTGACCCGCTGATGGTGATTGATCGCGTAAAAATCGGCTATAAAAATACAGCACCGATTCTTGAAAATCTGAACTTCAGCCTGCGCCCTGATAGCCGCATTGGTCTCTTGGGCCGCAACGGCGCGGGTAAATCCACGCTGATGAAACTGCTTGCCGGGGACATTCAAACCCTGGCGGGCACGCGCGAAGAAGGGCGCAATCTCAAGCTCGGCTATTTTGCCCAGCATCAGCTCGAACAACTGCGTCCCACCGAATCCCCGCTGTGGCACATGATTCATCAAGAATCCGCCCTAGGCAAACAAACCCGCGAGCAAGACTTGCGCAGCTATCTGGGCAGTTTTGATTTTCGCGGGGACATGGTGGATGCCCCCTGCGGCCGTTTTTCCGGTGGCGAAAAATCACGCCTGGCCTTGGCTTTGATGATCCGCACCGCACCCAATTTATTGCTGCTGGATGAGCCCACCAACCACCTTGATCTGGAAATGCGCGAAGCGCTGACCATCGCCCTGCAGGAAACCGATGCCGGCATGGTGCTGGTCTCGCATGATCGCCACCTGCTGCGCGCCACATGCGATGAACTATGGCTGGTGGCCGACGGCAAGGTGTCGTTATTCGATGGCGACCTGGACGACTATGCCGAATGGCTGGCGGAAGAACGCTCCAAGGAAAAACGCAGCGGCGGAAAAACGGCGGAAAAAACGGCAGCAAAATCCGCCAGCCCTGCCGCGCAGCCCTCAGCTTTCGATTCGCCCGAAAAGTTCCCGAAGGGACGCAACGCGCTGGCGCTGGCAACACGGCAACCACTCGTCAAAGCAGCGGACAAGCTCGAAAAAAAACTCGCCAGCTGGCAAGCCGAACTCGCGGCGCTAGCAATACGGCTGGCTGATCCAGCGCTCTACACCGCAGCAGATAAAACCCTGTTGCAAACACTCGCCCAGCGCCAAACGCAACTCACCACGGAGATTGCCAGCACTGAAGAACGCTGGCTGGCCCTGCAAGAGCAAATCGAACAAGTCGGCGAGCCCGCTGCGTGATTGCCGACCTGCCAGAACCTTCAGAAGAAGCCCGTGAAGCAAGCGCTGCGCTCGCCGCGTTGATTGCGGATGAAATAAAAACCCACGGCTGGATATCGTTCGCCCGCTATATGGAGCTCGCGCTCTACACCCCCGGCCTGGGCTATTACGCCGGTGGCGCGCACAAGTTTGGCGACCATGCCTCCGGCGGCGATTTTCTAACGGCACCCGAGCTCACCCCGCTCTTTGGCCAGGCGCTGGCGCGGCAAGTGGCGCAAGTTCTCGCCGCCTCACAACCCTGCATGATTGAAGCGGGCGCGGGCAGCGGTCGGCTAGCGGCAGACCTTTTGTTAGCCCTTGATGCCCTGGGCTGCGCGCCGCAACGCTATGCGATTCTTGAACTCTCTGGCGAACTGCGCGCACGCCAGGCCGCCATCATTGCGCAACACGCGCCGCAGTTTCTTGATCGCGTGCAATGGCTGGATGCGCTGCCCGAAAAATTCTCCGGCTGTTTGATTGGCAATGAAGTGCTCGACGCCATGCCCACGCACGCTGTGCGCTGGGATGAAAACGGACTGATCGAATGCGGCGTGCGGTGCGGTGAAGAGCAAGAAGGTCATCCACTGCACTTTGCTGAGCGTCCCGCCAGCCAAGCATTGATCGACGCCGCAGAAATCTTGCCAGCGGCTGCGCCTTATCGCGGTGAAATCAGCCTGGCCGTGCGCGCCTGGGTAGCCGAGCTTGCCGGGCGCATTGAATGTGGCGCGATGATTTTGCTCGACTACGGCCTGCCGCGCCGCGAGCTGTATCACCCGCAACGCGATGGCGGCACGGTGCGCTGCCATTATCGGCATCGTGTGCATGACGATCCCTTCTGGTATCCGGGCTTGTCCGACATCACCTCGCATGTCGATTTCACCGCCGTGGCCGAAGCCGGATTTGACGCAGGGTTAAGCGTGCTCGGCTACACCAATCAGGCGCAGTTTTTAATCAATTGCGGCATCGGTGAATTACTGCAAGAAAAACTCGGCGCTGATAAAGCCCCTGCGCTACAAGGCGGTCGAGCAAAAAACGCTCTCCTCGCCGTAGCGGATGGTGACACGGTAACCGAAGCGAATTTACGTGCAGGGTTACGTACCAATGGCGCCGTCAGCGTGCTGCTTTCCCCCAACGAAATGGGCGAACTATTCAAGGTGATCGCGCTGGGGCGCGGCATGCCGCAACCGTTATTGGGCTTTACGCGGGGCGACCGGGTGCATGCGTTGTAGTTGTCGTGGCGCGCCACGGCGCCACTTTCACCAGCAGCAGCATGCCCGGCACGGCCAGCGCCGCGCACAACAAAAAGAAACCAACCCAACCCATGTGCTCCACCAGCACGCCGGTGGTGGCGTTGATAAAAGTACGCGGCACCGCAGCCAAACTCGTGAACAACGCAAACTGCGTGGCGGTATACAGCGGGTTCGTCGCCCGCGCAATAAACGCCACGAAAGCCGCCGTGCCCAGCCCTACGCCCAGCGCCTCAAAGCCGATCACCAGCGCAAGCTGGGCAAGCTCTGCCGCGCCCACCGCAACACGCGGGCCCAGCCAGGCCAGCCACGCAAAACCGAAAATCGACAACAACTGCACCACGCCAAACAACCACAGCGCACGATTGATGCCGATCTTCACCATCCACAATCCCCCCAGCAAACCGCCGATTACCGCCGGCCACAAGCCCGCATTTTTGGCTACCACACCGATCTGCGATTTTGCAAAACCCATGTCCAGATAAAACGGCGTCGCCAGTGCCGTGCTCATCGAATCGCCCAGCTTGTACAGAAAAATGAAGGCCAGAATCAGCACCGCCTCGCGCCAGCCAGCGCGCGTGACAAATTCGTGAAACGGCTCCACCACCGCCTCGCGCAGGGTTTTTGGCGCGCTCTTGGCAACCGCCGGTTCCGCCGCAAACAGCGCCAGCAACAACCCCGGCAGCATGAACAGCGCGGTGATAATAAACACCTGCACCCACGGCAGATGGTCGGCCAAAATCAACGATAGTGAGCCCGGCACCAACCCGGCGATGCGATACGCATTGACATGCACCGAGTTGCCCAAACCTAGCTCTTGCTCCGGCAGAATCTCGCGGCGAAAGGCGTCGAGCGCAATGTCCTGCGTGGCTGAAAACAACGCGATAGCGATAGTTAGCCAGACAATCGAATCCAGCGCCACCGTGGGCGACAAAAAACCCAGCGTGGCAATCGAGCACAATAGACCAATCTGCGTAATCACCATCCAGCCACGACGCCGCCCCAGCGGCGGCGCATAGCGATCCAGCAGCGGCGCCCAGAGAAACTTCCACGTGTAGGGAAACTGGATCAACGCAAACAAGCCTATCGTCTTGAGATTCACCCCCTCCGAGCGCAGCCACGCCGGCAGCAGATTGAGCAGCAGATACAGCGGCAGGCCGGAAGAAAAGCCGGTAAACACACACAACAGCATGCGCCGGTTAAGCAAGGGCGCATACCACGCCGTCTCACCAGCGCCGACTTTTTGCATCACAGCCGATCCAGCGGGCTCATCACCCCGCGCCCGCCTTTGTTCAGCACATGGGTGTAGATCATTGTTGTCGATACATCCGAATGGCCGAGCAATTCCTGCACTGTGCGGATGTCGTAACCACCTTCCAGCAGATGAGTGGCAAAGGAATGACGCAGGGTGTGCGGCGTGGCCGGCTTGGTCAGCCCCGCATCACGCACGGCCTGTCGCACAGCCCGCTGAATGGCCTGGTCTTGTATGTGATGCCGTCTTGTTTCACCGGAACGCGGATCAACCGATAACCTGGCCGAGGGGAATACATATTGCCAAGCCCACTCTCGCTCAGCCTGTGGATATTTTTTACTCAACGCATAAGGCAGATACACAGCACCATAGCCTTCAGCCAGGTCTTTTTCATGCAAATCCTTCACCCGCTTCAAATGCAGCTTCAGAGGCTCAATCAGCATCCCGGGCAACATTGTCACCCTATCCTTGAACCCCTTTCCATCACGAATCAGAATCTCTTTACGCGAAAAATCAACGTCTTTGACACGCAACCGTAACGCTTCCAAGATGCGCATCCCCGTGCCATACAGCAAGCTCACCACCAAATGCGGTGTGCCATCCAGATGGGACAATATTTCCTGAACCTCCATCGGGGTCAACACCACTGGCAAGCGCTTTGGCGCCTTGGCACGCTCCACATCATCCAGCCACGGCAAATCAACACCCAAAACCTCTTTATACAAAAACAGCAGCGCACTTTTTGCCTGGTTCTGCGTGCTGGGCGCAACCTTACCCTGTACCGCAAGATACGTTAAAAATTGTTCCACCTCCAAAGCCCCAAGGTCTTTGGGGTGCTTCTTGTCAAAATGCAGGATAAAGCGTTTAATCCAATCGACATAAGCTTGTTCTGTACGTATGCTGTAATGCTTCAAGCGAATTTTGCCCCTCACAAGATCCAACAGTTTTGGCGGCTCAGAATTCGACGTCGTCATAGTTTAAATTTAGGCAGTACTAAAAATAATTATTGCAATGATTATATTGAATATTTTATTTTTTTCTAAAACAGAAATAGCCTATTTGACGGGAAATAATGCGTCAAATAGGATGTCTACTTTACGTTGGGCGTCGGGTCAGCGTAGGCGCCGGCCCGCGCCAGACACCAAGCGAAAACGCGGTTCTCGCGGCAGTCTGGCAGCGGCATCGGCCACGCCATCACGATCCGGTAGCACATCCAGTCAATGAGCATTTGATTTCTCCACACACGCCTTCATGGCCTTGTTCCAGCACTCGTCGCAGTCGATCCCGCAGGCACCATAGTTGTGCACCCGCAGCCCTGGCCGGGAGGAACAGCGCAACACCGCGCCGGGAACCTGAAGTTGGAGCAAAACACGATGGTGAACTACGTCGGAACACCGAAATTCGTCGGTCATCGCAAACACGCCCGGCGACACTTGCACCCGGACTTGATAGCGAAACGGGCATTCCCCGCAGATCGGATCGCTGGTGCCAGGGTCTATGCCGCACCACGAAAATTCCCCGCCGTGCGGGTCATCGTTTGAAAGTACGCAGTCATCCATCATTCGCCCTCCCGTGAGCCGCCGCCCAACCCGTCGTGCGAAGGGACCTGCGCAAGAAGCCGCGCAGGCCCCTCCACTCTGTCGTTAGGCAACATGTTCATCACCGACGCAGAGGAACACCGCGCGTCTCTGGAAGCCGTCTTGCTTCGGCACGCCAGCGAACGCGTATCGCTTGAGATTGTCGAAAATGTTGCCAGTTGGGCCGTCGCGAATCACGTCACAGTCGAAGGCAACCCGCTTGCTTCGGCCATCCCTGCGAGAAATGGACTCAGTCGGTCAATCGTGCTGCAGCGAAAAATGGACGAGAACGATACAGCGGGAATTCTGGGACGCCTAGATTTCGGTGGGCACTCGCGCGAACGAAGCCTTCTTGTGAATCCCAAGCTGTTCCTTCGCCATACCGTCCTTCACGAACTCGCTCACCTTGAGAACAATTGGGGCCAGGCATACGAGGATGAGTCCGACAGTTGGGCTTTTGAACGGCTGTCCGCTCAATGGAGGGGTTAGGCCGCCAAGTCAAACCGCCTCCATGACCGCACACCTCACAAAGATCGACGTCGCACGCAGACAGCTTTCGACGGCAGTTTGCTTGTTATTCGATGGTGGAGATGTTGTGTCAGTCTACTCATTGGCAGCAAATGCCTGGGAGGTAATCGACACGCTTTGCGTACGCGCAGGGGTAGACGGGATTTCTGGTCAGACGAAGGAACACCTTGCGCCAGGCAAGAGCTTAAAGTTCGACTACGTCAATTCGCCGTATCGAAACTTCTTCAAGCATGCTGATCGAGATCCAGATGCTGTGCTCGAGGAAATTCCAGACTCAGAGGTTGACTCGCTAATCTTCTTGGCCGTCGAGGATTACATGCGACTCATGAACAAGTCGCCAGTTGAATTTCAGGTATTTCAACTTTGGTATCTGGCGCTTCACGTTGAAAAGGTTGCAGACGGCTCGCTCGGTAAGATCATTGACGCAGTCAATTCGACTTTCTCGAACATTCGAGAACTGCCGAGGGCAAGCCGCATCTCGTTCGCTCGCTCGGTTCTTGAAGGCGCCCTCAACGATCAGAGTTTGCTCGCGGACCCGAGAACGGAGGTTTCAATTTCGATGAGATGCTCAGGTCGTCACTACCTATCTCGTTCCGAGCTAGGACGCTGCACATCGCGTCTCGGGATGATCTCCTCAAAATGAAAGAAGATGCCGTCTGTGAAGTAAGTCGCGTCCTTGCAAAGCACGAAAAGGATCTCGCTTGTTTGCGAAACGCATAACCCGGCAGTCAACACGGACGCTGCGCGATAAAGCCGCGCAGGTCGCTCACTTCTACGTTAGGCATTACATTTTTCCTTAGTCACGCTTTACATTAATCACGCATGGCGTTATTATTTGTTTATGTCCATCAAATCCTTCAAGTGCATCGAGACTGAGAGCCTATTTAAACGGCAACGCGTAAAACGATTTACGAACATTGAGTCTGTGGCACGACGAAAACTTGAGCAGCTTGAGTGGGCAGGTATTCTTGACGATCTTCGTGTCCCACCCGGTAATCGATTAGAAGCATTGAAACATGATCGTGCCGGACAACACAGCATTCGCATTAACGACCAGTTTCGCGTGTGCTTTGTGTGGACGAGCGAGGGGCCAAAAGATGTCGAGATTGTTGATTACCATTAACGGAGTCTGAATCATGAGCAAAACAAATAAGCTTCCGCCAGTTACCCCTGGCGAAATGTTGCTGGAAGAGTTCCTGAAACCGATGGGAATTTCCCAATATCGGCTAGCCAAGGAGATTGGTGTTCCCGCTCAGCGTATTGGTGAGATTGTCGCTGGTCGCCGTGCAATTACGGCTGACACCGATTTGAGGTTGTGCCGTTTTTTTGGGCTATCCGAAGGGTGGTGGCTGCGCGGCCAAGCACGTTACGACACCGAGTGCGCTAAGGATGTTCTAGCGGCAACCCTAAACAAAATCAGGCCGTGGACGGAAGTTGTCGCCGATGTCGCTGCCCATGCCTAACTCTACGCTCAAGCGGGACTGCGCAAAAGCGCGCAGCCCCTTAGCTCCACGTTGGGCACCATTGCCCGGAATGAGCGACAATTAGACTTTTACCACTGGAGTCAAGATATGGAACTGACCGCGGTACTTACTCCCGCCGAAGAAGGCGGCTATGTTGCCCTGAATCCAGAGACAGGCACCACTACGCAAGGTGAAACTGTTGAAGAGGCTATCGCCAATCTGCAAGAGGCTACGGCGCTCTATCTGTCAGAGTTCCCCATACCTGCGCCAGGACATCCGCTGGTAACAACGTTCAGCGTTCCTGCGCATGCCAGCTCCCCCGCATTTCGGGAGCTGCGATAGTACGGGCGCTGGAGCGCCTTGGTTTCGAGAAGCTCCGCCAATCCGGAAGCCACGTCATCATGCGCCGTGACTCCAAAGGCTGTGTCGTTCCCTTGCACAGCGAAGTCAAAGTTGGCGCCCTGGCCGGTGTCTTGCGTCAGGCTGACATATCGCCAGACGAATTTATCGCGGCCTTGTAGCCGTGGTGCCCAACCCGTCGTTCGAGCGGACCTCGCGCATAAAGCCGCGCAGCCCCGCTGAGCTTGAACGTTGAGGCTGTAGAAAAGCCCCTTTCGGAAAAATCGGGATCATCATGAACAAAAACCAACCTCTCAGAACGCGCTGTGTTGGCCGATCTTCATCCGAGGAAGGATCAAGTGACCCCCGAAATTTGGGTTGCGCAACCCCTTACCTAGTTTTTCTACAGCGTCGTTGGGCGGAACAAGCAGTAAATGCGTCAGGTCACGCAGTGGTACACTGATATTTCAAAATAGTTCTCAAACAAAAGGAAATTCGCGATGAAGATTCTCATTGTTCTTACGTCTCATGACCAACTCGGCGACACCGGAAATAAAACTGGTTTCTGGCTGGAAGAATTCGCCGCTCCCTATTACGTATTGAGGGATGCCGGTGCAGCTATCACGCTGGCATCGCCGAAGGGCGGCCAGCCGCCGCTCGACCCGAAGAGCGATCTTCCCGAGTTCCAGACCGAAACAACGGGGCGCTTCCACGCCGATACCGCCGCACAAACCCAGCTTGCGAACACCAGGAAGCTGGCCGATGTGTCGGCCGACGATTTCGACGGGGTCTTCTATCCCGGCGGTCACGGCCCGCTGTGGGACATGCCCGACAATGCGACATCGATCGCGCTCATCGAAGCTTTTGTTAAGGCCGGCAAACCGGTTGGCGCGGTCTGTCACGCCCCGGCCGTGCTTGTCAACGTACGTGGTAAGGACGGGGAGTTCCTGATCAAAGGCAAGCGCGTGACCGGCTTTGCCAATTCGGAAGAAGATGCCGTCGGGCTCACAACGGTTGTGCCCTTCCTGCTGGAAGACAAGCTCAAGGAGAGGGGTGGCAACTACAGCAAGGGCGCCGACTGGTCTCCCTATGTGCTGGTGGACGGCAAGCTGGTGACGGGTCAGAATCCGGCTTCTTCCGGGCCCGCAGCGGAAGCGCTGCTGAAGCTGCTGCGCTCCGTCTGAGCTGATGTCAGTGGACCGGCCGGCAGCTGCCGGCAACACAGCGCTGGCTGGCTGATGCCTGGTACCGGGTCAAATGGAAGTTTGATTCGAAGAGGGGCTTCTCGATGTGTAGCTCGTGGCCCAACCAGTCATTCCAGCGGATCGGCAAAAGGCTGCGCCTTTTGCCGATCCGCTGAATTCACACGTTGGACATCTTAGTAATGAAAGCGCAATTGGGCAATCAACAGTGCATTGTCTTCGACGCGATATACCATGCGATGCTCGTCTGTTATGCGACGTGACCAGAACCCTGATAGCGCGTGCTTTAAAGGTTCAGGCTTTCCAACTCCGGTGAAGGGCTCGCGTTGCGTCTCGCGTATCAACTTGTTAATCCGTTCAACCATACGTTTGTCTCGCTTTTGCCAATAGAGGTAGTCTTCCCATGCCTCATCTGCAAAGACCAGCTTCATTTAACCAATTTCCGCGCAACGCCTTTGCCGGCGTTTAGTTGTCCGACCGCCGTCAAGAGGCGCTTGGCGTTGGCGGGTGTGCGCAAGAGGTAGGCGGTTTCTTCAAGCGCCTTGTAGTCTTCGAGCGAGAGCATCACCACCGCCTGTTCTCCGTTGCGGGTGATAATTAAAGCTTCGTGATCGTTGCAAACCCGATCCATAGCGCTAGCGAGGTTTGCGCGGATAGTAGTGTAGGTAATTGCATCCATGATAGGCCTCCAAATATGTACATATTACTGTACATCAACAACTACCGATTGTCCATCATCCACGCAATGACGCCCAACCCATCATTCCAGCGGACACCGCTCGCTAACGCTCACGGCTGCGCCTCACTGGCGAGAGCGAGCCATCCCTGGAGCCGGCTGGCGTAGGCCTACCCTCGCTACGGGGGTGTCGCTCAACTCAAAATTAGCCACAAGGAGGAATTGATGCGCTACCAAACGATTCGATCACTTCTCGTCCTCTCAGCACGCCGCGCAGAACCTCCTTGATTCGACCGAGTTCATGAAGCTTCCATACCGCCATATGGCTTTTTATATTGCTAAGCGCTAGTCTTCGCTTATGGCAAACACTCGCTTTGATTGGGATACCGACAAGGACGCTGAAAGCCAGCGAAAACACGGCGTTTCGTTTAACCGCGCCCAGTATGCATTCGCTGATCCGCAGCGCGTGATTGCCAAGGACATCACCCACAGTCAATCCGAAGAGCGGTTCTATTGTTTCGGGGAGGTTGATGGTGGGTGCTTACGGTGCGATTCACATATCGCGCCTCTGTTGTTCGAATCATCGGCGCAGGCTATTGGCGCAAAGGAAAGGTAATTTATGAGCGCGAAAATCAAATACACGGATGAACCACTAGGCAAGACTCAAGTGATTACCGACTTTCTCCCCTCTCCGACCGAGTTGGCATTTCGCGAGGAAGGTGTGAAGGTCACTCTGGCTCTGAGCAAAAAAAGTATCGAGTTTTTCAAGTCCGAAGCCTCTAAGCATCACACCCAGTACCAGCGCATGATCCGTCGACTTCTTGACGCTTACGTTGACACCCAATCCCCAACTCTGCGCTCAAGCGGGACGCGCCAAAAGCGGCGCGCCCCTTAGCTCCGCGCCTCTTGACCGTGTGCCCTTTCACCATCCATTATCATGAGTCTTCGGGCTTCGCATCGATAGTGCTTTCGCCGTCTCGCCAGCGCCGACTTTCCGTGGTAACTCAACGCACTGCGGATGAGAAATGAATGTCATATATCGCATCACCTATCCAAACGGGAAAATCTACATCAGCCAAGACCGAACGAATAGCATCAACTATTTCGGTAGCGCCTCAAGTGAACTCATTGCGAAGGATTTCACTCCTGAACAACGCCGTAGCTTCACAATCACCCGAGATATCCTTTGGGAGTCCGAAACCGCCTCTCGCGCAGCGGTAACCCAGGTTGAAATCGAGTTCATTCGCCGCCACAGATCGAACGACCCTCCAATCGGGTACAACCAAACCCCGCCTCTTCGAGACAATGAAGGCACCTCTGAATAATCTGCCTCTTGTAGGCATGGTTTGCACAAAGATGCAAGGCGTTCTTGTGTCCATGTCGAGGTCTAATCCATCAATCCACCGGACACTGCGCGAAAAGCCGCGCAGGCGGATGAATTCAAACGTCGGGCACCCATGACGGGCCAGTTCTGGCATTGACTTAGGTTCGCACTATGGCTACCCAATCTGATATGTTTCTTGCGCTGACGGATGGCCTCACTGCCCTGCTGTTTTTTGCGCGCATTCAAGATCGAGGAATTCAGCGGCTGTCGGGCGAATTATCGGTTTGATTTGCCGTATCACCGCACCGACTTTTTTTTATATCTCCTCATTAGCCGCCATCTTGTTGATTGATTTGCGTAACGGGCACAGCATACTGCACATACATACCAGCCAACCCGCACGTTTTACTTCCCATTCACTGTGCGCTTGAAACATCTCAGAGCACCGCAGCGCGTAAAAAATGCGTTATATTTGAGGCAACCAAATCGATGTTACCCCGTGGAAATCTTGACCACGACAATGGCACTCTGCGCTTTTTAGCCGGCATCGTTTTGCGACCCAAAAACAAATAAAGCACGGAGGCTCTCACCATGAACCCACCCTCAACCATTGCTGTGCGAGAAAACGAACCTTGGCGTGCCAATTTGCGGGGAAACCAGACCGCGCTGGCGGGAGCCCGCGATGAAACCTGGTGGACCGGAAAATCCCCGGTGGCATGCCCTGGCTTGACTGCTGAGGGCACACTCACCGCCCTGCCGCTACCGAATTTAGCGACCTGTACGCGGCGCGAAGTACAGGATTATTTTGATAGTGGCTGGACGCTGACCGAAACGCTGTTCGCCGGGCTCAAAGGTGAGGAAGCATTTTTTCGACCGCCGTATCATGGACTGCGTCACCCGATGGTGTTTTATTTCTGCCATCCGCCGGTGTTTTATACCAACAAGCTGCGTGTCGCCGGTTTAATCTCTGCGCCGATCAACCCCTATTTTGAAAAACTTTTCGAGGTAGGTGTTGATGAAATGCGTTGGGATGATATGTCCAAAAACGAGATGCTGTGGCCTTCCGTTGACGAAGTGCGCGCATACCGTGCGGCAGTCTATACCACTGTCAGCGAGGTGATTGCCACACATCCAGGGTTAGCCGAGGGGCATGCGCTGATTACCTTGAATGACCCGCTGTGGGCGCTATTCATGGGTTTTGAGCACGAGCGTATTCATCTGGAGACTTCTGCCGTATTAATTCACGAACTACCACTTGACTATGTACAGCGACCCGCCGCTTGGCCGGCGTTGTACCCTGCCGCACCGCACGATGCCTCCACCGCACTACGCCCCCGTCCGGGCACGGATTACCCTGTGCTGGCCTTGCGCGATGTAGCCGCAACGCGGATCACTTTGGGCAAACCCGCCGACTGGCCTTCTTACGGGTGGGACAACGAATATGGCTCGCGTAGCGTACGCGTTGAAGCTTTTCGTGCAAGCACACAGCTCATCAGCAATGGCGCGTTTCATGAATTCGTTGCTGCAGGCGGCTATCGAGAAGAGCGTTTCTGGTCGCCCACCGGCTGGGCGTGGCGCAGTTACCGCAATATCAAGTGGCCTACCTTTTGGGTGCCAGATGGCCCCGCCGGGCTGCATCGCTACAAGTTACGCACCTTGTTTGAGGTGATCGATATGCCGTGGAACTGGCCTGCTGAAGTCAACGGCCATGAAGCTTATGCGTACTGCCAATGGAAATCCGAACAAGACGGCACTACGTATCGGCTACCGAGCGAAAATGAACATCACGCGCTACGCGACCCCGTGCATCGGGTAACCGACGATTTAGCCTTGCAGTGTGATGGCTTGGCGTTTCGCCAGCGAGGAATCAATCTGAATCTGGCATACGGCTCATCTCAACCAGTCGATGCCGGGCATATCACCAGCGCCGGGTTTCATGATGTGTTTGGCAATGTATGGCAATGGTCAGCAGACGATTTCAACCCCTTGCCTGGCAGTGAAGTGCATCCGCTATATGATGATTTCAGCAGCCCGTGTTACGACGGCCAGCATCAGATGATGCTGGGGGGCGCATGGGTCTCCACCGGCGAGGAGGCGGGCCCTTGGGCACGCTTTCACTTTCGCCCGCACTTTTTTCAGCACGCCGGCTTTCGCTTGGTAGAAGCGGCCCACGATGGCGGCGCTATTCACTTGAATAGCGACGATGCGGCGCATCAGGTGTATGAAGACCGGCAGATGGTGAATGACTACATGCTGCTGCATTATGGCAGCCCAGCAGATCAGATGCCGCATGCTTTTGGCCCGCAGGCGGCGACAGAATTCCCGTTGCGTTGCGCTGGTTGCTCGATGGTGCGCCAGAGTTTGGTGCTGGCACTCAGCGTGCGCTGGAAATTGGTTGCGCTGTCGGCCGGGCAAGTTTCGAGCTGGCACGTGGTTATCACGAAGTGATCGGTGTTGATCTTTCTCGCGCTTTTATCGATACCGCTGAAGCCTTGCAGCGTGATGGCCGCTTTGATTATTTCCGCAAAGATGAAGGCGAGCTTGGCGCGCAACTCACCGCACACGTGGCCCCCGCCATTGATCGGCACCGCGTGGCCTTCCGCCAGGCGGATGCTTGCTCGCTTCCCGCCGACTACGTGGACTTTGATGCCGTGCTGATGGCCAATCTGCTGTGCCGATTACCCAGCCCGAAATCATTGCTGGGACGACTGGGCGGACCACGCGGTCTGGTTAAAGTGGGAGGCTTGGTTGCGCTGTTTTCGCCCTATAGCTGGCTTGAGCAATTTACGCCACATGGGGCATGGCCCGGGGGCTATGAGAAAGCCGGTCATACGGTAAAAACCGCCGACGCCCTGCGCGAATTTTTCACGCAGGAAGGCTTTGTGTTGCGCCGCGAAGAAGAAGTACCGCTGGTGATTCGCGAACATCATCGTAAATATCAATACATCGTCACCCATGCGATGCTGTGGCAGCGCGCAGTGTAAAGCTGGTGCAAGACCCCGATGCAAGCTATCTGGCGCTTGAAAAAAAGCGGATGAATTCAGAATTCATCCGCCTTTTTATATAATGGAAGTACCACGCTATACGGTAGCGACACGCTCTGCCTGATGAACAATCTGAGCAATGCCGGTTAATTGGCTAAGCCAGGTGAGGGGAATTCCTAACGCGGGCGATGGCAGTTTCAGTGATCGTGTGGCATCGTGTGCTGCCGTCAGCGCACCCAGCATCAGCGAGCGGCCACAACTATCACCCCCGGCGAGAATATTGGCTTCTACCGCTTCGCGAAAACCACTGGCGCGATGGGCAATGTGAAACAACAACGGTAGGCCTTGATGCAGGTGACATGGCATGCCAAAGCGCGCAGCGGCGGCTGCGGCATCCAGCACCGGCAGGGCCAGTGCCTCACTCAGCAAGGGCTGCAGTATTTCACCCGCCGCTTGTGCCGCACGTGACAGCGCCTGGGGTAGCGGGGTTCCGGCTAACACTTCATCGAGGGCAATGGCCGAGACAGTGGCGGCATCGCGCGCTTGCGGGTGATCGTGGGTGACAGCAACGGCCTGCTGTATGGTGCTGATCAGTTCATCTCGTGATCGTGAGTGACCAGCGCGCTGACTCGCCACGATCGCCGGGACACATTCCAGCGCGGGTAATTGATCGTCATCGGCACCGGTTACCGCGGGATAATCGTCTGGCTTGGTATAGTCCAACAGGCGCACGACGGTGAGGCGGGTAGGACGATCGGCATACCCGACCCAGTGACCACCAGGGCCAAAGGTAGCGAGCCATTCCTGCTGAAATACCTGACGCTCAAAATTACCACCTGTTTTGGCCAAGTGCACCAACATCAAGCGGCAGGATTCACCATAAAAAGACAAGTCACCCGCCTGCTTGCCCGCGTGGGCAAAAAAACCCATCACACCGTGATAATTTGCCGGGTCTGGCGTACGGAATGCCAGCGGACCCTGTTGTTGCAGAGTTTTCAACCGGTCTGCATCGTATAGCCAGTGCAGGCCGAGCGTAGCCGCATCGGCAGTCAGTGCGCCCAGAATGGCTGCGAGACGTGGGTTCATTCTTTTCTCCTCAAGTTGGTTTGTTATAGAAAAACCTCAAGCGATAAATCAAAGCAGCCGCCTGAGCGAATAACGTATTAGAACACCTTCATTGGAACGCCAACACGGTCGGCAAGAATACTTCTGTCAGTGCCACACGTTGGGCGCCCAACGCGAACAATGTGCGTCGCGCCCAGTATCGCTGATGTAATCGGTTGTGCGTAAAAATTCCGTCATGTAGCGGGTGGCGCACATCAATCCCTGCGTATTCAACACCCAGCCGCACAAAGCCCGGATGAGAAAACAGCAGTGTGCCCAGCGAACGACGGCCAAGTTTTCGCAGCCAGTGCTGAACCGCGCCGCGGGGTACAACCGGCGCGACAGCGTGCGCAAAAGCGACTGGCGTGTCACCGCAATAAAGTACAACATCCCTGACCCAGGCGTGACGGCGTAGCGGTAGGCCAAGCAGTGCGTATTCATCTGCCAGCGGTGGTAGTCGTGCCTGGCGAACAGGCTCGACACGAAACGCGCCACTCGCTTTTTGCCAACGCACGGAGAGCGAACCTCGCTCTCGCAACCAGCTGTAATACGGACGCGCGGTGTGCGCGAGCGGCAAGTGGCGTGACCAGGGGGAAGAAATGCGGAGCACCATCTAACGTGACAAGGTGATTGAGAAATAAAATTAACACTCAGCTATCGGCACAAAAAGTATTCTTTTGCACACGCCAAAAGAATTTTTTACCGTCTTGCCAGCGCCGTCCGACGGATACCGCTTCGCATAACTTTTCAGGCGTTTTTGCCCTTTTGCCACAGCACATCGCCGCCACCCGCCACTTTATTCAACCAGCGGCCCAGAACAAATAACAAGTCGGAGAGCCGATTGAGATATTGCCGCCCGCAATCAGAGACTGTTTCGGTGGCCGCTAAGGCCACCACGGCACGTTCGGCACGGCGGCACACGGTACGCGCCAGATGCGTTAGCGCAGCCGCTCGCGTGCCACCGGGCAGAATAAATTCTTTGAGTGGGTGCAGTGCTTCGTTGTAATGATCAATCGCCGCCTCCAACTGCGCGGGTTGGGTGCTTTTGAGCAAGATTGCACCAGGAATTGACAGCTCACCCCCCAGATCGAACAAGTCATGCTGAATGCCGATGAGTAGCGTGCGCACATCATCGGGTAGCGCCTCACACAGGATGACGCCGATCAATGAATTAACCTCATCCACATCGCCCAAAGCGGCAATGCGTGTCGAATGCTTGGGGCTGCGTGATCCATCGCCTAAACCTGTGGTGCCTGCATCCCCCGTGCGGGTGTAGATTTTTGAGAGTCGATAACCCATAAGATTTTTTCAGTGTTGGTAGATAGAACAGAATATTGTTTTGCCTAAGCGCTTCATTGTAAGCTGGGGAGGATTTTTCTGCATCGTGCAAACGATGAAAGACATATTTTTCAAAAGGTACATATTTAAATTCATACGACGAAAGGAATCCTCATGACGGAAACAGTGGATGTTGTCATTATTGGTGCAGGCAGTGCCGGTTTAGCCGCATTGAGTGAAGTCAAAAAACGCACGCAGAATGTGATCATCATCAATGATGGTGCCTGGGGTACCACATGCGCCCGTGTCGGTTGCATGCCCTCCAAGCTGTTGATCGAGGCAGCCAATGCATTCCATCATCGTGGCACATTCGAAGAATTCGGCATTCAGGGCGCGGATCAACTCACCGTCGATCGCAGCGCCGTATTGCGCCGCGTACGCCGACTACGCGATGACTTCGTTGCCAGTACGCTGAAGGCAACCGACAGGCTGGGAGAACGCGCCATAACCGGTCGCGCTCGCTTGCTGGGACCTAACCGTGTGCAAGTGAATGGCCGCGAGATTGTCGCTCGTCAGATCATTATTGCTACTGGCTCCCGCCCTGCAGTCCCTGCGCCCTGGCGCGCGCTGGGTGCGCGTGTGCAAACAACCGATACATTGTTTGAACAAACCACCCTGCCTGATCGTATGGCTGTAGTGGGACTGGGCCCGCTGGGTGTAGAGCTTGCCCAGGCGATCTCCCGTCTGGGGGTCAATGTCGCCGCCTTCGGCCGCAATCCATTGGTTGCTGGCCTGACCGACCCCGATGTCAATACCGTCGCTCTTAAATCACTCAGCCGCGAATTTGCCATACACCTGGGTGCTGATGCCGAACTCACCGCCACAGCGAATGGCGTGCGCGTCAGTGCTGGCGCCCATACGGTTGACGTGGATCAAGTGCTGGTAGCACTTGGCCGCCGCCCCAATATTGATGATCTGGGCTTGGAAACCCTTGGAGTAGCACTGAATGACAAGGGGATGCCCAAGATCGATCGGACAACGTTGCAAATTGCAGATCTACCCATTTTTCTCGCAGGTGACGCTAATGCCGAGAGGCCCTTGCTCCACGAAGCGGCTGACGATGGTCATATCGCAGGCATCAATGTGACACAACCTACGGTGACTTGCTATGCGCGCCGGACGTCGCTGGCCATTGTTTTCGCTGAGCCTGGCATGGCGATGGTTGGCAGCAGTTTTAGTGCGCTAGACACTACCAGTTGCATCACCAGCGCAGTGGATTTCAGCCATCAAGGCCGCGCTTTGGCTGGTCAGCGCAATACCGGATTAATTCGCCTGTATGCCAGTGCGCAGAGTGGGCGTCTCTTGGGGGCGGAAATGTGTGCACCCGCTGCCGAACATATGGCCCATCTGCTGGCATTAGCGATTGATCAAGCGCTTACTGTCCATGACATGCTGCGCATGCCTTTTTATCACCCGGTTCTGGAGGAAGGACTCCGTAACGCTCTGCGTGGCTTGGCCAAACAACTGCCCACAACCGCAGGGTTTGATTTAGCGCATTGCGAGAGTCTGCATATTGAAGCATTGGAATAAAGTGCTATCGAAAAACACCGCTACATCGCCGTGTTGACGCGGTATTTCTGCGGTGCTGCCGCGATGTTGCCACAGTGTTGCCGTATTACCAGCACCGACTTTTCGGATAATTTTCAGGAGAAAAAAACAGCGACTCTTTTCGGCAGACAATTCAAAAACTGGCCCGCCCGACAGGACTCGAACCTGTTACCCCCGGCTTAGAAGGCCGGTGCTCTATCCAGATGAGCTACGGGCGGAAAGGGCGGCAAGTTCTGGAAAGAAACAGCCTCTTTTCAAAAGGGATTGGTCGGGGTGATAGGATTCGAACCTACGACATCTTGCTCCCAAAGCAAGCGCGCTACCGGGCTGCGCTACACCCCGAACAAGAGCGCATTCTACCGAACCTGGGGTTTGCCGGTCAATGCTGACATGCCCTTTCTGGCGTCTCTTGTCATAAAGATTTGACTTGCGGCAGACGATGGTTTCGTATATAAAGCATCCCTCTTTGTATTTAGTTAAATAACGCAATGGCTGAAGATCTGCTGCATAAGAAACAGTTTCCTGCATACACTCCCAAAAAGGGCGAGCAGTATATGAGCGCAAAACAGCTTGCTCATTTCCGTGCGATTCTTTCCTCGGTCAAGGAAGAGCTGCGTGATGATATTGAACGCACAGTGCATACCATGCAGGATGAAGCGACGGTGTTTGCTGACCCCAATGATCGCGCCAGTCAGGAATCTGACATTGCGCTTGAACTACGTAACCGGGATCGTGAACGCAAGTTGATCAAGAAGATTGACGAGTCAATCGCCCTCATCGAAAGCGGTGATTATGGCTATTGCAATTCGTGCGGTATCGAGATCGGCCTAAAGCGGCTTGAAGCCCGCCCGACAGCGACGCTATGCATCGACTGTAAAACGCTGGAAGAACATCGCGAAAAGCAGATCGGTAAATAACTTCGCGTCGTTTTTTTACGTAGATATTCCATCGTTTCATTGAGATTTACCCAATAAAAAAGGACGCTTAGGCGTCCTTTTTTATTGGTGCATGCCTGACTTATTCAGCCAATTATTCAGCAACCTCAGGCGCAGCAGCTGGTTCCGCATCCACGGCCTTCATAGATAAACGCACGCGGCCTTTATCATCTGTTTCAACGACCTTCACTTTAACAACCTGGCCTTCTTTGAGGTAATCAGCAACCGCATTGACCCGCTCATTCGCGATCTGGGAAATATGCAGCAGGCCATCTTTGCCCGGCAAGAGGCTGACGATTGCACCGAAATCAAGCAGGCGTAGTACAGTGCCTTCGTAAACCCGACCGACTTCAACTTCGGCAGTAATGTCTTCAATTCGCTTCCTTGCAATTTGAGCAGCATCGGCATTGACTGAAGAAATGGTGATCGAACCATCATCTTCGATATCAATGACGCAACCTGTTTCCTCGGTCAAACCACGAATCACCGCGCCGCCTTTACCAATCACATCACGAATTTTTTCAGGATTGATCTTCATGTGGATCATGCGTGGCGCAAAGCTGGATACTTCTTCGCGATGACCAGACATTGAATTTTTCATCAACTCAAGAATATGCAAACGTGCCTCTTTGGCTTGCGCCAGAGCAACTTGCATAATTTCTTTGGTGATGCCTTGAATCTTGATATCCATCTGCAGGGCAGTGATGCCCGCTTCAGTACCTGCAACCTTGAAATCCATATCGCCGAGATGATCTTCATCGCCCAGGATGTCTGTCAGTACGGCAAAACGGTTACCTTCTTTGATCAGGCCCATCGCAATACCGGCCACATGTGCCTTGAGCGGCACACCGGCATCCATCAGCGCAAGCGACCCACCGCAAACAGAAGCCATGGACGAGGAGCCATTAGACTCGGTAATTTCCGATACGACCCGCATTGAGTAACCAAACTCTTCTGCCGAAGGTAAAACTGCAACCAGTGCACGCTTGGCTAAGCGGCCATGACCTATTTCACGGCGTTTTGGCGTACCCACCCGTCCTGTTTCGCCGGTTGCATAGGGGGGCATGTTGTAGTGAAGCATGAAGCGGTCACGATACTCGCCTTGCAACGCATCGATTATTTGTTCATCACGACCGGTTCCCAGGGTTGCAACGACCATGGCCTGAGTTTCCCCCCGCGTAAATAAGGCAGAGCCATGCGTGCGCGGTAATACACCGTTACGAATGGCAATAGGGCGCACAGTGCGTGTATCTCGCCCATCAATGCGTGGCTCGCCACTGAGTATCTTGTTGCGAACAATTTTAGCTTCCAGATCAAACAAGCAATTGTTCACTGCATTGAGTTCAGGAGGATTGTCGACACCCTCAGTTAATGCGGCAACTGTCTTCTTGATGATCTCACGGGTTTTTTCGGCGCGCGCTTGCTTGCTGGTAATCCGATACGCCTCGCGTAATTCGTTTTCTGCCAACTCGGCCACACGGGCAATGAGTGGCTCGTTACGAGGGGCTGGTTGCCAATCCCACTCGGGCTTGCCCGCTTGCTCAACCATCTCATTAATGGCATTGATTGCCACTTGCATTTGTTCGTGGCCAAATACAACAGCACCCAACATGATTTCTTCTGACAGCTGCTTGGCTTCAGACTCCACCATCAAGACAGCAGCTTGTGTTCCAGCAACCACGAGGTCAAGCTGCGTGCTTTCAAGCAACTGAGTCTTGGTTGGGCACAAAACATAGTTGCCATTGATATAACCCACGCGTGCGGCACCAATCGGGCCACTAAATGGAATACCGGATATGGCTAATGCAGCAGAAGCACCCAGTAACGCAGGGATATCCGGATCGATTTCCGGATTACATGACATCACGGTGCAAACGATCTGCACTTCGTTGTAAAAGCCTTCAGGGAATAAAGGACGAAGCGGGCGATCGATTAACCGGCAGGTTAAAGTTTCCTTCTCTGACGGGCGCCCTTCACGCTTGAAAAAGCCCCCAGGGATGCGGCCAGCAGCATAGAATTTTTCCTGATAATCCACCGTCAGCGGGAAAAAGTCTTGACCTGGCTTGGCTGAACGTGCGCCAACGACGGTTACCAATACAACCGTGTCTGCCATGGTGACCATGACAGCCCCCCCTGCTTGGCGAGCAATCTCGCCCGTTTCTAGCGTGACCGTATGGTCACCGTAAACAAAACTCTTTTTGACTGGACTTAACACGAATATCCCTTTCAGTAAAAATAAAAGCCGGCCCAGCACTCAAGGCTGAACCGGCGAGATCCATCATCGTTCGATGAATAGGCGACACGGGTCGCTCAATTTAAAAACAGCGCCGTGATTTTATTTGCGCAGACCAAGGCGCTCAATCAGCGCACGATAGCCTTCTGCATTCTTGCGTTTGAGGTAATCAAGCATCTTGCGACGCTGACTAACCATTTTCAACAATCCACGACGCGAGTGATGATCTTTTGTGTGCGCTTTGAAGTGGCCTGTCAAATCGTTGATGCGCGCTGTTAGCAGTGCCACTTGGACTTCGGGGGAACCCGTATCGCCTTGCGCACGCTGGTAGTTGGTTACGATACTTGCCTTATCTGTGGTGGAAATTGCCATGGTGGTTTCCTTGCTTGTTCTGACCCTTAAAGAGCTGACTATTATAGCGTTTCAAGCAACTCTTTATCAAGCGATATTCATTGCGTTGCAACAGAAACGAGTCTCTGCGGCTGTAACCAGCCATCTGGCATCATCTGACAGACGCCCATAAAGTGATTGTCCGCATCATAAACCTTTATTCGGGTACCCATCTCGCCGGACCAGCGTATCGCTCGCCCCTGCCTTACTTTTGCCGCATTCACTGCATCAAGCCTTGCGATAGAAAGGTCTGGCAGTAGAGCATCAGGTGGTAACAGTAACGCATCTCGAGCTTGGCTATCGAGGGACTCAAGCGCAGTTATTGTATGCGCCTGTGTAACATCTAATGCGCCTATTCCTGTCCGCCGCAGTGCGATTAAATGACCGCCACAACCCAACTTTTCACCGATATCCGCAGCTAAGGTTCGCACATAGGTGCCCTTGCTACACCTGACCTCAAACACAAAGCGCTCATCTGCCCACTCAAGTAACCGAATCTGATAAATACGGACTTGCCTGGGTGCACGCTCTACCACAATTCCTTCGCGGGCATAGGCGTACAAGGGCTTGCCATCGCGCTTAAGCGCTGAATGCATGGGTGGAATTTGCTCAATATCACCCTGAAACAGAGTGAGCACCTGTTCCAGATCAGCATGGGTCGTTGTCACTGGGCGCCGAACTAGCACAACCCCTTCGGCATCCGCTGTATCGGTGGTGATTCCTAGCTGAACGGTGGCAACGTAATGCTTATCAGCATCCAGCAGGGCACTGGAAAATTTTGTTGCCTCACCAAAACAGAGCGGCAACAAGCCAGTGGCTAATGGATCGAGTGTGCCCGTATGCCCAGCTTTATCGGCGTTATAAAAACGCCGTGCAGCTTGTAAGGCATAGTTAGAGGAGACGCCTGAAGACTTATCGAGAAGTAATACGCCATCCAGACGACGGCGCGGGAGACGTCGTGGTGCGTTCAATCGTTATCCAGCTTTTTATCCGATTTAACTGCCTCATCGATCAAGCCCGACAAATACGTACCTCGCTCAACTGAGGCATCATAGACAAAATGCAATTCGGGAATTTGATGGATGCGCAACCGACGGCCCAATTCGCGCCGCAAAAAACCGGCTGACCGCTTCAAGCCTTCAGCGAGAACGCTATTCGACTCCGCATCAGCTAAAGATGTATAAAAAACCTTGGCATGCGCGTAATCCACTGTCACCTCAACATCGGTCACTGTCACCAGCGTCAGCAATGATGCAATTCGTGGATCTTTGAGATGAAACCTCAACAGATCAGCCAGCTCACGGCGAAGCTGTTCTGCCACACGATCGGACCGCGCAAAACCACGCTGTATAACCATTGCCGATTAAAGCGAACGCGCAATTTCCTGCGTTTCAAAAACCTCAAGTTGATCGCCTTCGTTGATCTCATTGAAATTCTTGATACTCAAGCCGCATTCGAACCCCTCTCTGACTTCCCTTGCGTCGTCTTTGAAGCGTTTCAATGAGTCCAGTTCGCCGGTGTGCACTACAACATTGTTGCGTAGCACACGTACAGAGGCATTGCGTTTGACAATCCCCGACAAGACCATACAGCCTGCCACCGCACCCACTCTGGAAATGCGGAATACTTGCCGAATCTCGACCGTCCCCAGCACTACTTCCTTTTTCTCTGGTGCCAGCATTCCCGACAGAGCAGCTTTCACTTCATCTACCACGGCATAAATGATATTGTAATAACGGATATCTACGCCAAAACTCTCAGCCGCCTTGCGGGCGCCAGCATCTGCTCTTGTATTGAATCCAATGATGACCGCTTTGGAAGCAGAGGCAAGGTTGACGTCAGACTCACTGATACTGCCCACGCCAGCATGAATAACGGATACCTTAACTTCGCTCGTAGATAGTTTGCTAAGCGACTGAACCAGCGCTTCTTGAGAGCCCTGAACATCGGCCTTAACAATCAAGGGCAAAGTTTTCACCTCTCCCTCGGCCATTTGTTCAAACATGTTTTCAAGCTTTGCCGCCTGCTGCTTAGCCAATTTGACATCACGAAACTTACCTTGGCGGAATAAAGCAATTTCGCGTGCTTTGCGTTCATCGGCAAGCACCATACCGATATCGCCCGCAGCGGGAACATCTGTCAATCCTTGAATTTCAACAGGGATTGATGGGCCTGCTGTTTCAACGGATTTTCCGTTTTCATCCAACATGGCGCGCACACGCCCAAAAACCGAACCGAGAAGAAGTGAATCTCCCCGCCGCAGAGTTCCTGACTGTACTAACAATGTAGCTACCGGGCCTTTTCCCTTATCCAGGCGAGCTTCAATCACAATGCCTTTCGCCGGAGCATCAATAGGCGCCTTCAGCTCGAGAACTTCGGCCTGTAAAAGCAATTGCTCAAGCAAATCATCTACACCTGCGCCTGATTTGGCAGAGACACCAATGAACGGTGAGTCACCACCATACTCTTCAGGCACGACACCCTCAGCAACCAGCTCCTGCTTGACGCGCTCAGGGTTGCCATCGGGTTTGTCAATTTTAGTAATGGCCACAACCAGCGGTACGCCCGCTGCTTTAGCGTGATGAATCGCCTCTTTAGTTTGCGGCATGACGCCATCGTCGGCCGCAACGACCAGAATAACGATGTCTGTCGCTTTTGCACCGCGCGCGCGCATTGACGAAAACGCTTCGTGCCCTGGCGTATCAAGGAATGTGATCATGCCACGAGGCGTTTCCACGTGATAGGCACCAATGTGTTGCGTAATTCCGCCCGCTTCACCATGCGCTACACGACTCTTGCGAATATAGTCAAGCAAGGATGTCTTACCGTGGTCAACGTGCCCCATTACAGTAACAACGGGGGCACGCGGCAACTGCTCAAATGCCTTGTGCTCTACCTGATCATCAAGAAAAGTCTCCGGATCGTCCAACTTGGCGGCGAACGCACGGTGGCCCATTTCCTCGACCACAATCATTGCAGTTTCTTGATCAATCACCTGATTAATCGTCACCATCGAGCCCATTTTCATCATCACTTTGATGACTTCAGATGCCTTAACCGTCATCTTATGTGCAAGATCAGCAACTGAAATGGTTTCTGGCACTTGCACATCGTGGATGATGGCTTCGACTACCGGTGGCGGTGCACTATCTTCATTATGTCCGCGGTGTCCGCCATGCCGACCGCCACCCTTGGCGCCGCGCCAGCCAGCCAAACCGGAATCGCCTCGAGTTTTGATCATCCGACGCTTGGCCTCATCATCTTTCCAGACGCTTTTCTTGGCAGGCTTGGCTTTTGTTTCGGTATCCTTACCTGCTGGTTTGTGTATCGTGCCCGAGACACCTACTGCGGGCTCTGCGGCTTTTGGTGCTTTTGCTGCGACAGCGGCTGCAGCAACTGCGGCTTGCTGCTGCAAAACACGGCCCTCAGCTTCTGCACGAACCCTCGCCTCACGAGCATTTCTTGCCTCAAATTCAGCAGCTTGAATGGCCGCTAACTGTGCCTGACGTTTAGCTTCCGCATCTCGTAACGCACGCTCAGCCGGATCTATGATCGATTTTGCTTTTGGTTTTGCCGTAGAGCGCACAACGGCAACCTTCACCTCGGGCGCTGCTACTTGCTTGACTTGCTCAACCTGTCCGATCAGCGGCTGCGGCGCTATGGCTGCTGCATTATCAGCACTGACAGCCGACACAGTAGACGACTCAGCATCCGTTGCGAAAGACTCCGCTTTTTCAGCTTTAGCGTCTACCACAGGGGCAAGACTTGCCTTATCAGACTCGCCACTCGCTAGCACAACGCTTTTCTCCGCTACTACTTCCTCCGCTTTTAGGGGCTCGGGGGGTTTCGCAGGCGATATTTTCGGCTCAACCTGGCTTTCTATCTTGTGCTCTGGCGGCTGTTCGATAGCCAGCACCTCTTTGGGTAGCTCAGTAGCCAATGTTTTGGTGGACGCTAGATCGGCTGTAGCAGCTACCTCATTCGCATCCCGCTTGACGAACACTCGCTTTTTACGAACCTCAACCTGTATGGTGCGAGACCTGCCTGCAGCATCCGATGATTTTATTTCGGTTGTCTGCTTACGCGTCAAAGTGATCTTTGACTTGGGCTTGGCTTCCCCATGCGACTTACGCAGATAATCCAACAGGCGCGCTTTATCCTGCTCCGACATCGTATCGCTAGGAGCTTGTTTTTCAACACCAGCCTTGGCAAGTTGATCCAGCAGATCAGGAGCCGGCATTTTCAGCTCGGTTGCAAATTCAGAAACAGTCATCAAAGCCATGCCTTTACCCTCATTCTTCCTCAGCGAACCAATGGGCGCGCGCAACGACAATCAAGTTTTTTGCTCGATCAGCATCCATCCCAGTCATTTCAATTAATTCATCGACTGCCAGATCCGCCAATGCCTCACGATCCGTGACACCATTCGTCGCCAGCTTTGCCGCCAGCGCAGCATCCATACCTTCTAACGCAAGAAGGTCTTCAGATACTTTATCTAGTTGCTCTTCATCTACGATGGCTGCAGTTAATAAAACATTACGTGCACGCTCACGCAACTCATTAACAACTGCCTCGTCAAACGCATCGATTTCAAGCATTTCTGCCAACGGCACGTAGGCAACCTCTTCCAACGAAGAAAAGCCCTCCTCAATCAGAATATTCGCCACCTCCTCATCAACATCGAGTTTTTCGACGAACAAAGCACGAATCGTTGCAGATTCAGAGGCTGACTTTTCTCGCGACTGCTCGACCGTCATCAGATTGATTGTCCAACCCGTCAACTCAGAAGCCAAGCGTACATTTTGCCCGCCACGACCAATCGCAATCGCAAGATTGGCTTCATCCACGACAACATCCATTGCGTGTTTCTCTTCGTCTACCATGATGCTTTGCACTTCTGCCGGTGCCAAAGCGCCGATCACGAACTGGGCGGGGTCTGCCGACCAGTTGATGATATCAACACGCTCACCAGACAACTCGTTGGTTACTGCGGTTACCCGCGAACCACGCATACCAACGCAGGTTCCAATGGGATCAACACGCGGGTCATTGGATTTGACGGCAATCTTTGCCCGCATACCCGCGTCACGAGCAGCTGCCTTAATGTCAAGCAGACCATCTTCAATCTCAGGAACTTCAAGCTCGAACAGCTTCATGATGAACTCAGGTGCTGTACGCGACAAAATTAGCTGCGGGCCACGCGCCTGCCGATCGATCTTCATCAGCCAAGCCCGCACGCGATCGCCAGGGCGAAGATTTTCTTTGGGGATCATCTGATCACGCGGCAATAAAGCCTCAATACGTCCCACCTCAATGACTGCGCTACCGCGATCCAGCCGTTTAACCGTACCGCTAATGAGATGCTCCTTGCGCTCGAGGAAATCATTTAACATCTGCTCGCGCTCAGCATCACGAATCTTTTGCAAAATGACTTGCTTGGCTGCCTGTGCACCGATACGACCAAAATCGATGGGCTCCATGGCTTCTTCGATATACTCTTCGAGCCCGATGTCTGAAATTTCGCGCCGGGCTTCTGTCAGCCCCTTTTGCACCTCAGGATTTTCCACTGCGCCATCTGCGACAACCAACCAACGACGGAATGCCTCGTAATCACCTGTTTCGTGGTCAATTTCGACGCGAATATCAGCCTCATCGTTGACACGCTTCTTGGTTGCTTGCGCGAGCGCTTGCTCAAGCGCATCAAACACGATGTCTCTGGCTACATTTTTCTCGCGGGCCAAGGCATCAACCAACAGTAATAATTCACGGCTCATAGGTGGTTCTCCGACAATATTCAGAACGTTGGCACTAAACGCGCTCGATCCACGTTCGCTAGCGCAACCTCATGCAGCACATTTTCAACTCGCAGACTAAACTTTTCTGCGCCTTCTTCGCCCGCTACCGCCTCAATGACACCTTTGAAATTACGCTGATTACCTAACGGAACACGCAACTTCAGCTGAATCTCACAACCAGTAAACCGACGAAAATCTGCGGCCTTGGTCAGCACACGATCCAATCCGGGCGAGGACACCTCCAGCCGATCGTAATCAATATTTTCAACCAGAAAAACATGAGTCAACTGATGGCTGACAGCAGCACAATCATCCACACTAATGCTACGCCCCACCTGATCATCCGCCTCAGGATGATCGATAAAGACACGCAACAGCCTGGCGCGCGGACTCGATTCCACCTCGACGAGCTCGAATCCCAAGCCAACCACAGTTTTCTCAATTAAATCATTAAGCTGCATTCATCCACACACCTCCGTTCGACAAATAAAAAATGGGCTAAAAAGCCCATTCTTTTCTCTCCCGAGAACGGTGCCAACTAAAAGAAGAACGAAATTATAGCAGAGGCCTCATTTCTCTGCAAAATCAATTCGATCGCTTGCCTCATCGCCCGACAAGAAACTCAGGTCGTCAAAGCCTTCCTCACTGCGTGAGGATCGTGTAAGCCCGGATTTTTGTTCGGGTGGCAAGAGTTTCAACAAGGCTTCCACCTCACCAGGCTCCAAGTCGCGGGACTGCCCTCGTTTCAGGCGGGGCGGCAGCTGAACCGGGCCATACCGCACACGCATCAGGCGGCTCACGGTCAAGTCGACGGCCTCAAACATACGCCTCACCTCGCGATTACGCCCTTCCGATAGGGCCACCCGATACCAGCGGTTAGCACCTTCACCACCGGACTCCACAATCAAATTAAAGCGCGCTAACCCGTCTTCGATCTGAACTCCCTGGCGCAGACGCTCCAGCACCTCTGGCGTTGCCTCACCCAGAACGCGAACGGCATACTCACGTTCGATTTGGTATTTGGGATGCATCATCCGCTGTGCCAAGCCGCCGTCGTTGGTAAATAGCAGCAATCCGCAGGAATTAAAATCCAGCCGTCCGATGGAAATCCATCGCCCATTTCTTAAGCGAGGCAGCTTAGTGAAGACACTCGGCCGCCCCTGAGGGTCATCTTTGGAAACAATTTCACCTTCCGGCTTGTGGTACATCACCACCCGTGGCAAGCGGTGAGAAAACTTAAGCTGGACCAACTTGCCATTGAGCCGGATTTTGTCTTCAGGACCAACCCGCTGTCCAATATGCGCAGGCTGGCCGTTGACGTTAACGCGCCCCGCGCTAATCCACTCCTCAATCTCGCGACGCGAACCATGGCCTGCATCTGCCAATGCTTTTTGCAATTTTGGCGGGTCACTAAGCACAGCGGAAGCAGCCTTATTGCCTCTCCCAGTTTGAATTTTCGGGGCGGGCTGTCGCGCTCCTGCGTTGTCATTACGTGCCTCGGTCAATGCTCGGGAGCCCCCTTGCGCAGCACGAAAAGGGGTGGCCTTGCGCGGAGCAGCCGGCTTACGGGGCAAGCTACTACGCTTGGCCCTTGGTGATGCGGCGGAAGTGCCTGGTTTTTTCATGGTGCCCTGCGGGCGAACCTCTGTTTCATCATTCTGTCTGTAACGCGCGCGCGCTGCGGATTGCCGGACCTGCATTGTCTGCGCGCATCGCTTCGCTCACTGACGCAACAAAATCTGCAGTAATCGCCGGCTGATCAGTCTCAGTATTCATGATTCGTTCAATTTCGCTTAACGGCGGCAACTCAGTCAGGCTACGCAAAGCCAAGTCATCAAGAAATATTTTTGTGGTGGCGTAAAGCGCTGGCCTGCCTGGCGCATCGCGATGGCCAACCACATCAATCCAGCCGCGTGATTCAAGGGTCTTAAGTATATTGGGCGACACCGCCACACCACGAATATCTTCAATATCACCCCGCGTTACTGGCTGGCGATACGCAATAATCGACAGCGTCTCCATCACGGCACGTGAATACTTTGGTGCCTTTTCATTTTTCAGTCGATCAACGTAGACTTGATATTCCGGGCGTGTTTGAAAACGCCAGCCAGAAGCCAAGCGTACCAGCTCAACACCGCGACCTGACCAGTCACGTCGCAAATCGTCAAGCAATATCTGCCAGGTGTCGTCGTCAAACGCCTCATCAAAGAGCTTTTTCAGCTCAGACAACGGCAAAGGTTCAGCCGCTACTAATAATGCGGTTTCAAGGATGCGTTTGTAATCATCCGGCTTATAAAGTAACTGCATCAGGCAATCTCACATAAATGGGCGCCAGTGCTTCACTTTGCGTAATCTCCACCATCGCTTCGCGGGCGAGCTCGAGCATGGCAAGAAAGCTGACGACCAACCCTGGCGCGCCGAGCGTTAGATCGAACAGTTGCTCGAATAACATGTGGCCGCCACCCTGCAAGCGACGCAAAATAAGGCTCATGTGCTCACGCACAGATAACTCCTCGCGATGAATCTTGTGATGCTGGTGTATTTTCACTTGCTTCATGAGCGAAAGCCAGGCTACCTGCAGGTCATGCAGGCTCACTTCCGGCTGACGCTTGACAACCTTATCCGCAATCCAAACCGTAACCCACTCAAAATCTCGCCCGGCCTGGGGTAATTCTTCCAGCTTGGCGGCAGCGGCTTTCATCCGTTCATATTCGACCAGACGACGCACCAGCTCGGCGCGCGGATCTTCAGCTTCGCCTTCATCGACACGCGGGATGCGGGGTAACAACATACGCGACTTAATCTCAATCAGCATCGCTGCCATGAGCAGATATTCGGCCGCCAACTCGAGGTTGTGTTTGCGCATGGCTTCGACATAGGCCAGATACTGCACCGTCAGCGGCGCCATCGGAATATCCAGCACATTGATATTTGCGCGGCGTATCAGATACAACAATAAATCCAGCGGGCCTTCGAAAGATTCAAGAATGATCTCCAGCGCATCCGGCGGGATGTAAAGATCACGCGGCATCTCGGACATCACTTCGCCATAGACTTTGGGCAGATGTGGCGGGAGCAACACATCAATAAAAGTCTTGAGTCCGTTACTGGACGGCGCTGGTGATACGGCACCCACGGTTACTAACGCATTATCCGAAGGCTGCATCACGAGTAATCAATCCCTATGGCTTCGCGCACATCGCGCATTGTCTCTTGCGCCAGCTTGCGCGCTTTTTCACACCCATCGGCAATAATATTCTTAACGAGCTGTGGGTCTTCCTCATACATTCTTGCCCGCTCGCGCATCGGCTCCTGTTCCTTTAGCACCGCGTCGATCACTGGCTGCTTACATTCAATACAGCCTATTCCGGCTGAGCGGCAACCATTTTGCACCCATTGCTTGACAGCATTGTCCGAGTAAATCTGGTGTAACTGCCACACGGGACACTTGTCAGGGTCGCCCGGATCGGTGCGCCGCACGCGCTGCGGATCGGTCTGCATAGTGCGAATTTTTTTGGTGATGGACTCCGCATCTTCACGCAGCGCAATCGTATTTCCGTAGGACTTCGACATCTTTTGCCCATCCAGCCCAGGCATACGTGAAGCTTCCGTCAGCAAAGCATCGGGCTCGACCAGTATCATTTTGCGCGTGCCCTCAAGCCAGCCAAATAGTCGCTCACGGTCGCCAAAAGACAGGCTCTGTGCCTCATTGAGTAGCACGTGCGCTTCGGCCAGCGCCTCTTCTTCACCTTGCTCCTGGTAGCGCGTACGCAGTTCTTCGTAAAGCTTGGCGCGCTTGTTGCCCAGTTGCTTCATCGCCTCCCGTGCTTTGCCTTCAAAATCCGGCTCGCGGCCGTACAGATGATTAAAGCGTCGCGCAATCTCGCGCGTAAATTCAATGTGCGGCACCTGATCTTCACCCACCGGCACCCGGTTGGCGCGATAAATCAGAATGTCGGCCGCCTGCAATAAGGGATAACCAAGAAAACCGTACGTCGTCAAATCTTTGTGCGTTAATTTTTCTTGTTGATCTTTATACGTGGGAACACGCTCCAGCCAGCCCAGCGGCGTCATCATCGATAACAGCAGATGCAGCTCGGCATGCTCTGGCACTTTGGATTGAATGAAAATGGTTGCCTGTGTCGGATCAACACCCGCTGCCAGCCAGTCGATCACCATGTCATAAGCACTCTCCGTAATCGTGCCGGGCTCGTCATACGCCGTCGTCAGTGCATGCCAGTCGGCGACGAAAAACAGGCAGGGGAATTCATGCTGCAGCTTGATCCAGTTGGCCAATACGCCGTGATAGTGCCCAAGATGCAAGCGCCCGGTGGGGCGCATGCCGGAAAGAACTTTTTCTACGTACATATTAATAAAAACCGAACAGGCTCGTTAGCAAAGAAAAATACACATTCAACAAGGGGCGCAAAATGCGATCCAACCCGCCAAAAAACAGCAGGGCAAGGAGAATAGGCAACCCCCAGCGCTCAAGCTGAGAGAATTTCCACGCCGCGCGCGGCGGCAACAGGCTCACTGCAATGCGCCCACCATCAAGCGGGGGCAAGGGCAAAAGATTGAGCAGCATCAGCACGCCATTGATGCCAATGCCCACCTTGGCCATTTCACGCAGCGCCTCCGAATACAGGGTTTCCGGAAAGCCGATCATCACTTTGAATAGCAACGCCCAAGCCAGTGCCATCACCAGATTTGCCGCCGGCCCAGCGGCGGCCACCCACAACATATCCTGCTTCGGGCGGCGCAATTTACCAAAATCCACCGGCACGGGCTTGGCCCAACCAAACAGCATGCCGCCCGCTGAAATCAACAAAATCACCGCCGGGACAATAATGGTCCCCATTAAATCAATATGCCGTAATGGATTCAGACTGATGCGCCCCAGCTTCCACGCGGTAGGGTCGCCAAAGTGGCGTGCCGCATAGCCGTGAGCGGCTTCATGCAACGTGATGGCAAAAATCACGGGCAAGGCGGAAACCGCCAGAGTTTGAATAGTATTCATGAAGGGTGATTCTACCAGACGGCCTGATGTGGCCTGATGTCGGCATTCTCAGGCATTCTTAGCCACGCTCGGCACTCTCACGCCAGCCCGCAAGGCGCCAGCGGTCCACACCCGGCACGAATCAGCTCGGGGTGATCGCCAGTAAGATTGATCACCGTGGTCATCTCGATGCCGCAAGACCCCGCATCAACGACCGCATCCAGCTGTTTTTCCAGCCGCTCGCGAATCTCATCCGCATCGGCCAAAGGCAGCCCATCGCCTGGCAAAATGAGCGTTGAGCTGAGCAGTGGTTCATCCAGCTCAGCCAGCAACGCCAATACTACGGGGTGATCAGGCACACGCAAGCCGATGGTTTTGCGTTTGGGATGCAGCAAGCGACGCGGCAGCTCTTTCGTGCCTTCAAGAATAAAGGTATAGCCGCCTGGCGTGGTCGCCTTGAGCAGGCGAAACTGGGCATTGTCCACCCGCGCGTATTTTGCAATTTCAGAAAGATCGCGGCACATCAGCGTGAAGTGATGCCGCTCGTCGACACCGCGAATAACGCGGATACGGTCCAGCAAAGGCGCATAACCTGTCACACCGACCAGCGAATACGCCGCATCAGTCGGCAGCGCCAGCAAGCCGCCGCCGCGCGCAATCTCCGCGGCCTGCTTGATCAGGCGCGGTTGTGGATGCTCAGGGTGAATCTGAAATAGTTGCGCCAAAAATCAACTCCGCTTTTAATTCTGTTTTTAATTCCATTGTGCCCAGACAGGCGTCAAATCCTCAGGTAAATCCGGCAGCTTACCCAGATCAATCCAGCTCTCACCCGGGCCATGAAAATCAGAGCCGCGCGACGCGAGAAAACCGAACTCGCGACAGACGCTGGCAAACTCTTTGGCTTCTTCCGGCCCTTGCGCACCGGACAAAACCTCAATGCCACGCCCGCCCAGATCACGAAAGGTCGTGAACATCTCCCGACGCTGGGCTTTGGTCAGCCGATAACGCGCCGGATGGGCGATCACCGCCGTACCACCAGCGCCGACTATCCAGGCAACCGAATCTTCCAGCGTTGCCCACGCATGGGCGACATAACCTGGCTTACCCTTGGCAAGCCAGTGATCAAAAACCGTTTTGACATCCTTTGCGCGCCCCTGCTCAACAAGGTAGCGGGCGAAATGTGCACGGCTGATCATGGCCGGATTGCCCGCATACCGCAGCGCGCCTTCGTAAGCGCCGTGTATGCCGACCTTGTCCAGCTCTGTCGCCATGTTTGTGGCACGCGCATCGCGGCCGCTCCGCACTTTTTGCAAGCCAGCCTGCAATGCAGCATTAGCGGGATCAACCGCCAGCCCCAGAATATGCACTGTCTGATCATCGCCCCAGGAAATCGAAATTTCCACACCATCAACGAACCGCAACCCCAACTCGGTTGCGGTTGCACGCGCCTCGGGCAGGCCACTTAACTCGTCGTGATCCGTCAGCGCCAGCAATTCCACGCCATTGCCATGCGCCCGACGCACCACTTCGGCAGGTGACAGCATGCCATCCGACAAGTTGGAATGGCAGTGCAGATCAGCGTTCAGTGCTTCCATTACGCAGCAACTCCGTACATAAAAAAAATTCGTCGATCAATTGTGCCACTTTCTGCGGCTGATCATGCTGTACATTATGCCCGGCGTCTGTCAACGTGACTTCGCGAATGTTCTGAAAGCATGCCACACGCTGGCGATAGTCCGCAGAATCCACAGCAAAAAGTTTCTTGAATGCGGTCGATTCTGTAGCAGTCACCCATAGCACGGGTGCCGTCACCTGTCGCCAGATCGCCATCACCTCCTCTAGCCGATACGGAATGGGATTCGACCAGCGGTGACAAGGATCAATCGCCAGATGAATTTCCCGCTGCCCGTCACTGGTTGCTTTCTCCACACCCAGATGGGCTGCAAGAAACGCTGCCTGTGCAGCGGACAAACGCGGATTATCGTTCTGCAAGCGTGCCGCCAGTGCGGCGTAATCGGGATACGTGCGAAACCCTCGCACATCGCGTGTTTGCCGAAGCCACTGGGCATAATGCGCCGGCGCTTCCGTCGCCGGACGGCCTGGCAAACCTAAACCTTCGAGATTGATCAGCCCTGCTACACGTTCCGGACGAAGCCCGGCATACAAACACGCCACATTACCCCCCATGCTATGCGCCACCAATCGCACCGGCGTCCCGGGGGAGCAGTGTTCTAGCAAGGCATCGAGATCAGCCACATAGTCGGGGAACCAGTAACTGTCATGGTTCCATTGCGACAACCCGAACCCGCGCCAGTCAGGCGCCAGCACCTGCCAGCCACGCACTAGCGCATCCACAACAAACTGCCAGGTGGCTGATATATCTCCCCAGCCGTGCAGCATGACCAGTAACGGTGCAGCAGGGTCATCTTGCCAATAACGCACATGAATGTGACGTCCGCGCAATGATAAAAATTTAGAATGGCAGGGCTTCATTGCCACAGTTTAGCAGTGCATTTTAATAAACCTTTCGCATTTACCCCGTCCGTGGGGACAATAGAGAAGTCATGGAAACCATGCGCAGTCATCCTCAGCGGTTCGACTACAATCCACGCGATATTTTCTTCTGAACCCGCAATAACTCAACCGATATTCGACCATGGCCACCAAAGCTTCTGATAGCCGCGCAAGTACTTATTATGATGAATCATCCTTCCGCGTTCTAAAAGGCTTAGAACCCGTACGCGAGCGGCCGGGCATGTACACCCGAACAGATTCACCGGCGCACATCATTCAGGAAGTGATTGACAACGCCGCCGACGAAGCGCTGGGCGGTTACGCTAAAAATATTCATGTCACGCTGCACCATAGCGGTGCTATTACCGTCGTTGATGATGGCCGTGGCATTCCCGTCGGCATTCATCCGGAAGAAAAAATTCCGGTGGTTGTACTGGCCTTTACGCGCCTGCATGCCGGTGGCAAGTTTGATAAGCGATCAGGCAATTCCGCCTATGCTTTTTCTGGCGGGTTGCATGGCGTGGGCGTGGCTGTTACCAATGCGTTGTCAAAACGCGTAGCGGTTGAGGTTCGCCGCGAAGGCAAGATATGGCAAATTGACTTTGCAGAAGGCGGCGAAAAAATCAGCCCGATGACAGAAGCAGGCACCTGTGGCAAACAAACCGGTACCCGTGTGACCGTGTGGCCTGACGGAAAGTATTTCGATACGCCCACGGTGTCATCCGTTGAGCTTGAGCGCTTGTTGCGCTCAAAAGCCGTGCTACTCCCTGGCGTCACCGTGCGCCTTGACACTGAACAGGCGAACGGCAGCACCAGCAGCAAAACCTGGAGCTATCCGCAAGGCCTGGCTGGCTATCTGATTGAACTGGCAGGGCGCGCTGAAAATATCGCCCCGCTGTATGCCGCTGAAAAATATGCCGATAGCGACCACGCTGACTTTGCCCCTGGCGAAGGTGCTGCCTGGGTCATCGGCTGGTTTGTTGAAGCCGTCTCATCTGAATCGTATGTCAACCTGATTCCTACCGTTGCTGGCGGCACGCATGAATCCGGTCTGCGCGCCGGTGTTTTTGAGGCGGTTAAATCTTTCATTGAACATCGCGCCCTGCTGCCGCGCGGCGTCAAGCTGCAGCAAGATGACGTCTGTAGCCACATGGCCTATGTGTTATCCACTCGCTTGCTTGACCCGCAGTTTCAAGGCCAGGTCAAAGAAAAACTCAACTCGCGCGAGGCCGTCAAGCTGGTATCCAGCATGATTCGCGACCCCTTTGAAATATGGCTCAATCAACACGTTGAGGCTGGTCGTGCCATTGCGGAATTAGCCATTCACCAGGCGCTCGCACGGCAAAAAAATGCGCAGAAAGTCGAAAAAAGAAAACAATCAGGAGTCGCCGTCCTGCCTGGCAAACTCTCCGATTGCGAATCCACTTTACTGACTGAAAACGAACTATTTTTGGTGGAAGGAGACTCAGCAGGTGGATCGGCCAAAATGGCGCGCAACAAAGAAACCCAGGCAATTTTGCCCTTGCGCGGCAAAGTCCAGAATTCGTGGGAAATTGATGCCGGGCGCCTGTTTGCCAATGCAGAAATTCATGACATTGCCGTCGCCCTGGGGATAGACCCGCATGACAACTCGACGGCTGATCTTTCCGCCTTACGTTACGGCAAAGTTATCATCATGTCGGATGCTGACGTGGATGGTGCACATATTCAAACGCTGTTGCTCACGCTGTTTTACCGGCACTTCCCAGCCCTCATTACAGCAGGTCATGTGCATATCGCGCAACCTCCGCTCTATCGCATTGATGTGCCCGCCAGCGGCAAGAAGAGACCGGCTCGACGATTGTATGCACTGGATGAAGGAGAACTGGCCGTGATCAAGGATCGTCTGCTGAAGGAAGGCGTCCCAGCCCATGCCATTGAAGTAGGACGCTTTAAGGGATTAGGAGAAATGAATCCCGAACAATTGCGCGAAACCGCCATGAATCCGGCAACACGGCGCGTCCTGTCCGTCACTGAACGTCCCGAAGTGCAAACCAAGGCGTTGTTTAATTTACTCATGGGCAAAGGCGAAGCCGCGTCACGTCGTACCTGGATGGAAGCCAATGGGCATCTGGTTGATGCCGATATTTAAACCATCAATAAAAAGGAGAAAAACATGTCAGTAACCAACATCGCTTCCGGCACGAATGTTCATGAAATTGCCGAGGGTATTTTTCGCATTAACACACCCGTTCAATTCGACAATGGCGGCGCCTTTTCCTACAACCAGTATCTGATTGTTGATGATGCGCCGCTCCTCTTTCATACGGGCCATCGCAAACTTTTTTCACTCACAAAAGAAGCCGTAGCCTATGTGTTACCACCCGAACAACTGCGTTATATCGGTTTTTCTCACGTCGAAGGCGATGAAAGCGGTGCACTCAATGAATGGCTATCGGTTGCACCACAGTCCGTTCCGGTATGTAGCCGAATTGCCGCCATGGTGTCGATCAATGACATGGCGAATCGCCCTGCCCGTCCTCTTGCCGATGGAGAACAGCTGACCCTGGGCACTCATACTGTCCGCTGGTTTGACGCTCCGCACCTCCCCCATGGATGGGAATGTGGTTATTTGATGGAAGAGAAAACGCGGACCCTGCTCTGTGGGGATTTATTCACCCAGGGAGGGAGTAATCTTCCCGCCGTCACTGAACAGGATATTCTCTCGCCCAGCGAAAATTTTCGTCACGCCATGGACTACTTTGCCCATGCGCCGAACACCCGCGAAATGCTCGAACGCCTGGCAGCTGCCAATCCCGAAACATTAGCCTGCATGCATGGTAGCGCCTGGCGAGGCGACGGTACAAAGCTACTTCTCGCGTTGGCCGAGTCGCTTGAAAATAAATCCAGCTAAGCTATCTGGCAACGAGGGGCATAGCGGCATGAGTCAATTTATTTGTTCGCAACCTGCCTAAAAAAGCACACGCGCTGTTGTATCGTGAGCGCCTCCAGGAATAGCCAATAAATTGGGCGAATCGATCAGCTTGGCGATACAGAGAAACGTTATAAAGCAGTGCAACCACGAACGAGAAATGAGCAATAAAGAAGTCAGCCCAACCTGGATTTTTTGACATAGCCGAGCGGATCGGCAATCTTGCCGGGCTGGGTGGCCCGCTGGTTGGGTTGAATGCTTAAATTGACTGGGAAACCTGTCGCCTTGAGCTGAATCGAATGATCGACGCACGCTGGACGAAGAAGCGCAGCGTGAATTACTACGGCTACAAGAACCACATCAATGCAGATCATGCCACCAAACTGGTGCAAAGCGACCGGGTCACGGATGCATCAGTCCACGACAGCCAGGCATTGGACGATTTGCTCGATCACTCAGAACGTCGATGGAAAGAAATGCGCCATCTATGCCGATAGTGCGTATCGTTCCAAGGCTGTGGAAGGCAAGCTAACCCGGGCTGGCATCACCAGTCATATCTGCGAGAAAAGCGTCCGTGGTAGCCCATTGACCGAGGCGCAGAAGGAATTGAACCGAGAAAAACCAGAGGTGCGTGCCCGGATTGAACATATCTTCGGCGCGCAGGATGCAATGGGCGGACACTTTATGCGCCCCATTGGGTTGCTACGGGGTTGCTACGTGACAAGTTAAAATCGGCATGATGAATCTGGTGCATAACATGATGCGACTAGTGCAGCTAGGCAAGCGTGATGCGAGGATGGCAGGGTAGGTGCGTTTCGCAGTAGAAAAATACTGCGAAACGCAACAGAAGCTGCTCGGATACCAGGCTGAAATCAGCTTAACCTGGGCACAAAACAAAATTCGCCTGAAGTGTTTTGGCGAAGGATTCATTCGACTCGTCAAGCGCGCATCGAAAACTGATTTTTAGAGGCTCCCTTAACTTATTTATTCGTCACTTTTCTTCAAACATGGGCTAGCTGAATTCTGAATTGATGGTGCCCCTCAGTGTCTCTGAGGGCAACTCCCCGAATAGGGAGCGGTATTCAGCCGCGAAGCGCGGCAAATGCCGGAAGCCCCAGCGGTCAGCTACATCCCCGATGGTCACCGGGCGGGCGGAAGTGGCACGCAGATCGCGGCGCACCCCGTTGAGGCGGCGACTGCGCAAGTACTGGAGCGGAGCCGTGCCGACGGTTTCCAGGAAACTATAGTTGAGCATGCGCTGGCTGACCTTGAGCCGGCGACAGAGTCCTGCGACCGTCGGCGGTTCGCTGGCATTGGCCAGCGCTAGATTGATGGCCTCATGGACCAAATGGCTGTGGGCCTTGAAAGACCGCGTGCGCATCGGCGCAGGCTGGGCGGAGCGAAGCGTTTCCAGGACGTGATCAATGATCGTCGACCGCATTGTCTGCTGTGCCTGCGGGTCATGCAGCAGTTCCTGACGAAAGTTGCGAGGATCAAGTGCGGAAGTCAGACAGTTACGCAGTTCGACTAGCTTGTCCGGGTTAGGCCGAAGGACGTTCATGGTGTCGCCCATCAGTCGGCGGATGCTGCCTATTCCTCTCTCGACCATCAACTTTTCCAGCGTTGTATCTGGGATTGCAATTGCGATGGCATCAAATTCTTCTGGTGTTGATAAAGAAAATCCCAGCTCACTCTGGAAGGTAAAGAGCGTGTCAAGAGTGATCGCCTGCTTGGAAAGCAACCCCATGCTGCTCATCTCCAATGGCATACCGATAACGCGATAGTTCTTCCAGAAGTGTCCGCTCTGACACACCGAGCGATTAGCTGTCGCTCGAAAGATCTGCATTCCCTTAATCCACATCTCCACCACCTTGCCGTCAAAAGCGCCAGGCGTCATCTGATCACAAGACTGATTCCATCCAAACATGGATTTGGCATGCTCATCGGAATCACAAGTGGTTTTTTTCTCGTACAGAAAACCGGATACCTCCTCACTCACTCGCGGCATCTGTTGCGCTACGTAGCCCGCGATGGTGCGCGACCCGGTAGGGTTCAGCGATGGCCATCGGGCATGAGAAATATCTTTGGATGGAGTGGTAGCACGCATGCGAGTATGATAAACCTGTTAACCAAGGAGTTGCGCAAGTTGTTCGAGGTTATCGAGGGTCTATTTCTCAATCTCGCGATAGCCGTGTTGAAAAAAGAAATAACTGCTTTGCTGAAGGCGTTTCTTTTTTCCAATTTCGGATAACACCCCATCATCCCAATCCATCAAAATGCACGCTATAAATCAAGAACAGCTTTCTTAAGAAAGGAAAGATATGGAGGATAACATCTTGCCTGCGCCTTGCCGATTGGCTGCCGCAGCTAGCGTGCCCGATGCGATTTCAGAACGTCATTCAGAAAGCCGCATGCAACCGCTTTTGAAAATTTTTTATTCCCCCCACCTGTTGCAGCACACCTAAAGAGAAAGGAGCCGCCATGGGACACGCTGACCTTAACCAAACCGACCTGCCGTTGCCACCGCTAGACATTCATTTCCCTCACAGCGATGGCTCGCGCGTTCCCTACGAAGTCTTCAGCTCGCAGGCCATCTATGAGCGCGAACAAGAGCGCATCTATCGCGGCCCCACCTGGAACTTCGTCGCTCTGGACGCTGAAATACCCCAACCGGGTGATTTCAAGAGTACCTACGTGGGCGACACCCCGGTCGTGGTCACCCGCACATCCGATGGCAGTCTCGCCGCCTGGGTGAATCGCTGCGCCCATCGTGGCGCCAAGCTGTGCACTCTCCCCCGTGGCAATGCCACCTCCCACGCCTGTCTTTACCATCAATGGAACTTCGATAGTCATGGCAACTTGACCGGCATTCCTTTCCGTCGCGGGCAAAAGCAGATGGCCGGCATGCCGCCCGATTTCGACATGAAAGCGCATGGCTTGAAAAAGCTGCAGGTGGATAGTTACCGAGGCCTGATCTTTGCCAGCTTCAGTGACACAGTGGCCGCTTTACCAGAGTATCTCGGAGCTCAAATGCGACCGTGGATTGATCGCATCATGCACAAACCCATCGTCTATCTTGGGTGCACCCGGCAGTATGTCAACGCCAACTGGAAACTGTATTTCGAAAACGTCAAAGACCCCTACCATGCCAGTTTGCTGCACCTGTTTCACACCACCTTCAACATCCTGCGGGTGGGCATGAAAGCCCGCTCGTTACCGGACGCAGCGCAGGGTTTGCATAGCATCATCACGGCCACGCGCATTGAGGACGACAACTCAGCGGCCGAGTACAAAGCGCAGGATATTCGCTCCATGAACGACGGCTTTCATCTCGAAGACGAGTCGGTCCTGGGTTACGTCCATGAATACGAGGAAGCCACCACCAATCACATCCAGTCGATTTTCCCGCAGCTGGTATTGCAGCAGATTCACAACTCGCTGGTGGCGCGCCAGTTGTTACCCAAGGCGCCGGATCAGTTTGAACTGGTCTTTCACTTTTTCGGCTATGCCGACGACACGCCGGAATTGCGCGAGCTACGCATCAAACAAGCCAACCTGGTCGGGCCTGCCGGGTATATTTCCATGGAAGATGGGTATGCCACCGAACTAGTACAGCGCGGCACCTTGCGGGAAGGCAAAAGCACCTCGGTCCTTGACATGGGGCGTAGCCAGCCTGACCAGCAAGACACACTGATTACCGAGAGTCTGATCCGTCGCTTCTGGACGGGTTACCAGGCTCTGATGGCGCTTTGAGGGAATCGTTATGATATCACTTGATCAAATGTTGCTTTGGTTCGAGCTCTACAGCTTGCAGGAACGCTATATCAGCGTATTGGACAATGACCAGTTGGAAGCCTGGCCTGATCTATTTACTGCAGATGGACATTACGAAATTGTGCCCAAAGAAAATGCCGATGCCGATTTGCCGATGGGGCTGATCTACTGCAACAGCCAGGGCATGATGCGCGACCGCATCATCTCTACTCGCGAGGCGAATCTGTATGAACCGCAAACCTATCGTCACATGGTATCTGGTCTGGTCATCACCCCGATAGATCCAACGACGGCCAGGATGCACGCCAGCTATGCCGTCATTCGTACCAACCTGGAAGGTGATTCAATCATTTACCAAGCGGGAAGGTATGAAGATCAGGCGGTCAACACCCCCGACGGTTGGCGCTATCGCTCTAAACGGGCAATCTACGATACTTTGCGCGTCCCTACCTTGCTGGCAATTCCGGTATGAGCTAACCATATCGGTAAATCATGAAAACTTCAAGCAATCGACGCATCGCTTTTCATTCATTCCCACTTCAAATTCAAGAGATAAGATCACCCAAATGGCTAATGTCAAAGAAGAAATTTTGAAAAAAGTGAAAGGCTGGGCAGGTTATGTTGATGCCAAATTAGGCTTTCGCAATCACTGGTATCCGGTCGCCTTCGGTAAAGATATTGACGAAGGTCAGCCACAAAAAATCAAGCTGCTGGGCGAAGATTTACTGGTCAGTCGTGTGAATGGCAAACTTTTTTGCATCAAGGATCGTTGCTTGCACCGAGGCGTGTCTTTCTCGGTAAAAATTGAATCCTATACCCCTGAAACCATCACCTGCTGGTACCACGGTTGGACCTACCGCTGGGAAGACGGATTGCTGAGTGACATCATTACCAATCCGGAAAGCATTCAAATTGGCAAGCAACGGGTAAAAGTCTACCCCGTACAAGAAGCCAAAGGGTGTGTCTTCATTTTCCTCGGCGATATTGATCCGCCGCCACTGGTGACAGATGTGCCGCCAACATTTCTTGATGACGACATGGTGATTTGTGGCCAGAATAAAATTGTCCATTCGAATTGGCGACTCGCCGCCGAAAACGGGTTTGATCCAGCGCATATCTTTATCCATAAAGACTCTGTTCTCATCAAAGGCAACGATCTGGCGCTACCCCTTGGCTTTGCACCCAAAGGGGATGCCAAAATGCGCACCCGCATTGTTGAAGACGATGAAGAACAAGGTGCCAAAGGCGTGTTTGACTTGTTAGCGGAAGCGTCTGTCCCGGTATTCGAAGGAAAGATCGACGGCAAAGTCGTCCGTACGGGGAACTTTGGCCATAACCGCGTCGCCAACAATATTTCCATCTGGCTGCCGGGCGTATTACGTGTACAACCCTTTCCGGATCCCGCCACCACCCAGTTTGAATGGTATGTTCCCGTGGATGAAAACAGTCACTATTACTTTCAAACCATCGGCAAACGCTGCGCCTCGCCCGCAGAAGAACAGGTCTACATGGAGGAATTCAACACCAAGTGGCGCGCCATGGCGCTGGATGGTTTTAACAATGATGATGTCTGGGCAAGAGAAGCGATGGTGGGTTTCTATGCCGACGATGAGGGCTGGTTAAAAGAAATTCTTTTCGAAGCCGATAGCGCGATTGTCGACTGGCGCAAACTTTGCTCGAAGCACAACCGCGGCGTGCAAACCCAGGAACATATCAAGGCTTGACGTCTGCTAACTGCTACGCCCTACCCCGCCGCGGTTCCCTCCGGGAACTGATCGGCGTTGGGGCGATGTTTTTCAGGGAGAAAACCATGAATGCTCCATTAAAAACTCGGCGCTACCAAGACGCCAAACAACGGGCACCCGATCCAGCCATGTTGTTTGATCGCCGTCCTGATGCGGGAGTATATCGGGTTGATCGTTCTATTTATAGTGATCCGGCATGGCTGGAACTGGAAATGCGCCACATCTTTGAGGGTTCGTGGATTTTTCTTTGCCATGAAAGTCAGATAGCCCTTCCCCATGATTTCATTACCACCACCATGGGACGCCGCCCTATCTTTGTCCAGCGGGATGGCAATCAGCGCATCGGTGCATTTATCAATGCCTGCTCGCACCGCGGGGCACAGCTTTGCCGTACGGAACAAGGCAACCGAAAATTCCATGTATGCACCTATCATGGCTGGACATTTGATGCGACCGGCCAGTCTGTCTGGGTGCAACGTCCTGAACAGGGCTATACGGATACCTTTACACTGGAAGATGTCGCTCTTGAACGTGTTGCCCGCGTTGAAAGTTACCGCGGTTTCGTTTTTGGCAGCCTGAACCCTGAGGTTCCCCCGCTGGCAGAACATCTAGGGGGTGCCGCCTCGTTCATTGATATGCTGTTCGATCAATGTCCGGAAGGCTGGACCGTTCTTCCTGGCAAAACCAGCTGTATTTATCACGGCAACTGGAAACTCATGCTGGAAAATGGCGGCGGTGATGGTCTACACCCGGACTATGCACACAAGTCGTTACTTGGCATCGCCAAACGCAAGACCGAACGTGCAGGGGCCATCCGTACCATGCAAATTGACAAGATGCATGAAAAAATTGGCCGTCAATGGACTTTCGGTCACGGCCATACCGGCATCTGGTTTAACTTTCCTAATCCGGAAGACCGGCCTATCTACCGCCAAAAAGATCGCCTGACCCAAGCCTTCGGGGAAACCCGCGCCACCTGGATGACCAGTATTTTCCGTAACCTTTCGGTGTATCCCAATTTGCATCTGCTGGACCAGATGGCGACCCTCATTCGCACTTTCCGCCCGATCAGTGTCAATCAAACCGAGATCACGTTCTACTGCCTGGCGCCCAAGGTAGAAAGCGCTGAAGAAAGAATTCGTCGTTTGCGTCAGTATGAAGAGTTTTTCATGGGTTCCGGCATGGGCACCCCCGACGACAATGCCGAGTTTGAATATTGTCAGGCGGGCGCCGGAGGGACCAGCGCCTCGGGGAACAGTTTTATTTCCTTTGGCCTGCATAACCGGATCGTCGGCGCGGATGAAACCGCACAAGCGCTCGGTATCCCCCTGGAAAGTAGCGGCCTCATCGGGTATGAAGGGTGCTCAATGAGTCAGTTTGATGAATGGTTGCGGTTGATGACACGTTCAGGTGGGATGGCTTCCTCATGACACTCGCCTTACGATTTGAAGATTATCAACAATTGGTCGGCGTTATTCGTCAACAGGCCGCCGCCCTGGATGAACAGCGCTGGGATGATTGGTTGAGTTTACACAGCGACGATATTATTTTCTGGCTGCCAGCCTGGGTGGATGAAAATACCTTAACCCATGATCCACACAACGAAGTATCACTAATTTACCTCGAAGGCAAAGCAGCCTTGAGTGATCGCGTCTGGCGTTTTACATCCGGCAATTCACCCGCATCCACTCCCTTGGCGCGGACGTCTCATGTGATTGGTAACGAACAAGTCGTGTCGTTTGATGGCCACATCGCCGTGGTTCATTGCCAATGGCATACCCTGGTTTATCGCCGCAAGCGCAGCTGGGTCTATGGTGGATCGTGCCGCTACACGCTCCGCCTGGAAGCCGGTCAATGGCGCATTGGTCAGCGTTACATCACGCTGACCAATGACCAGATTGACACCGCCCTGGACCTTTACCATCTTTGATTTTAATTTTTAACCTGGAGAAAAAGCATGCACCTCAATGAAGCAGACTATCAAAAAAAGTATATTAACGTGAATGGCGTCAACACCTGCTATATCGAATCAGGTGCAGGTGAGCCGCTGATATTGATCCATGGTGGCGGTGCCGGTGCCAACAGCTATGGCAACTGGTTTGCCTGCATGCCCCTGTTTGCCAAACACTTTCGCGTAATCGCCATCGACATGCTGGGTTTTGGCAGCACCGATGCCCCCGACCCAACAACCTGCGATTACTCGCAAAAAGCACGTTATGACCACGTTGCCGGATTTATCCGTGCGCTTGGCTTAGCCAAAGCGTCACTGGTGGGAAATTCCATGGGCGGTGCCACCGCCATGGGCGTTGCCATTGAGCATCCGGCACTTGTCGACAAACTCATCCTGATGGGCAGCGCCGGTCTGAATGGCGAAATCACCCCCGCGCTTTTGCCTGTTGTCAATTACGACTTCACCCGGGAAGGAATGGTTAAGCTGATAAAAACGCTGGCCAACGACAAGTTTGTCATCACGCAGGAAATGATTGACTATCGCTGGAACAACTCTGTCAAGCCAGAAACCAGGGCGGCTTACGGCAACACCATGGCGTGGATTAAAAAACAGGGCGGGTTGTTTTATCCTGAAGAGTATATTGCGCGCGTCAAGCACAAAACGCTTGTCGTCAATGGTAAAAATGACCTGGTCGTCCCGCTGACGCATGCTTACCGTTTCCTGGAATTGATTGAGCACTCGTGGGGCTATATCGTTCCTCATTGCGGTCACTGGGCGATGATTGAACACCCCGAAGATTTTTCTGCTGCGGTCACTTCGTTTATCAAGTCACATTAATTGGTCGCTATCATTACCCCCTGCCGCAAACGCTTTGCGGCATTTTCCTGCTTATTTGGAGTATCCACCGGGAGTATTCATTTTGGCTCGCTACGAAGTGCATCGACTGATTCAAAACCTGACCAAGGTCCCCGGTCTTCTTGACCGGCTGACTACCGAAACCCGGGCCGTCTTTGATGAATACGGCCTCACAGATCAGGAGAGACAAGCCTTGACAGAAGCCTCACCTCCCGCGCTGGCGTCTATTGACGTGCACCCCATTCTGCAAATGCTTTACCTCATTGCGCGCAACCCAGGCATGGCAACGCAGGTAAGTATTCGCGATTATCACGCGCTCTTTAACAAGGAATCATAAGCATGGGAAAAATTGTTGCTGCCTGCGGCGTCTCGCATATCCTGATGTCCCCCATGGGGTGTGAAGGCCCCGCACAAAACGTCGTTGACGGGTTTCAGACGCTTGGCCGCCGGTTATTGGCCGCGCAGCCGGACGCTGTGATCATTATCAGTAGTGATCATATGTTCAACATTGACCTGGCCATGCAGCCACGCTTTGTCATTGGCATGTCAGATCACTACACGCCGATGGGGGATATGGATATTCCACGCACCCCCATCACCGGCCACCGTGCCTTGGCGGAGGCAATCGTCAAACAAGCCGATCAGGACGGCTTTGATCTTTGCCAAGCGGAAGAATACCGTCTCGATCATGGCGTCATGATTCCCTTGCTGTTTATGGGCTTATCCCATTTGCCCATCGTGCCCCTGATCGTCAATATCAATACGCATCCGATGCCCTCAGCACAGCGCTGCCTGATACTGGGTGAAACACTCAGGCAAGCCATCGAAACCGATCTTCCTGCAGCCTCACGTGTGGCTGTAATAGGCGCAGGCGGTCTTTCTCACTGGTTGTGCGTGCCGCGTCACGGCGACGTGGATGAAGCGTTTGATCATCAGGTGATGGATGAGCTCTGCGCGGGACGGCATGCTGCACTCGCCCAGGCGGGCAATGCCGACATCATTGCCCGTGGCGGCAATGGCGGCATTGAAATTATGAATTGGCTAATGGCAGCCCAGGCAGCCCGTTCTTCAGGCGGTGAGAAAATATTTTACGAACCAATGCGTTCCTGGTTTACAGGCTTGGGCGGCGTGCTGTATCACGTCACCTGAACCTTTACTGTCATCCCGCTTCATGCAAAAGCACCAAATCACTCAACACGGGAGAAATGCTTCACCATGAGTTTTATCAAAGTGTGTCGAACCGACGACATCGCCAATGGCGGCATGCGTCGTGTCCTGCTGGCCAATGGCACCCCGGTGGCGATTTATCGTATCGGTGACGATTTTTTTGCCACCTCCGACTACTGCACGCACGGCATCGCTTCGTTGACCGAAGGGGAACTGAAAGGAGACATCATCGAGTGTCCTTTTCACGGAGGAGCATTTAATTGCCGTACAGGCGAGCCCGTAGAAACTCCGTGCACGATTCCCCTCGAGTGTTTTAAGGTGGACGTGCGGGATGGCGAGATATTTGTGGGTCGCGGTTGAAAGTTTTTCCGCAAGCGTAGTTATCGGGCACGCTGAGCCAAGCAAGATCACCAAAAAGTCTTGAGTCCGCTATTGGACGGCGCTGGCGACACGGAGAAAAAAGCCGTTTCGCCTATAATGAGACCGATGGTGCATAGCAACAACACAACTGAAACCCCGGGCAGCGCACACAACGTGTCAAGTACCCGCGCCCGCCTCATTACCACGGCTATCGCGGCCATGGGCGTGGTGTATGGCGACATCGGCACCAGCCCGCTTTACGCCATGAAAGAGGCCTTCAATGGCCCGCACGCGATGGCAGTGACGCCAGAAAATATCCTCGGCATACTGTCGCTGATCTTCTGGGCGCTAACCATCACGGTCACCTTCAAATATGTAAAGTTCATCACCCGCGCCGATAACCGTGGTGAGGGCGGCATCATGGCGCTGACCGCGCTGGCCCTGCGTACCCGAGGCGCTAGTCCGCGCCTGCTATGGTTATTGTCTGGGGTGGGTATCTTCGGTGCCGCGCTGTTTTATGGCGATGCGGTGATTACACCCGCAATGTCAGTGCTCTCGGCTGTCGAAGGGCTGGAAGTAGCAACACCGGTGTTTAAACCCTATGTCGTTCCCCTCACCCTGATCATCCTGACCGGACTGTTTCTTGTCCAGCCACGCGGTACGGCGAGTCTCGGCGCATTATTCGGTCCGGTGATGCTATTCTGGTTCGGCACCCTGGGCACGCTTGGTGTGATAGGCATACTCAAGCATCCAGGCGTTCTGGCTGCCATGAACCCCTGGTATGCCATACATTTTTTTGCTGAAAACCGAGGCCACGGTTTCCTTGCGCTGGGTGCGGTGGTGCTGGCCATTACCGGCGGTGAAGCGCTGTATGCCGACATGGGCCATTTCGGCCGACGGCCGATCAAATGGGCCTGGCTGGGTTATGTTTTTCCCTGTCTGTATCTCAACTATCTCGGCCAGGGCGCGTTGATTCTCGACAACCCTGCCGCAATCAAAAATCCCTTCTTTCTGCTAACGCCGGAAGAACTGCTCTATCCGATGGTAGCGCTGGCCACCGCAGCGACGATCATCGCCTCGCAGGCAGTCATATCGGGCGCTTTTTCACTGACCAGTCAGGCCATGCAACTCGGCTACTGCCCGCGCATTCAGGTCAAGTTCACCTCGGAGCATGAAAAAGGACAGATCTACATTCCCAATATCAACTGGTTGCTGCTCGTTGCCGTGATTGCTTTGGTGCTGGGTTTCAAAACCTCATCCAATCTTGCCGCAGCCTACGGCATTGCCGTGACGATGACCATGATGCTCACCACGGTGCTCGCCTTCGTTGTGGTGCGTTCATTGTGGAACTGGAGCTGGCTTCAGGCGGGGCTCTTTCTTGCCTTTTTCATGGTGGTTGATCTCGCTTTTTTATCTGCCAACCTAGTGAAAGTGGCCGATGGCGGCTGGTTTCCACTGGTGCTGGGTCTGGGCGTTTTTATCCTGTTTTCCACCTGGCAACGCGGCCGCGCCCTGCTCTACAAAAAACTGCAACAGGATTCGATGCCACTGGACGCCTTCCTCAAAAGCCTTGAATATGGCGGCCCGCAGCGCGTTGTCGGCACAGGTATCTTCCTGACTCCCCAGCCTGACAGCGTACCGCGCGCCATGTTGCACAATTTGCTGCATAACAAGGTGCTGCACGAACGAGTGATTTTGCTCAACGTAAACATGCAGGATATTCCGCATGCCTCTGAGGCTGATCGCATACATGTGGAACATCTCCCGCAAGGCTTCTACCGCGTCATCTTGAATTACGGCTTCAAGGACACGCCTGACATTCCCGCCGCGCTGGAACAAGTCGGACAGATGGGCATGGCACCCGTCGAGATGATGGAGACCTCGTTTTTCCTCGGCCGCGAAACCATCGTTCCGAATGCCGTGCCTGCCATGAATTTTTGGCGGCAGGTACTCTTCATGTGGATGTTCCGTAATGCAGACACGGCAACCGCCTACTTCAAAATACCCACCAACCGGGTGGTGGAACTCGGCACCCAGATCGAACTCTGACGTGTTGCCCCCGCCTGCCAGGGAACAGAAACGCTGCGCATGAACATCAATATCAGCGAAGAAGCCGGCGTGCGCTATCTGCATTTTGGCTCCGGCTGGGTGCAGGGCGCCATGCGCATCGCGCGACCGTTTGCGCTGGAACTCGACTACACGAAGGAAATGATGCTGCCGCTGCTATTGCATCCTGACGACTGGCCGCAGCGTGTACTGCTGGTGGGTCTTGGCGCAGGCTCGCTGTGCAAATTTCTGTGGCGCTACCGGCCCGAAGCCAGGCTCACGGTGGTTGAAATCGAACCACGCGTCGAAGCCGCAGCGCGACAATTTTTCAAGCTGCCGGATGACCCGCGGCGCATCCGCCTTCATTTTGCCGACGGGGCGGATTTCATGATTCAGTCCAAGCAACGCTATGACCTCATCCTGGTGGATGGCTTCGACAGCAACGCGCGCGCCGGCCGGCTCGACTCACTGCCGTTTTACCTCGACTGCAAAGCGCACCTGGCAGATGATGGACTGCTGTGCGCCAATCTGCTGGCGCGCCGCAAAAACTTCAGCCACAGCATCAAGCAAATCGAAGCCGCTTTTGACGATCATGTCATCGTCGTGCCATCACGCGATGAAGGCAATGCTATCGCTGTGGCCTCGGCAAACCAGTCTAACGCCGTATCACCAGCACCGATTTTTACCGAACTACAAGCCGCCGCACAGCATTTGCGCCAAGCCACGCACCTCAATTTACTACCCATGCTGGCGAACCTTGCCGCGTCTGGCCATTTCAAGGATGGCATGTTGCAGTTCTAATCTGCCCATCCTTCAACAGGGAATAAGCATTCCATTTTTTCTTGGTTAGTTTTTCAGTGCTCGGGCGCTACAGTTCCTTTCCGAAAATTTATTCACGAAAGGAACATCATGCTTCGACCTCTAGCGATTGCCGGCCTGCTCGGCATCTCCCTGTTCACCGTCACCGCAACCCGTGCAGCAGATATCTCGCTGCTCAATGTTTCTTACGACCCGACGCGCGAGCTGTATCAGGAATTCAACGCCGCCTTCGCCAAACAGTGGAAAGCCAAGACCGGCGACACCGTCACTATCAATCAATCCCACGGCGGCTCTGGCAAACAGGCCCGCGCGGTAATTGACGGACTCGAAGCCGATGTTGTCACCCTGGCATTGGCCTACGATGTTGACGCGCTGCACGACAAGGCGCAACTGATTCCCGCCGACTGGCAAAAACGCCTGCCGCACAATTCGGCACCCTACACATCGACCATCGTTTTTCTGGTGCGCAAGGGCAACCCGAAAGCTATCCGCGACTGGAACGATCTCGTCAAGCCGGATATTGGCGTGATCACGCCGAATCCAAAAACCTCTGGCGGCGCACGCTGGAACTATCTCGCGGCCTGGGCTTACGCGCTCAAACAGCCGGGCGGCAGCGAGGCGACAGCCAGAGCATTTGTCAAGAAACTCTTTGCCAACGTCAAGGTGCTGGATTCCGGCGCGCGCGGCTCGACCACCACCTTTGTCGAACGCGGTATCGGCGACGTGCTGCTGGCCTGGGAAAACGAAGCCTATCTGGCCGTCAAGGAGCTTGGTCCGGACAAGTTTGAAATTGTGACGCCATCGCTGTCCATCCTTGCCGAACCACCTGTCAGCATCGTCGACAAATTTGTCGACAAGCACGGCACGCGCAAGGTAGCGAGCGCCTATCTTGAGTCTCTCTATTCACCCGAAGGCCAGGAAATCGCCGGCAAAAACTACTACCGCCCGACGGACAAAAAGATTGCCGCCCAATATGCCAAACAGTTCGCGCCGGTGAAACTCATCACCATCGACGAGGTGTTTGGTGGCTGGCAGAAAGCCCAGAAAACCCACTTTGCCGATGGCGGCACCTTTGATCAGATCAGCGTGCGTTAAGCCTGTTGCAACTCCGCGCAGACGGTAATTAGACAAAAGTCACCGTCTCACCAGCGCCGACTTTTCGGCCCGCGTCAAACCTCTTTCAACCCTGATCATTTTTTAATCGCAGTACTTTTTTAAATCAGGAGAAATCATGCAACAAAAAATCATCGCCCTGGCCATCGCCGGTCTTGCCGGTACTTCATTCGCCCAATCCAATGTGACCATCTACGGCGTCGCCGATGCGACGTTCGATGTCATCAACGTAAGCGGTGGCGGCACCCCCGCCCTCTCTGCCAATACCCCCGGTTTCACCCGCGTATCGACCAACGGCTCACGCATCGGCTTCAAGGGCACGGAAAGCTTGGGCAATAGCCTGACCGTCCTGTTCCAGTTCGAATCCAACGCCAACTTTGACACAGGCGGCGCGCTCGGCACCAGCCGCGACAGCTTTGTCGGCCTGTCCGGCGAGTTCGGCAAGGTGATTCTCGGCAACCTGACCGGCCCGACCCGCGCGCTGGCTGCTACGCTGGACGTCAATGCCGGCAACGATGGCACCGGCACCAACAATGCCATCGTCGGCAAGCTGGGCGGTGCACTCTCTAGCGGTGGCACGCCAGCCTTTGCCACCCGATCAGCGACGACCTCCTCGCTGTTCGATACCCGTTTCACCAATTCCATCGCTTATATTTCACCTCCGTTCTCTGGCCTGCAGGCGACCGCCCTGTATGTGGCCAATGAAAACAAAGTGGACACACTCCCACCCGCCGCCAAGGTCAACACCTCGGCCTATGACCTGGGCCTGAACTACAACAACGGCCCCGTCCTGGTCGGTTTGACCTACGCCACTGTGTCGGAAAAGAACGATGTGGCAGCCTCCGCCCCTTTTGGTTCTGGCGGCTTTAAAGCCCTCCTCGGCTCTGACCAGAAACTCAAGGAGATCCGTCTGGGCGGCATCTACGACTTCGGCAACGTCACTTTGCGCGCACTGTATGCCCGCACCAAGGCTGATGGCAGCCTTGCTGAACTCAAGCAGAATGTTTGGGGTTTAGGTGGCACCTACAACGTGACAGCCAATGGCAAGCTCACGGCGCAGTACTACCGCGCCAATGACCTGGATGGTAACGGTACCGGCGTCGGCAGCCTCGACAACACCGGTGCCAAGTTCTACTCGCTGGGTTATGAACACAGCCTGTCCAAGCGCACCCTGCTGAAGGCCAACTACGCCTACCTTAAGAACGACGACAAGACCTCCACCAATGGCGGTGGCGGTTACGACTTCGGCAAGAACTCCTCGGGGTTTGCCGGCGATGACATCAAGGTGTCCGGCCTGCAAGTCGGGCTGCGGCATTCGTTCTGAGACCCATGCAAATCTGCCACTAGCAAGATTTAGCGTCTACTCAAAGTCGCCGTATCACCAGCGCCGACTTTTTCTACTTTGCATATAAGCAAAGCAGAAATATGTATTTCCGCTTTGCAGCGCAAATTCCTAGACTACGCACCATTGTCATCGCAGGAATTTCGCAATGCCCACTTTGTCTCATCTCATCACCCGTCGACATCAGGTGTTACCGGGCTTTGGCCTCACGCTCGGCTTCACGCTGGTTTATCTATCGCTGATCGTCCTGTTGCCGCTATCAGCCGTGGTGTTCAAAACGCTATCGCTGACATTTGCGCAGTTCTGGGAGATTGTCACCGCGCCGCGCGTGCTGGCGTCCTATAAGCTTTCATTCGGCGCATCGCTACTCGCTGCGGGGATCAATACCGTCTTCGGCCTGCTACTCGCTTGGTCGCTGGTGCGCTATCGTTTTCCGGGCAGGAAGCTGGTGGATGCGCTGATTGATCTGCCTTTCACCCTGCCCACCGCCGTTGCCGGCATTGCCCTGACAGCCCTGTATGCCGGTAATGGCTGGCTCGGCAAACTGCTGGAACCCTACGGCATCAAGGTGGCCTTCACGCCGCTGGGCGTGCTGGTGGCACTGGTCTTCATCGGTCTGCCCTTCGTTGTGCGCACTGTGCAACCGATTCTGGAAGACCTCGAACTGGAACTCGAAGAAGCGGCCACTTGCCTCGGCGCCCATCGCTGGCAGATTATCCGCCTGGTCATCCTGCCCGCGCTGACACCCGCGCTGTTGACCGGTTTCGCGCTGGCTTTCGCACGTGCGGTCGGCGAATATGGTTCTGTCATTTTCATTGCCGGCAACATTCCCATGGTTTCCGAAATCACACCGCTGATGATCATCACCAAGCTCGAACAATATGATTACACCGGCGCCACCGCCATCGCGCTGGTGATGCTGGGAGCGTCTTTCTCCCTGCTGCTGGTGATCAACAGCCTGCAAAGCTGGAGTGCTGCGAGCAGTTCATCCACTGACGGGAGGAAAACCTGATGGCAGAGTTTGCAAACAGTGTTGCAAGCGGTGTTGCCCCTGCCGTGCACGCCGCCTCCGGCGCTAGCCGTGATTACCAGGCCGGCCCTGCCACGCGTGAAGCGCCGTGGGTACGCTACACCCTGCTGACACTGGCACTGGGGTTCTTCGCCCTGTTTTTACTGATGCCGCTGTTTGCCGTATTTACCGAAGCGCTGCGCAAGGGCTGGAGCGTGTATTTCGCCGCGCTGGTAGAACCGGATGCGCTCTCGGCCATGCGCCTGACCTTGCTGGCGGCGGCTATTTCTGTGCCGTTGAATCTGGTATTCGGCATCTCTGCGGCTTGGGCTATCGCCAAGTTCGAATTCCGGGGCAAACAGTTTCTGATTACCCTGATCGATCTGCCATTTTCTGTTTCACCCGTCGTTGCCGGTTTGATCTATGTCCTGATCTTCGGTGCCCAGGGCTGGTTCGGCTCATGGTTCGGGGATCACGACATTCGCATTATTTTTGCCGTGCCCGGCATCGTGCTGGCAACCCTCTTTGTCACTTTTCCGTTTGTCGCGCGCGAACTGATCCCGCTGATGGATGCCCAGGGGCGCGACGAGGAAGAAGCGGCAACGGTGCTGGGCGCTTCCGGCTGGCAGACCTTCTGGCACGTGACGCTGCCCAATGTGAAATGGGGCCTGCTGTATGGCGTGATTCTCTGCAACGCGCGCGCGATGGGAGAGTTCGGCGCAGTATCCGTAGTTTCCGGCCATATCCGTGGTCAAACCAATACGCTGCCCTTGCAAGTTGAGATTCTTTACAACGAATACAACTTTGCAGCGGCGTTTGCCGTGGCTTCGCTGCTGGCATTGCTGGCACTGGTCACACTGGCGCTGAAAACCACTATCGAATGGCATCAGACTGCTGCATAGTCAACGGAGCAAACGACATGAGTATTGAAGTACGCAATATCCGCAAAGCCTTCGGCACCTTCGAGGCGCTGGATGATGTCTCACTGGAATTTCCCAGTGGCGAACTGGTGGCTTTGCTGGGTCCTTCCGGTTGCGGCAAAACCACGCTGCTGCGCATCATCGCCGGGTTGGAATCTGCCGATTCAGGCACAGTGTTTCTCGAAGGCGAAGACGCTTCAGCCACGCATGTGCGCGAACGCCAGGTCGGCTTTGTTTTTCAGCATTACGCGTTGTTCCGCCACATGACTGTGTTTGAGAACATTGCCTTTGGTCTGCGCGTAAAGCCGCGCCGCCAGCGTCCGGCCGAAGCCGAGATTCATCGCAAAGTGCATAGCCTGCTGAATCTGGTGCAACTCGACTGGCTGGCCGACCGCTACCCGGCGCAACTCTCCGGCGGCCAGCGCCAGCGCATCGCCCTGGCGCGCGCACTCGCCGTCGAACCGCGCGTGCTGCTGCTCGATGAACCCTTCGGCGCGCTGGACGCCAAAGTACGCAAGGAATTGCGCCAGTGGCTGCGCCGCCTGCATGACGAGCTGCACATCACCAGCATTTTTGTCACGCATGATCAGGAAGAAGCGCTGGAGGTGGCAGACCGCGTGGTCGTGATGAATCATGGCCGCGTTGAACAGATAGGCATACCGCAAACCGTCGTCGAGCAACCCGCCACGCCGTTTGTCGCCGACTTCATCAACCTGGACGACCACGGCCCCGACTGGCTGGTGGCCGCGCGCTTGAAGCATCGAGGCTACGCACTCCAGGCAATTAATGACAAACTGCGCGCGTGACAGTCACGCGCTAGAGAGTAGGGATATCATGAACTTCCAGCAATTGCGCATCATCCGTGAAGCGGTACGCCGCGACTTCAACCTGACCGAAGTCGCGAACACCTTGTTTACGTCGCAGTCCGGTGTCTCCAAGCACATCAAGGATCTTGAGGATGAACTGGGTGTCGAGATATTTGTACGCCGTGGCAAACGCCTGACCGGACTTACCGATCCGGGCAAAGAGCTGGTCAGCATCGTTGAACGCATGTTGCTTGACGCGCGCAACATCAAGCGGCTGGCTGAGCAGTTCGCCCATCGCGATCAAGGACAGCTTACGCTCGTCACCACGCATACGCAGGCGCGCTATGCCCTGCCTGCGGTCGTGGCCAAGTTCAAAGCAGCCTTCCCCAAAGTACATCTCGCCCTGCATCAGGCCGGGCCGCAAGAGATTGTCACCTTGCTGCATGCAGGAGACGCGGACATCGGCATCGCTACCGAAGCGCTGGAGGGCGAACCCGATCTGGTGACTTTTCCGTGGTACGAGTGGCATCACTCGGTGATTGTGCCTGACAGACATCCTTTGGCCAGCGAGCCTGTACTCACACTGGCCAAACTGGCCGAGCATCCGCTGATTACCTACCATGAGGGCTTTACCGGTCGTGGCACGATTGATCGTACTTTTGCCGATGCCGGGTTGGTACCAGACATCATTTTGTCGGCGCTCGATGCCGATGTAATAAAAACCTATGTCGAACTGGAGCTGGGTGCCGGCATCATCGCCTCGATGGCCTTTGACCCGCGCAAAGACACCGGGCTGACCCTGCTGGATGGCGTGCAACTCTTCCCGGCCAATACCACCCGAATTGGCGTGCGACGCGGGCACTACTTGCGCAGCTATGCCTATCGCTTTATCGAACTGTGCTCAGAGCAACTCACCGAAACCACCGTGCGCGCCGCTGCATCACCACCACGCGACGATATTGATTCGGAATAATTAGCTAACCGCCGATTAGATGAACGACGTCAGTGCAACCTGCGCCAGCCGCACCCAGTAGCGAATACCGGTGGCGATAATTTCATCGTTAAAGTCGTAGTGCGGGCTGTGCAGCATGCAGCCGCCTGCCGTAGGACCATTGCCCAACCACACATAACAGGCAGGCACCGCAAGGGCGATATAAGCAAAGTCTTCCGCGCCCATGCTGGGCCGCAATTGCGTCTGCACGGCCTGCGTACCCACCACCTGCTGTGCCGCTTCGCGCGCTATCGCCGTAGCATCCGTTGCATTGATCGTCGGCGGATAGCCGCGCTCGTAGTGCATATCGATACTCACGCGATAGGTTGCTGCGATGCCCTCGCACACACGGCGCATGGCGGCTTCCAACGCATCTTGTACGACCGGGTTGAGCGTGCGCACCGTGCCACCAAGCTGGGCGGTTTCGGGCAATACATTGTCGGCGTGTCCCGCGTGAAACCGCGTGACGCTCACCACGGCCGCATCGAGCGGATCAGTCTCGCGCGACACCAAGGATTGCAGCGCCTGCACCAAGGCGCTACCGGCCACCACCACATCGACGGTCTGATGCGGCATGGCGGCATGCCCACCGTGGCCGGTGAGCGTGATATCAAAATGGTCTGTGCCCGCCATCACCGGCCCTTCGGTGACGCCAAAACTGCCCGCAGGCAACCCCGGCCAATTATGCAAACCGAATACGCGCTCCATCGGGAAGCGCTCAAACAAGCCTTCCTCAACCATCACCCGACCACCCCCTTCGTGTTCTTCCGCCGGTTGAAAAATGAAGTACACCGTGCCGTCAAAATTGCGCAGAGTCGATAGCGCTGCGGCCGCACCGAGCAACATCGCCGTGTGACCGTCGTGACCGCAGGCATGCATCTTGCCGTCGAACTGCGAGTGATGCGGGAAGGTATTCATCTCGCGCAAGGGCAAGGCATCCATGTCTGCACGCAGCCCAATGGCACGGTGGCTGGTGCCCAGCGACAGCTTGGCCACCACACCGGTACGCGCCAGCCCGCGATGCACTTCCAGACCCAGGCTTGCCAGATAATCCGCGACTTTTTCAGCCGTGCGATGTTCATCGAACGCAAGCTCAGGATGCGCATGAATGTCGCGGCGAAAAGCCGTAATCTTTGGCACCAGGGTGGGTAATAAGGTGGAAAATACGTCGTCTTGCAGCATAGTGACCATGGTTGTTTCCTGCGCTCAATCATCATCGTCATCCTAGCCCAAATACGTGGGCTTCGCCATGCCGAATCCACGCCGAAATCCGGCACCGCTCATTGGCGTTTATGCACCGAAGGTCTAAACTTTACATTCACGCATCCCGACAACCCTGCGCCGTAGTTGCTATGACGTTGTTACGACGTTGCTACGCCGCATTAAAACATCCGGAGGTTTTATGTCTATCTTTAACGACAATGCACAATCCATCGGCAATACGCCACTGATCCGGCTCAATCGCATTACCAATGGCGCACGAGCCACAGTACTGGCCAAGATCGAAGGGCGCAATCCGGCTTACTCGGTGAAATGCCGTATCGGCGCCGCCATGGTGGCTGATGCGGCGCAACGTGGTCTGCTGGGGCCAGGCAAGGAAATCATCGAGCCGACCAGCGGCAACACCGGTATCGCACTCGCTTTTGTTGCTGCCGCCAAAGGGATTCCGCTGACCCTGACCATGCCCGATACGATGAGTGTGGAACGGCGCAAACTGCTCATCGCCTACGGCGCCAAACTGATCCTGACCGAAGGTGCCAAGGGCATGAATGGTGCTATCGCCAAGGCTGAGGAGATTGCGGCTTCGAACCCTGACCGCTATGTGCTGTTACAGCAATTCAAGAACCCGGCCAACCCGGCGATTCATGAACAGACCACCGGTCCGGAAATCTGGAATGACACCGATGGCAAGGTCGATATCTTCGTTGCCGGCGTCGGTACCGGCGGGACGATCACCGGTGTTGCGCGCTATCTCAAAAAGACGTGTGGCAAGGCGGTCACGATCGTTGCCGTGGAGCCGGAAGCCAGCCCGGTGCTCACCCAGCACCGCGCAGGTGAGTCGCTCAAGCCCGGACCGCACAAAATTCAGGGCATTGGGGCTGGCTTCGTGCCGGATGTCCTTGATCTTTCGCTCATTGATGCTGTCGAACAGGTGAGCAATGACGAGGCGGTGCTTTACGCCCGCCGCCTGGCGAGGGAAGAAGGCATTCTTTCGGGCATTTCGTGTGGCGCAGCGACGGCAGTGGCAGTACGCCTGGCCAACCGCCCGGAACATGCGGGCAAGACCATTGTCGTCATCCTGCCGGATTCCGGTGAACGCTATTTAAGCTCGGTGCTGTTCGACGGGATGTTTGATGCGGCAGGCTTGGCGGTATGATCGCCATAGCGTGAACTGCCAGTAAGCCTGATAGAGAATTAACGCGCAGGAAGAATTTTCTGCGGGTCGACCGGCTTGCCTTGTTGTCTGATCTCAAAATGCAGGCGTGGGCTTTCGGCATCACTTGAACCGATCTCGGCAATTTTTTGTCCGCGCTTAACGGTCTGTTTTTCTTTCACCAGAATTTTGCTATTGTGGGCATAGACCGATAGCCAAGTGGCATTGTGGCGTAACACCACCAGATTGCCGTAACCTCGCAAACCGGCGCCCGCATAAGAGACCACGCCATCCGCAGCGGCGAGCACTGGATCGCCAAGTTTGCCCGCGATATCCAGTCCCTTGCTACTTCCGTCAGCAAATGGTTCCAGGATTTTTCCGTTGGTCGGCCATATCCATCCTGGCGCCGTGGCTACAGCAGGTTGTTCAACCGCCACAGGTGCCTCGGCCACCTTCGGCTCGACTGTTGTATTTGTCGCAGGTTTACCTGCATTGACAGCGGATTGGGCATGCGCTAACGCATCGGCGGAGAAGGCTACCTTACCCCCTTTGGGCTCACGCTTGAATGGGTCTGCTGCGGTATTTTCAGCTTTGATTTCGATTGGGCCGGATGTAGTCACTGGCTTGACTACTGCCACTTGTACATCACTCTCTGGCGGGGCAACGCGTAACAGTTGATCTACTTTGATAAGATTCGCGTTATCGAGTTGATTCCATGCAGCGACATCCTTGTAATCCTGACCATGCTCCAAAGCAATACTGTAAAGCGTGTCACCTTTTTTGACGAGATACATCCCTGGAGTTACTGTTCTGGATGAGGTGCTGCTTCCTGCATTGTTTGCCGTCGGCTTGCCGTGACGGTCGACCACAGGCACCGGGGCATAATTGGCGCAACCACTCAAGAGTGCACACAGCAGAATAAATAAACAACGCGCTGTATTCAGCGATGTGTTCATTCCACCCCCGCCAACAAGGGCACAAACCGCACCGCATCAAATCGCGTTTCAATCCATCCGGATTCCGTGCGTTCAATCAAACAAATCACTTGCTCCGCACCGCCTAACGGCATCACAAGGCGTCCGCCGGGCGAGAGCTGCGCAAGCAAGGTTTGCGGAACCGTCTTTGAGGCTGCGGCCAAGATGATCGTATCAAACGGCGCCGCCTCAGATAGCCCCAGGTTGCCATCTGCATGTTTGAGGCGAATACGCGTGAGCTTGAGTTGGCGCAGGTTGTCCCGCGCACGCGCCAACAACGGCGCGATGCGTTCAATGGCAAAAACCTGTTTGGTCAAAATGCTCAGCACAGCGGCTTGATAACCGCAACCGGCACCGACTTCCAGTGTTTTGCCTAATTCACGGCCCTGAATCAAAATTTCGATCATGCGCGCCACGACATAGGGTTGCGAGATGGTCTGTGCGAACCCTAACGGCAGGGCAGTATCCTCATACGCGCGATTGGCTAGCGCAGGTTCAACAAACACATGGCGGGGAATCACCCCCATGGCATGCAGCACGCGGGGGTCTCTCACGCCTTGCTCACGCAAGCGCTCGACCATGCGCGTGCGCGTGCGCTGTGACGTCATGCCAATGCCGGCTTGCGCTGACGAATTAAAGGCTGCGGTGTCCATTGAGTGGCTTGATCCATTGATGCACATCGGCCATCTGGCCGGCATGGGTTAAATCGATTTGCAGCGGGGTCACCGATACCCAACCTTGCTCTACGGCATAAAAATCAGTGCCTTCACCCGCATCCGCCGCAGGGCCAGCGGCACCGATCCAATACACGGTTTCACCGCGCGGGGTGACGGACTTCACCGCAGGTTCCGCTTTGTGACGGCGTCCGAGACGCGTCACCTGAATGCCACGTAACGCATCATAAGGGCAATCAGGCACGTTCACATTCAGCAACACCGGAAAATTAAAAGCTTGCACAGTAAAACGCTGCACCAACTCACTCGCCACGCGGCCAGCAGTAGCGAAATGCTTACCCGCAAAGCTGGCAAGCGAAATGGCAATGGCAGGCACGCCCAGCAAATGTCCTTCCATCGCGGCAGCGACGGTGCCTGAATAGATCGTATCGTCGCCCATGTTAGCGCCCAGGTTTATGCCCGACACCACCATGTCCGGCTGCTCTGGAAGCACCCCGGTGACGGCCAGATGCACGCAGTCGGAAGGCGTGCCGGTGACATACTGAAACCCATTCTCTGCGCGGCGCAAGTGCAGCGGACGATCCAGCGTGAGCGAATTGCTCGCCCCACTGCGGTTACGCTCTGGCGCCACCACAGTGATCTCACCCAAGCCCGCCAGGCTAGCCGCCAGTTGGACAAGCCCCGGGGCGAGATAGCCATCGTCGTTGCTGAGCAGAATGCGCATGAAATAAAAGCCGGGCAGTAAAGTAATACGGTGTAAGACGGTATAAAACGAAAACAGGAAATCATTTTAGCCCATCCCCTGCCACCGCCAATGCGTGGAATAAGGATAGGATGCGCCACCATGAAAATAATTCTTCACCCTTCGGCGAGCGATCTGAGTGATGCAGATTGGGCTGGTCTTGATCACCACAATGATCCATTCGCCAGCGGTGCCTTTTTGCGCACGGCTGAAAAAGTCGGCGCTGCGGATACGGCATTAGGCTGGCAGGCGCAGCATCTGGCGCTGTATGACGAGGCCTCACCCGATAACGAAAAACTCCTGGGCCTGTTACCGCTCTATCTGCGCACCCATTCCTTTGGCGATTTTTCACATGACTGGCATTGGGCTGCTGCCTGGGAAAAAGCAGGCCTTGCCTACTACCCCAAACTGGTGAGCGGCGTACCCTTCACCCCATCTCCCGGGCCCCGCCTGCTGGTGCGGCAAGGTGTCAATCGGCCACCTGTGGTGCAGGCGCTGATCGAAGCCGCCGTTGATATCGCCCGCACGCAACAGGTCTCTTCCTGGCAATGCTTATTCGTTGAAGAAGCCGACCATGACGCGTTAGCCGCCGCCGGCCTGTTGATACGGCGTGGCGTGCAATTTCACTGGATCAATCGGGACTACGCTGATTTTGATGACTTCCTTGCCAGCTTCACCGCTGACAAACGCAAAAAACTCAAACGTGAACGTCGTGCGGTGCGTGAATCCGGCCTGCGGCTGGAAGTGCGCCATGGTGATGAAATTGATGCGGCGCTATGGCGCGTGATTCATCGTCAATACCGCGACACATTTGTCCGCTATGGTAACCATCCCGCTTTTCCGCTGGAATTTTTTATCCAGGCCAGCGCTGCACTCGGCCGCCAGCTGCTGGTATTTATCGCCTATCAGGATGAACAGCCGGCCGCTTCCGCCATTTGCTATCGCGATGCCACCACGCTTTACGGGCGGCATTGGGGAACGGAAGTCGATGTGCCTGGCCTGCATTTCGAGCTGTGTTATTACCAAGGCATAGCCTACTGCATTCAGCATGGCCTGCAACGATTTGAGCCCGGTGCGCAAGGTGAACACAAGCTCGCGCGCGGCTTTGAACCTGTACCGACGTGGTCAGGCTATTGGATTGCCGACCCCGGCATGCGACGCGCAGTCGCCGATTTCATCGCCCGCGAAACACACGCCATGGCAGATTACGCCGCGGAAACGGCGAGCCATTTGCCATTCAAACATATGGCTGCGCCCTGAAAAAATGGGTATCCGGATTCCGTAATTGATTACTGCTTGGTATGTTGCGAAGCACAGTGCCAGCAGCGACGATATGTTCCCAACCTGGGCCAAGCGGATGTCTCCAATCGACCCTAAGTAGCCATTCCCTAACCGCCCGTTGCCGCTGAAACTACTCATTACATTACTTTTAACTAAATCTGGAATGCAACGACTGGGTGATTGGGTGTTCAATCCAGTAATAGCAAACCCAACCAACCGCAGCGCACACCACCAACGACGTAAGCATATACCCCCATCCGCCTACGACATTAAGCGGCCCAGGGAATACCTTAATCCAGAGAAGTCGGACTACACCAAGAGTAAATACATGGATTAAGTAGATGCTATATGAAGCGTCTCCAAGCGCATGAGCTACGGAAATGCGGAATTCCCATAGATTCAGAACGCCTGCAACCATTAGCACTGCCCCAAACACGCGCCCTAATCCATCAAGCGGAGCAGCCACCAGCAGGACGGCTCCAAATAGAAAAAAACAAAACGATGAGATTGCAGATAGCTTCAAATGCCCAGATAACCAGAATTTCGCGATCAAGGCACCAAAAACAAACTCCAATAAAATTGGATTCGTGTAGGTTTGAACAAGAGGATTCTCAGTCGGGTTGAGAAAAAGCCCCCCTCCAACTAGTGCAGCGAATGCTGATGCAAGTGCGAAGACCCGAATTGATTGTTTGATTAGTAGTGATCCGGCGAAGACTGCATAAAAGAACATCTCATAGTTCAGTGTCCAACCCGGCACAAGTATGGGCCAAATGTGTTCAGGCCAACTTTTTGAATAGTGAGGGATGAAAAACAAACTCTTGACGGCAGTATCGAGGTGCACCTGAGTTGAGCCAAACAAGCCAAGAGGACTAATCGCCCCGAAAATCATCACCAAAGTTAGAAGCCAGTACAATGGCACAACTCGGATCATTCTTCTTCCTATAAATTGTAGAGGTGCGACGTTCTTGTGTTCTGTTGTTAGAACCATGATGAAGCCGCTTATCACAAAAAAAACATCGACTCCAGATGCCCCAAAATCGGAAGTGAAAATAAATTTCAATTCTGGGAGCATGTTGCGCGCATGATGCCAAACAACCATCAAGGCAGCCACTGCCCGCAGATACTGAATCGTATGCACCATTATTGTTATTCCTTTTCATGTATTACACCGATTGATTGGCCTTAGCATCGAGTCGGCTGTCAAGCCCCCACTCAGTGTTACTTTCACGGAGGTTGTGGATAAATTGTGTAGGAGCGAATAATACAGTCCCTCCTACTTGGATCAATGCCAAAGACATGGAGTTTGCATCTAAGATGAACTCATGTAGAGCGAACGGGCGGTTTACCCAAGTTGGTGAATTCGTAAAGGCTGTAGTGTGGACAATTCCGAATACTCAGTTGGCGAGATTTTGCATTGCATGAATCGCAGGAACTGACTGGCACTTGCCTGACGAATATTCTGGCCGAACGGCAGCAAACGCTGCTTTGCTGCCGGTGGAGCCGTGATAAGAAAGTTGGCGCTGGCTGGACGGCGGCTTCAGACTGATTACCGACACTCAGCTTTTGCCTGTCACTGACAGCCACCGACCTAAAGCAGGCTTCCATGATCGTTAGTAGTACGATTCTTGACAGAATACAAAATAGGGCTTAATGTCCGTAAAAATTCCCAGATAAGGTATTCCAATGGCAACCGTTTTATTCACGGGTTCTGATAACGAAACGGCATGGGATTACCTCGCTCAGGCGCGCAAACATCACACCCAAGCCCATCTTGCCCAGGAGCTGGGTGTCGATATACGCACTGTGCGCCGTTGGGAGGCTCGGCAAACACCCATCAAAGCCTACCTTGTTCCCGCCCTGCAACGCCTGTTGCCATTCGATACCCTTGTGCAAAACGGGGACGGCTTCCGCTTTATTGATCTGTTTGCGGGTATTGGCGGCATTCGTGCCGCATTCGAGCGGATTGGCGGTCATTGTGTGTTCACCAGCGAATGGGATAGCTACGCACAAAAAACCTACGTGCAGAACTACCCCGACGGTCATCCCATTGCGGGCGACATCACGCAGATTGACGCGCAAGACATCCCTGATCACGATGTATTACTGGCAGGTTTTCCTTGCCAACCGTTTTCAATTGCCGGCGTCAGCAAGAAAAATGCACTGGGCAAGGCCCATGGCTTCGCCTGCGAGACGCAAGGAACGCTGTTTTTTGACGTGGCGCGAATCATCGAGGCAAAACAACCACGCGCTTTTCTGCTGGAAAATGTGAAGAACCTCATTTCACATGACAAAGGCCGTACTTTCGCCGTCATTCGCCGCACGCTGACCGAAGATCTTGGCTACCACATCCACTGCCGCGTCATCGACGGCGCGCACTTTACCCCGCAGCACCGCGAGCGCATCCTGATCGTCGGCTTCCGCGAGCCGGTCGCTTTTGACTTCGATGCCCTGCCACTACCACCCAAAAATGCACGCAAGCTGGCAGAAATCCTGCACCGGCTTGACGGTAGCGAACCCGAATTGTTGTGGGATGAAGGGCGTTTTTTCGACCATGCTGCAAAGCAGGTCAACCCCAAATACACCCTGACCGACAATCTCTGGCGCTATCTGCAAAACTACGCCGAAAAACATCGCGCAAAAGGTAATGGTTTTGGTTTCGGGCTGGTCGGCCCCGGTGATGTATCACGCACGCTGTCCGCACGCTATTACAAGGATGGCTCGGAGATATTGATTTATCAAGGCGACGGCATAAATCCACGCCGACTGACACCGCGCGAATGTGCACGGCTGATAGGCTTTCCGGATACGTTCAGGATTCCAGTGTCGGATACACGGGCTTATAAACAGTTTTCGGAAGCCGCCGTTGTTCCAATGATTGAAGCAACAGCTAAACTCATGTCTCCTTTCACCACCCCAGAGGAGGCGGACACCATGGCTAGTGTCGTGGCTGTGCCGAATGACATCGTGACTTCAGGACGCTGGACAAAAGAACAACTCAAGCTTGCATTTCATCTGTACTGCCAACTCCCCTTTGGCAGGCTTCATAGCCGAAATTCAGAAATCATAAAGCTTGCAACACTAATTGGCAGGACGCCTTCTGCAGTGGCAATGAAACTGGTGAATTTTGCGAGCCTTGACCCCACCATCGTCAACAGTGGTCGCAGTGGTTTGGGTAATGCATCCGCCCTCGACAAAGAGGTTTGGGAGGAATTTCATGCTGATTGGGAAAAGCTTGCCATTGAATGCGAGCAACTGCGTCATAGTTTGGAACGTGGTTACGAACAGGAAACAATCGCTGCTGATGCGGTTGACGATGGCCTCGTTCTTGAAGATTTTACCGGAGAAACCAAACAAGTCTTAACGGCACAACGAGTCAAACAACAGTTCTTCCGCCGCGCCGTTCTCAGCAGCTATCGCGGGCGTTGTTGCATGTCTGGCCTGTCGGAGCCGCGCCTATTGATTGCCAGCCACATTGTTCCGTGGAGAAAAGACAAAGCAAACCGTCTAAACCCAAGCAATGGATTGTGCCTTTCCGCCATTCATGACAAGGCCTTTGATAAAGGGCTTATCACCCTGACCGATGACTTCAGGATTGTGATTGCAGAAGAGCTAAAACGACGCGACGAGGCATTCGTAAATGATGTGCTGCTACCACTAAGTGGAAAACAGATTGAATTGCCAGAGCGGTTTATGCCCAGCGTTGAATTTCTTTCGCGCCATAGAACAGATTTATTTGTGGATAATCAGAGAGCATAAATGTCCGGGGAGCCACCATCTGAACCACTCTTACTTCACGAGGATGCTTTTTATGAATTCTTCGTTCCTTATCGCCATCCCAAGTCACAATCTGATATTTGGGGTGGGATGGGGCTAAAGACTTTTGGGGAGGACTTTCAGCTTGTCCGCAGCCTTGATGATAACTATTTATGGACGGTTGTCGATAGCGGCTGTAATGCGGATCAATGGATCACGTCCGGGATTCATCATGTCAATCGGGTCTGCTATTTAGTGACAGAAAAACCGCACAACGGGTTGATGATCGATTTTCTAGCGCCTCATAACCTCAGATCACTTACCCCACTCGGGCTAAAGAGGCAGTTGCGAAAGCTCGAAAAAACAATGGCACACCTAGGTGGGTAACTAACCGGAATGCAAAAACAGACCTCACCCCCGTAGTACATATCTTTAACCCGGCGCGAAAAGTCATTGAGAACGTGGGTGGAGCGGTGGAGCTTCTCACGGATACGGGGCATTGTGCCGCAGCTTGGTCATTTAGCGATTTGATGATCGGATGGAACAAGAAGCACACGCAAGCGGCTTATGTTCTCTATGAGAGCGAGAAGGAAAAAGCGCCCGCCTACCGGTATTTCAGCCCGGCGTTAATGGGTGAAGGTACTGACCTTAACCACTCTATCTGGCAGAGCTTTGCGCCGGGCGGGTGATCTTTGATCCGGGTTCCAAGATCATGAATGCCAGCATTACCAAACCATCGGTGAAGGCACGTAGCCAGTTCCGCATGTCCGTAAAGCATTTGACCGGGCTTTATCAGAAGTTCGGGCCGGTGGGGTATTAGTACCGGTCATTGTTTAGTGGTTGAAAGTCGGATTCTGGCCGATAGCCGAGAACCAGAACCTTCACTGCAAGATAATTTCTCCGCTTGCTGCGTCGCATAACGATAAATCAATCACGGAATCCGGATACCCAAAAAGTCTTGCAATAAAAATCGCCCAACTCTGCGTGCGGCGCGTGCGGTTTTGTCCTCATCGCCGTCTCACCAGCGCGCCCCGAAGGAAGTACCCTTGGGGTGCCGATTTTTTTAACCTCTACCGCGAACCCGAGGCAAAGTTTTCAAAGCGGGTGTATTCACCGATGAATGTCATGCGTGCTGTACCCACGGGGCCGTTACGGTGTTTGCCGATGATGACTTCTGCGGTTCCTTTATCTTGCGTGTCCGGTTTGTAATATTCTTCCCGGTACATCATCATGATGATGTCGGCGTCCTGTTCAATGGCGCCGGATTCACGCAAATCGCTCATCAAGGGCCGCTTATCGGTGCGTTCTTCCACTTTGCGTGACAACTGCGATAGCGCGATGATAGGTACTTGCAGCTCTTTTGCCAGCGCCTTGATGGAGCGCGAAATTTCTGAAATCTCCGTTGCCCGATTTTCGCCGTAACCGTTCGAGCTCATGAGTTGCAGGTAGTCGATCACGATCAAGCCGAGCTTGCCGAATTGACGGTGCAAGCGCCGCGCGCGGGCACGCAGGTCAGTGGAATTAATGGCGCCGGTTTCGTCGATGTGAATCGGCGCTTCATGCAGCTTGCCTAATGCTACTGTCATGCGATCCCATTCGTCATCGGTCAGGCGGCCTGTGCGCAACTTGCTTTGATCAATGCGGCCCACTGACGAAAGAAACCGCGTCGCCAACTGCGGACCGGACATTTCCAGACTGAAAATCGCAACCGGCTGGCGCAATTCAACGCCCACGTGTTCGGCAATATTCAGCGCAAAGGCGGTTTTTCCCATGGAGGGACGGCCTGCCACGACAATCATATCGCCTGGCTGCAAGCCGGATGTCATGCGATCAATATCGACAAACCCTGTCGGCACACCGGTGATGTCAGACTGGCTATCGCGCGCAAGCAGGGCTTCCATACGCTCAACCACTTCGCCCAGCAACGGTTGAATCTGCACAAACCCGCCGCTGTCGCGATTGCCTGTCTCGGCAATTTCCAGAATGCGTCGCTCCGCCTCATCCAGTAACTGTTTGACATCACGACCGGCTGGGTTTAATGCATGGCCGGCAATTTCATCGCCGACAGTGACGAGTTGCCGCAAAATCGCGCGCTCGCGCACGATTTCAGCATAGCGGCGCACATTCGCGGCGGAAGGCGTGGCATTCGCGATTTCAGCAAGGTAGGCCAAGCCCCCGGTCTGATCAATCTCATTCGATTGTTCGATCGACTCATACACCGTGACCACATCCGCCGGGCGGCCACGCTGTATGAGTTTGCCAATATGCCGAAAAATCCGTCGGTGATCGTCGCGGTAAAAATCGGTTTCACGCACCACATCGGCAATACGATCCCACGCCGGATTATCAATCAGTAGCCCCCCTATCAAGGATTGCTCCGCTTCAATAGAGTGCGGTGGCAATTTGAGCGCAGCAACCTGCGCATCGAGTACGGGCGAAGGATTAAAAGAACGAATATTGGCCATGGCTATCTCCGCAATGAAGCAGCGAGTCTACTCCGCGCAACGCTGCCTGATAAGTGTATAAGTTGTGGAAATCGTGGGGATAGACTGTGGAAATTAAGTGCATAAGCCGCACGCACTGCAATAAAAAACGAGCCGCCTCAAAAGTTGAGGACAGCTCGTTTTTAAGTGGTGTCAATCTACGCCAAATGGCGTAAATAAAGCGCTACAGTTTGGCCGATAATTCTGCCTAACTGCTGGTTAGTGTTCGCCCAGCACAGACACCGTAATGGTTGCAACCACATCGGTATGCAACGAGATTTCAATGGGTGAATCGCCGATCGCCTTGAGCGGGCCATCTGGCAGGCGAATCGCTGAACGCTGGACCGTCACGCCTTGTGCCAGCAGCGCATCGGCGATATCGATATTGGTGACCGAACCAAATAAACGGCCATCCATCCCGGTCTTGCGCGTAATTTGCAGCATCAAGCCATCCAGCTTGACGGCTTGCGCTTGCGCTGAGGCCAAGCGGTCTTGTTGCGCAGCTTCAAGCTCTGCACGCCTGGCTTCGAACACTTTACGATTGGCTTCCGTAGCGCGTTTAGCTTTGCCTTGTGGAATTAAATAGTTACGAGCATAACCGTCTTTGACCTTGACTTCATCACCCAGGTTGCCGAGGTTTACCACTTTTTCCATCAAAATAATTTGCATGGTTTTCTCCTCGCTTACTGGTGCAGATCAGTGAAAGGCATCAAGGCTAAAAAGCGGGCACGCTTGATAGCGGTTGACAATTGACGCTGATAACCCGTTTTAGTACCGGTAATACGGGCCGGCATAATGCGTGCGTTTTCAGCAATAAAGTCTTTGAGGATTTCGACATCTTTGTAGTCAACTTCCTCAATTTTTTCTACCGTGAAACGGCAGAATTTGCGTCGTTTAAACAGGCTGCGGCCTTTTTCGCCCTTGCCCCCTTTAACACCTGGCTTACTTTTCGGTTTAAATGCCATTTTTAAGTTCCTTCCACGAATTCAATTGTATTGACATGCAGAATCGGCATACGCCGCTTGAGACTGCGTGCCGCTAAAAAACCACTCAACTTCAGTTCATCGCCCGGCTTGACAGTTGCCAGCACTTGCGCCTGGGTCCCTACTGCCACACAGGTCATCTCGCATTGCACTTTACGCTCAACTTCCGATTCCATTTGAATCGATTCGTGGGTAAGGCTAAATTCAAGTATCGGGATACCTGCAGGGGTGCGACGCAAAGCGCCACGCTCCTGCAGACGACCCGACAACTGCGTTAGATTGATGGACAATGCAAGGATCTAGTCACCGTCAAGCGTACGATCAAGCGGCTGCAGCAGCCTCGGTTGCCTCGGTTGCCTCGGCTTCTGGGGCAGGAGCAGAGGGGGCAGCAGCATCACCTTGGCTAAATGAACGGGATTTCTCTTCTTTCATCATCGGCGAAGGTGTCGTGACGGCTTTGCGCATTTTTATTGTCAGGTGCCGCAGCACGGCATCATTAAACTTGAATGAGTTTTCAAGTTCTGCCAAGGCTTCACCATCACATTCAATATTCATCAACACATAATGCGCTTTATGAACCTTCTGGATTGGGTAGGCCATTTGACGACGCCCCCAGTCTTCCAGACGGTGGATGATGCCAGCGCGTGTGGTCACAAGCGCTTTATAGCGCTCAACCATTGCCGGCACTTGCTCGGACTGGTCTGGATGAACAATAAAAACAATTTCGTAATGTCGCATGCAATCTCCTTTTGGTTAAGTGATAGCCCCCCCGCATGCGTAACGGGTAGAGCAAGGTCAGCCCTACACTATAGCAAGCAAAGCGCTTGGAGGCAAGAATAGAAAGAGTGCACCTCTTTTAAATATTGACTAGAATCATCGGCATGCTTGATAGACGCTCCCAATCACTGCTCAAGACCTTGATCGAAAACTATATTGCCGATGGCCAGCCAGTCGGCTCACGCACTTTGGCGAAACGCTCCAATCTGGAGTTATCACCTGCAACTATCCGCAATGTCATGTCCGATTTGGAGGAAATGGGCTATATCACCAGCCCCCACACCTCGGCTGGCCGTATTCCTACGCCCTTGGGTTATCGACTGTTTATCGACTCTCTCTTGACAGTGCGACCACTCACTAACACCGATCTATCGGAGATTCAGGGCGCCATGCAGCCAGACCAGCCGCAGCGGGTTATCAGTCAGGCGTCACAGCTGCTCTCGCAATTAACGTCTTTCGCCGGAGTAGTCGTTGCGCCACGCCGTCAGCAACCCCGCATTCGTCAAATCGAATTTCTCAGTCTTTCAGAAAAACGGATATTACTCATCATCGTGACCGAGAATGGTGACGTACAGAACCGCATCCTGTTTACCCAACGCAACCACACGCCTTCTGAACTTGTGTTTGCTGCCAACTACCTTAACCAGAATTGCGTTGGCCTGGAATTTAATCAAATCCGCTCGCGCGTCGTCGAAGAACTACGTCAGCTACGTGTTGATATGTCCGATCTCATGGCTGCAGCCCTGGATGCGGGCAACCAAGTGATGGCCGATACCGCAGATCAATATGTCATCAGTGGCGAAAGAAATCTACTCGGTGTCGAAGATCTGGCTTCCAATATGACCCGGATACGCCGCCTGTTTGACTTGTTCGAACAAAAAACACACCTGGCGCAACTGTTGGCGCTATCTGACGATGCCGAAGGCGTGCAAGTTTTCATCGGTGATGAATCGGGCATTGCTCCACTTGATGAGTGCAGCGTGGTTGCCGCACCCTATGAGGTGGACGGCCACGTCGTGGGCTCTATCGGGGTCATCGGCCCCACGCGCATGGCTTACGAACGGGTGATTCCTATTGTGGACATCACGGCCAAACTGCTTTCCTCTGCGCTTTCTGCATACTGACCCCTCTATATGTCCCACTACGCCGATGAACCCGCGCACCGCCATGGTGACACTCGCCGCACAGCCATTGTCCTGGTTAATCTGGGCACGCCAGATGCGCCTACCGCGTCGGCTTTGCGTCGTTATCTCAAACAATTCTTGTGGGATCCACGCGTCGTCGAAATTCCACGAGCACTCTGGTGGCTGATTCTCCATGGCATCATCCTTAACTTGCGTCCGGCAAAATCGGCAGCGAAATACGCCAAAATATGGCTTAAAGAAGGCTCACCGCTGCGCGTACACACCGAGCGACAAGCCAAGCTACTCAAGGGGCTTCTTGGCCAGTGGGGGTATCCGGCTATCGAAGTCACCTGGGCGATGCGCTATGGTGAACCCTCAATTGGCCACACACTCGATCAACTCAAGCGCCAGGGAGTTGAGCGCGTGCTCATTTTTCCGCTTTACCCGCAATATGCAGCCAGCACCACCGCCAGTGTGATGGACGACGTGGCGGACTGGGTAAAACATATTCGTAATCCACCGGAGCTGCGCTTCATTAAACAGTACCCGGATCACCCGGGTTACATTGCTGCGCTCGCAGCAAGCGTTCGCGAGCACTGGACCATGCATGGGCGGGGAGAACGCCTGGTCATCAGCTTTCACGGCCTGCCCCGGCGCTCACTTTTGCTGGGGGATCCGTATTTTTGCCTGTGCCAAAAAACCGGACGTCTTCTGGCAGAAGCACTTCAGCTCTCTACTGACGACTATCTCATCACCTTTCAGTCACGCTTTGGCAAAGCCAAGTGGCTTGAGCCCTACACCCAGCCAACGCTAGAAAAGCTCGCACGAGATAACGTGGCTCGTGTCGATGTCATCTGCCCCGGCTTTGTTGCCGATTGCCTGGAAACGCTGGAAGAAATTGCATTGGAATGTAAAACGGCCTATTTGTCCTCTGGGGGCAAGATATTTTCTTACATCCCCTGCATGAACGAGCGCGCGGACTGGATTGCGGCGCTGGGTGATATCGCCACAACCCATCTGGCAGGCTGGCCCTTATCTGCGGAAACAGAGGCAGCTTCTTCTGCCCGTGCCAAACAACTCGGTGCGACAAACTGAAGTACCCAACCAAGGTACCCAACAAAAAACAACCCGCCCTCGGCGAGAAAATCATTTTCGCCCGGGTGTTCGGCCTAGGTCCTAGGTATTTGGCCTAGTTGTTCGTCCCAATCACCAGCGTCACCAGCGCTGGCCGGAAAATCCTTTCCCTGATAAGGCACAAGGGGCTGGGTATAATTCTCCTCTTCGCCCTTCATCAACAAAAATCACCCGGCCATGCAGGAAAAATATCAACCGACTGAAATTGAGCGGGCTACACAGGCCTTCTGGAATACAGCACAAAGCTTTCACGCGACAGAAGATGCCGACAAGCCAAAATATTATTGTCTGTCGATGTTTCCTTACCCGTCGGGCAAATTGCACATGGGCCACGTGCGCAACTACACCCTGGGCGACGTGCTCTCGCGACACTACCGCATGCGTGGCTATAACGTGCTGCAGCCGATGGGTTGGGATGCTTTCGGGCTACCGGCCGAGAACGCGGCCATGCAAAATAAGATGCCCCCGGCCCGATGGACGAATGACAATATTGCCTACATGAAAAAGCAATTGCAATCCTTAGGCTTCGCAATCGATTGGCAACGTGAGCTGGCCACCTGCCAGCCTGAATACTACAAATGGAACCAATGGCTATTTTTGCGCATGCTGGAAAAAGGCATTGCCTATAAAAAAACGCAGGTAGTGAATTGGGATCCCGTCGATCAAACGGTGCTGGCCAATGAACAGGTGATCGACGGACGCGGCTGGCGCACAGGCGCAGTCGTTGAAAAACGGGAAATCCCCGGTTACTACTTTGCCATTACCCGCTATGCGGATGAACTCTTGTCCTCGCTGGAGTCGCTGCCCGGCTGGCCAGAGCGCGTTAAAACCATGCAGGCCAACTGGATAGGCAAGAGCACCGGTGTGCGGTTTGCTTTTCCCTATACGCTGGAAGGCAAACAGGAAAATCTGTGGGTATACACCACCCGTGCTGACACCATTATGGGCGTGACATTTTGCACCGTGGCAGCAGAGCACCCGTTAGCCACCCATGCCGCCAAAAACAATCCTGTATTGGCCGCCTTTATCGATGAGTGCAAACATGGCTCGGTGATGGAAGCCGATATGGCCACCATGGAAAAAAAGGGCATGCCCACCGGGCTGTTTGTAACTCACCCGCTGACCGGCGAGCAACTTGCAGTCTGGGTTGGCAATTACGTCCTGATGAATTACGGCGATGGCGCGGTGATGGCTGTCCCTGCGCATGACGAGCGCGACTTTGCGTTTGCCAAAAAATACAACCTGCCGATCAAGCCCGTGGTTGCTGTGGAAGGCGAAACCTTCTCGCTGGATGCATGGCAAGACTGGTATGCCGATAAACAACGCGGACGCTGCATCAATTCAGGCAAATACGATGGCCTGCCGTTTGCAGAAGCGGTCACCGCCATTGCCGCGGACCTCAAAGCAAAAAACCTGGGCGACATCCAGGTGCACTATCGCTTGCGCGATTGGGGCGTCTCACGTCAGCGTTATTGGGGTTGCCCCATTCCACTGATTCATTGCAATGCCTGTGGCACCGTACCCGTGCCTGACGATCAGTTACCGGTCAAGTTGCCCACTGATTGCGTGCCGGATGGTTCTGGCAATCCGCTGGCCAAACGAGCTGATTTCGTTAACTGCGCTTGCCCAAAATGCGGCCAGCCCGCGCGGCGTGAGACAGACACGATGGATACCTTTGTGGATTCCTCCTGGTATTACGCACGTTACTGCGCGCCGGATAATGCCACAGCGATGGTGGATAGCCGCACCAGTTACTGGATGTCGGTAGACCAATACATCGGCGGTATTGAACACGCCATTCTGCATTTGCTGTACTCGCGGTTCTGGACCAAAGTCATGCGCGATCTTGGCCTGGTTAGCTACGACGAACCCTTCGCCAACTTGCTCACGCAAGGCATGGTGCTCAACCATATTTTTTCGCGGCGCACAGCGCAAGGCAGCATCACCTACTTTGCGCCCGAAGAGCTGGATGTGGTGAAAGACGACGCGGGCCGCATCACCGGTGCCACAGCCAAAGCCGATGGTCAGGCGGTCGATTATCAAGGCATCGGCACGATGTCCAAATCCAAACGCAATGGGGTTGACCCGCAATCGCTGATTGAAACTTACGGTGCGGATACCGCGCGATTTTTCATGATGTTTGCAGCGCCACCCGAGCAAACGCTGGAATGGGCAGATTCGGGCGTTGAAGGGGCGTTTCGCTTTTTGCGCCGCTTGTGGGCGCTGGGACATGGCATTAAAAGCAGCATCCGCCATGATGCGGCTATCCCTAAAACCCTGCCCGAGCCCGTCGCGGCCTTACGGCGCGAAGTGCACTTGCTGTTGCGTCAGGCCAACTACGACTTTACCAAGCATCAATTCAATACCGTCGCATCCAGCGCCATGAAGATGTTGAACAGCCTGGAAAAAGGGGTGCAAGAGTTTGCCAACGAATCTGCCAACAACACAAATGGCATGGCCGTCATCACTGAATGCGTGAGTATTCTGTTGCGCCTGCTCTCGCCTTTGACGCCACACATCTGCCATACGCTCTGGCGCGAACTCGGCTATGGTGAGGACATTCTCACCGCCTCGTGGCCTGAGCCGCTGGAGGCTGCGTTAGCGCAAGATGAAATCGAGCTGGTACTGCAAATCAATGGCAAGCATCGCGGCAGCCTGCGTATAAAAGTCGGCGCTGGCAAGACGGCGAGTCGTGAGGTCATTGAAGCTGCTGCATTGGCTTCAGAAGCCGCGCAAAAGCACATGGCAGGCAACCCGGCGAAAAAAGTCATTGTGGTTCCCGGCCGTCTGGTCAATATTGTTGTCTAAATTGTCTTAAGAGGAGTCACCTGTGCGCGCTATCAAACTTGCCACCCAGCTGTTCGTCACCTTCGGCTTAGTCGGTCTGCTAGCTGCCTGCGGCTTTCAGTTGCGCGGTGATTACGCTTTGCCGTTTCAAACCATGAGCATTGCTTTGGCACCCAGCTCGGAACTCTACGCACAACTCAAACGCAGCATTGAAGCCTCGTCCCCCACGCGTATCGTTGATGACCCCAAAGATGCCGAAGCGAACTTGGTGGTGTTGGGCGATCGCAATGAAAAAGTCATTCTCACCCTGAATTCTGCCGGACGCGCACGCGAATATGATTTAGTGCGTACCTTTTCCTTCAAGGTGAGCGGCCCGAATAACACCGACTACATCTCCCCGAGCCAGATCACTCTGCGTCGCGACATGACTTTCAATGATGACCTGGTGCTCTCCAAAGAGTCAGAAGAAGTCCTGCTCTGGCGCGACATACAGAATGATCTTATACAGCAACTGTTGCGTCGGCTGGCCGCCGCCAAGCTCAAAGCAGTAAGCGAATCTGGCGATGCAACTACGCCCTGACCAACTTGGCGCCCACCTCGAACGGCCGTTAGCGCCACTGTATTTACTGCACGGTGACGAGCCGCTGCTGGTCATTGAAGCGGGCGATGCCATTCGCCTCGCGGCACGTCGCCAGGGCTTTACTCAGCGTGAAGTCATTGTCGCGGGCAGCAACTTTCGCTGGGACGATCTCTTTTTAGCGGCGAGTAACTTATCCCTGTTTGGCGAAACCAAGCTCATTGATCTACGCATTCCCTCGGGCAAACCGGGGCGCGAAGGCAGTGAAGCATTACAACGCTATATCAAAACATTGTGCCCTGAGACGGTGACTTTGATCACCCTTCCCGAACTCGACTGGCAAGCAAAAAAAGCTGCGTGGGTCACCGCACTCAGCCAAGCCGGTGTGGCCATTGAATGCAATGCCCCGTCCTTGGTCCGTCTGCCGCAGTGGCTGGCCGAGCGCCTGGCACGTCAGCAACAGGCCACGACACGCGCCGGACTGGAATTTATCGCCGCGCATGTTGAAGGCAATCTGCTCGCTGCGCATCAAGAAATTCAAAAGCTCGGCCTGCTCTACCCCGCCGGAGAAATTTCATTAGCGCAGATAGAAGCGGCGGTGTTGAATGTCGCCCGCTATGATGTCTCTGACCTGCGCGATGCACTCAAAGCCCGCGACACCGTGCGCGCCGTGCGCACACTGGAAGGCTTGCAGGCAGAAGGCGCAGCGCCGCCATTAGTATTGTGGGCACTGGCCAATGAAGCGCGTACTGCACAAATACGCCCCGCCCTCTTGCACGCAGCAAAGATTGATCGCATGATTAAGGGACTTGCCACAGGCGATCTATGGAATGAATTTTTACAGTTAGCCTTACGTTTGACCCGCCCAAGGGAAACCTCATGACACTCAAAGACACTCTGCTGCAAATCGGCCAAGCGGCACGTGACGCCTCGCACGCCGTCGCCCGCGCTTCCACCGGCGCTAAAAATACCGCCCTGCTCGCCACGGCCAGCGCGATTCGCGCCCAGCGCGATGAACTGCTTGCCGCGAATGCCGCCGACCTTGCCGCAGCGAAAGCAGACGGGCTGGATGCTGCGATGATGGATCGCTTGACACTCAGCGAACAAGGCATCGAGGCCATGGCCCAAGGGCTGGAACAAGTCGCCGCGCTGCCCGACCCAGTGGGTGAGATCACCGAGTTGAGGCGCCGCCCCTCTGGCATACAGGTGGGCAAAATGCGTGTGCCGCTGGGTGTTGTCGGTATTATTTATGAAGCACGGCCGAACGTCACGGCAGAAGCCGCCGCGCTGTGCCTTAAATCCGGCAATGCCGCCATTTTGCGCGGCGGCAAAGAAGCCATTCGCAGCAATCAGGCCATTGCCGTTTGCGTGAAAAAAGGGCTGGCCGCCGCCGGCCTGCCAGAAACCGCCATCCAGGTGATCGAAACCACTGATCGTGCTGCCGTCGGCTATCTGATCACCATGCCGGAATTTGTCGATGTCATCGTGCCGCGCGGCGGCAAGGGCCTGATCGAGCGCATCTCGCAAGAAGCGCGCGTACCGGTGATCAAGCATCTCGACGGCAATTGCCATGTGTATGTTGATAGCGCCGCCGACCCGGAAAAAGCACTCGCTATTGTTGAAAATTCCAAAACGCAGCGGCTGGGCACATGCAATACCGCCGAGTCCCTCCTCATCGCCCGCCCGATGGCGGCAAGCTTGTTGCCGAAAATCGCGGCGATGCTCACTGCACGCGGGATTGAGATTCGTGGCTGCGACGAGACGCGGGCACTGGTGAGAGAAGCCAAACCTGCGAACGAAGAAGATTACGCCACCGAATATCTCGCGGCGATCATCTCCTGCAAAGTAGTGGCCGATGTCGAGGAGGCAATCGCTCACATCAACAAATACTCATCAGCCCACACCGAAGCCATCGTCACTGAAAACTACACCACGGCACTGCGTTTTTTGCGCGAAGTGGATTCCGCTTCAGTCATGGTGAACGCCTCAACACGCTTTGCCGATGGCTTTGAATATGGCCTGGGTGCCGAGATCGGTATTTCCACCGACAAGTTCCACGCCCGCGGGCCCGTGGGCCTGGAAGGGCTCACCTCGCAGAAGTGGATCGTGCTGGGCAACGGCGAAGTGCGCGGGTAAATCCATCACGGCGGTACCTTCGCGGTACCTTCGCGGCGTCAATGCGCCGCCTTTGTCGTCTGACCGCCGTCTCGCCAGCGCCGAGTTTTGCGCGACGCATCGCCAGTGCGCACTGAAGAAAGTACCTTTGAGGTGCGGTGGGATTATCGTTAGTCTTGCGAATTAATTCGAACCTGACCCTTTGATTTTGCAACGCGTGATGAGACGGGGAACGGCCTCGGCCTGTTGGGGGGTGATCAGCAGGTGCACATGGTTGGTCATCAACGCATAAGCATGTAGCGCGCAGTGTTCTTTTCTCAGGGCTTCGCCCAGCCAATACAGATAGGCTTGATAGTCTTCTTCGCCCAAGAAGCAGGGTTCGCAGTTATGCCCGCGCCACAGGATGTGCAGCGGGATACCATCAAGATGGATGCGGGGGCGGCGAGGCATGGAGTTCTCTCTGGGCTTTGAATCCGCTCATCGCAAAAGTGGATTCAGTTAGCGGCCTTGTCCAATTCCTCTCGCACGATACGGCGCAGATCGGCTTCGATGTGCTCGCCTTCGACTGCCCGACGCAAGGTGTCGTTGATCAATGTCTGATATCCGCGTTCCCCCGCAAGGGATTTGAAGTGCGCCACGATCGGCGTATCGAGCATGATATTGATGCGTTTCTTTTCAACGCGGGCACGCACCGCCGCCTGCCAGCCTGTACGCCCGATATCCTTGCCGGCGACGCGGAATTTAGCCCGGTCAAAGTCTTTCTGACCGAGCTTCGGGGCGTCGTCAGAAATAACCGGCGTTTTGGTAGTAGAGGTCCGTTTCATCGCTATCTGCCTTTCGCATCGAAATAATCCGAATCTGGTCGTCTGATTCGACATGAACCACCACGACCACCATCACCTTCAGCAATCCAACGCCGATCATGCGCTGTTCGCCGTAGTGCTTGCGGTTATCCTCGATCAACACCATGGGGCCGGAAAATACTTGCTCCACGTCGGCAAAGTCCAGACCGTGTTTCTTCAGGTTGGCTTTGCGCTTGGATTCGCTCCAGGTAAATCGCATGGCGAAATTATACACACCAAAATATGTATGAAAAGAGGCCGATATTATTGCGCCTTCGAAAGCAGAATGATGCCCAGAACTGCTCACCACAAGTTGTGACTATGGCCCGCTGGACGAGGTGGAGGGGACACTATCAAGATGCATGCGAAAGCAGCGCATGAAACAACGTAGAAAAACCAATCATTCCACGACTTTTACCTGCGCCCCCGGTGTGATCACACCATCAGGATAAACGCCATTCATCAGGCGCAGTTGCGCTTCCGAATGCGGCAATGTAGTGGGGGATCGCTTGGCCAACTGAGCAAGGCCCCCTTGCGGCAATGCGGCTAGACACAGCCTCCAGGGGCGGGCCAGGGAGCGATCCTTGTCGTTGATCGCACGAAAGGTTTTTTCCGCCGCGAGCAGCGTTTCACGTTCGCGTTGCAAGACGTCTGCGCTCTTGGCGGCATGCAAGAAAAGATAGGGGTGTTTATCTGGCCCGGTGACTAACGTGGCATCGACTTGTTGCGATCCTTCTTGCGCCCCGTCTTTTACGCGAGCGGTGCCAACAAAGCTGGTCGCCGCAAAGCCATTGATGGTTGTCTGCGTCGTGCGCCCATTGATCGGGTTAAAAATCGTGCGCAGGATATCCGCGTGCGTCGCCCCCGCATCCGCTGGCACGGTGCGCATGATCAGTGCCGCATCGCCTGCGCCGTTAGTCATGATGAGCGCTTCCGACGTATTTTTTATCCGCCAGCCGGCAGGTGCGGTGAGCGCAAAACCCAGCGGTTCGTGGAAAAACTGCTGGCCCCGGGTGACGCCTTCTTCGCGGCTTTCACCAAAGGGGATGCTATCGATCGCTTTGAGATAACGCTCGCGTCCGTTTTCCGCGTGTGGGTCTTGATGCAGCAAGGCCGTTTGGCGGATGTCGTCCAGACGCTGGTCGTTGCTGGGGTGCGAAGCTAACCAGTCTGCTTGCGGTGGCACCGGGCGCCCTTCTTTGCGCGCCATGTCAGCGGCAAACTGCGCTTGATTTTTCAGCATGCGAATGACATCAATCATGCGGGCGGAATCGTAATGATTGCGGGCAAGGTATTCGGCGCCCAGCTGGTCGGCTTGTGACTCCTGCTCGCGGCTGTAGGAGGCGATATAGCCTGCGGCAGTGATTTGCGACACCTGATTGGTCAGATCGCCTGCTCCACCATAGCCTTTACTCTCCAGCACGGCACCGAGCACATTGGCCAGCAGCACGCCCACACCGGCAGCCTGCTGGCGCGTGGCGCGCTGCGAAGCATGGCGTGCGGCAACGTGGCCGATCTCATGCCCCAGCACGCCAGCGAGCTCGGCCTCATCATTGAGATAGGCAAGAATGCCGCGCGTGATATAGACATACCCACCGGGCAAGGCAAACGCATTGACCTCGGGACTGTCGAGTACCGTAAAGTGCCATTCGAGGTTGCCTCGGTGCGAGGCTTTGGCAAGCCGTTGCCCCACGCTATTGACGTAGGCTTGAAGCGGCGGGTTATCCAGCGCACGATATTCTTTCAACACTTCCTGATGTGCTTTTTGTCCCTCCTGCAGCTCGCTGCGCTCATCCATCACCGTGTGTTCATATTGCCCCGTCACCGGATTGCGTACATTGGCGCAGGCGGCAAGAAAAACCAAGGTAACGACAGAAAGACCGGTGCGGAATTTCATTTTGAATATCCAGAATGACTATTTACGGGCGGTTTCATTTCGCACAACGTCACACACTCATACAACGTCATGCAGACAAAAGCTGACGCAGCACAAACGGCAAGATGCCGCCATGCCGGTAGTAATCAACTTCAATCGGTGTATCGATCCGCAAGCGGAGTGCGATGCGCCGCGTTGTGCCATTAGATTCATGAACCACCAGGGTCACCTCTTGCTGCGGCTGTATGTCGCCGTCTAATCCTTCGAGATCAAAAATCTCGCTGCCAATAATCCCCAACGCTCCGGCCGAGTCCGTACCAAGAAATTGCAATGGCAAGACGCCCATACCAATAAGATTGGCGCGATGAATGCGCTCAAAGCTGCGGGCGATAACGGCTTTAACACCGAGCAGTTGCGTGCCCTTCGCTGCCCAGTCGCGGGATGAGCCAGTGCCATACTCTTCGCCGGCAAAAATAACCGTGGGCACGCCGTCCGCCATGTAGCGCATGGCGGCATCGAAAATGAACACTTGCTCACCCGAGGGTTGATGCAGCGTCAAGCCGCCTTCCTCGCGCGCGCCATCGGCTTTGAGCGGCAGCATCAGATTTTTGATGCGCACATTGGCAAAGGTGCCGCGCACCATCACGTCGTGGTTGCCGCGCCGCGAGCCATACGAATTAAAGTCGGCGCTGGCAACACGGTGATCCAGCAACCATTGCCCGGCAGGGGACGTCGCGCTGATCGAACCGGCAGGTGAGATGTGGTCGGTCGTCACCGAATCGCCAAAAATAGCCAGCGCGCGCGCATTGCGCAGCACAGCCGGCGCAACGGGCGACATGCCGAAGTCGCTAAAGAAAGGCGGCTTGGCGATATAGGTCGACGTGGGCCACGCATACACCTGCCCCCTGCTGGAATTAATCGCATTCCATAACACATGATCTTTCGTGAGGTCGGCATATAGCCGACGAAAAGTGGCCGGATTCATCGCGGTCTGCATGCAGGCCTCAATCTCGCGGCTTGATGGCCAGAGATCACGCAACCAGACAGCATCCCCATTTTTTCCATAACCGATGGGCTCGGTCAACGGATCTTTCTGCAGCGTGCCCAGCAGCGCATACAGCACAACCAGCGGTGGCGAGGCAAGAAAGTTGGCGCGGATGTTGGGATGAATACGCGCTTCAAAGTTGCGATTGCCCGACAGCACCGCCGCACCAATCAAATCGTTCTTTACCACCGCATCTTCTATTGGTGCCGCCAGTGGCCCGGAATTACCAATGCAGGTGGTGCAGCCATAGCCTGCTACGTTAAAGCCCAGCTGTTCGAGATACGGCAACAAGCCGGACTGCGTCAGATATTCAGTGACCACGCGCGAGCCGGGGGCAAGCGATGTCTTGACGTGCGGGCCGACACTTAAGCCACTTTCCACCGCTTTTTTGGCCAGCAGACCAGCCGCGATCATCACGCTGGGGTTGGAGGTGTTGGTACAGGAAGTGATGGCGGCAATCAACACGTCGCCATTGCCCACGTCCAAACCATCCTGGCTTTTAAAGCGCTTCGCCAGATCGGCGGGGTTGCGGGCAAACCCATTGTCGGCCGCAGGTTTGGCGAAGGTCTCGGCAAACGCCGTTTTGGCCTGGCTTAGCGGAATTCGATCCTGCGGCCGCTTGGGGCCTGCCAGCGCAGGCACAACGCCGGCAAGATCCAGGCTCAGCGTGCTTGAATAATCGATGTCGCCGCGTTTGGGGATGCCGAATAATCCCTGTGCCTTGAAATAGTTTTCGAAACGGGTCACTTCGGCATCGCTCCGCCCGGTGCCTTTCAAATAAGCGACAGTCAAATCGTCGACAGGAAAGAAGCCCATGGTGGCGCCATATTCAGGCGCCATATTAGCGAGCGTTGCGCGATCAGTCAGCGACAAATGCGTTGCGCCTTCACCAAAAAATTCGATGAATTTGCCAACGACTTTTTCCTTGCGCAGCATTTCGGTAATGGTCAGCACCAGATCGGTCGCAGTAACGCCTTCCGGCAATTTGCCTTGCAGCTCGACGCCAACCACATCCGGCGTCAGAAAATATACCGGCTGGCCGAGCATGCCCGCTTCAGCCTCGATGCCACCGACACCCCATGCCACCACACCGGCACCGTTGATCATGGTGGTGTGGCTATCCGTGCCGACCAGCGTATCCGGAAAGCACACGCCATCACGCTGCTGCACGCCACGGAACAAGTATTCAAGATTCACCTGATGCACAATGCCTATGCCCGGCGGCACAACCTTGAACGTATCGAAGGCCTGCATGCCCCACTTCATGAATTGATAGCGTTCGTGATTACGCTCAAATTCAAATTGCATATTGAGACGTAAAGCATCCTTACTGCCATAGTGATCGACCTGCACCGAATGATCCACCACCAGATCAACCGGTACCAGCGGTTCGATGCGTTTGGGATCATGGCCGAGCTGTTGCGCCACCTCGCGCATCGCGGCCAGATCGCAGAGCAGCGGCACACCGGTGAAATCCTGCAACAGGATGCGTGCAACAACAAACGGAATTTCATCCACGCGCGGCGCATTCGGCTGCCAGGCCGCCAGTTGCCGCACATGGGCTTCGGTGACTTTCTTGCCATCGCAATTGCGCAATACGGATTCGAGCACAATACGGATCGAGACAGGTAAACGGCTGACGCGTCCAAGGCCCGCGGCTTCAAGCGCTGATAAATTGTAGAAGCCGGATTGTTCAGCGGCAGCGCTGTTGAATTGTTGATAGCTATTGAAGAGATTATGATGCATCGGATTTCCTTATCTATTGAAGGGATGAGTCAGACCATGTTTTCTGGAATGACCCACGCGTCGAACTCATCAGCTTGCACATACCCCGAGGCCAGCGCGGCATCTCGTAGCGACAAACCCTCGGCATGGGCTTTTTTGGCAATTGCGGCAGCTTTGTCGTAACCAATGTGCGGGGTTAATGCCGTAGCCAGCATCAAGCTGCGGCGCAATGATTCGCGAATGTGTTCCCCATTCGCTTCGACATGCCGCACTGCATGACGTTCAAAACTTTGCATGGCGTCTGCCAGTAATCGGGCACTGTGCAAAAAGTTGTAGGCAATTAATGGTTTGAATACATTTAACTCGAAGTTTCCCAAAGCACCGCCGATATTCAGTGCCACGTCATTGCCCAGCACCTGCGCGGCAACCATGGTAAGTGCCTCGCATTGCGTCGGGTTCACTTTGCCCGGCATGATGGAACTGCCCGGCTCATTTTCGGGCAATTGCAATTCCCCCAGACCCGCGCGCGGCCCACTCGCAAGCCAGCGAATGTCATTGGCAATTTTCATCAGCGCCGTAGCCAGGGTTTTCAGTGCGCCATGCGTGAACACCAACGGCTCGTGACCGGCAAGGGCAGCAAACCGATTACTTGCACACGTCCATGAAAGCCCCGTACAGGCGGTCAATTCCGCCACTGCACGGACGGCAAATTGCGGGTGGGCATTGAGCCCGGTGCCCACGGCCGTACCCCCCAGCGCTAACGCAAAAAGCTCTTTCTTCGCAGCATCAATCGCCCGCTCGACAATCTCGAGTTGGGCCGCATAGCCAGAGAATTCCTGCCCCAGCGTGAGCGGTGTCGCGTCCTGCAAGTGGGTGCGGCCCAATTTGACGATATACGCAAAGGCCTGCGATTTTTCATGCAATGTTTGCCGCAGTTGGCGCAGCGCGGGCAGTAGCAATTTTTCCAGCTGCGTCACCGCCGCCACGTGCATCGCTGTCGGAAAAACGTCATTGGATGATTGGCACCGATTGACATGATCATTCGGATGCACACTGCGCTGCATGCCACGCACACCACCCAATAGCTCTGAGGCGCGATTCGCCAGGACTTCATTCACGTTCATGTTGGTTTGCGTGCCCGAGCCGGTCTGCCAAACAGACAAGGGAAACTCATCCGGCCATTGGCCATTGAGAATCTCATCTGCTGCGCTGACAATCGCCTGCGCTATGCGTGGCTCGACCTCGCCGAGGTGTGCATTGGCGAGCGCTGCCGAGCGCTTAACCAACACCAGCGCATCAATGAGTTCACCCGGCATGGTGTCTTTGCCAATGGCAAAGTAAGCCAGCGAACGCTGGGTTTGCGCACCCCACAGCCGTTCGCGCGGTACATCCATAGCGCCTAAGGTATCGGTTTCCGTTCGGTAGCGGCTCATGTCTTTTTTAGCCACATGTCTATGGCATGGTCAGTAGATGCACCCGCCATAAGGTGGCTCATGCAGCAGACTACTTTTTGGGCAGGGCTGCCCCTCCTTGCCCGCCCCCGAACGGCACAGTTGGAGCGACCGGTTTGGTTTTATCTTTTTTGGGTTTTTTCTGCTCACGATTACTGCGCATTTGTCCTTTGGCCATGAAAGTTCTCCTGAAAAGTTAGGGTGAATAGGCAGCACACGCTGCGCGCATTCGCTGCGAGCAAACTCTGCAAAAACTACGTGCTGCGGGGTTGCTGCAACATTGTCAAATACTACGCCTAATCGACGTCCAGCGGATTGCTATTGACGCCTTGCGGCGCATTCGGTGCGTCCAACCCCAGCGCTAGCCAACCCGCCAGCCCCAAAGCACGGAGAGTCGCCATGTTCTGCTCGTAAATGACGGCAGGGTTGGGGAAAGCCTGTATCGCGCGTGCCAGGCTTTCTTCTCGCAAGAGATGAAAAATAGGATACGGCGAGCGGTTGGTAAAGTTTCTGATGTCATCTGCCTCAGCGTCAGCAAATCGATACTGCGGGTGAAAGCTGGCGACTTGAATCACGCCCGTGAGCCCTTGCACTTTCAGGGCAATCTCAACCAGATCGAGAAAGTCGGCGAAGTCTGTAAATTTCGCCAGCGCGTAGGGAAGAATCAGCAGGGTGGTGTCCACATTTTCCGGCTTGGCCGCAACCAAGGTGCGCAATTCACGCTCAAGATCGTCAAGCAAGGCATCGCTGGTTTGCGCACTACTGACGGCATAGCGCACCAGGCGCTTGACATGCACCGTTTTTGCAAACGGGCAAAGATTCAGGCCAATGACCGCGCGCTCTAGCCAGCGCTTTGTAGCCGCGATAGCTTCGTCATGAGTGGGCTTAGCAGAGGAGGGCCGCATAGAAAAAGGAACACCAATAAACCACCAGCAAACAAACGGCAAATCCTGAAGAGAAGGCTTCCAAACAGAAACCTTGGCGTGAGCGTGGGGTGTAGCTTACAACACTTCGGCCGCATGATCCGCCAATCGTGAACGTTCGCCTCGCTGCAAGGTAACATGGCCTGAATAGGCCCACCCTTTGAAACGATCGACCACATAGGTTAGCCCCGAGCTTCCTTCGGTGAGATACGGCGTATCAATCTGGGCGATATTGCCCAGGCACACCACTTTGGTGCCTGGGCCTGCACGCGTGATCAGCGTTTTCATCTGTTTCGGCGTCAGATTTTGCGCTTCGTCGATGATGAGAAATTTGTTAAGAAACGTGCGGCCCCGCATGAAGTTAAGTGACTTAACTTTGATGCGGCTACGAATCAAATCCATGGTGGCAGCCCGACCCCACTCGCCGCCATAGGCGCCACCGGACGCGCCTGCAGGATCGGGCTTGTTTAGCACGTCAAGGTTATCCTCCAGAGCCCCCATCCAGGGCGTCATTTTTTCCTCTTCTGTTCCTGGCAAAAATCCGATATCTTCACCCACGGGAACGGTCACGCGGGTGATGATGATTTCAGAAAATCGCTTGGTCTCCAAGGTCTGCGTTAAGGCAGCAGCCAGGGTCAACAATGTCTTTCCAGTCCCTGCCTGACCAAGCAATGTGACAAAATCGATATCCGGATGCATCAGCAAATTCAAGGCGAAATTTTGCTCGCGATTTCTGGCTACGATGCCCCAGATGGCATTTTTTGCATGGCTGTAATCGGTCAGCGTTTCCAGTTCCGCCGTCTTGCCAGCGCCGACTTTTACCCACGCTTGAAAAGGCTGTGGCTCGTCCTGCCAAACAAATTCATTCACTAGCAAATCAGGACACAGCGGGCCCTGGATGCGGTAATAGGTGCGGCTATCTTTTTTCCATGACTCCAGGCCCTTGCCGTGCGTTTCCCAAAAGTCGGATGGCAGTTCGAGCGTACCTGTGTAGAGTAAATCAGTGTCTTCCAGCACCTTGTCGTTAAAATAATCTTGCGCTTCAAGACCCAGGGCACGCGCTTTGATGCGCATGTTGATGTCTTTGGAAACCAGAATGACCGGCCGCTGGGGAAATACCTGGCCGAGATGCATCACTACGCCGATGATCTGATTGTCTGCCTTGGCAGTAGGTAGCGCGCTGGGCAGGGTGCTATCGATCGCTTCCGTCTGCAAAAAAAGATGTCCCGTGGCCAACCCGCGCGATGCCTCGCCTAGATGAATGCCCGCGGCCATGTTGTGCTCGGCGCCACTCACAACATCGTCCAGCATGCGGCTGGCCTGACGCGCATTACGCGCAACTTCTGTCATGCCTTTTTTGTTGGCATCCAGCTCTTCTAGCACCATCATGGGCACGAAGATGTCATGCTCTTCAAAACGGTAGAGCGACAGCGGGTCGTGCATCAACACATTGGTGTCAAGCACAAAAAGTTTGGTGGTGGCTTTCTTTGCTGCTGTTGCACGTTTTGCGTTCATGGCTATCTCAAAGTTGACAAGATGGGCTCACGATAGCAATCCTGGCTATTAGGCAAGGCGCCGATGAAAGTGCAGATTGCGCCCCTTATCAAGGATTAAATTTTCATCACCGCGTCAAGAACAGCCGCGGCATTGCCATCGGCTTTGGTGGCGCGCCATTCATGCCGCAGCACACCATGCGCATCAATCAGAAAAGTGCTACGTTCAATGCCCAGTACTTTTTTGCCGTACAGCATTTTGTTTTTAACAACATCAAACATGCGGCATAGCGAGCCTTCAATGTCAGAAATTAATTCGAACGGCAGACCAAATTTAGCTTTAAAGCTTTCATGTGATTTGAGCGAATCACGTGACACACCAAAAACAACACAACCTGCCTTGACAAATTCGGCATGCAAATCGCGAAACTGTTGCGCCTGTGTCGTACAACCCGGTGTGTTGTCCTTGGGATAAAAGTACAGCACGACGGGGTGTCCAAGATGGGCGGAAAGGATGAAATCACCCCCTGTTGCAGGGGCTGTAAACTCAGGAACGACCAAACCGACAACCGAGGGCTGGGTCGGTGCCATAGACGCAGATGCAGACGTAGAGGTGAACGTAGATGTAACGTGGTTCATGCAGCTTCCTTCCATGGTAATAAAAATTCCTCGCCCTGCAACATCAAGGTGCCAGAACGACCGGGCACTGCACCGCGAATCATTTCATGGCGAGGCAGCTTTGCCAAGTCAAGTGCATCCCGCATCTGGCCGAGCGAAATCAATTGATAACCTTGCTCGCGCCAACCAGTGAGCAAGCGTGCCAACGTGTCACCAAGCTTTAGACCTTCGAGTTCGGCGTGGAGCGTGAACACGTGAGCTTTGGGCTGAGTCGCGGTTAAGCGCAACAACCGGTGATGCACGTTGTCACTCGTCAAATCCTCCGTGCCAATCAGCTCATCCAATGTGGGCAGTGTTGTCGGCAATTGCGGACATAAAACAACTTCTCCATTCCATACCGGCATGAAGGGGTGACTACCGCGACAGTCCGAAGCCCAGCGGTAGCCGAACCGCTGCGTCATGCGCAGCGCATGTGAGTTCATCTGCCAACCCGCCGCGCCCATGCCTTGTGCCTCGACCCCAAACGTTTCATGGTAGCGCGCATGGGCACTGCGCATCTCACGCTCAGTCCACGCCACATTGGCTTTAGCCGCACCATCTTGCCATTTAACGTGATCCCAGCAATGGATCGCCGTCTCAAAGCCAGCGTCGCGCGCAGCACGCATCACGTCTGCGCCACGGCGGCCAATATCCGGGCCAGGTAGCAGCGTGCCATACATCAGCGTCTTGATGCCGTAGTGCGCGACCACCGAGGTACGCTGCACTTTTTTCATGAAGCCGGGGCGCAGCGCGCGGCGGATAGCACGGCCCGTGTGATCGGGTCCCATCGAAAACAGGAAACTGGCGTTGGCCTCGTGTTGTTGCAAAATCTCAATCAACCGCGGCACCCCATGCAGAGTTCCGCGCAAGGTATCCACATCAATTTTTAGCGCCAACTTCATCGCCACTTAATCCATCAATTGACGTGCGGCAGCAACATCGTGGCGATAAGCCTCGAAAATGCTGCGCAAGGCATCGGCAAACGCAACCTTAGGCTCCCAGTCAAGATCGGCCATGGTGTTGCTGATCTTGGGCACACGATGCTGGGTGTCTTGGTAGCCTGCCCCATAGTATTCACCCGAGGTCGTTTCCAGCACCGTCACTTTGGCGGCAGTCTCTGCGTACTCGGGAAACTGTTTGGCCAGATCGAGCATCATGGTCGCCAGATCGCGCACTGAATAATTATTCTTCGGGTTGCCAATGTTATAAATTTTTCCATTCGCAACGCCACTCTTGTTGGCGATGATTTTCATCAAAGCGTCTATGCCGTCTGTCACATAGGTGAAAGAACGTTTTTGCGCACCGCCATCAACCAACTGAATTGGTTCACCGCGCACGATGTGACCAAGAAACTGCGTGATAACGCGCGAGCTGCCTTCTTTCGGCGTATGGATTGAATCCAGTCCCGGCCCGATCCAGTTAAAGGGGCGGAACAGCGTGTAATCCAGCCCTTCTTGCTGGCCGTAGGCATGGATCACACGGTCCATCATCTGTTTGGCGCATGAGTAGATCCAGCGTGGCTTGTTGATCGGGCCCAGCACCAGGTTGGAATTTTCCGGATCAAATTCCGCGTCCTGGCTCATGCCGTAAACTTCGGACGTGGAGGGAAAAATCACCCGTTTTTTGTACTTCACTGCATGGCGGATAATCGGCAAGTTGGCTTCAAAATCCAGCTCAAAAACCCGTAGCGGTTCTTTGACATAAGTCGCTGGTGTAGCAATAGCGACCAGGGGCAGGATGACATCGCACTTTCTGACGTGATATTCGATCCATTCCCGATTGATGGTGATGTCGCCTTCAAAAAAGTGAAAGCGCGGGTGGGTCATCAACTCAGTGACACGCGCTGAGTTCATGTCCATGCCGTACACCTCCCAGTCGGTGGTGTCCATGATGCGCTGGGAAAGGTGATGGCCAATGAAACCATTGACACCAAGAATGAGGATTTTTTTCATAGCAAAGAAACCGTGGGTGTACCGAAAATCGCGTGGAGCGGATTGTCGGTCGCAGCTGAAAGAGAAGAACCCGCGAATTCTACCGCGAGCAGGCATAAAACCTGTCCATCGCCGCATTCGGCGTACCAGCGGCTGTTCTGCGCAAACAGCGTGGGCTGACCATGCGTGCCACGCTGGCCCTGTGGATGCAGCGAGCGCAACACACGCAAGCGGCCTTGCGATGTATCAAAAAATGCGCCAGGATACGGGGGTGCGACAGCGCGTATCAGGTTATGTACAGCCGCTGCCGGTTGGCGCCAGTCGATACGTCCGTCATCCATGCAACGGCTACCGAAGTAGCTGCCCGCCGCAAGATTTTGCGGCTGCGGTGTGACGCGCCCGGCGATCAAATCGGGCAATACGCGGTCAAGCGCCAGCTCGGCAGCGAGCGTCACCTTGGCAAACACCTCGCTCGCCGTGTCATCCGGCAGAATCGGCACCGCCTGTTGCGCCACAATGCCACCGGCATCCGGTTTTTCCAGCATCTGATGCAGCGTGGCACCGGTTTCACGTTCGCCGTGAATGATGGCCCAGTTCACCGGCACGCGGCCACGATATTTGGGCAGCAGCGAGCCATGCATGTTGTAAGCGCCCTGCCGGGGCAACGCCAGCAACGGGGCTTTGAGCATCTGCCGGTAGTAAAACGAAAACAGAAAATCGGGCCGGAGCGCCGCGAGTTCCGCAACCAGCGCGGGATCATTCGGATCAATCGGCGTGATCACCGGAATGTCATAACGCGCAGCGAACTCGGCGACGCTATCGAACCAGATTTGCTCACCAGGATTGTCGCGATGGGTAATGACCTGCGCCACCTCGACACCATGCGCGAGCAACACAGCGAGGCAACGCACGCCAACATTGTGATAAGCAAAAACGACAGCACGCGCCATCTTTTCCTATTCCTTCTTTTGGCGCTGGTCGGCGGCTACCGCCACCTTAACGTTCGCTTCGCTCACGTTAGCCTGCACCGAAACGTCGTTTTCCAGCACTGCCTCAATCAGATAGCGTGGCCGCAGACGGACTTGCTGGTAGATGCGACCAATATATTCGCCCAAGAGACCAATGCCGAATAGCGCCAGACCAATGAGGAAGAACATCAGCGCGAACAGTGTGAATAAGCCTTCGGCCTCCGGCCCAAAAATCAGGCGGCGCACGATCAGCAACACAAACAGCGTGCCCGAGCCCAGCGCAACCAGCATCCCCAGCATGGAAAACCATTGCAGCGGCACCAGCGAAAAGCCGGTCATCAAATCAAAGTTAAGGCGAATCAGACTATAGAGCGAATACTTTGAATCACCCGCAACGCGCTCTTCGTGTTCGACCACCACCTCGGCCGGGTTGCGGGCAAAGGTATAGGCCAGCGCCGGGATGAAGGTGGCAACCTCTTTACAACTGTTGATAGCATCGACCACGCCGCGTGAATACGCGCGCAGCATATTACCTTGATCAGTGATGCGGATGCGGGTGATTTTTTCACGCAGCTGATTCATCGCTTTCGAGGCCCAGGTGCGGAACAGGCTGTCCTGACGTTTTTTGCGAATGCTGCCCACATAATCGTGGCCTTCCTTCATCTTGGCGATCAGCTTGCCGATTTCCTCGGGCGGGTTTTGCAGATCGGCATCCAGTGTGACAATGATCTCGCCCCGGCAGTACTCAAAGCCCGCCATGATGGCCATGTGCTGGCCGGCATTGGCAGCCAGCAAAAGGGCGCGGGTAACATCGGGCCGCCGCGCGAACTGCTCACGCAGCAAGGCAGCAGAACGGTCGCGGCTGCCGTCATTCACGTAGATGATTTCGTAAGTTTCGCCCAACGCATCCAGCGCGGGATAGATGCGAGCGAACAACGCAGGCAATCCGGCTTCCTCGTTATAGATCGGAATGACAACAGAGAGGGTGGGCATAGTCATGTGTTTTGGGCAAAGTTCAAGCAAGCGCTTGGGTAAGTGTTTGGGTCAATGCAGCGCAGACGCGATCTACATCAGCATCCTGCATGGCAGGAAACAGCGGCAGCGTGACGATTGCAGCGCCGATGCGCTCGGCCTGCGGAAAGTCACCGGGCTTAAAACCCATGGCGCGGTAGAGTGAGAACAGATGCAACGCCGGGTAATGCACGCCGATGCCGATGCCCTTTTCTTTCATTGTGGCAATGAATGCACCACGATCAGTGCCGTCAGGCAGCAGTACCTGAAACATGTGCCAGTTGCTGTTGGCAAAATCGGCCAGCGGAAGTTGCAGACCCAACGTATGGTCTAGACCTGCAAAATAACGTTGCACCAACTCCCGACGACGGGCGGTGAATTCATCGAGCCGTTTTAACTGGCCCAGGCCGATGGCAGCGGCGATGTCGGTCAGGTTGAATTTTCCGCCAAGCACATCCACGTCCATGCCGCCATCAGCGAAGCGCTGAAAGCCTTGCAAACGCAGGCGCTCGCATAGCGCGAGGTCCATATCGACAGGCAGCACCAGCGCACCGCCTTCACCGGTAGTGAGATTTTTGTTGGCATGGAAGCTGAAAGCCACAAAATCGCGCCTGTCGCCAAACGAGGTGCCGATCGGCTGACCATTCCATGTTGCGCCGAAGGATTGCGCCGCATCTTCGATAACACGCAGCGGGTGTTTTCCGGCAATCGCGTACAGCCGGTCACGATCAACGGGCAGGCCGGCGAGGTCAACCGGAATGATGGCCTTGGTCTGCGGCGTGATGCGCGCGGCAAGTTGATCAAGATCGATGTTACGCGTTGCCGGATCGACATCGACAAAAACCGGCGTGGCGCCCACTTCGAGGATGACATTCGCGGTAGCAACCCAGGTCAGCGGTGTGGTAATCACCGTATCACCAGCGCCGACTTTTGCCAGGCGCAACGCCACTTCGAGCGCGGCCGTGCCGGAACTGAAGGCACGCACCGGACGGCCCCCGCAATACGCGGAGAGCGCGGCCTCGAATGCCTGCACTTTCGGCCCGCTGGTAATCCAGCCGGAGCGCAAAACGCCCGCCACATCGGCGATCGTTTCTTCGTCGATCGTTGGGCGAGTAAAGGGCAGAAAACTCATGGACATTTCCCCCACCCCCCTTTCCGCGAAAGGGGGTGCGCTTGCGCACCCTTTTGGGAAATGTAACTGCCCACCCCCCTTCCCCCGCCCCAAGGGCGGGGGTGACCAGTCACCTCCCCCGCTTGGCGGGGGAGGCTGGGAGGGAGCGCCGAACAATATTCCGCGCTCGCGCGGGCGGCGCGGCGGATGGCGCTCATGAGCGTGTCACCAGAATCACACCGATAACGATAAAGCCTATACCCAACAATTTTTGCGCTGCCAGCGCCTCGCCAAACCATTGCCAGGCGACGAAGGCATTGACGACATAACCAATTGACAGCATCGGATAGGCAACGGAAACCGGCACGCGCGAGAGCGCCATGATCCATATCACGAGGCTCACCACATAACACGCCATGCCACCCATGATATAAGGCTGAAAGGCGAGCTTTAAACCAATGGGCAGAATGTTGCTGGCATGAAACTCAAAATGGCCGACGACATTGGTGCCCGCCTTGAGCAGCAGTTGTGCCGCAGCATTGAGCAGCACGCCGGTAAGGATGAGTGAAAAACTGATGGCGTTCATGGCTTGGCTCCCTCGAGGCGAGGGCTCGAGGAGACATCTTTCCTGACGATGACGCGACGCAGGTCGCGGGCGACTTCAACCATCGGCAATCCCTGCGCTTTGAGATGCGCCCAGGTATCAGGCGGCATCAGCGCCCAGGCAACGGGTGTCTGCCGCCAAACTATGGCAAAGCTGGCAATATCCGGGATAAATTTTTGTGGTTCCTGGCGGATGCCAAAGCCCAGCTCATCCTTGTAGTCGACCATGGTCGTCGTGCGTTGCAGGTAAAACTGAAAGCTCTGGTCATAGGTATTCACGCTGTAGAACGGGACGCCCGGCGGCACTTGCGCGCGAACCGCCAGGGCCACATCGTGAGCCGAGTTGACCACACCAAACGCGTCATGTCCGAGAATGATCGCCTGTCCGCTGCAAAAACTGGCAGCAGCCAGCGCCCCTATCGCCGCCAGAGAATGCTTGCGTGCGAGAAAAAATGCCGCGACGCCACCCACTGCAAATAACGCAGCCGCCGCATACAGCCAGGGCTGGTAGAGCCGGTAGATCGCTTCCATTTCCAGCGTATCGGCACGATGGCTAACCAAGGGCACGAAACACAGGCCTACCAGACCAATACCCCCGGCAAACAGGGCATCACCGATGCGACGCGGCGCTGTCACCGGTGAATTAAGATGCAGGGCGACAAGCGTTGCCAGCGCGGGGAATAGGGGCAGGATATACGAAGGCAGCTTGGAGTCGGAAATGGAGAAAAAGACAAAGACCAGCACGACCCAGACCAGCAAAAAGCGTTGCGGCTGAAAACGTTTGCTGGCGTCTTCGCCAAAACCTGCCTTGATGCCAGGCAACAGACTGCCCAGCCAGGGCAGCATGCCGATCAGCAGTATCGGGATGAAATACCACATCGGCTCGTAGCGATGGTGCACTTTGGTGAGGAAGCGCTGGAGGTGCTCATGGATAAAAAAGAAATTTGCAAACTCCGGATTAACGAACGACACGACAATGAACCACGGCGCGGTAATAAGTAACAGAATCACCAGCCCGCGCCAGGGACGGATGCGTGAAACAAGATTCAAATCATGTTGCCACAAGGCGTAAAGCACCACGGTGGCGGCAGGCAGGACGATGCCGATCAATCCTTTGGAGAGTGTCGCCAGCGCCAGCAGAACCCAGGCGCCGTCTTGCCAGCGCCGACTTTCCAACGGCGTCGCGTCATCCCGCTGGGCAAGACAGAGCGCAAAGATCGCAGCGGCGAGAAAAGCACTCACGCCCATGTCCAGCGTATTAACGTGACCAATCAGATTCCACAACAGGCTGCTGGCAATCACCGCACCGGCAATCCACCCTGTGGCTGGATTAAATAACCTGGCCACCGCAAAGATCGTGAAGAGAATTCCCATAAATCCGGTCAGCGCAGACCACAGGCGCGCCGTCCAGTGATGCTCGCCAAACAGCGTGTAGGCGATTGCCGTGGCCCAGTATTGCAAAGGCGGCTTTTCGAAGTATTTGAGATCGTTCAGGCGTGGCGTCAGCCAGTCGCCGCTAACCACCATTTCACGCGGAATCTCGGCATAACGGCCTTCATCGGGATCAATCAGGCGACGATAATCAAGGCTGCCAAACCAGAACACAGCGAAAATGAGGAATACCAGCAGCAAAGGGCCACGGCGTAAAGGAAAATTCGGAACAGTCATAGAGTTTCCAGAATAAGTGCAGCCGCAACCTCACGACCTTCGGCCATCAGGATGTTGTACGTGCGGCAGGCGGCAAAGCTGTCCATAATCTCAACGCCGATGCGGCGCGCACTCAATGGCCGCAACAGGGCGGGAGCGGGAAAACGCTGGCGCAGCCCGGTGCCCAAGAGCACAATCGGGCTATTCAATGTCACCAGGACTTCCAGATCGGCTTCACACAGCGTATCCAGCGAGACCGGCGGCCAGTCTTCAATCAGGCGTTGCGGGGTGAGGATGAAACTGCGCGATAACCTGCGGCCACCAACAGTAATACCGGCTGCATCGTAGGCGGTAACGGCCAGCAAACCAGTCGGGGCAGTGGAGTGGAGTTTCATCAGGCAGTAGCAGTCAGATGGGATCGGCTGTTAGCATTCGTCATAATGAGCGCCCTTGAACAAAACCATCAAGGTCGCGTCAAATCTTAATTTGCGGCATGGCAGCCGCTTTGAGTAAAATTATACATTTTCCTGTTACCGGCCCAGTCGGTGGCATCTTGCAGAAAGGACGGTTGCGCATGCAGCCTGTGACAAAATCCGCCAAACTCAACAACGTCTGTTATGACATTCGCGGGCCTGTGCTCGCGCGCGCCAAACAGATGGAAGAAGAAGGCCACAAGATCATCAAGCTCAACATCGGCAATCTGGCTGCATTTGGCTTCGATGCACCCGAGGAAATCCAGCAGGACATGATACTCAACCTGCCCAATGCGGCCGGTTATTCGGATTCCAAAGGCATTTTTTCGGCGCGCAAAGCGGTGATGCACTACACCCAGCAAAAGCATATCAAGAGTGTCACCATCGAAGACATCTACATTGGCAATGGCGCTTCTGAATTGATCGTCATGGCCATGAATGCCCTGCTCGACAATGGCGACGAAGTGCTGGTGCCTGCCCCTGATTACCCGTTATGGACTGCCGCCGTGAGTCTTTCTGGTGGCACGCCACGGCACTATCTGTGCGATGAAGGGGCCGGTTGGCTGCCTGATCTGGACGACATTCGCGCCAAGATCACCCCCAACACGCGTGCCATTGTCGTCATCAATCCGAACAACCCGACGGGCGCGCTATATCCCGATGATTTACTCAAAGAGATCGTTGAAATCGCGCGCACACACGACCTGATCATCTATGCTGATGAAGTCTATGACCGCGTGCTCTATGAGGGCGCCACGCATACATCCATCGCCGCGCTGGCAGAAGACGTGCTGACCATAACGTTTAACAGCCTGTCTAAAAACTACCGTGCCTGCGGCTACCGCGCTGGATGGATGATCGTGTCGGGCGATAAACGGGCGGCGCATGACTACATCGAGGGACTCGACATGCTGTCCTCAATGCGGCTGTGCGCCAACGCACCCGGGCAGTGGGGTATTCAAACGGCATTGGGTGGCTATCAAAGCATCGATGATCTGGTTGCCCCCGGCGGGCGCATGCGTCGCCAGCGCGACATCGCTTATGAGCTGATTACCGCCATTCCGGGTGTTACCTGCGTCAAACCGCAAGCCTCGTTGTACATGTTCCCGCGTCTGGACCCGAAGATTTATCCGATTACGGATGATCAGGAATTCATCTCCGAACTCTTGGTGGCTGAAAAAGTATTACTGGTGCAAGGCAGCGGTTTTAACTGGCCGCACCCCGACCATTTCCGTCTCGTCTTTTTACCGCATGAAGATGATTTGCGCGAGGCCATTGGCCGCATCGCGCGCTTTTGTGACTCTTATCGCGCACGTCATGGCAAATAACTCAAATAAAGTAAAAGAAATCATGCAGCCGATGAACGTTGGCCTGCTCGGCATTGGCACCGTCGGTGGCGGCACGTTTACCGTGCTGACCCGCAACGAAGCAGAAATTACCCGCCGCGCCGGGCGGCCGATCCGTATCACGCAAGTGGCGGATAAAAATACGGCGCTGGCCAAACAGGTTACCGGCGGTAAAGTTGCTGTCACCGATGACGCCTTTGCGGTGGCCGCCAATCCGTCGATTGACATCGTTGTCGAACTGATTGGCGGCTGTGGCGTGGCGAAAGAACTGGTGATGCAAGCGATTGCCAATGGCAAGCACGTGGTCACCGCGAACAAGGCGCTGCTGGCCGTGCATGGCAATGAAATATTCGCTGCAGCGCAAACCCGTGGCGTGATTGTTGCCTTTGAAGCGGCGGTTGCAGGCGGGATACCCATCATCAAAGCCGTGCGCGAGGGGTTAACGGCCAATCGTATCGAGTGGATCGCCGGCATCATCAATGGCACCACGAACTTCATTCTCTCCGAAATGCGTGACAAGGGCATCTCCTTTGCTGAAGCGTTGCAGGATGCAAAGCGCCTGGGTTATGCCGAAGCCGACCCCACGTTTGATGTCGAAGGCATCGATGCGGCCCACAAGATCACCATACTCTCTGCACTTGCGTTTGGCATTCCCATGCAGTTTGACCGCGCGCATATCGAGGGCATTAGCCAGCTGGAAGCAGACGATATCCGCTATGCCGAGCAGCTAGGCTACCGTATCAAACTGCTCGGCATGACCCGTCGTCGTCCCAATGGTGTTGAGCTGCGCGTGCATCCGACGCTGATCCCCGCCAAACGACTCATTGCCAATGTCGAGGGCGTCATGAATGCCGTGCTGGTCCAGGGCGATGCTGTAGGCGCCACCTTGTACTACGGGCGTGGCGCAGGCGCCGAGCCAACGGCTTCGGCCGTGATCGCCGATCTTGTCGACGTCACCCGCATGCATACCGCTGACCCCGAACACCGCGTGCCGCATCTCGCATTTCAACCCAGTGCAGTCCAGGATACCCTGGTGCTACCGCTATCTGAAGTAGAAACTAGCTACTACCTGCGCCTGCGCGTGGAAGACAAACCCGGCGTGCTGGCTGACATCACGCGAATTCTGGCTGACCAAACCATCTCCATTGACGCCATGATCCAACGCGAACCCAATGAAGGCGAATCCCACACAGATATCATCATCCTGACGCACGTGACGGTCGAGAAAAACATCGATGCCGCTATCGTGAAAATCGAAGCGTTGCCCGTGGTAAAGAAAAAGGTGATACGTCTGCGTATGGAAGCCCTGGGCTGAGCAGTCAGAAGTCGGTTGTATATATATAGCCTCATTGACGGCATCAATGAAGAAAATCAGCGATTTGAATGTGTTGCACACTGGAATTTAGCGCTATGATTCTGTTTCTGTATCTGCATCCAGAATGTTGCAACGCTCCGGGCTATTAGATGGTCTCGGGTATTTCATTTCCAGGAGGAATAAAAAATGGTAGGAGTAACTGAACTAGGTTATTTAGGCTTTGGCGTTTCAAATATGGACGCCTGGCGCGAATATGCAAGCAAAGTCATGGGGCTGGAGGTTTTTGACGAAGGCGAGAAAGATCGCTTCTACATTCGCATGGATTACCAGCATCACCGTATTACAGTGCATAACAGCGGCACGGACGATCTGGACTATGCAGGCTGGCGTGTTGCCGGGCCAGAAGAGTTTGACCAAATGCTGCGTCAACTAGAGACCGCAGGTGTTAAGTATCAACGTGGCAGCGAAGCCGACTGCGCCGAACGCAGCGTACTCGATCTGGTGAAGTTCCTCGATCCAGGTGGCAATCCGACAGAAATTTACCATGGTCCGCGCATCGACTTTCACAAGCCCTTTCACCCGGGGCGTGGAATGCATGGGCGCTTTCTGACCGGCCAGCAAGGTCTGGGGCATATCATTATCCGTCAAACCGATACCCAGAAAGCCTATCGTTTTTACACTGATGTACTGGGTATGCGCGGTTCGGTTGAATATCATCTGCAAATCCCGCAAATCGGCATTACCGCAAAGCCAATCTTCCTGCACTGCAATGATCGCGATCACTCTGTTGCTTTCCTTGGCGGCCCAGCAGAGAAACGCATCAATCACCTGATGCTGGAAGTCGATAATATCGACGATATTGGCCAGACTCATGATATTGTCCGCGACTTGAATATTCCAGTGACCGTTAAACTGGGCAAGCATGCCAATGACCAGATGTTCACTTTCTATTCAGTGAATCCTTCAGGCTGGTTGTTTGAGTACGGTGGTGTTGGCCGCGCTGCGTCGCATCAGTCGGAGTACTATGAATACGACATGTGGGGCCACGACAATGATGCGCCCGGCTATGGATTGGATCTCAGATTGCGGTATGACTGGACCAACTTCCTGAAAAAATGAGTGTGTAAAATGCGCGCTTATTCGCCGTAAAAATAAAAAAGCCGGGTAACACCGGCTTTTTTATCTTCTTCGCCATCATCTGACTATCATGAAATACATTTCAACACGTGGCGTATCTGCCAACCAATCTGCCACTCAATCATTTTCTGACATTCTGCTTGGCGGGCTGGCGCCCGATGGCGGCCTTTATCTGCCAGAGCACTATCCGCAAGTCGCTGATCGGCTGAACGAGTGGCGCTCGCTCGACTATGCCGAACTTGCCTTTCGTATCCTCAGTCTGTTTATCGACGATATTCCGTCGGCAGATTTACGCGCTATCTGCAAAAAGACCTACACCGCAGAAACCTACCGCTATTGCCGCCCCGGGCGCAACGCGGCAGATATTGTTCCACTCACATCGCTTGCACCAGATTTCCACTTGCTGGAATTATCCAATGGACCAACCCTGGCCTTTAAGGATATGGCCATGCAGCTTCTTGGCAATCTGTTTGAGTATGCCCTGGGCAAACGGGGTGAAACAATCAACATCCTTGGCGCGACGTCCGGCGATACGGGTTCAGCGGCCGAATACGCCATGCTCGGCAAGCACAATGTGCGCGTATTCATGCTCTCGCCTGAAGGCCGAATGAGCGCATTTCAGCGGGCGCAGATGTACTCGCTGGATGAGCCGAACATTTTCAACATTGCCGTGCGTGGCATGTTTGACGATGCACAAGACATTGTCAAAGCCGTCTCGAATGATGCTGAATTCAAAGCCCGCTACAAAATCGGCGCGGTGAATTCAATCAACTGGGCGCGCGTTGCGGCGCAGATCGTGTATTACTTCAAGGGCTATTTCGCAGCGACTCGGTCAAATGATGATGAAGTGGTTTTCAGCGTACCTTCGGGGAATTTCGGCAACATCTGCGCTGGTCATATTGCGCGCATGATGGGGCTGCCTATTGCACGCTTGGTATTGGCAACGAATGAAAACAATGTGCTCGACGAATTTTTTCGCAGCGGTATTTATCGGCCACGCACCTCTTCCGAGACACACGTGACATCCAGTCCTTCAATGGACATTTCCAAGGCCTCGAATTTCGAGCGTTTTGTGTTCGATCTGGTTGGCCGCGATGCGGCAGTCGTTCGTGAGTTATGGCAATCGGTCGATGCAGGCGGCACCTTTGATCTCAACGCAACCCCATTCATGACACATCTACCTGCGTTTTGCTTTGTTTCTGGCAGCAGCTCTCATGCTGATCGTCTGGCAACCATTCGCGATGTCTGGCAACGCCATCAGCTGATGATAGACACGCATACAGCAGATGGCGTGAAGGTAGCACGTGAGCATGGCCTGCCTGGTTTGCCGACCATCGTGCTGGAAACTGCGCAAGCGGTAAAGTTTGCCGAAACCATCCGCGAGGCACTCGATCGCGACCCCTTGCGGCCTTTACCGCTCGAAGGTATCGAATCACTACCGCAACAAGTTACCGTCATGGCAGCAGATGTCGCAGCGGTTAAGTCCTTTGTTGCCGCGCGCTGTTAAGCGACCAGTTAGACAACTCAGTTACAACATCAGCTCGCCAAACACTGCATGTTAAAATCGAACCTGCTCGCCTCGTGCCACTTAGCGGACCTGTAACCCTTCTGCCTTTCCCTACCCTTCGCTTGCCATGACACCTACTGCGCTCACTGCACTCTCTCCTTTGGACGGCCGCTACGCTGCAAAGGTTGACCACCTGCGTGCCCATTTTTCTGAATTTGCACTGATCCGCAATCGTGTGCGTGTTGAGGTTGAATGGCTCAAGACCCTGGCCGCCGCACCTGAGATTGTGGAGTGTCAATCGCTCTCTGCCACCTCTATTGGTGAATTAAATCAAATCATCGCGAATTTCTCGCTTGATGATGCCGCCGCAATCAAGGCAATCGAATTACGCACTAACCATGATGTCAAAGCCGTTGAGTACTGGCTAAAAGATCGCTGCGCCAATGACCCCGACGTGATGCGCATCACTGAGTTTATCCATTTTGGCTGCACATCCGAAGACATTAACAACGTCGCGCACGCGCTCATGCTAAAAGATGGCATGGCAAGCAGCCTGCTACCCGGGTTAGATCAGATCATCAGCCACTTGCGGCAAATGGCACATCAACTGGCCGATTTACCCATGCTCGCCAGAACGCATGGCCAACCGGCAACGCCCACCACGCTGGGCAAAGAGATGGCGAATATCGCTGCCCGCCTCATCCGGGCACGGAGCCAACTTGCCACCATCTCTCTCACGGCCAAATTCAACGGTGCAGTGGGCAATTACAACGCGCACCTCTCAGCTTACCCGGAGCTTGACTGGGAGTCTTTCAACCGCCGCTTTATCGAAAGCCTGGGGCTGGAATTTAACGCCTACACGATCCAAATAGAGCCCCATGATGCCATGGCGACGCTGTTCGATGCCGTCGCGCGGGTGAACACCATCCTCATTGATGCAGACCGAGATATTTGGCAGTATGTTTCCCTTGGTTACTTTAAGCAAAAGCTTAAAGAGGGCGAGATTGGTTCGTCCACCATGCCACATAAAGTTAACCCAATTGACTTTGAGAACTCCGAAGGCAACCTGGGCCTAGCTAACGCGATTCTGCGTCATCTGGCCGAAAAATTACCCATTTCGCGCCTGCAACGCGACTTAACCGATTCAACCGTGCTTCGTAACATGGGCGTGGCCTTTGGGTACACCGTGCTGGCTTTTTCCGCCATGCGTCAAGGCCTGGAAAAACTCGAAGCGAATCCGCAACGTTTGGCAGAAGATCTTAGCGAGGCGTGGGAAGTGCTTGCTGAACCGGTGCAAACCGTGATGCGGCGCTTTGGTATCGAAAACCCGTATGAGCAACTCAAAAAAATAACGCGAGGCAAAGGCATTGAGCAAACAACCCTGCGTGACTTCATTCGCACGCTAGACCTGCCGGACAGCGACCGGCAGCGCCTGCTCGATCTCACCCCAGCCAGCTACATTGGCAAGGCGGCTGACCTCGCGCGGAAAATCTGACATGGCTTTTGCAGATCAACTAAAGCAGCTGCCCCGCATTTCGCATCTGGCGTCAATTTTTTTGCTCGACGAACAAGCGCAGGTTGTCGCCGAAATTGAAAACAAACCATGTCAAGCTGGCTCTGTCGCGGTCTATAACTATCTCGGCCAAATCTATGGCGCAATCACCCAGGATGCTGCAAATAAGGGCCTCGAACTGTACGCGGAGCACGCGGAGGATGCCCGCCTCAATCCGGGGAAACACCCCAACATTGACCGTCTGTTGGCAATCGCTACAGGAACACTGGGCACGCTGCGGATAAAACATGTTTTTGCAACTCACGCTGAATAACACGAGAACGCTTGGCAAGCGTTCCGTTCAATTGCGGCAGCCAGAAATTTATCCAGAATTTGACAGCCGCTTTCTCGACGCGGATACTTTGCTCGGCTTTTAGCTTTTAATTAAACTTGAACTTCCATTCTGTCCAAAGGAGAACGTCGTGCCTCAGTATCGTCTTTACCATTCCCCTGGCGCCTGCTCGCTTGCAGCCCATATTGTGTTTGAAGAACTCGGCGTGCCTTATGAGCCAGTTCGAGTGGTCATCGCCGAGGGGCAGAATCAAACGGCCGCGTATCTAGCGATCAACCCACGCGGCAGAGTCCCCGCTTTAGCCATTCGCGAGGATCAAACTGATGATGGTCAAACTGAGCAAGTGCTCACTGAGCTTTCGGCCATTTTGATTTATCTTGCACAAACTTATCCGGCCGCCAGCCTTTTGCCACTGGACACCCTGTCCTTCGTGCGGGCGGTGGAATGGATGAGCTGGCTCGGTTCCACCATGCATGCCGGGGGCGTACGTACCGTGTTGCGTCCGGATCGGTTCGTTAGCGACCCCGCCGCGGCAGATGCTGTGAAAACCAGGGGCAAAGAAAATGTGCTGATCGGGTTTGCAGACATTGAATCGCGCCTTCACGGCCGTCCTTGGGCGCTGGGTGAATGCTACTCCATGGTCGACGCCTATCTTCTGGTGTTCTTCCGTTGGGGGAATCGTATTGGCCTGCCTATGCGCACAGACTACCCGCACTACACGCGCATCATGGACGCCGTACGTGCGAGGCCTGCAGTACAGCGCGCTATATCCCATGAAGGTATACAAGTCGAATAAACCACCTGCAAAAAACCCGTTCCCGGCGCGAAAGAATCTCGCCCGGGAAACCGATCAAACGACGGCTTCCTGCTTTTCGACTTTGGCTTTAACAAACTGGTCGCGCGATACGCCAAGCCACATGACGAGCGGGCTGGCAACGAGCACAGAAGAATAGATCCCGAACAGGATGCCGATCGTGAGCGCGAGCGCAAAGTAATGCAAAGCCGCGCCACCGAAAATGAGCATCGAAGTCACCATCATCTGGGTACATCCGTGGGTAATGACGGTCCGTGAAATCGTGCTGGTAATCGCGTGATCCAGCACTTGTGGTGTCGTCAAGCCGCGTTTCTTTTTGAAGGTCTCACGCACGCGGTCAAATACCACAACAGACTCATTCACCGAATAACCCAGAACCGCCAACACCGCCGCTAATACGGGTAAAGAAAACTCCCACTGGAAGAGCGCGAAAAAACCAAGAATTATGATCACGTCATGCAAATTAGCGATGATGGCAGAAACAGCAAAGCGCCACTCAAAACGCAAGGCCAGATAAGCCACAATACCAATCACCACCGATAGCAGAGCCAGCGCACCATCGGACGCCAGCTCTTTACCTACCTGCGGCCCAACAAATTCAACACGTTTGAGTTCGGGTCTATTTACCGTATTTTCTCCCGTTACCGCCGTTTCACCAGCGCCGACTTTTAGCAAAGACGCCATGACGCGCTCGCCCACCTTGGATGAACTAACGTCGGACGGTTCACCTTTAGCGGGCGGCACGCGAATTAAAACATCACGCGAAGAACCAAAGTTTTGCACTTGGGTATCCGTAAATCCATCGACATCCAGCTGGTGGCGTAAACTTTCAAGTGCAGGCGCGTGAGGGTAGCTCACCTCGAGTAATGTTCCCCCGGTGAATTCAATGGAAAAATTCAAGCCACGCGTCACCAGGAAGAACACTGCCATCAAAAAGGTGATCAACGAAATAATGTTGAACACCAGTGCATGGCGCATGAAGGGAATATCTTTTTTAATCCGGAAAAATTCCATTTTAGTCTCTCGTCTTTAGCCTGCCAGGTTGGCCGGTTTGCGAATTTGCGTCGAGGTTACGTCGAAATTACGTCCTATGCCTTACTGTTGCTGGACTTCCATATCTGACCAATCGAAAGGCCTTCCAGCTTGCGTCGGCGGCCGTAAATTAAATTAACCAACGCTCGTGAAACCACGACTGAACTGAAGATGGAGGTCAGAATGCCCAAGCAATGCACAACAGCAAAACCGCGCACAGCCCCGGAACCAAAAACCAACAAGGCGATGCCGGCGATTAGCGTAGTAACGTTCGAATCAACAATCGTCGCCCAGGCTCGCTCGTAGCCCGCCGTTATCGCCGCTTGGGGCGTGCCACCATTGCGTAACTCTTCGCGGATGCGTTCGTTGATCAACACGTTGGAATCAATCGCCATACCAAGAGCCAGCGCAATTGCGGCAATACCGGGAAGAGTCAGCGTGGCTTGCAGCAGTGAGAGCAAAGCCACCAGCAACAGCAAATTAGCCGATAGCGCCACCACGGAGACAAGGCCGAACATGAGGTAATACGCCATCATGAAAACCGCAATGGCAGTAAACCCCCACAGGGTGGAATGAAACCCCTTGGCAATATTGTCTGCGCCCAAGCTGGGGCCGATCGTTCGCTCTTCAATAATCTCCATCGGCGCGGCCAAAGATCCCGCGCGTAATAGCAATGCCACATCGGCGGCTTCATTGGTGGTCATGCGGCCTGAGATTTGCACACGTCCGCCGCCAATTTCTGAGCGAATAACGGGTGCTGTGACCACTTCGCCTTTGCCTTTTTCAATCAGCAAAATCGCCATGCGTCGTCCGACACTTTCACGCGTAACATCCCTGAAAATTCGTGCGCCAGCAGCATCCAACGTCAAGTGCACTGCGGCCTCATGCGTTTGCCCATCAAACCCAGGCTGTGCATCCGTTAAGCGTTCACCTGTTAGCACGACTTGTTTTTTCACCAGCAACGGGCGTCCACCACGCTCAACAAAATATTCAGTGCCCACCGGCGGCTGGCCACGCGCTGCTTGCGCCATGATGCCCGGGTTATTGCTGGCTTCGTCGTCCACCATACGCACCTCAAGTGTTGCCGTGCGACCAAGGATATCTTTGGCTTTGGCAGTATCTTGTACGCCCGGTAGCTGAACGACCACGCGGTCAGAACCTTGTTGCTGTATCACCGGTTCAGCAACGCCGAGTTCATTAATCCGGTTATGCAAGGTGACAATATTTTGTTTGATGGCATATTCCTGAATCCGTTTTCCGGCTTCAGGTTTCAATATGGCGACCAGATTGAATTCAGCGTCATCCTGAACATCGGCCAACGCGAGATCCGGTTGGCTATCCGCTAGCAATGCCCGCGCTTTATTGCGCATGTCCGCATCGCGAAAATGAATAATTACGCTCTGCTTATCACGATCAATACCGCTGTGTCGAATACTTTTTTCACGCAGTAAACTACGCAAGTCAGCACTGATCGAATCGAGACGTTTGGTCAGTGCACCTTTCATATCCACTTGGAGCAGAAAATGCACCCCGCCGCGCAAATCCAGGCCTAAATACATCGGCAAGGCATGAATGCTGGTTAGCCATGCGGGCGAATTAGACACCAGATTCAAGGCGACGCTATAACTCGCATCGGCAGGGTCGGGGTTCAGCGTCTTCTCGACGACGTCTTTCGCCTTGAGTTGCGTATCTGTATCCGCCAAGCGCACACGCACACTGTTACTATCCATGGTGAGCGCCGTTGGCTTAATCGCTGCAGCTTGCAATGCCGCGTCAACTGCTGACAACAACCCGGCATCAACCTTGATGGTGGCTTTAACGCTCGTCACCTGGACAGCAGGCGCTTCGCCAAAAAAATTGGGTATCGTATAGACCAGTCCAAACACCAGAGCAATCAATACTAGAATGTTTTTCCAGAGCGGATAACGGTTCATTTGCGCAGACCAGATAAAAGCCGGGACCGTGACATCAGGTCGTGTGGCGGATTAAAGATTTTTCAGTGAACCTTTGGGCAACAAGGCCGCAACGGCTGATTTTTGTACGGTTATTTCAATTGCGCCTTCTTTGCTATTGGCAACCTCCAGACCCAAATAATTTTCACCCAATCGGCTAATACGCCCGGCGATTCCGCCTTGTGTCACGACTTCATCACCTTTGGCCAATTCAGTAATCATTTTTTGTTGCTCTTTGGCCTTGCGCATTTGCGGGCGGATCATCAAAAACCAAAGCACGATGAACATGAACACAATAGGCAACATGCCCATCAAACCACCCAGGGAATCTGCTGCTGCACCACTCGCTTGAGCATACGCATTCGAAATCAACATAAAACTCTCCTTAAATATCGGCCAATATCAGCCAAAAGTGGTTAATTATACCTGCTCGCCTGCGCGCACCCGGTGAAAGCGGCGAACGAATTCAGCGAAGGCGCCTTGCGCTATCGCAGCACGCATCTCCGCCATCAGTACCTGGTAATAAAACAGGTTATGTACGGTATTTAGCCGCGCACCGAGAATTTCCCCCGTGCGATGCAAGTGGTGCAAGTAAGCCCGCGTAAAGTGACGGCAGGTATAGCAACCGCAGGCTTCATCCAGTGGCTGGGTATCGGCCCTGTACTGCGCATTTTTTATTCTGATATCGCCTCGGCGAGTAAATAGCCAGCCATTGCGCGCATTGCGCGTGGGCATCACGCAATCAAACATATCAATGCCTTGGCCAACCGCAAACACCAGGTCTTCCGGTGTTCCCACGCCCATCAGATAGCGCGGTTTATCATGCGGCAACTGAGGAGTGGTGTGCACCAGAATGCGCGAAAATTCCTCTTTCGGCTCACCGACGGATAAACCGCCGATGGCGAACCCGTCGAAATTGATTTCAGTCAGCCCCGCGAGAGATTCCTCGCGCAACGCTTCATGCATGCCACCCTGAACGATGCCGAACAGCGCGTTAGCATTGTTCAGCCGATCATGTTCATCGCGCGAGCGACGCGCCCAGCGTAGCGAGAGGCGCATCGATTGCGCTGCCTGCTCTAGGGTTGCAGGGTAGGGCGTGCATTCATCGAAAATCATGACGATATCCGAATTCAACACATGCTGAATTTGCATCGATATTTCTGGCGTTAAAAACAGTCGATCGCCATTGATCGGCGACGCAAAGCGCACACCTTCTTCTGAAATTTTGCGCAGCTCGCCCAGCGAGAACACTTGAAAGCCGCCTGAATCGGTGAGAATCGGCCGATCCCACGCCATGAAACGATGTAAACCCCTGTGCGCCATGATCACCTCCAGCCCGGGTCGCAACCATAAGTGGAAGGTATTCCCTAACACCACCGTCGCCCCCATCCCCACCAACTCATCAGGTGCCATGGCCTTGACGGTGCCATACGTGCCAACCGGCATGAAGACAGGCGTTTCCACGACGCCATGCGCCAGGGTAAGTCGGCCACGGCGTGCGGCGCCGTCCTGCGCTAGCAGTTCAAAATTCATGGCGATGTCTTTCGGGTTAACCACATCGCGTCCCCATAGCTAAAAAAACGATAGCCCTGCTCAATTGCATGGCGATAGGCAGTGCGTATTTCTTTCACGCCGGCAAACGCGGAGACCAGCATCAGCAACGTTGATTTTGGCAAATGAAAGTTGGTCAACAATGCATCCACCACCTGAAATTCAAAGCCCGGCGTAATAAATATCGCCGTCTCACCAGCGCCGACTTTTACGCCGTTATCTGTCGCAGCAGACTCCAGCGCACGCAATGAGGTCGTGCCCACCGCAATGACACGGCCGCCGCGCGCCTTTGTCGCGGCAATGGCTTCGGCAGTTGCGGACGAAATGATATATCGCTCGGTGTGCATATGATGCTCAGCCAGCGTTTGCGTGCGCACCGGCTGAAAGGTTCCCGCCCCGACATGCAGGGTGACATAGACAATCGCCACACCATGCGCGCGCACCTTGGCGAGCAAATCTTCATCAAAATGCAGGCCCGCAGTGGGGGCAGCGACCGAGCCTGTTTCTCGCGCATAAACCGTTTGATACCGTGTTTCATCCGGCGCTACCGCCGCGCGCGCGATGTAGGGTGGCAGAGGCAAACGGCCATGCGCTTCAATCGTTTCCAAGGCATCGCCCGGCAGACGCAAGTGATAAAACTCACCCTCGCGGCCAAGGACTTCGACATCCAGCAGGCCTTCAAGAATCAGCCGACTGCCCGTCTTGAGCGATTTACTCGCACGGACTTGTGCCAGTACTTCATTCCCGCTCACGATGCGTTCAACCAGAACTTCCACCTGCCCGCCTGTGGCTTTAGCGCCCTGCAGCCGTGCATGCATCACACGACTGTCATTCAGGACCAGTAAATCGCCAGACTTTAATAAGCTTGGCAAATCGGTGATGCGCTGATCAAGCAAGGATTTTCCGCCGGCATTTAGCAGCCGGCTTGCCGAGCGTTGCGACAACGGCGCTTGCGCGATCAGGCGCTGCGGCAACGCATAGTCAAAATCAGCGAGAGTCAAAGCATTCATCGTTTTGGAAAAATAGGTACGCAGCTAGGCACAACCGTTGTCATTGGCACAAGAGCCACGCAAGCGGCCCTTGCTGCCCACTGAAGTGGCCTACGCAGGTTTATTGAAGAAACGGATGGCGCAGCACGATGGTTTCTTCGCGATCCGGCCCGGTCGAAATCATATCGACGGGCACACCACAATGCGCTTCCATGCGCTGAATGTAAGCGCGAGCCTCTGCGGGTAAGCCATCTAGCGTCCTGACACCCACGGTGCTGCCTTGCCAACCCGGCAGCGACTCATAGATAGGTTCGCAGCAGGCGAGCTCATCGGCGCCCACGGGCAAAATGTCTGAGACATGGCCATTGATGCGGTAGCCCGTACAGATTTTTAACTCTTCTACGCCATCCAGCACATCCAGCTTGGTGATGCACAAACCAGATACGCCGTTAATCTGAATTGCACGCTTTAATGCGGCTGCATCAAACCAGCCACAACGTCGCGCCCGACCAGTGGTTGCGCCAAATTCGTGGCCTTTGGTTGCCATGTGTTTACCTACCGGGTCCTGCTTATCTATCGCATCATAGAGCTCAGTCGGGAAAGGGCCCCCGCCCACGCGGGTAGTGTAAGCTTTGGTAATGCCCAATACGTAATGCAGCATACCCGGCCCCACGCCAGCACCAGCGGCAGCAGCACCGGCCACGCAATTGGATGAGGTAACAAATGGATAGGTGCCATGATCAATATCCAGCAAGGTGCCTTGCGCACCTTCAAACAGCAAGTTCGCGCCAGCTTTGTGCTGGTCATACAGCGCGCGCGGCACATCGGCGATCATTTTTATCAGGCGGGGCGCAATGGCCATGGTGTCATCCAGCGTTTTCCGAAAATCCACCGGTTCTACCTCGTGATAATTTTTCAGCACAAAATTATGATATTCGAGTAATTCCGCCAGACGCTCAGCAAAGCGTTGAGGCTTAGTCAAATCTTGCAGCCGGATAGCACGCCGCGCCACTTTGTCTTCGTAAGCCGGGCCAATCCCCCGCCCGGTGGTACCAATCTTGTTACTGCCACGGGCGGTTTCGCGAGCGATATCAATCGCCTGGTGGTAAGGCAAAATCAGCGGACAGGCTTCAGAAAGTTTCAAGCGCGATTCAGCATCAATGCCTGCCGCCTTGAGCTCGTCCAATTCTTTAAGCAAGGCCTCCGGGGACAGCACCACGCCATTACCGATGTAACAGGTAACGCCAGCACGCAAAATTCCTGAGGGGACAAGATGCAACACGGTTTTCTTACCACCGATGACCAATGTGTGGCCCGCGTTGTGTCCGCCCTGGAAGCGCACCACGCCTTGCGCATGATCAGTCAACCAATCAACGATCTTGCCTTTACCTTCATCGCCCCACTGTGTCCCGATAACTACGACATTTCTAGCCATTTCAATTATCTTTCAGAGGTTCAACGATCCATTCATTCGCACGCAAAACGAGCGCCCGATCACAATCTGATTCCTGCCAGGACCCTTCGTGTCCTGGCAAGGCAAATACCACACGTTCCCCTTGCGTGCGCAAACGCCTAACTTCGGCATGCACGGCATCATTTTCTGGCCAAGGCACCAGCACGCCAGCACGCCGTTTGCCATTCGGCGACAGCCGCGCAACCTCGCGTAAATCCATGGAAAATCCGGCCGCTGGACGCCCTCGCCCATAGGCGGCGCCCAGCCCATCGTATCGCCCACCCAGCGCCAGCGCACTAGCACTGCCTGCACAGTAAGCCGCCATCACAACGCCCGTATGGTAGTTGTAGCTACGTAAATCGGCTAAATCAAACCCGATGGGTAAATCACCCAGGCTATGCGCCATACGCTGCAGATCACTGAGGGCTGAGGTAATGGCTGGCAATGCAGGCAAACGTTGCGCTGCTTCTGCAAGAACGCGTTGATCCCCCTGTAAATCCGGCAAAGCCAGCAACGCAGAGCGAAGCGGCTCGGCCACGGAAGCCAACAACTCGCGCAGCGCAGGAATATCTTTACCTTGTAATGCGCCAAATACTTCCTGCGTGAGTTCAGCGACAAGACCTGTAGATTCGATAAGTGCATTGAAAATAGCCGCGTGGCCAAAATCAAGCCGCACCGTTTGAATATCGCACAGGCGCAGGGCAGACGCTAACAAACCCACGATTTCAATATCCGCCTCCAACCCGCTATGCCCGTAGAGTTCGGCACCAATTTGCACGGGTTCGCGCGTGGCATCAAACGAAGTTGGCAGGGTATGCAATACGCTACCGCAATAACATAGCCGCGTGACCCCAAAACGATTGAGCATATGCGCATCAATTCGCGCGGCCTGCGGCGTGATGTCGGCACGCACGCCCATGCTGCGGCCGGAAAGCTGATCCACTAGTTTAAAAGTGCGCAGATCAAGATCACTGCGGTTGCCAGGCAACAATGACTCAACAAACTCGAGCATCGGTGGCATAACCAAATCGTAGCCATAGCTTGAGAATTCATCCAACAGCCGACGACGCAAGGTTTCGATGTGTTCAGCCTCGCGGGGCAGCACATCCTCGATTGACTCAGGCAACAGCCAGCGACGATTTCCCATGCTTATTAACGAAATAACATCAACAAAATTAAACCGAGCACCATCGATGACAAACCAATAAACCGAATTTGACCATCGGCCAATTCAGTCAATCGACGAAACATGTCACGCCAGGCGTGTGGTGCCAGAAATGGCAACATGCCTTCGATGAGGAGCATTAACGCAAAAGCAAGTAACAATATCTTGTACATGGCCAACAGTCGCTACGCTCGGCTACTTTCCGCGACCGCTACTCTTCAGATACTTGAAGAATTCGGAATTCGGTTCAATCACTAGCAAATCGCTCTTGTTTTTGAAACTGGCGCGATAGGCTTCCAGGCTTCGATAAAAGGAATAGAACTCAGGATTAGCACCAAAGGCCTGCCCATAAATCGAGGCAGCTTTGGCATCTCCTTCGCCTTTGATCTGCTGCGCATCGCGATAGGCTTCGGCAATGATCACTTCGCTTTGCCGGTCCGCATTCGCACGGATTTTTTCCGAGTCTGCAGCACCTTGCGAGCGCAATTCATTCGCTACCCGCTTGCGCTCTGTTTCCATGCGGCGGTAAACCGACTCAGAAACCTCCGGCGGCAAATCAACACGCTTGAGCCGCACATCGACAATCTCTACGCCAATAGCGCGCATATCCGCATCCGCTTTTTTTTGCACCTCAACCATGATACTTTCGCGCTTGCCAGAGACCACATCATGCACTGTGCGTCGGCCAAATTCTTCGCGCAAGCCTGAATTTACCGTTTGCATCAGCCGGGTTTTCGCCACCGCCTCATCGCCACCCACTGAAATGTAGTACTGCTTCACATTGTGGATTCGCCATTTAACAAAAGAGTCCACCTGCACCGGTTTTTTTTCAGCCGTCAGAAAGCGCTCTGGCTCGGCCGAATCAAGCGTCAATATGCGCTTATCGAAAAAGCGGACGTTCTGAATCAGTGGCCATTTAAAAACCAGGCCCGGTTCAGAAATCACCGATTTGACTTCACCCAACTGAAAAATAATGGCGTACTGACGTTGATCCACCGTAAAAATAGTCATTGAGGCTAGCACCAGCAAACCCAAGACAAACGTCGCGACGAATGAAAATGAGCGTTGCATTAGCGTTCTCCCCGTTCCCGCGAGCGCATCGTGTCTCGCGAACGACCATCACCCGGCGCTGTGCGTTCAAGCTGTGGTGGTGCATCCGTAGTAATAGTCGGCGCTGGCAATACGCTGCGCGGAGCACTTGCTGTCGCTTCTGTCGGCGCAACAGCCGCACCCGCCGTTGCTTGCATCAGCTTATCCAGCGGCAAATACAGCAAATTACCGGAGCCCTTGGCATCAATCATCACCTTGCTGGTATTCGCATATACCTGCTGCACAGTATCCAGATACATGCGGCTACGAGTGACTTCAGGGGCCTTTTTATACTCGACAAGAATTTGCTTGAAGCGCGCCGCATCGCCTTCGGCTGTGGCAATGATGCGCTGTTTATAGCCATTGGATTCTTCCGTCAGACGGGAAGCCGTACCACGCGCGCGCGGAATGACATCATTGGCATAGGCTTGGCCTTCGTTCTTGGCCCGCTCACGATCCTGCCCGGCTTTAACGGCATCATCAAACGCCGCCTGCACCTGCTCGGGCGGTTGGGTGCCCTGCATGCTGACAGACCGCACCTGGATACCGGTGGCATAACGATCGAGAATTTCCTGAATCAGCTTCTGCGTATTCGCCGCAATCTGATCACGCCCCTCGTAAAGCACAAAATCCATTTTGCTTTTGCCAACAATCTCGCGAATCGCTGTTTCCGCTGCCTGCGTCACCGCATCATCGGGATTACGGTTTTTAAATAAATAGGCTTTGGGATCTTTTAACAAATACTGCACAGCAAACTGTACGCTCACGATATTTTCATCGTCTGTCAGCATCAACGCTTCTTGCGGCACCTTATTTTTTTCTGTGCCCCGATAGCCAATCTCAACCGTTCGTACGCCAGTCAAATTGACCACCTCATGCGATTCGATCGGCCACGGTAAACGCCAGCGTAAGCCCGGCTCAGTAATCTCTTTAAAAGCACCGAATTGCAGCACCACGCCGCGCTGCGATGCATCCACCGTATAAAAACCACTACCGAGCCAAACTACAGCGACCAGCGCTGCGATTACGCTCAAGCCGCCGCCAAACTGTTTCGGGCTGAGATTTGGTATGCCACCATTACCACCAGCGCCACCACCCTCGTTACTCCCATTCTGGCCACGTTGCGCTGAATTTTTATTGCCAAAAATGCCTGATAGACGGCGATTTATGTCTCGCCATAGATCTTCCAAATCAGGCGGCCCTTGTTTACCCCCGCCTTTACCGCCCCCTGGCTGATTACCCCAGCCGTGATCGTTAAGCGACATCAAAATACCGGTTATCACAATGAAATAGCTCCGTCAGGTTAGCGCAGCATCTGGTTGCCGCATCGAAATCCGGGATGGGAAAAATTTAAAATCACGGCACCACAGTGTCGTCAACGGCCATATTGCTCTCTGGCTGAGACGCATCCGACCATCTATGGGCTTGCGAAAACTCGGCTAGCGCATCACGCAAAAACGGCAGGCCTTCACCTGTTTTTGCACTTAGTCGAACGGCAGAAATGTTACCACATCCCTCCTGCAGAAGCCCTGGACTTGCCGCTGTAATATCAATCTTGTTCCACACAATCAGCTGGGGTACATCCGCCGCACCGATCTCCGCTAGCACCTGATTAACTGCTGCCATTTGCTGGTCTCGATCTGCGCTGGCCGCATCCACTACGTGCAATAACAAGTTAGCCTGCGCGGTTTCTTCTAGCGTGGATTGAAACGCGGCCACCAATGAATGCGGTAAGTCGCGGATGAAGCCCACTGTATCAGACAACACAATCTGGCCTGCGCCTTCCACATATAACTGGCGAGATGTTGTATCAAGCGTCGCAAACAGCTGATTTGCAATGTATCCGTCAGCCTTGGTTAATGCATTGAACAACGTGCTTTTACCCGCGTTGGTATACCCGACGAGCGATACAGACAAAACCCCTGGCCGCTGGCGTGACTTGCGACGAACGGCACGTTGGCGTTCGAGTAGTTTGAGTCGCTCTTTTAACAAGGCCACGCGCTTACCCAGAAGACGGCGGTCTGTTTCAAGTTGTTTTTCACCCGGGCCACGCAAACCAATGCCACCTTTTTGACGCTCGAGGTGAGTCCAGCCGCGCACCAGGCGCGTTGCCATATGCTGCAATTGCGCCAGCTCAACCTGTAGTTTGCCTTCATGACTTTTTGCACGCAGCGCAAAAATATCCAGAATAAGGCTGCTCCGATCAATGACCAGACATTGCAACTCGCGCTCTAAATTACGTTGCTGCGCGGGCGACAGCTCGTGATTGAATAACACGACCGCTGCCTCATGCACCCGCACCACTTCAGCGATCTCAGTCACCTTCCCTTTGCCCGCAAACAAGGCAGGGTCAGGCCGGACACGCTTTCCTGTCACAACGGCAAGCGGCCGAGCACCGGCACTTTCAGCCAACAGACGGAACTCAGACAAACACTCAGCGAAGTCACCCGTGCCAAAATCAAGCTGAACCAGCACGGCGTTTTCACCGCTGGCAGGACGATCAAACATCAATGATCAGGGTAAAGCAGGCAAATTGGCGCAACAAGGAACCCGGCAGAGAATCAATCAGCCTCATCCGAATCGAGCGAAAAATCAATGGCGCGCACAGGCACGATCGTCGATATGGCATGCTTATAGACCATTTGGGTCACAGTATTTTTTAGCAACACAACATATTGATCAAAAGAATCAATTTGCCCTTGCAATTTAATGCCATTCACCAAATAGACAGCGACGGGAACATGCTCGCGACGCAAAATATTCAAAAACGGGTCTTGTAACATTTGCCCTTTATTACTCATGGTTGCATCCTTTAGGTGGTTCAGAGGTGATTCAGGTTTTGTAGGTGGACAATGTAAACGATTTTTCCGCGCCGTGCCAAAAACACCGACTTTTCAGCCTTTAACGCTCATCGGCAAACGGATTTTTAGAGGTCTTGTATTGAATACGCAATGGCGTGCCCTGCAGCTTGAAGGCTTCGAGAAAGTAGCGTTCAAGATAGCGCGTGTATGAGGTCGGAATGTGTTCCAGCGCATTGCCATGAACCACGATAATCGGTGGGTTGCTTCCGCCTTGATGCGCGTAGCGCAATTTGGGGCGAAACAAGCCATGGCGTGGTGGCGTCTGCTTTTCAACTGCCGAGATGAGCACGCGGGTGAGTTTAGGCGTCGCCATTTTTGCCATCGCTGCGGCATACGCTTTATCGACAGAAGATAAAACACCGGCAATACCCTGTCCCTTGATGGCAGAGATGTAATGAACATGTGCAAAGCCAAGAAAATTGAGCCTCTGTTCGATGGATTCCTTAACACGCTCACGGCGATACGTATCAATAGCATCCCATTTATTGACGGCAACCACCAAAGCGCGCCCGGCATCCATGCAAAACCCGGCAATATGCGCATCTTGATCGGAGATATCCTGGCTGGCATCGACCATCAGCACCACCACATTGGCTTCTTCAACGGCTTGCAGGGTCTTGATAACAGAAAACTTTTCAATGGCTTCAAACACCCGACCCTTGCGCCGTAATCCTGCGGTATCAATCAGCGTATAAGCCTTGCCATTGCGCTCGAAAGAAATTTCAATGGCATCGCGCGTGGTGCCTGGCATATCAAACGCGATGACACGCTCTTCGCCAAGTAAGGTATTTACCAGCGTACTCTTGCCCACATTGGGGCGTCCAGCGATGGCGACCCGGGGACCTTCCGTAGCATGGTCGCCAGCATCGGCTTCGTCGGGGAAGGAATCCAGCGCCAGATCAACCAGCTCGCGCACACCGTCGCCATGCGCGGAGGAAATCACGCAGGGCGTTCCACAACCCAGCTCATAAAATTCGGCGCTGACAACAGCACGATCCATGCCCTCGCCTTTATTGACCGCCAGCAATACGGGGCGACCACTGCGCCGTAGCAAGTCAGCAATGACAAGATCTTGCGGCGTGAGCCCTGCGCGCGCATCGACAACGAATAGCAGCATGTCCGCTTCGGCAATGGCCGCCTCGGCTTGGCGAGCCATCTCGTGCACGATGCCTTCTTTAGCTTGTGGCTCGAACCCGCCAGTATCCACGATCAGATGAGGCTTGCGCCCTAACCGCCCATGGCCGTAATGGCGATCACGTGTCAGGCCCGGTTGATCGGCAACCAATGCATCGCGCGAACGCGTCAAGCGGTTGAAAAGCGTCGACTTGCCCACATTAGGCCGACCAACAATCACCAAGGTAGGTTTCATCGATTAATGCGCCGCCATGCCATAAACGCTGCCATTGACCGTTTGCACCACAAACCCGGTTGCGGATCGCACAGGATCTGTACGAATCGCACTCCCGTCTGTTTTTGCCCGACCAACAAAGCTGCCATTATCACTACGCAACGCGTGTACTAAACCCTGACTATCGGCCACAACAACGATCTCACCCAATGCCAATGGCCGGGTAGGGCTGCGTGTCACTAGCTTGTCGAGCATCCAGACACTTGCCCCGCTTTCTTTGTCCAGCGCATGCACCACCCCTTTAGCGTCTGTGACATACAACTGTTTGCCATCCATATCAAGGCCCGCAATGGACGACATATCGCGCGACCACAAGTTATTGCCACTGCTGGCGTCAAAGCAAGCCACCCGGCCCTGATAGGCAACGGCACATACGGCATTACCTTCCATCACGGGAGCGCTCATCACATCCGTGATCCGTTCCAGCTCAGTTGCACCTTTCGGCGTAGCCACGGTGGCTTCCCATACGGCGGCGCCGTTGCTATTGGCCAGCGCCACCAGCTTGCCCCCAGGAAATCCAACATAGGTTAACTTTCCCGTATTTAGCGCACTGGCATAAGAACGCAATAACAACGCGGGAACATTTCGCTGATACATCCAGCGGCGCTTGCCATCGGCAGCCTCCAGGCCAGCCACACGCGAGTCGCCTGAGCGCACGATCACCAAGCCATCAGCCAATGAAGGCGGTGCTAACACTTCAGAGCTAACGCGTGCCTTCCAGGATTCATGGCCAGATGCCGCATCAAAAGCCAGCACTTCGCCTTTGGCAGTGCCTACGACAACTATTTTTCCATCGGTACCGACTCCCCCCGATATCGTCCGACCCGTAGCCACGCGCCACACTTGCCGGCCTTCATCAAATCGCGCCAGACTGCCATCGGCTGCAGCGGCATACACGCTCCCTGCTACCACCGCAGGAGCCAAACTATAACTGCCCGCATTGCCAATACTTGCTTGCCAAAGACTGCGCAGCTCTGTCTTGGAATCAAGTGCAGGAAGCTCATTCACTTTTATCTTAGGCGCACTGCTGCTAAAAGGATTCAGGCTATCCAGCGAAACGCAGCCGCTCAACAAAAGCGTGGCACTGAGAACCAGGAGGCCCCCAAGGCCCGCCTGCCTAAAATATCTCAGGGGTTTTATGAGCGACCTCACTGGGTAGCCTCCAGCGCATCACGTTTCGTTTGTACAAGTTCGCGATAAGCCTTATGCCGCGAAACTTCCCCGGCTTTTGCCGCCGCATCGATCTTGGCTAGCGCGTCATCGTAAGACTTGACCGCTTCAGCGGGCTTGCCTTGGGCAACATAGATATCGCCGCGAACATCCGCATAGCGGGCGGCGAAAGGCGCGGCAGGCTCAACGGCCAGTTGCTTGAGCGCTTCGTCGTAGGCTTTTTCGTCGAGCAAAACAGTTGCTAACCGCAGACGAGCCAATGCACGCAGACCAGCATCGTTTGCGTGATCAGCCGCCCAAGCCAGCTGTACGCGCGCATTTTTAAGGTCGCCCTGATCGACCTGAACTCGTGCCGCAATCAGCGCCCCCATGCCGGCATAGCTGGTGCCGGAATATTTCTCGATCAGCTCGCCGGCCAACTCTTTTACCCGTCTCGCATCTTTTTGTCCGGCGGCTTGCTGTAAGCCAGAATAAACCACTGACGCTTGCAAAGATTGCTGCTGCTGCCACCAATGCCAACCTTGCCACGCAGCTACCCCTAAGGCGAGCGCCAAGACAATACTGGTGACGCGATTACCATATTGTTGCCACCAGGTTTTCAGCTCAGCGAGTTGCTCCTGCTCTTCAAGATCATAAGTTGCCATGATTGTCTTCCGTAGAAAAAAGGACCTCACCGAGATGATCGGCGAGCTCATCAAAATTTACACGCACTTGTGAAACTGGCGGCGTGGTGGAAGCCGCAGATTCACGCAATTGTTTGACACTCACGGCATTTGCCGCCGTCTCATCATCACCGACTATTAGCGCTAGCGGCGCACCAGAAGCATCGGCCTTTTTCATTTGTGATTTAAAACTCCCCCCGCTACAATGCAGCTGAACAGCGTAGCCGCTGCTGCGCAAGTGCTCCGCGACGCGGAATGCAAATCGCCCAGCCGCTTCACCTTGATGCACCAAATAGGCATCAGGAGCCGGTGTTTCATGCCGATGCCCCTGATCCTTCCATAACACCAATAAGCGTTCAATGCCCATGGCAAAACCACAGGCAGGAGCAGGTCTGCCACCGAGTTGCTCAAGCAATCCATCGTATCGCCCACCCGCACAGACCGTGCCTTGTGCACCGAGCTGATCGGTGACCCACTCGAACACGGTGCAGTTGTAATAATCAAGCCCGCGCACCAGGCGCGGATTGATGCGGTAGGGAATGGCGACATCCTTGAGCAGTTGCTGCACGCCTTCAAAATGTTTGAGCGATTCTTCGCCGAGGTAATCGAGCAACTGTGGTGCGCCACTGACCAAATCCTGCATCGCCGGGTTTTTTGTGTCCAGAATGCGTAACGGGTTAGTGTGCAAGCGACGCTGCGCATCAGCATCCAGCAACGCCGCATGATCAGAAAAATAAGCAATCAGATCGGCACGATGGCACGCACGCTCTTCGCTCAGACCCAAGGAGTTAATTTCAAGGCGAACGCCTTGCAAGCCCAGGTCATCCCAAAGCCTTGCGCACATCGCAATGTGCTCAGCGTCAATGTCGGGACCAGAAAAACCCATGGCTTCGACACCTACTTGATGAAATTGGCGATAACGGCCTTTTTGCGGACGCTCATGCCGAAACATGGGGCCCATGTACCACAAGCGTTTGGGGCCTTCGTACAACAAGTTATGTTGTATCGCAGCCCGCACACAGGATGCAGTTCCCTCGGGGCGCAGCGTGAGTTGTTCGCCATTCAGTGCATCGGCGAATGAATACATTTCTTTTTCGACAATGTCGGTTACCTCGCCAATGGCGCGATGGAATAGACCAGTAGGTTCTACGATCGGCATGCGAATGGGCCGGTAGCCATAGGCGCGCAGCCAGTCACGTATCGTCTCTTCAAACTGCTCCCACACCTCGGCGTCCGCAGGCAATATATCGTTCATGCCACGAATGGCTTGCAGGGTCTGGCTCATCGTCTGACTTCAAATACGCGAGGGGTAGGTACGTGCCACATAATCATCAACTAACTGACGAAACTCCGCCGCGATATTTTCGCCGCGCAGAGTCACCACACGTTCGCCATCGACATACACCGGTGCCACAGGCGCTTCGCCTGTGCCAGGAAGGGAGATGCCGATATTGGCTTGTTTGCTTTCGCCCGGGCCATTGACCACACAGCCCATCACCGCGAGCGTCATGTTTTCCACGCCAATGCGTTGCACATGCCACGTCGGCATCTGCTCGCGAACATAGGCTTGAATATCTTGTGCCAGCGCTTGAAACACCGTGCTGGTAGTTCGCCCACACCCAGGGCAAGCCGCGACCAAGGGGGTAAAAGCGCGCAGACCCATCACCTGGAGAATCTCCTGGGCGACGATGACTTCGCGGGTGCGGTCACCTTGCGGTTCCGGTGTCAGTGAAATGCGCAACGTGTCGCCAATACCTTCTTGGAGTAACACGGACAATGCGGCCGTCGAAGCTACAATTCCTTTGCTGCCCATACCTGCCTCGGTCAGCCCCAAGTGTAGCGGATAGTCACAACGGCGGGCCAAGTCCCGATAAACCGCGATCAAGTCTTGCACACCAGAAACTTTGCACGAGAGAATAATATGATCGCCCGCCAGCCCCAGTGACTCCGCTTGAGCGGCTGACTCCAATGCGGATGCCACCATCGCTTCGCGCATAATTTCAACGGCGTTTTTAGGCTCAGCGCGTCGCGCATTTTCATCCATGATGCGTGCAAGCAGCGCTTGATCAAGGCTACCCCAATTCACACCAATGCGAATGGGCTTATCAAAGCGGCAGGCAATCTCAATCAGCTGAGCAAACTGCTCATCACGTTTCGCGCCTTTGCCCACATTGCCCGGATTAATACGCAACTTCGCCAGGCTTTCCGCGCATGCCGGATATTCCGTCAGCAATTTATGGCCGTTGAAATGGAAATCTCCAATCAAGGGGACATCAACATTCAGTTGGGCAAGCCGCTCGCGAATTTTCGGTACGGCCGCAGCCGCCTCCCGCGTATTCACCGTAATGCGCACCAACTCAGAGCCAGCACGCGCGAGCTGCGCCACCTGCATCGCGGTTGCAAATACATCCTCGGTATCGGTATTGGTCATCGATTGAATGACAATCGGCGCCGTACCACCAATGCCGACTTTTCCAACGTTGACACGCCGAGAGGTGCGTCGCGGAAAATGGAGTGATTGTGTCGCGCTCATTCGACAGTCAATCTCGCCACATCGGCGCGCGTAAAGGGCTGCAAATCAATACTGCGCCCACCGAAAAAAATACGGACGACAGATGCCCTACCCACCCATACCTGAAATGGTGCCTTGCCTTCGACTTTTTGGGTCACGCCCGCAGGAAACTCCCCGCTTAAAACAGTTTTCTGCGTCGCATCGCGAATCTCAATCCACGACAGGCCATCAAATGCCACGCTTAAGGCTGCTGGAGCCGGAGGCAGAACAACGGCGGCAGCAGTCGGATTGCCTGCCGCCCCGGAAGTGGTTTTTTCCGCTGCCCCGGGTAAGGTTGGCGAAGCAGCGCCCGTGACTGGCACGCCCGCCACCGCCGCCACAGAGCCAACTACTGGCGCGAGTACCGATCTCTCTGCAGAAAGACCAGCGTTAGCCACTGATTCCGCAGAAGCAGCAGGGCCATTGGTTGACAGAGTCTGACTATGCTGATCATTTTTTGGCGAATTTAGTGCTGGCGACGTTGGTTGATGCACCTGCTGTGCCACAAGGCCATAAACTGTCAGTATCAAAAGCGCAGCGATACCCACCACCATCAGATACGTGGCCACACGGCGTGATGCACCTGCTTTTTGCCTAGCCTCTCCCAGATTTTCTGGCGGGCGAACTTCCGACTTGGTTGGCGGTGCGACCAAGTCAAGAGCAACCAGAAAAGGCACGGCATCCACTTGAAGATATTTGGCATAGCTACGCACAAAACCCCGTACCGTGGTCATGCCCGGCAAGCTGTCATAGTCATCCCGTTCCAATGTTTCAACCTGCCGCCCACTGAAGCGGGTTGCCTGGGCAACAGCCTCCACCGTTAAACCGCGGCTTTCACGCTCCGCGCGCAACGCAGCGCCCGGCAACCCCCCCCCCACGGGAACACCTGCAGCGGAAGCCCCGGTCAATGACAGCTGCGGCAAATTTTCACTCACTCGTACATCCCTTGCACAAGCAGTCGCTGTTCGGGGGAGTTTGCAAAACGTTTGCGTAATTGCGCTGCTAGGCGTGCTTCCGCTTCACGATTACCTAATTTGTGCTCGATGCGCAAAGCCAGCCAAGTTAGCTCTGCATTCAGATCTTGAATCTTTTCAACTTCAGACATCCATCGCTTGGCCTCAACATACTTCCCTTGCCGATAAGATAAATTACTCAGCCAAAACATAGCCTGCGTATTATCAGGTGCAAGGCGTAACGCCTCGAGTAAATAGCCTTCGGCCGTCTTGTCATCCTTGAGCTGAATCGCACAAATACCTGCGTTGGTATTAGGCTTGGTCGGTGTGGAGTAGAGCGGGTTTCTGGCTGACGCCGCAAAATAAGCCATTGCTTGTTTTGCGCGGCCGTTCTGGCACAAAAACCAGCCAAAATTATTATTAATTTCAGGATCTCCCGGCGCCAAACGAAGTGCTTTTTCGAAACTCTCTTCCGCCATGTGCGGTTCGTTGAGCGCCATGTGGATGAGGCCAAGCAAGTTGTAAGCGGGTGCATAGGTTGAATCCGCAGAGAGCGCGATGCGCGCCTCTTCAAGCGCAACTGCGGCACGCCCATCAACCAGATAAAGCGCACCGAGCTCCGTATGTACTTTAGCGCGCTGCTGGATTTCATTTTTTGGTGCACGTTCAGACATTGCTTGTTCAGCACCCTCGCCCATGACTGCTGGGTTCGTACCCGTTGATGTGCACCCGGCGATAGCCATGATGGTGCCAAGAAGTGCGCACGACAATAGATGCTTCAGATTGCTCATTGCGTTAACTCCGTTCTTGGGAAGGCGCTCACCGCAATCGTCGCGGATCGCAGTGTTCGCTTTGATTTATCTTGTACTTTGCCGGCAAGCTGGCCACATGCCGCATCAATATCATCGCCCCTCGTTCGCCGCGTTGTCGTCACCAAGCCCCCTTCACTTAGTAGAGAAGAAAAGCGACGCACTCGGTCTGCCGATGAGCGGCGAAATCCGGAATTCGGAAATGGGTTAAAGGGGATCAGATTGAACTTGCAGGGCACATCACGCACCAAATGCAGCAAGGCACACGCATCTTCATCGCGATCATTGACGCCATCCAACATGACATATTCAAAGGTTATAAAGTCACGTGGCGCATGTTGCAAATAACGCTGGCAGGCGGCAAGCAATTCAGCTAATGGATATTTGCGATTTATGGGCACCAACTTATCACGCAGACCATCCGTTGGCGCATGCAGAGAAACCGCCAATGCGACAGGACACGCCTGGGCTAGACGATCTATCGCCGGAACAATACCCGAGGTAGAGACTGTCACCCGCCGCCGCGATAGACCGTAGGCATTGTCATCTAGCATGAGCCGCAAAGCGGGAATGAGGTTTTCAAAATTAGTTAACGGCTCACCCATTCCCATCATCACGACATTACTGATGACACGGTCCCCGGCAGGGTCACGGCCCAAGGCGCGATTAGCCTGCCATACCTGACCAATAATTTCAGCCGTCGTCAAATTTCGATTAAAACCCTGCCGCCCGGTAGAGCAAAATACACATTCAAGCGCACAACCCGCTTGCGAGGAAACGCACAACGTACCTCGCTGACCTTCCGGGATGAAAACCGTTTCCACCGCATTGCCACTACCGACATCGAACAAAAACTTGCGCGTTCCATCGTCAGATAATTGATCACTAATAATCAGCGGTGGCATTACGCTGGCATGAGCCAACAGTTTTTCACGGAGCGACTTTGCAAGATCGCTCATCTTGTTGAAGTCGCTCTCCCCAAAGCGATGCATCCAGCGCAAAACCTGACGGGCACGAAAAGGCTTCTCATCTTGCTGAGACAACCATGCCGTCATATTTTCCGCATCGAAATCGAGGAGGTTAACTACCATAGCAAATTAGCGCGAGTAGATGCTCATCGCGGGGAAGAAGTAGGCAATTTCAACAGCCGCCGTTTCAGCCGCATCCGAACCATGCACAGCGTTGGCATCGATGCTGTCAGCAAAATCTGCGCGAATGGTGCCAGGCTCTGCCTTCTTTGGATCCGTTGCGCCCATCAACTGGCGATGATTAAGCACTGCATTCTCACCTTCGAGCACTTGCACCATGACAGGGCCGGAAATCATGAAGGAAACAAGATCATTGAAAAATGGGCGCGCCTTATGCACAGCATAAAAACCTTCTGCCTCCTGACGTGAAAGGTGATGCATGCGTGAAGCAATGATTTTCAGGCCACTTTTCTCAAAGCGGGAATAAATCTCGCCAATCACATTCTTGGCTACTGCATCAGGTTTAATAATTGAAAGGGTACGCTCGACAGCCATGACATTCTCCAATGGTTGGTGGTTTATTAGCAATAACTCGTTATTTTATCGCATATTTCCCGGCATTCCCTCTGCTTACGGGTGCCTTTTGCTGTGTTTAAGTTTTCTTTTTAAAGTGAAGCTCGCCTAACGCAACCCACAGTCGATATGTCGATGTTTCAAGGCTTGGATGCCGATCATTTGCGGCTGTTCGCACTTGCCGAACAAACTCATTAAGACGTCGCTCATCTGGTAATTGGACTTTATTGCCGCTCAGTAGCGAGCGCATCAAATTTCTAGCTCGAACCTCTGTCAAATTAAGCAACAAACTCGTTTCGATCGGAAATAAAAATTGGTCTTTTTTTAAATCCAGCAACGCCAGATCATCCAGCAAAGCCTGCGCATCTGCAAATCGCCTTGCCGCAATAGACAGTTGCTCTACAGCTCTTGGGAAGCGTGCCTTGAGTAACGGCACAACCTCGTGTCGTAAATAATTGCGCGTGAAGTAGCGATCCTTGTTGCTCTCGTCCTCTACCCACCTCAATTGATGTTCTATTGCATAGGCAAGAAGGAACTCTTTCGGCAGCGTGAGAAATGGGCGAAACACGCGCCCGCGCAGCACAGGAACACCCCCAGCACCTCTAAGACCTGACCCGCGCAGCAAATTATGCAAAACGGTTTCAGCCTGGTCATTTGCATGATGCGCCATACATACCCACCCAGAGGAGTGGGCTAACACAGCATCAAGTCGCACTTTTCTTGCGGCAGCCTCAATCCCTTCGCCAAGCTCAGGTTTAACGAGAACCCTGACAACCGATAGTTCAATACCTAGCTGGGCGCATGTCAGGGTACAGTGATCAGACCACTCGTCCGCATTCTCGCTCAGTCCATGATGCACATGGACTGCGGTGAGATGCAAATCCAGCATGGGCGCAATATTCTTCAGTGCATAAAGTAAAACAGTTGAATCCAGGCCGCCGGAGTAAGCGACAGTTAATGACTGACCTCTTAGGGCATGCTGTGCGAGAATGTCAGTCAGGGTCGCCTCGACCCTCTTACTGAACTGTTTGTTCCTTGAATCGACCATAGCTCATCAGACGCTGGAAGCGCCTTTGGACAAGCTCCGGAATAGACAATCCTGACAACTGACTTAATGCATCCTGAAGGCTGTTCTTTAACGCTTGCGCGGCTTCTTGATGATCGCGATGCGCCCCACCAATTGGCTCATTAATTATTCGATCAATAAGGCCTAACGATTTCAACCGTTGTGCAGTTATCCCCATTGCGTCTGCCGCATCTCCAGCTCGATCCGCGCTTTTCCAAAGAATTGAGGCGCACCCCTCCGGAGAAATGACGGCATAGGTTGAATATTGCAACATCATCACCGTGTCTGCCACTGCAATAGCAAGGGCACCACCAGAACCACCCTCACCAATAACAGTTGCAATGATTGGTACTTTAAGCTCCGCCATTACCAAGAGATTGCGACCAATGGCTTCCGACTGCCCTCGCTCTTCAGCACTAATTCCAGGATAGGCACCCGGGGTATCAATAAATGAAAAAACAGGCAGTTGGTATTTTTCTGCCAACCGCATTAATCGCAACGCTTTACGATAGCCCTCCGGGCGAGGCATGCCAAAGTTACGAATAATTTTTTCTTTTGTATCCCTGCCCTTTTGATGGCCAATTACCACACAGGATTGACCATCAAATCGTGCCAAGCCGCCAACGATGGCAGCATCCTCTGCCGAGTTGCGGTCGCCATGTAGCTCTTCGAACTCAGTAAATATACTGCCCAGATAGTCAAGGGTGTACGGGCGATTAGGATGGCGCGCAACCATGGCGCACTGCCATGGCGTTAACTTAGCGTAAATATCCTTGGTTAGTTTCTTGCTTTTAGCTTCAATTCTTGATATCTCCTCAGAAATATCTACTGCAGAATCATCTTGAACAAAACGCAATTGCTCGATTTTCGATTCAACTTCGGCAATCGGCTGCTCGAACTCAAGGAAAGAAATTTTCATCTGGTAATTTTACCATTTTCAACAGAAAATCTCATAGGCATACATTTAACCGTAGCCCATCGACTTTCTCTTTACGTTATTTCCTCTCTCCCAAGCGCGTCTATTACCCATAAAAAAACCCCCTCAAGTTTGTAAGCTTGAGGGGGTATGTAGATGGGGGAGTCTGGCGTTGACCTACTTTCTCACACGGTGAAGTGCAATATCATTGGCGCAGAGGCGTTTCACGGTCCTGTTCGGGAAGGGAAGGGGTGGTTCCACCTCGCTATGGACACCAGACTTGAAGGGGGTGCGCCGGGAGTTGACCTAATTTTTGGCCCGGCACACATGGTTCGGAAGAAGTAAAGAAGCAAGTTTTCGTACAGTTGAACCAGTAGGGCTTTCAACTGCAGTCAGGTAAGGTTGTCATTGTAAATATTGGCTACACACCTGCGCGATTGACCGCACAGGAACTCCAGCAGTGCTGAAACTTACTGTTATAGGGTCAAGCCTCACGGGCAATTAGTACGGGTTAGCTTAACGCATTGCTGCGCTTCCACACCCCGCCTATCAACGTCCTGGTCTGGGACGACCCTTCAGGGGGATTGAATCCCCGGGATATCTTATCTTGAGGCGAGTTTCCCGCTTAGATGCTTTCAGCGGTTATCTCTTCCGAACTTAGCTACCCGGCGATGCGACTGGCGTCACAACCGGTACACCAGAGGTTCGTCCACTCCGGTCCTCTCGTACTAGGAGCAGCCCCCCTCAAATATCCAGCGCCCACGGCAGATAGGGACCAAACTGTCTCACGACGTTTTAAACCCAGCTCACGTACCACTTTAAATGGCGAACAGCCATACCCTTGGGACCGACTACAGCCCCAGGATGTGATGAGCCGACATCGAGGTGCCAAACTCCGCCGTCGATATGAACTCTTGGGCGGAATCAGCCTGTTATCCCCAGAGTACCTTTTATCCGTTGAGCGATGGCCCTTCCATACAGAACCACCGGATCACTATGACCTGCTTTCGCACCTGCTCGACTTGTGGGTCTCGCAGTCAAGCCTTCTTTTGCCATTGCACTATGCGCACGATGTCCGACCGTGCTTAGAAGACCTTCGTACTCCTCCGTTACGCTTTGGGAGGAGACCGCCCCAGTCAAACTGCCTGCCATGCACGGTCCCCGATCCGGATTCACGGACCAAGGTTAGAACCTCAACGACACCAGGGTGGTATTTCAAGGGTGGCTCCACGCGATCTGGCGACCACGTCTCACAGCCTCCCACCTATCCTACACAGGTCCCGTCAAAGTCCAATGCAAAGCTGCAGTAAAGGTTCATGGGGTCTTTCCGTCTAGCCGCGGGTAGATTGCATCTTCACAAACATTTCAACTTCGCTGAGTCTCAGGAGGAGACAGTGTGGCCATCGTTACGCCATTCGTGCAGGTCGGAACTTACCCGACAAGGAATTTCGCTACCTTAGGACCGTTATAGTTACGGCCGCCGTTTACTGGGGCTTCGATCAAGAGCTTGCACCCCATCACTTAACCTTCCAGCACCGGGCAGGCGTCACACCCTATACGTCGGCTTTCGCCTTTGCAGAGTGCTGTGTTTTTATTAAACAGTCGCAGCCACCGATTCTCTGCGGCCCCATCACGCTTCGTCCGCGAGGGACTACACGCTACCGGGGCATACCTTCTCCCGAAGTTACGGTATCAATTTGCCGAGTTCCTTCTCCTGAGTTCTCTCAAGCGCCTTGGAATTTTCATCCTGCCCACCTGTGTCGGTTTGCGGTACGGTCGTTCACAGACTGAAGCTTAGAGGCTTTTCCTGGAAGCAGGGTATCACTCACTTCAGATCCGAAGATCCTCGTCATCACGCCTCAGTTAAGCCCACCGGATTTGCCTGGCAGGCACACCTACACGCTTAAACCGGGACGTCCAACACCCGGCCGAGCTAACCTTCTCCGTCCCCCCATCGCATCTGTGACCGGTACGGGAATATTGACCCGTTTCCCATCGACTACGCCTTTCGGCCTCGCCTTAGGGGCCGACTCACCCTGCGCCGATGAACGTTGCGCAGGAAACCTTGGGCTTTCGGCGAGGGTGCTTTTCACACCCTTTATCGCTACTCATGTCAGCATTCGCACTTCTGATATCTCCAGCATCCTTTACAAGACACCTTCGCAGACCTACAGAACGCTCCCCTACCATGTGCACCTGATTCAAGCTGCCTGTCTTGAATCGCTCATCCCCTTATCACCGACCTCGATCGGTGAGGGACGCTTTAGTTCCGGCCGCGCCTGTCGGCGCTTAACCTGGCGTGCGCCAGGTTAGCCTTTACTACCGCTCAAGCGCTCCAACAAGCCGCTTGAATCAGGTGCACATCCGCAGCTTCGGTGCATGGTTTGAGCCCCGTTACATCTTCCGCGCAGGACGACTCGATCAGTGAGCTATTACGCTTTCTTTGAAGGATGGCTGCTTCTAAGCCAACTTCCTGACTGTCTATGCCTTCCCACCTCGTTTTCCACTTAACCATGACTTGGGGACCTTAGCTGGCGGTCTGGGTTGTTTCCCTCTTGACGATGGACGTTAGCACCCACCGTCTGTCTCCCATGCTCGCACTTGCCGGTATTCGGAGTTTGCTATGGCGAAGTAGATCGCAATGACCCCTCCAACCATTACAGTGCTCTACCCCCGGCAGTGATACATGAGGCGCTACCTAAATAGCTTTCGGGGAGAACCAGCTATTTCCAGATTTGTTTAGCCTTTCACCCCTACCCACAGCTCATCCCCTAATTTTTCAACATTAGTGGGTTCGGACCTCCAGTGCGTGTTACCGCACCTTCATCCTGGCCATGGGTAGATCATCTGGTTTCGGGTCTACGCCCAGCAACTCGAGTTTTCACTCTTACGCCCTTATCAGACTCGCTTTCGCTACGCCTCCCCTATGCGGTTAAGCTGGCTACTGAACGTAAGTCGCTGACCCATTATACAAAAGGTACGCAGTCACGGAACAAGTCCGCTCCCACTGTTTGTATGCATGCGGTTTCAGGATCTATTTCACTCCCCTCCCGGGGTTCTTTTCGCCTTTCCCTCACGGTACTGGTTCACTATCGGTCGATTACGAGTATTTAGCCTTGGAGGATGGTCCCCCCATCTTCAGACAGGATTTCACGTGTCCCGCCCTACTTGTCGCAAGCCTAGTCTCGCGCGCTGGTTTTCGCGTACGGGGCTATCACCCACTATGGCCAATCTTTCCAGACTGTTCCACTAACCAGTGCGTTATCTCTTGCAGGCTCCTCCCCGTTCGCTCGCCACTACTTGGGGAATCTCGGTTGATTTCTGTTCCTCCGGCTACTTAGATGTTTCAGTTCGCCAGGTTCGCCGCCTACAGCCTATGTATTCAGCTGTGGCTACTCCTTGCAGAGTGGGTTTCCCCATTCGGATATCTCCGGATCAAAGCTTGTTTGCCAGCTCCCCGAAGCTTTTCGCAGGCTACCACGTCCTTCATCGCCTGTAATCGCCAAGGCATCCACCACATGCACTTAGTCACTTGACCCTATAACGTTAAGCTCCATTATTCCGGAATCCATTCACTATAGGTGTAACCAATAGGCTTCTTTTTTCCATTCCCAACGCCGGTTCAAAGAATCGGGAACAGAACGATGCAAAAATACAGTCACAACCCATGTGCCATCCCTTCCAGAATGACACATCCATTTACTTTTACTTCTTCCGAATTTTTAAAGATCGAACAACCGCTTACTCACATAATGAGCAATGGCTGAGGGCTAACGCTTTAACCTTCACTCATTGCACATCATCTAACAGACAGAGGCAGTCATCGCCGCAGGCCGCCTCCACTCGTTCCCCTAGTGCTGCCGACTGCGGTGCTGCCGACTAACGCCAAACACCAGCGATGGTGGAGGATGACGGGATCGAACCGACGACCCCCTGCTTGCAAAGCAGGTGCTCTCCCAGCTGAGCTAATCCCCCTTTTTGCGGCGTATTACTGCGTTGCTCGGTCGCTTGCATAGCGCTGCTATGCGGCGCTCCCTCGCGCCTTGTACTACTTGCAAAAAGCCATCGCCCCGTTGCGGCTACATTGGTCTGCGAGAATCAAGCGAGTCAAGGCGGAGGGCCCCGCCGCCGACTTTTCGCAGGCAAGCCATGCGACAACGCCGCCATGCGCCGGTTATCGCAGACCCATGGTGGGTCTGGTTGGGCTCGAACCAACGACCCCCGCCTTATCAAGACGGTGCTCTAACCCGCTGAGCTACAGACCCGCTGTCTGGCTTAAACAACCGATAGGTTGTAGGTGCTCACCCAGCCTTTGCTCTAGAAAGGAGGTGATCCAGCCGCAGGTTCCCCTACGGCTACCTTGTTACGACTTCACCCCAGTCATGAACCCCACCGTGGTAAGCGCCCTCCGCACGCCAACTTACGCCGGTGCGCGGTTAGACTACCTACTTCTGGTGGAACCCACTCCCATGGTGTGACGGGCGGTGTGTACAAGACCCGGGAACGTATTCACCGTGACATGCTGATCCACGATTACTAGCGATTCCGACTTCACGCAGTCGAGTTGCAGACTGCGATCCGGACTACGATCGGCTTTGTGAGATTAGCTCCCCCTCGCGGGTTGGCAACCCTCTGTACCGACCATTGTATGACGTGTGAAGCCCTACCCATAAGGGCCATGAGGACTTGACGTCATCCCCACCTTCCTCCGGTTTGTCACCGGCAGTCTCATTAGAGTGCCCAACTCAATGATGGCAACTAATGATAAGGGTTGCGCTCGTTGCGGGACTTAACCCAACATCTCACGACACGAGCTGACGACAGCCATGCAGCACCTGTGTTCCGGCTCTCTTTCGAGCACTCCCAAATCTCTTCGGGATTCCGGACATGTCAAGGGTAGGTAAGGTTTTTCGCGTTGCATCGAATTAATCCACATCATCCACCGCTTGTGCGGGTCCCCGTCAATTCCTTTGAGTTTTAATCTTGCGACCGTACTCCCCAGGCGGCCAACTTCACGCGTTAGCTACGGTACTAAGGAAGTCTCCTCCCCCAACACCTAGTTGGCATCGTTTAGGGCGTGGACTACCAGGGTATCTAATCCTGTTTGCTCCCCACGCTTTCGTGCATGAGCGTCAGTGTTAACCCAGGGGGCTGCCTTCGCCATCGGTGTTCCTCCACATCTCTACGCATTTCACTGCTACACGTGGAATTCCACCCCCCTCTGCTACACTCTAGCCACACAGTCACAAACGCCGTTCCCAGGTTGAGCCCGGGGATTTCACATCTGTCTTATGTCGCCGCCTGCGCACGCTTTACGCCCAGTAATTCCGATTAACGCTCGCACCCTACGTATTACCGCGGCTGCTGGCACGTAGTTAGCCGGTGCTTCTTCTGCAGGTACCGTCATTAGCAGGCCGTATTAAGACCCACCGTTTCGTTCCTGCTGAAAGAGCTTTACAACCCGAAGGCCTTCTTCACTCACGCGGAATGGCTGGATCAGGCTTGCGCCCATTGTCCAAAATTCCCCACTGCTGCCTCCCGTAGGAGTCTGGACCGTGTCTCAGTTCCAGTGTGGCGGGTCGTCCTCTCAGACCCGCTACGGATCGTCGCCTTGGTAGGCCTTTACCCCACCAACTAGCTAATCCGATATCGGCCGCTCCCATCGCGCGAGGCCCAGGTTACCCCAGGTCCCCCGCTTTCACCCTCGGGTCGTATGCGGTATTAGCTCTCCTTTCGGAGAGTTATCCCCCACGACGGGGTACGTTCCGATACATTACTCACCCGTTCGCCACTCGCCACCAGGAGCAAGCTCCCGTGCTGCCGTTCGACTTGCATGTGTAAAGCATTCCGCCAGCGTTCAATCTGAGCCAGGATCAAACTCTTCAGTTTAATCTTGCTTGTTGTCTTACTTACTTAGCGCTCTCAAACGAATCTGCGAGAATCAGCGTTGCATTTGATTGCAGCTGATTCCTTGTTTCTTCGTGTAAGTGCTTGCTTTATTACTTTCAGCTTCCAGCAGTAACAGATTCTGCACGGCAGAAACCGTACAGAACGTGATCAAATCCCCCCTTTAACGGGGAGCTTCATCCGCTTTCAGACCTTCGATTTCAGTCCGATTGCCTGTTCCCACCACCAGCTCGGCAAGCACCTACACCTATCGGTTGTTTGGTTTTTAAAGATCTTTGCCTCACCCCCGTTTCCAGGGCTTCCAAGCCTTCTCTACATCCAGCAGAGAAACAAGATTATAGGTGCAGCGCTTTACCTTGTAAAGGGGGTTTGAACTTTTCTTTACAAATTTTTTCTGCTGCTACGAATTACAATCCCTTCGTTCAACATATACGTATATAGAACTGAATGAACCTCTATCCATTATTACGCCCTCTTCTTTTTACGCTTGATGCGGAACGGGCGCACGAATTGACATTGCATGGCATTGCATTACTGGATCAACTGGGTCTCCCGCGGCCCCCAAGGCATACATCCCCGTCAGTTGAAGTCATGGGTTTACACTTTCCCAATCGAATTGGGCTTGCCGCAGGACTGGACAAGAATGCCATCGCGGTGGATGCGCTAAGCCGTCTGGGCTTTGGCTTTCTTGAGGTAGGCACAGTCACACCTCGACCACAACCCGGAAACCCGGCACCCAGATTGTTCCGCCTGAGCGACCAAGAGGCAATCATCAACCGCATGGGGTTCAATAATGCCGGGGTAGACGCCTTGTTGGCCAGACTGCAACATGTGAGATACCAGGGGATTCTCGGCATCAATATAGGTAAAAATTTCGACACGTCAATAGAGCGTGCAACAGAAGATTATCTCATCGGTCTGGACAAGGCTTATGCACATGCCAGCTATGTGGCTATCAACATCTCTTCACCAAACACTCAGAATCTGCGTCAATTGCAAGGTCAATCCGAGCTAGATAACCTGCTTGGAAGTTTAAAGCAGCGACAAACCCAGCTCGCTGATCGTCACGGGCGCCTTGTTCCAATGGCACTAAAAATTGCTCCCGATCTTGATTCCAGCCAAATCACTACTATTGCTGACGCGCTACGTCGTCACGGCATTGATGCCGTTATTGCAACCAACACCACGCTAAGCCGTAAGGGGATTGAAGGGTCATCCCTTGCCGCTGAAGCGGGTGGCTTATCGGGCAGCCCCTTGTTTGAAAAGTCCACAGCCGTTGTCCGCGCCCTCGCTCACGCGCTAGGAGGAGAAATTCCAATCATTGCCGCAGGAGGGATTACCACGGGTGCGCGGGCTCGCGCCAAGCTAGAGGCTGGTGCAACCTTGGTTCAAGTCTACAGTGGTCTCATCTATCGCGGCCCGGTGCTCGTAAAAGAATGTATTGCAGCCACACAAAGCTACCAGCAGGGCATTTGACACCGTTGCCGAAACGTCTGCAAAAGCAGGATAATCGAGCCTCCATTCATTTACAGAGCAGATGCATAGCTTGCATGCGTCATGACTAGCTATCTCTTCATCATTCTCGGTGCCGTTCTTGTCAATAACGTCGTCTTCGTTCGTATCCTCGGCTTGTGTCCGTTCATGGGAGTGTCGAAGAAGCTGGAGACAGCCATCGGCATGGGTGCGGCCACTACCTTCGTACTCACCATGGCGTGTGGCACGAGCTACATCATTGACCGCTGGCTATTGATGCCGAACCAGCTCGAATATCTGCGCACATTGTCTTTCATTGTCACCATCGCCGCCATTGTCCAGCTCACCGAGCTGGCTATTCAGAAAACCAGCCCGTTACTGCATCAAGTGCTTGGCATCTACCTGCCGCTCATCACGACCAATTGCGCGGTGCTGGGCGTGCCGCTGTTGAACGTCGGGTTGAAACACAATCTGGTTGAATCGCTATTGTTCGGCTTTGGTGGCGCGGTCGGATTTACCCTGGCCATGATTTTGTTTGCCGGCATCCGCGAACGGCTGGAAGGCGCGGATGTGCCCGTGCATTTTCGCGGCACGGCAATCGCCATGATTACCGCAGGCCTGATGAGCCTGGCTTTCATGGGCTTTGCCGGTCTGGATAAGTACAAATAAATGCTCGCCGCGCTTCTTGTCATGGCGCTTGGCGCCGTCATCCTTGGCGCTGCGCTGGGTTACGCGGCAGTCCGGTTTCGTGTCGAAGGCGATCCATTGACCGAAAAGATCGACGCCATTCTGCCGCAAACCCAGTGCGGCCAGTGCGGTTTTCCCGGCTGCAAACCTTACGCCACAGCCATTGCCAAAGGCGAAGCGGACATCAACCAGTGCCCGCCCGGCGGCGACGAGGGCATACGCAAGCTGGCCGATCTGCTGGGGCGCGAGTACAAGCCGCTGTCTGCCGAGCATGGTGTTGAAAAACCCAAAGCGCTCGCCGTCATTGACGAACAGCGCTGCATTGGCTGCACCCTGTGCATCCAGGCCTGTCCGGTCGACGCCATCGCCGGTGCGGCCAAGCAAATGCACACGGTCATCGCCGCCCAATGCACCGGCTGCGAACTCTGCGTGCCGCCCTGCCCGGTCGACTGCATCACGATGGAACCGGTTGCCGAAACCGTGGCCACCTGGAAATGGAAATATCCGGTCGTGGCCATCAAACCAGCCACCGCCCACTGATCATGTTGCGCCGTTTGTTTGATTTCAATGGGGGCATCAAGCCTGATTATCATAAAGAGGTGTCCACTCGGCTGCCTATCGCCGCACTACCTATCACCGTCCCCCAAGGGGGCTTTCCAGAGACGGATTCAAAGCTTCGTGGCGTATTACCAGCGCCGACTTTTCTGGTCATTCCATTGCACCAAACTATCGGCGGCACACCGCGTCCGCTGGTGAGTGCAGGAGATCGCGTACTCAAAGGCCAGCGCATCGGTGCCACAGACGGCGACATGTCTTCCGCCGTCCATGCCTCAACATCGGGACGTGTCGTGGCTGTCGAGATGCGCCGCATGCCGCATCCTTCAGGGCTCTCTGCGCTGTGCGTGGTAATCGAGGCCGATGGCCACGATGAATGGATTGAACGTCAGTCGTTTGACTACCGTCACCACACACCCGAAGAAACCCGCGATTACCTGCGCGATGCCGGCGTCGTCGGCCTGGGCGGTGCGGTGTTCCCCACACATCTCAAACTATTTTCAGGCCAAGGCGCCGGCCAGCAAGGTACACTGGATACTTTGATCATCAATGGCGCCGAATGCGAACCCTTCATCACCTGCGATGACCTACTGATGCGCGAACGGGCCGATGCCATCATCCAGGGCGTTGCTATCCTGCGCGACCTGCTTGCCGCAGGGCAAGTGCTGATCGGCATTGAGGACGACAAGCCGGAAGCGATTGCCGCCATGCAGGTCGCTGTCCGGTCGTGCAATCAAAATGACATGGAAGTCATTGTCGTGCCCACGCGTTACCCGGCAGGTGGCGCCAAACAGCTCATTCGCGTGCTGACCGGCATCGAAGTGCCGCACGGCAGGCGCTCCACCGATTATGGTGTGCAGTGCTTCAACGTCGGCACCGCCTATGCGGTTCACGAAGCGATCAATCTCGGGCAACCACTGATTTCACGCATCGTCACAGTCGCCGGCAATGTCGCCACGCCGCGCAATTATGAGGTGCTGATTGGCACCTCGATGAAAACATTGCTCGCTCAAAGCCAGCCCTTGCCCGACACCGACCGTCTGATCATGGGCGGGCCGATGATGGGCGTGACCCTGCCGGGTGACGATGTGCCCGTGGTCAAGGCCACCAACTGCATTCTGGTCAGCTCACCCAAACTCTTTCCACCGCCGCCGCCCGAAATGCCCTGCATCCGCTGCGGCGAATGCGCCACCGCCTGCCCGGCTGATTTGCAGCCATTTGAGCTGTATTGGTACTCCCGCGCCAAGATATTCGGCAAGGCGCAGGAATATCACCTCTTCGATTGCATTGAATGCGGCTGCTGTTCGTATGTCTGCCCCTCGCACATTCCGCTGGTGGATTATTATCGTTTTGCAAAAAGCGAAATCTGGGCGCGCGAAAGCGAAAAAGATGCTGCCGACAAAGCGCGCGATCACTATGAGTTCCGCCAACTGCGTGAAGCGCGCGAGCTACAAGAAAAAACTGCGCGACTGGCTGCCAAGACAGCCGCCAGCCGTGCCGCACTTGCCGCAGGAAATACCACAACACCGGCCGCAGCACCTGTCGCAGAATCCACAGGTGAGTCCACCAAGGCGCCTTCGCCAAATGCAGCCTTGATTGCCGCCGCACTCGAACGCGCTCGTGCCCAGCAGACAGAGCCCCAAAACACGACGAGTCTGACGCCAGAACAGCAGGCCGAAATTGCCGTCATCGACGCCCGTCGCGCGGAAATCCGCGCGCAGGCTCACCCGCATCTCCCACCAGACGATTAACCGCCAGACAATCAACATCTGCGCCCCATGAATAACTCGCCCTACCTTCTCAAAGCGGCCAGCGTGCAATCCGTCATGTTGCGCGTGCTGCTCGCCTTGCTGCCTGGTCTGGCCGCTTATGTCTGGTTTTTTGGCGCGGCGATTATGGTACAGATCGTGCTGACTTCGCTCACCGCGCTCGCCGCCGAAGCGCTGGTGCTTTACCTGCGCGGCAAGCCACTGGCGCTCTTTCTGACCGACGGCTCGGCGCTGGTTACCGCCTGGCTGATTGCATTGTCCTTTCCCCCGCTCACCCCGTGGTGGCTGGTGGTGCTTGCTACCCTGATTGCCATCATTGTGGCCAAGCATCTTTATGGCGGCCTCGGGCAAAACCCGTTCAATCCGGCCATGGTCGCCTTTGCCCTGATGATCGTCGCGTATCCGCAATTCATGTCGCGCTGGCCTGGCGTCGACGCCATCGACTTTGCAACGCAGTGGAACCTCATTTTCGGTCTGCATGCAGACCATGCGCTCGATGCGCTGACCATGGCCACGCCGCTTGATGCACTGCGCACCGCCTTGCACAGCACCGGCACCATCGTCGACACACCCGCCACTGTAGCCAACACATTGGCGAACAATCCCGCCATCGGCCATCTAGCCAGTCGTGGCTGGGAATGGATTGCCGCAGGCTATCTCGCTGGCGGCCTGTGGCTGGTGCAGCAACGCATCATCACCTGGCATTTGCCCGCGGCATTTCTCGCCACCTTGTTTCTGCTCTCGGGCCTGGCCAGTTTCATCAACCCGGCCGACTTCGCCGGACCGTTGTTTCACCTCTTCGGCGGCGGGGCGATGCTGGCCGCTTTTTTCATTGTCACCGACCCCGTATCTGCTGCCACCACGCCTTGCGGCAAACTCATTTTTGCGGCCGGCGTGGCGCTGCTGACCTGGGTTATCCGCAGCTTTGGCGCTTACCCGGATGGCATTGCTTTTGCCGTGCTGCTGATGAACACTGCCGTACCGCTGATTGACATGACCACCCAGCCGCGCGTTTTCGGACATAAGAAAAACGGTGATGACAGGCCATGACCATGCCGCACGACACCATGGAAAATTCCATCCCGCAGGCCAGTCCGCCGCGCAGCGCACTGCACATCGCCCTGCGCACGGCAGCGATTCTGCTCGCCTTCACGCTGGTCTTCACCACGCTCATGGCCAGCGCCTATTACCTCATGGCACCGCGCGTTGCGGCCAGTGCACAAGCCGAAAAACTGCGCCTGATCGGCGTGGTGCTAGCGCCGTCTAGTGACGGACTTTTGAATCCGTCTTTGGACAAGACTTTTTACGATAACGATCTGCTCACCGATGCCATCACCCTGCCACCGACCAGTGCTTTGGGGACAAGCGAAGAAACCCGCCTGTTTCGCGCGCGCAAAAACGGGCAGCCAACCGCGCTGATTTTTGAAGCCACCGCGCCGGATGGTTATTCCGGCAAGATCGGGCTGTTGCTGGCGGTGTCTGCCGAAGGGCAGCTACTCGCTATGCGCGTGACGCAACATAAAGAAACACCAGGTCTGGGCGATTACATTGATCCAAAAAAAGATCGCAACAAGGTGCGGCCATGGATCACGCAGTTCTCTGGTATCGGTTTCGACAGCGTACCGCTCGAACAATGGCATGTGAAAAAAGATGGTGGTCACTTTGACCAGATGGCCGGTGCCACCATTTCGGCACGTGCCGTCACCAACGCCAGCGGCCGTGCCCTGGCCTGGGTGAATGATCATCGCGAAAAACTGTTTGCCTTGCCCGCGAACAGACTTTATAAGGAGTAAGCCATGAGCACCTTTAACGACATCGCCAGGAACGGCGTCTGGAAACAAAACCCCCTGCTGGTGCAATTGCTCGGCCTGTGCCCCCTGCTGGCCATTAGCACCTCGCTGGTGAATGCCGTGAGTTTGGGGCTGGCAACTATTTTGGTCATGATGCTGGCCAGTCTCGCGATTGCCAGCCTGCGTGCCCTGATACCGTATGAAATTCGCATCCCGGTGTTTGTGCTCATCATTGCCGCGCTAGTGACCATAGTTGATCTTTCCTTCAATGCCTTTTTGCACGACCTGTATCTGGTGCTCGGCATTTTTATCCCGCTGATTGTCACCAATTGCATCGTGCTGGCACGTGTCGAAGCCTTTGCCGCTAAAAACGGGCTGGGTGTATCCACGCTGGATGGCGTAATGATGGGCGCAGGCTTTTTGTGGGTCATCGCGTTGATCGGCGGCTTGCGCGAGCTGATTGGCCAGGGCACCTTGTTCTCCGGCATCGACATGATTTTCCCTTCACTCTCCGGCATCCAAGTGCTGCCTGCGGACTACCCCGGTTTTCTGATCATGATGCTGCCGCCGGGCGCCTTCTTTACGCTCGGCCTGTTGATCGCAGGCCGCAACTGGATCGAGGCACGTGCCAATCAGCGGCTGTTGAATCAGCGCCAACAGGCTGGCAAACCCGTTGAAAATACACCCCCCGTTGCGGCATGACGTCGGCCAAAGTTCGCGAGTTTTTCACGCGTCTGGCAGCGCGCGATCCATCCCCCCAAACCGAGCTGGAATACGCCACGCCCTACCAGTTGCTGGTCGCCGTTGTGCTCTCGGCGCAAGCCACCGACAAGGGCGTCAATCGCGCTACACGGCTATTGTTCAAAGATTATCCCACCCCGCAAGCCATAGCTGCGTTGGGCGTAGAAGGCATTGCTCGTTATATTCAAACCATCGGCCTTTACCCGACCAAAGCTAAAAATATTGCCGCGCTCACGCAACTTTTGCTTGCGCGTCACGGCGGCGAAGTGCCTCACGATCGCGCTGCGTTAGAAGCGCTGCCCGGCGTCGGGCGCAAGACAGCGAATGTCGTGCTCAACATCGTGTTCAACGAGCCGACCATCGCGGTGGACACACATATCTTTCGCGTCGGCAATCGCACCGGCCTGGCTCCCGGCAAAACCCCCGAGGCTGTGGAGCAAAAACTGCTGAAAGCGGTTCCCAAAGAGTTTCGTCTGCATGCGCACCACTGGCTGATTTTGCATGGCCGTTACACCTGCAAGGCGCGCACGCCAGATTGCCCAAACTGCATCGTGCGCGACCTGTGCGCATACAAAGACAAAACTCCAGAAAAAACTCAGGAAAAAACCCATGTTTAACCCCAGCCGCGATCAAGCCCGCCAATTCATCATCAACGCCTGGCACAAGCGCCGCCAGGCGACGCCTGCCACGCCACTGGAAACCCTCGCTGCGGATCTGATCGACTTGCACCCGGAATATCACGCACTGCTCGAAGCCGACGACGCGCTGACGAACGAATGGACGCCGGAACATGGCGAGACCAATCCCTTTTTGCATTTGTCATTGCATCTGGCAATTGAAGAACAGCTTGCCATCAATCAGCCAACCGGCATTACCGCACTCTTTAACCAATTGCTGGCGTGCCACGGCGACCGCCACGAGGCGCTGCATGTGGTGCTTGATTGTCTGGGCGAGACGCTCTGGCGCGCCCAGCGCGATGCCCAGCCGCTGGATAGCAACGCCTACCTAGATTGCCTGCGCCGCGCTGCGGGCTGAAAAGTTCCCGAAGGCGACCCGGAGGTAGTGCAGAGCAAGCACCGCGCTGGTGCTGATGAAGCAACTGCGCTACAAGGCGGTCGAGAAAAAATGCTCTGATGAAGCCCCTGCGCAGCAGGGCGGTCGAGCGAAGTGCACTCTCCTCGCCGCAGCGGATGGTGAGACGGCGCAAAATGACCCCACAAGGGAAAGACGCACGCCTATCAGCAACGATGACCGATTTCAGGTAAGTTTGCGAAAATGCTTTTCAACCACTAACCGAAGGAGCGAACCATGGGACATCTGCTGGACTTCAAGCGACCAGACAACACCAACTGCCGAGGCTATCTGGCAACGGCCGGGCAGGATCGCCCTGGCGTCGTGGTGATTCAGGAATGGTGGGGATTGAATGACCAGATTTGCGGCGTCGCCGACCGCTTTGCGCGCGCCGGGTTTAACGCGTTGGCGCCTGATCTTTATCACGGCCGCATCACGCAAGACGCTAACGAGGCCAGCCACATGATGAATGGCCTCGACTTTCCCGGCGCCACGCACCAGGATATTCATGGTGCCGTGACGCACCTGCAACGGATCAGCAGCCAAGTCGGTGTCATGGGTTTTTGCATGGGTGGCGCACTCACCATCGCCGCCGCCGTGCATGTGCCCGCACTCTCGGCCGCCGTCTGTTTCTATGGTATTCCACCGCAGGAATTTGCCGATCCAGCCAACATCCGCATCCCTTTTCAAGGACACTTTGCCACCCAGGATGACTGGTGCGTGCCCAGCATGGTCGATGCACTGGAGGCCACCTTGCAAAAAACCGGCGTATCCGCCGAAATTCACCGCTACGAAGCCGCTCACGGATTTTTCAACGAACGGCGCGGCGATGTCTACAACGCCAATGCGGCCAGCCAGGCATGGGAGCGCATGATCGCCTTTTTCACTCGCCACCTTGACTAACGCGCGCAAAACACGATACCTAACCGCTAGATAACGCCAACTATCTCGACTCCCTACGTCTCGCGGCAGGCTAAAAGTCGGCGCTGGTGGGACGGCGCCGATGTGCCGATATCGGTAGTAAAGAAGATGCCTGAGTCGGTCTTGGTCTGGGATAATCCCCATCATCCATCCTAACTCACGAGAACCACTATGCGCTTTGAAGGAACCGACACCTACGTTGCCACGCCCGACCTGATGCTGGCGGTGAATGCCGCCATCACCCTGCAGCGCCCGCTGCTGATCAAGGGCGAGCCCGGCACCGGCAAAACGCTGCTGGCCGAAGAAGTGGCCCGCGCGCTGAATCTGCCGCTGTTGCAATGGCATATCAAATCCACCACCAAGGCACAGCAGGGCCTGTATGAATACGATGCGGTCTCGCGCCTGCGCGATTCGCAACTGGGGGATGAAAAGGTCAAGGACATTGCCAACTACATCGTCAAGGGCGTGTTGTGGCAGGCGTTTGAACGTACAACACCCGGCGTCATTCTGATCGACGAGATCGACAAAGCGGATATCGAGTTCCCCAACGACTTGCTGCGTGAGCTCGACCGTATGGAGTTTCATGTCTATGAAACCCGGCAGACGGTGCGCGCTGTCCAGCGGCCGATAGTCATCATTACCTCAAATAATGAAAAAGAACTGCCCGATGCCTTTTTGCGGCGTTGCTTCTTTCACTACATCAAGTTTCCCGACAAGGGAACCATGCAGAAAATTGTTGATGTGCATTTTCCCGAGATCAAGAATGCCTTGCTCAAGGAAGCGCTGGAAGTCTTTTTTCAACTGCGCGATGTGCCGGGGCTGAAGAAAAAACCGTCTACATCCGAGCTCATCGACTGGTTGAAACTCCTGCTCGCAGAAGACATCCCCCCCGAGGCGCTGCACTCGAAAGACCAAAAGGTTGTTGTGCCACCGCTGGCCGGCGCGCTCTTGAAAAACGAACAGGACGTGCATCTGTTTGAACGTCTGGTCAGAATGGCGCAACAGAATCGCTAGCACCTGCCCACCATGTTGATCGATTTTTTTCAGCATCTCAAACTGCGTAAACTTCCCGTGTCGACGCGGGAGTTTCTCACCTTGCTGGAAGCCCTGCAAAGGGGCCTGGCGAACCATTCGATTGACGATTTTTATATTCTCTCTCGCACTTGCCTGGTTAAGGACGAAACTCAGTACGATAAATTTGATCGCGCCTTTAGCGAATATTTCAAAGGTGTTGAAAACATTCCGGGCTGGGGTGGCGTTAATGGTGCGGAGATTCCCGAAGAATGGCTCAAGGCCTTGAGCATGAAGCACCTCTCGCCGGAGGACAAAGCCAAGCTCGAAAAGCTGGGCTGGGACAAGCTGATGGAAGAGTTCAAGAAGCGCCTGGAAGAACAAAAGGGGCGACACGAAGGCGGCAATAAATGGATAGGCACAGGTGGCACCAGCCCTTACGGCAACAATGGCCAACACCCGGAAGGCATACGCATCGGGGGAAAATCAGCGGGAAACCGCACGGCCATCAAAGTATGGGAAAGCCGTGAATTTCGTAATCTTGACGACACCGTTGAGCTGGGCACACGCAACATCAAAATCGCGCTGCGCCGTTTACGCCGCTTCGCCCGCGAAGGGGCGGCGGAAGAACTGGATCTGGACAATACCATTATCGGCACCGCGCGTAATGCCGGTTGGCTGGATATCAAGATGCGGCCGGAACGCCACAACAAGGTCAAGGTCTTGCTATTCCTCGATGTCGGCGGTTCGATGGACGATCACATTAAAGTCTGCGAAGAGCTTTTCTCAGCGGCCAAGAGTGAATTTAAACACCTGGAATATTTTTACTTTCACAACTGCATCTACGACTTTGTCTGGCGCGACAATCATCGCCGTCAAAGTGAGCGCTTTTCGTTACGCGACCTCATGCATAAATACGGCGCCGACTACAAAGTGGTTGTCGTGGGTGACGCGACCATGAGCCCGTATGAAGTGGTGCAACCCGGTGGATCGGTGGAATACAACAACCAGGAAGCCGGTGCGGTCTGGCTCTCTCGCCTGCAAGAAACCTGGCCGCATGCCGTATGGCTGAATCCCGAACCTGAGCGCTTATGGGATTATCGGCAGTCGATTGATTTGATCCGCACGATTTTTCGCAATCGCATGTTTCCGCTCACGCTGGAAGGGCTGGAGCGCGGCATGCGTGAATTGAACAAGTAGCTGAAAAAACTGCGCTTACCTGAATCAGCCCAGCGCATTCGCAGGCGGGGCGACTTTCATGATTTCCTCGATAGTCGTCACCCCTGCCGCCACTTTTCTGGCACCAGCGATACGCAAGGATTTCACGCCTTCACGCATTGCCTGCTGACGCAGGGTATCAAGATCCGCCCTGGTTGCGATCAGCCGTTTCAGTTCGGCCGACAACGGCATGATTTCGTAAATGCCGACTCGCCCCTTGTAACCCGTCATGCGGCAATCAAGGCACCCGACAGGCCGATACAGCTGCGCAGGCTGCTTTGATTTCCATGGCGTCACCAGTGCATTCCATGCCGCTTCGTCTTCGGCGCGCATGCCGCTGGGCTGCTTGCACTGCGGACACAAGGTGCGCACCAGCCGCTGCGCCATCACGCCGACGACTGTTGCCGCCAGCAAATAGGGTGGCACACCCAGATCAATCAGCCGCGTGATGGCCGAAGGCGCATCATTGGTGTGCAAGGTAGAGAGCACCAAATGCCCGGTTAAGGCGGCCTGAATCGCCATATCCGCCGTTTGCAAATCACGGATTTCGCCCACCATGATGATGTCCGGGTCTTGCCGCATCAGGGCGCGAATGCCCTCAGCGAAACCCATGCCGATATCCGGTACAACCTGCACCTGATTAAACGTGGGTTCGATCATCTCGATCGGGTCCTCCAGCGTACACACATTCACTTCGGGCGTAGCCAGCGCTTTCAAGGTGGAATACAGCGTGACCGTTTTACCGCTGCCCGTTGGCCCGGTGACCAGAATAATGCCGTTAGGATGGGCCGTCATACTGCGCCACGTTGCCTGTTCGCCGTCACCAAAACCCAGCTCGGAAAAATCACGCACCAGCACATCCGGGTCAAAAATCCGCATGACTAATTTCTCGCCAAAGGCAGTCGGTAAAGTGGCCAGACGCAGCTCGACCTCCTGACCATCTGGTGTGCGCGTTTTGATGCGGCCATCTTGCGGGCGACGCTTTTCCACGACGTCCATGCGGCCAAGAATCTTGATGCGGCTGGTCATGGCGTTGAGTACCGTCATCGGAATCTGGTAGACCTGATGGAGCACACCATCAATGCGAAAGCGCACGATGCCCAGATCGCGACGCGGCTCCACATGAATATCCGACGCGCGCTGTTCAAACGCATATTGCCAGAGCCAATCAACGATGGTGACGATATGCTGATCGTTCGCATCAAACTGTTTGTTGTTCTTGCCGAGCTCAACCAGCTGCTCGAAGTTTGAAGCACCGCCGGTGACATCCCCCTTCGCCTGCGCACCCTTGACAGATTTGGCCAGGTTATAAAACTCCACCTGATAGCGTGCAATATCCTGTGGATTAGCGATCACGCGGCGAATCTGCTTATTCAGAATCGGCCGAATCTCCGCCTCCCAGTTACGCTGGAATGGCTCAGCCGTAGCAATCACCACCTCGTCTACTTTCACCTGGATCGGCAGGATGCGAAAGCGTGAGGCATAGGCGTTGCTCATCACGCTGGTCACTGCCGAAAAGTCGATTTTTAGTGGATCAATATGCAAATAATCCAGCCCGGACCACGCCGCCAGCCACTGCGTCAGCAAATCCATATCCAGCACGCGATGCGGCGGCTGTAATGATTTCCAACGCTGTTCAGCCAGTATGACCAGCGGATGTATCTCAGTGGTGAAATGACGCCGCTCATTTTTAAAAGCAGCGGCCTGATCCGCGTCCACCAAACCGTCTGCAACCAGTGCATCGATCACTTCTGGCAGCTTTAAGCTGTGTTCCTTCATTTCTCGCGATGGGACGTGATTCATAGTGAAAAGCCGGCGCTGGCAATACGTCAAACTATAATCGAAAACGCGGTCAAAGAACGTACAAGAAAAATCACTCGGCAAGACAGCATTATTCTGTTTGCATTGATTGCAACGTCAAGGAGATCACGAATGTTCACATGGCGTCTTTTGATGACAGGGATTTTTTTATCATTGCCAGCCATCGCCCAACCCATAGTTCCGCCCGAAGTTCAGCCCACTACCCAACCAGTCGCTGACGAATGTGCGCAAGCACGCGACCCGGCTCACTGTGCAGCCCGTCAGGCGGCGCTGATCACCTGTGCAGAAAAGCGCGGGGCAGAAAAACAGGCATGCCTGCAAGAAAACCTGCCACCGGTTGATTGCAGCCAGACAGACAATCCCGAAGAATGTGCCGCCATTGAGCAATCAAAAGAAAAATGCGCGGGGAAAAAAGACGCCGCACTCACCGCTTGCCTTAACCCAGGCGCAACCGAACAGAAAGCGAAAAAGCCGCGCAAGCATATGAAGAAGAACCTCGGCAACAGAACCGGAAAAAAATCCGGAAAAACAACCAGAAAAACAAAGCCGCATTCTGGCGCTGCACGCCATCGCTAGCAGCGACGACTTTAGTCTGACTATAACCTGCGCAGGGTTTACCGAAATAGGCGCGGTGCCAAGCGCCGCGCCTTTTTATCAACCATCAACCAAAACCTTTAGCCAGCACGCATCTCCAGCATCAATTGGTTCATGCGCTTAACGAATGTCGCCGGATCATCCAGCTGGCCGCCTTCAGCCAACAGTGCCTGATCAAACAACACCTCGGCCCAGTCATTGAACATGCTGCCCTCGCGGTCTGCCTCGGCTTTCAGGCGCTGCACCACCGGATGCTGCGGGTTGATCTCCAGCGTCGGCTTGGCCGTCGGGGCACTTTGCCCAGCCGCCTTGAGCAAGCGTGCCAGATTGCCCGACATATCATTTTCCGCGCTCACCAAACACGCGGGGGATTCGGTCAGGCGATACGTCACGCGCACTTCTTTCACGCGCTCAGCCAATGACGCAGCGATTTTTTCGGTCAGTGCCTTGAACTCACCGGCAGCGGATTCCTGTGCCTGCTTTTCAGCCTCGTCTTCCAGCTTGCCCAGGTCCAAATCGCCCTTGGCGACGGACGCCAAGGATTTACCATCGAACTCGGTCACGTGCGAGACAACCCACTCATCCACACGTTCGGAGAGCAGCAACACTTCGATGCCCTTTTTGCGGAACACCTCAAGGTGCGGGCTGTTCTTCGCCGCATTAAAGGTATCCGCCGTGACAAAGTAAATCTTTTCCTGCTCGGGCTTCATGCGTGAGATGTAATCGGCCAGCGATACTGTCTGCTCGCTGGTGTCGCTGTGGGTCGATGCAAAGCGCAACAGGCCGGCAATTTTTTCTTTATTGGCAAAATCTTCGCCAACACCTTCTTTCAATACGCGGCCAAACGCAGTCCAGAACGTCGCGTACTTTTCCTTATCGTTCGCTGCCATATCCGTCAACAGCCCCAACACCTTGGCCGTGCAGCCCTTGCGAATGGCCTCGATGTCTTTCGATTCCTGCAAAATCTCACGCGAGACATTCAATGGCAGATCGGCCGAATCGACAATGCCGCGCACAAAGCGTAGATACGTCGGCAACAATTGTTCCGCATCATCCATGATGAACACGCGACGCACATACAGCTTGATGCCGTGCCGCACATTGCGATCATATAAATCAAACGGCGCACGCGCAGGAAGATACAGCAACTGCGTGTATTCGCTCTTGCCCTCTACGCGGGCATGCACCCACGCCAGCGGGTCTTCATAATCATGGCCGACGTGCTTGTAAAACGCTTTGTACTGCTCTTCAGTAATATCGTTTTTAGATTTTGCCCACAAAGCAGACGCCTGATTGACTGTCTCATCCTCATCGGTCACCACTTGGCCACCGCTCTCGCCGTCTTTGCCTTCGCGCCATTCTTCCTTCTTCATCACAATCGGTTGCAGAATGTGATCGGAATACTTGCGAATGATGCTGCGCAATTTCCAGCCGGACAATAAATCGTCTTGGTCGTCACGCAAATGCAGGGTGATTTCCGTACCGCGAACGGGTTTTTCGATCGCCTCGATGGTGAACTCGCCCGTCCCTTCGGATTCCCAGCGGACACCCTGATCTGCTGCCACGCCGGCGCGACGCGTGACTACGGTGACTCGATCGGCGACGATAAAGGACGAATAAAAACCCACACCAAACTGGCCAATTAACCCGGCATCTTTCTTTTGATCGCCGGAAAGCTGCGAGAAAAATTCACGCGTGCCGGATTTGGCAATGGTGCCCAAATTGGCAATGGCTTCTTCGCGGCTCATGCCGATGCCGTTGTCACTCACAGTCAGCGTGCGCGCTGTTTTGTCAAAGTTCACACGAATGCTGAATTCACCTTCATTCTCTAGCAGCGCGGCATTATTGAGCGCCTCAAAACGCAGTTTGTCGCAGGCATCCGACGCATTGGAAATCAGCTCGCGCAGAAAAATTTCGCGGTTGGAATACAGCGAGTGGATCATCAATTGCAAAAGCTGCTTGACCTCGGTCTGAAAGCCGAGCGTTTCACGCGCCGTCGTATTGGACAGACTGGATTGTGTCGTTGTTGTCATCGATATTTCCTAAAAAAATAATGGCTTACGGTGTTTTTCAGTAGCCGTTTATGGAGAGTGCCGCAAAATTATCGCAAAATCACGGCACCCCGGCAGGCACGATATGGGGCCAGTGCGGCGTATTTCAATGGGTAAAGCAGCCGAAACGGTGGTGCGGAGCTCTGTCACTGCATCTGCTACTGCTGCCAATAGTTTTGCCAGCGCCTAATTTAACTGGCTTAGTTGGCTTAGTTGGCTTAGTTGATTTAACTAGCCTTTGCCAGCGGCGTGCCCATCCGCCGCAGCTCCGGCAGGCAAGAACCACACGAGGTACCGCATTTTAGTTGTGCCTGCAGGGCATCAAGATCGGCACCTTGTCGATACAGGTTATTGATTTGCGTCTCGGTCACACCAAAGCAGTTACACACGGTACGCCCAGCAGATGCCATCGCCAAGGGAGGCTTGGCCGTCGCCGCAAATAGCCAGCGACGCAGCTCGCCTATTGACTGGCCACTGGCCATCAAATCACGCAACCAATCAGCAGCGGACGTCTCACCTGCTAACAATACGCCCAGCAAACGATCACTCGTTGCATCCGCTTTTGCGCGTTTGACAATGGCACGGTGTGGGTCGCTGTACGCGGTGCACTCTTCCAGCTCAAGTACGGCTACGAGCTTATCCAGCATCTCTTTTGACAATGGCATGGCATTTGCCACCGACAGCATCACGAAGGGATGCTCGCGCCCGGCAAGCGTGACTGCGGCATAGTCGAATGAGGGGAGTAATTTGGCCAACAAATCGCGCCAGCGCAACACTTGCTCATCCGCTACTTGTGCATCATCGGCCGCGCGCAGCGCGATTAGCCGATAGGGCAGTTCGACGGGCTCAATACGAATGGCGGCGGCTTTGAGTTCGGGCTGCTTCGATATTGGATCGAAAGCCGACAGCATCAGCTGATTGACGCCCGCATGAGACAACGAGCGCGCACCCCAGTGCATGGCGATGAACGCCTGGCCGGGTTTGAGTTCATCACTCGGGCTGACCGGCAGAATGATTTCGCCACGGCGACTTTTAATGCGCGCCAGCTCACCGGGCTTGAAGCCGCGTCGCTCGATGTCGAGCATATTGAGCAGCAAACGCGGCGTCGGTTCATGCGCGGCTAGCCGTGCAGCACGGCCCGTGCGGCTCATGCCGTGCCATTGGTCACGCAGGCGGCCGGTGGTTAAACGCAATGGATAACGGGCGTCGGTCGCTTCTGCCGTTAGCGTAAAAGTCAGCGGCGCAAATAGGGCGCGGCCATCGGCTGTGGCGAAACGATGATCGGCATAAAGCCGCGCTTGGCCGCCCTGTGCCCCTTGCGGAAAAGGCCATTGCTGCGGGCCGTTTTTTTCGAGGATGGCGTGACTCATGCCACTCATATCGAGATCGCGGCCAACAGTCAGGCCGACATGTTCGGCAAATATTTCGGCTGCATCGTTAAATTTAAATAAACGGTTCGCCGTATCATCAGCGCGCCCCGTAGGAAGTACCTTTGGGGTGCCGAGTTTTTCGCCGAGTTTTCCACCCAAGCGACGAGCAAACTCGGCAGCGATTTCCCAGTCCGGCCGCGCTTCGCCGGGCGGTGAGACCGCCGCGCGCACGCGTGAGATGCGGCGTTCGGAATTAGTGACCGTTCCCTCTTTTTCACCCCAACTCGCGGCGGGCAGCAACAGGTCGGCAAAGGTGGCCGTTTCAATATCGGCATAGGCATCTTGTACGACGACAAACTCCGCTTTAACTAACGCCTCGCGCACTTTCGTTTGATCTGGCATGGACTGCGCCGGGTTGGTACAGGCAATCCACACCGCCTTGATTTTTCCCTCATGCAAGGCATCGAACAACTCGACTGCCGTTTTTCCTGGCTGGTCCGGAATGCTGGGCACACCCCACAGCGCGGCCAATTCTTCACGGTCAGCGGCATTCGACAAATCGCGATGTCCCGGCAGCAGATTGGCCATCGCACCCACTTCGCGCCCGCCCATCGCATTGGGCTGGCCGGTGAGCGAAAACGGTCCCATGCCGGGTTGGCCAATTTTCCCCGTCGCCAAATGTAGATGAATCAACGCCGCATTATTGCTCGTGCCGTGGGTTGATTGGTTGAGCCCCTGACACCACATCGACAGCGGCGCTTTGGCCTGGCCGAACCAGCGCGCAGCCTTGACGATATCGTCCGCCGCCACACCGCACGTGGCAGCAGCGGCAGCGGGCGTGAGCTCACGAACTTTGTCGCGCAGCGTGGAAAAACCCGTGGTGTGCGCGGCGATAAAGGCTTCGTCCACCAGCCCTTCCCACAACATCACATGCAGCATGGTGCTGTAGAGAATCACATCGCTGCCCGGCGTGATGGCCAGATGTAAATCAGCCATCGCTGCTGTATCAGTATGGCGCGGATCGACAACGATGATTTTGAGTTCCGGGTTCTTCACCTTCGCATCCTCGATGCGCCGGAACACAATCGGGTGCGCCCAGGCGGTGTTGCTGCCCGCGAGCAAAAACAGGTCGCTCAAGGCAATGTCGTCATAGCTACAGGGCACTGCGTCCGACCCCAGCGTGGCCTTGTAACCCGCCACGGCAGACGACATGCACAGACGCGAGTTGGAATCGATGTTGTTAGTGCCCACCAACCCCCGTGCCAGCTTGTTGAAGACGTAGTAGTCCTCGGTCAGCAACTGACCGGAAATATAGAAAGCAATGGCATCCGGCCCATGCGCTTTGATGATCGCGGCAAACCGTTCGGCGGCGGTATCCAGCGCCGTATCCCAAGAAACCGGTACACGTGATTCGGCACGCGAGGTGCGCAGTTCGGGCACCAGTGCGCGCCCAGTGCGCTGCGTGGTGAGATGCAGGCTGGCACCCTTGCTGCACAGGCGGCCAAAGTTGGCCGGATGGTCAGGGTCGCCACGCACATTGATGATTTTCGCCGTCTCACCAGAGCCGACCTTTGAGCCAACCTTCGCACCGACTGTTTCAATAATCACACCGCAGCCGGTGCCGCAATAGCAGCAAACGGAGCGCGTCTCGCTCACCTGCATTCCCAAAGCTGGTTCCACAGCACCCATCACAAAGTGTGCCTCAAAGCGCTAGCAGCACCACGCCATTTTCAACGCGCACCGGATAAGTCGTGGTGCTGCCCTCATCAGGCGCGCAGGCCTCACCGCTGGATAATTCAAGATTCCAGCCGTGCAGCGGACAGGTGACGCGATACCCATGCACGATGCCTTGCGATAGCGGGCCAGCCTTGTGCGGACAGGCGTCGCGCAGCGCAAAAACAGTATCGTCCGCTGTACGGAATAAAGCAATACTCACTTCTTCGTGCGGCACCACTCGGCTACCGCGCAGTGGGATTTCTTCCAGACGACACACCTTATGCCATGTACTCAAAACTTTCTCCTGCGTGCTGTGCAATTCAAACGGTTTCAACGGGAACAGGCAAAGGCGTAAATTCCGCTGCCAACTGAGGTAAGGCTTCACCCGGCAAGCGCTCACGCCACGGATCAACGGCACCCTGCAACGCATACAGCAGGCGTTGATGCAAGGCTTTGCGATTATCAGCGTCTGCCACCACACGCTGCTTCACATAATCGAGACCCACGCGTTGCACATAGTGCACCGTGCGCTCCAGATACCAGCCCTCTTCGCGATAAAGCTGAAGGAAGGCGGCAGAATATTCCAGCACCTCTTCGCGCGTCGTCACCTTGCACAAAAACTCGGCAACCTCGGTCTTGATACCGCCATTACCGGCGACGTAAAGCTCCCAACCGGAATCGACGCCGATCACGCCAACATCCTTGATGCCCGCTTCAGAGCAATTACGCGGGCAGCCCGACACAGCCAGTTTCACTTTATGCGGCGACCACATGCCGAACAACATTTTTTCCAGCGCGACGCCCATGCTCATCGACTGCTGCGTGCCAAAGCGGCAATGCTCGGTGCCAACGCAGGTTTTCACCGTGCGTATGCTCTTGCCATAAGCATGACCCGACGGCATGTCCAGGTCTTTCCACACTGCGGGCAAGTCTTCTTTTTTAACGCCGAGCAAATCAATGCGCTGCCCACCCGTCACCTTAACCGTCGGGATGTGATATTTCTCCGCCACATTGGCAATGCGGCGCAACTCATCCGGCGTAGTCAGCCCGCCCCACATGCGCGGCACCACGCTGTACGTGCCATCCTTCTGGATGTTGGCATGCGCTCGCTCATTAATAAAGCGCGATTGCGGATCATCCTTCGCCTCGTGCGGCCAGGTGGAAATCAGGTAATAGTTGAGCGCCGGACGGCAAGTCGCGCAACCGTCAGGCGTATGCCAGGCCAGGGTTGTGAATACATCATCCAGCGAGAGCAACTTTTGCGTACGAATTTCTGCACGCACTTCGCCGTGCGTGAGTGCCGTACAGCCGCACATCGGCTTCGTGGTACGGTCGGCGGCCTGATAGGCACCACCGATGGTTGATGCCAATATCTGTTCAACCAAGCCGGTGCAGGAACCACATGAAGAAGATGCCTTGGTATGCTTCCGTACATCGTCGAGCGTGAATAAACCCTTCTCGCGAATCGCTTTGACGATCGTGCCTTTGCACACGCCATTGCAGCCGCAGACTTCGGCCTCATCCGACATCGCTGCCGCCTTCGATTGCCCGGCATGACCAGTGTCGCCCACGTGATTGTTGGTGAAGGCATCGCCAAACATCAGATGATCACGGATCGAGCCGACATCGCGACCTTCCTTGAGTAGCTGAAAATACCAGCCACCATCGCCCGTGTCGCCATAAAGTACGGCACCCACCAGACGATCATTTTCGATCACCAGGCGTTTGTAAATACCGCCGCTTTTGTCGTACAGCACAATATCCTCTGTGCCATCGCCGCCTGTGAAATTGCCCGCCGAGAAGACATCCACGCCGGTCACTTTGAGTTTGGTTGAGGTTACCGAACCCTGATAGCGGCTAATGCCCATTTGCGCCAGATGATTGGCGCACACCTTGGCTTGTTCGAATAACGGCGCAACGAGCCCATACGCTATGCCGCGATGTGCTGCGCATTCGCCCACAGCGTAAATACGCGGGTCAAACGTTTGCATCGTGTCAGAAACAACCATGCCACTCAGTTTGCCAACCCCGCAATGCAAACCAGTGGCCTCAGCCAGCGCCGTGTTGGGACGAATGCCCGCTGCCATCACCACTAGGTCGGCAGGAATTTCAGAGCCATCTTTAAACCGAATAGCCCCGACACGGCCCGACGCATTGGCTAACAGCATTTCAGTTTGTTTGCTCAGCAAAAATTTAAGGCCTTTGCTCTCCAGCGACGCTTGGAGCATATCGGCACTCGTCTTATCGAGCTGGCGTTCCATGATCCAGTCGCCGATATGCACAACCGTGACATCCATGCCGCGCAACTTGAGGCCATTCGCGGCTTCCAATCCCAGTAAACCCGCGCCTATCACTACGGCGTGTTTATGCGTTACCGCGGTGGCAATCATCATTTCAGTATCGGCAATATCGCGATAGGCAATCACACCGGGCAAATCGTTACCGGGCACCGGCAATATGAACGGAACAGAACCCGTCGCCAGCAACAGGCGGTCGTAGCCTGCGTCCATCGTCGCGCCGGCGCTATCTTCGGCGATCACTTTGCGCCCGACACGATCCACCTTCACGACCTTCTTACCCGTATGCAGGGTGATGCCGTTGTCCTTGTACCAGTCAAGGTCGTTCAACACGATATCGGCCAGCGTCATCTCGCCCGCCAGCACCGGCGACAGAAGGATGCGGTTGTAATTGGGGTGCGGCTCAGCACCGAACACCGTGATGTCGTAAAGATCGGGGGCCAGTTTTAACAGCTCTTCAACGGTGCGAATGCCCGCCATGCCATTGCCAACGACCACTAATTTTTGCTTTTGCATTTTCTATCTCCTACCAGGTTTATAACCATCTTAGTGAGCAAGACCTATGCCCGACCTTGTCAAGCCACTCTGGCACACCAACGTCTTGATTCAAAAGGGAGGCTCACTGATCCTTTGTGTCGCAAGCCTATCTCTGCCGCACCGCCATGGTGCATGATTTTTCAAACACCCCTAATTGGTTCAATTCACTGGCATACCTCATTGCCGCGACAACCAAAAAGCCAGCACCAGATTGAGCATCAGCGAAATACCCAGAATGATTTTCAACGTCAGCGATGGATTCCGTGCCGCCAGGGGAATGCGCCGTGCTGAAGTCAGCGGCCGGTAAGCCCCGCGTTCAAGCGCCAAAACAAATTCCTCGGCGGTTTCAAAACGATCCGCCGGTTCCCGCGCGCACGCCTTGAGCAAAATGGTTTCCAGCCACTCGGGAATATCTCGGCGATAGCGAGTCGGCGGTGTGGGTTGCGCAAAACGCGGAGTCTGAAAGGGCTCGATCTCGCCGTAGGGATACTTGCGTGTCAGCAGTTCATACAGTGTGACACCACAGGAATAAAGATCGCTCCCTTCATTCGCCGTGCCGTCCGTGAATAGCTCAGGCGCCATGTACGAGGGCGTTCCGGGGTTGTTGATTTCACTCAAGCGATCACCGTCGCTGGCGGCCACCCCCAGATCGAGCACCGTGATCTGCCCCTGCACGCCAAGCTGAATATTGTCGGGCTTGATGTCGCGATGAACGATCCCCAGCCGATGCAGCAAACCAACGGCCTTGAGCAAGCGCAAGCCAATGGCGGCCACCTCGTCCACATCGAAACGATGCCCGCGCGACAAGCGCGCCTTGAGCGATTCACCCTCATGCCAGGTCATCAAGTAGTACAGACAGGAACGCGCCGGATGGCTGACAACCTGTGGGAAACAAGGCGCAACAGCACGCCGCGCCAGCCATTCTTCATACACCAGCGCAGCGATTGATTCCGCATCACCCGCCTCGGGCCGCAGCGTTTTGAGTACCCGTGTTTCGCTGCCCTGCGCGACTTTGTAGAGCAGCGTCATGCGCGACTCATGCAGCACATCGAGCACACGCAGGCCATCAATTTGATCGCCGACTTTTAACTGCGGCGGCAAAGGCAGTTTTTGCGCGCCGTCGAGCCGATCGCGCAAATTCGATTGCGGTACCTTGATCACATGGGCGACCAACGCCGTGCAGTTATCGTTTGCGCCGCGCCGTACCGCTTCCAGCGCCAGGGCGTTTGCCGCCGCTTCGGCTGTGGCATGGCGCACCAGCAATTCGTTGATACCCGCGTCCCTTAACGTGCCCCAGACACCATCCGTCAGCAGGACAAATCGGTCGCCCGCTGTTAATTCGCCAGCCGCGTGATCGATCACCAAATGCTCATCCAGCCCCAGTGCGCGGCGCAACACATTGCTCAGTTCGGGATGCGGCCAGGTATGGTCTTCGGTAAGTTGTGTCAGTACGCCATCACGCCACAGATAAGCGCGCGAATCACCCACATGGCCCACGTAATAGCGGCTGCCGCGCAACACCAGGGCCGTCAAGGTAGTCGCCATGCCTGCGTATTCACGATTTTTGCGCGCCGTAGCGAGTAGCCAGCGATTGGCAGCGGTCAGCACCGTATCGAATGACTTTGCCACGCTCCAGGTATCCGGCGTGGCAAAATAATCGTTGAGCAAATTACGCACGGCATACTCAGCTGCCTCGCGCCCCTGGGCGTGACCGCCGACGCCATCGGCCACTGCCAGTAGCATGCCTTTGGCATCGAGCTCATCGCCCTCAGGCGTTGCCGCGCCTACATAGTCTTCATTGCGACTACGCAGCCCGACGAGCGTCGAGTGGGCGACATCGATCTGCAATTGTCTCATCCGCCTTACCGCCCGATCAAATGCGGGCAGCCGTCATCGTGGCAGCACCCCACGTCGTGCGCCACCGCGTTTTAACCGAGGTGAGGCCCGCCAACGCTGTAATAGCAAGCACTGCAAAAATCAGAAAACCGGCCTGATAACTACCCGTAATCTGCCGCGAATAGCCGAGGGAGGATGCCAGCCAGAAACCACCCACACCGCCCGCCATGCCGACCAGCCCGGTCATGACGCCAATCTCTTTGCGAAAGCGCTGCGGCACCAGCTGAAACACCGCACCATTACCCATGCCCAGCGCCAGCATGGCGAGAACAAAAACGCTCAATGCCATCCATGCCTGCGACAGGCCGATGCTGACGATGCCGAGAAAAATCGCCGCGAGCGCATACATGACGGTCAGGCTCCGGATGCCGCCAATACGATCTGCCACGCCACCACCAATAGGCCGCACTAATGAGCCGGCGAAAACACAGGCGGCAGTGAAAAAGCCCGCGGTTTTTGCATCCAGCCCGTATTGCGTATTGAAATAAATAGTCAGCGACGACGCGAGGCCAACAAAACCACCAAACGTCACCGCATAGAAAAACATGAACCACCAGGCATCTTTATCCTTGAGCACTGCCAAGTATTCAACCAGGCGCTTGGGCGGTGGGCACTCCGGCGCATCCTTGGCGAGCACTAGATACACCACGAATACGATAGCCAAAGGCACTAGCACAATGCCAAACACATTGCTCCAGCCATAGGCGGTGGCCAGGCTCGGTGCAAGCAACGCAGCCAGCGCTGTGCCAGAATTGCCCGCACCCGCAATACCCAAGGCCTTGCCTTGATGCTCCGCCGGATACCAGCGCGAAGCCAGCGGCAGGGCCACAGCAAACGAAGCACCCGCCACACCGAGGAACAGGCCAAACACCAGCGTTTGCTCATAGCTGTGAATGCCCGCTTGCCAGGCGTAAAACAGTGCGGCCATAACGACCACCTGCCCAATCGCCCCAGTCAGCTTCGGCTTTAAATGATCAACCAGCAGGCCCATGAACAACCGCAATATCGCACCTGCCAGCACAGGCGTTGCCACCATCAAACCGCGCTGGGCGTGAGTGAGCTGTAAATCCTGCGCGATCTGCACACCCAACGGGCCGAGGATGACCCAGACCATGAAGGCCAGATCAAAATAAAGGAAGGCGGCAAGCAGGGTCGGGGCATGCCCGGATTGCAGAAAAGATTTCTTGTCCATAAGTTCTCCTTGTTTGGTTCTTTTGGTTCTTACTGGTGACGAACAGCCACCATCTAATCTTTGATGCACTCTGAAAACTTACATAGCAGGTCGCATGCCAGATATGCACCAAACTTGATAATCATTGGCTGCACAAGGATCTAGAGAAAAAGTCGGCGCTGGTGATACGGCGGGAGTACGCTTTGTTGCACCGCAATAGCGCACACGCACGGCAGGCGCACCGGAATGAGGCGCGCCGTGCCGAACACCACCTATTAGATCAAAACTTCGCTTCGCCCCAGAGCCACACCTTATCGGTATCGACCGAGAAAGTTTTCGCGTTGTAGCTAGCGTACTTAATGCCAATCAGATAGTTCTTGGCGATGGGTTTGGTGACCTGAAGATTCCATTCCGTGCCGTAACGCGCATTGCCTTTGTCGGCGCGATAGTCGTGATAGATCGCATCGAGCTTGATGCCATAAAGCGCCGATCCCGCACCGAGGTAAGCATCTTTTAGCCCATTCACCGGCGTCGTCAAGAAGATATCTGCCCAGCCGTTGAAGGCATGCAAAGTAGCCAGCGGGGTCTGGAAGCTCTTCGTGCCATTGCCTTCAAGGAGTTCATAACCCAGTTTCACAATATTCACGCCTTTGGCCAGCCCCGCCTCAAGGAAGGCATAGTCGACACTGTAATTCGCCGGATTTTTTTTGTAGTCCGACTGTGATGCGTACTCGGCGGTATAGAGCAGCTTCATGCCTTCAGCGATAGCGGTGTCACCCTTCAAACGCAGGCCCCAGGTCTGTGTCGAGCTCGTGGCGAAATCGGCATAGTCGAGCAGATAACCATAGCCAACAATTTCGCCGACACGCCAGCCTTTGTAGCTAACGTTGAGAATCGGCGACTTCATGTGGGCATTGCCCACGTTGGCAAATGTGGCAACGGGGGGTTTGCTTTGGTCGCTGAACACTCGATTAGCGTTATAGATGTAGCCTGCGGTGATTGTCGTTGCGGGCAAGGATTGATTGACCACGGTCAACCCGTCGAAAGTTTGTTCATTTTGCCGCCAGCCGACGTTGCCGATGAAGCGCTGGTTATCCAGCACAATGCGCTGCCGACCATATTTCAGTTTGGTATTGGGCAACCCGGAGTAACTCAGGTAAGCCTGATTGACCTCGGTGAATTCCGGATCAGCAATAATGGAATAAGCGGTCTTGCGATTGGTCGTGCTGTTGTAATTGTCCGTACCCAGCACGCTCAAATGTTCGCCTTCCAGCATCACGCCAAACCCTTTGAATTCGCCGGTCTCGTAACCAAACCGCAGGCGCAAAGTCGAGGCATTGGCGGCTTTGAGCGCATTCTCCTGGCTCACGCTTTCATAGCGGTAGCGGGCGTCTAGCGAGGGCTTGCCGCCTGTGATGGCGTCAGCAAAACTGTCTCCCGCAAAGGCAGGCAACGCCAGCAGGGATAGCGACAGTGAGAGCGAAACGGCGTGCGCCAGTTGGGTTGAAATCAGTGATGAGCGACGTGACATAGCAGTATCTCCAGAAAAATGCTTGATAAATAAAAGTAAAAAAACAAAAATCGTTTGCGGGCGTTTGTGGCCTAGGCCACTTTTTTCAGTTGCTTGCGATAGAGGAACTCGAACACCGCCGCGCGGTAAGCGGCGAATCGGGTGTCATTTGCCAGCGCTACTCTGTCACGCGGGCGTGGCAGATCAACCGTGACAATCTCACCTATCGTCGCCGCCGGCCCATTGGTCATCATCACGATGCGGTCCGACAACAGCACCGCTTCATCCACATCGTGCGTCACCATCACCACCGTGGCGCCGGTCTTGGCCAGCACGCCATTGAGCTCATCCTGCAAACTGGCGCGGGTGAGCGCATCGAGTGCGCCAAAGGGCTCATCCATCAACAGGATGCGCGGCTCCATGGCAAACGCGCGGGCAATGCCGACACGCTGCTTCATGCCGCCGGAAATTTCATGCGGATATTTATCCAGCGCGTGTGCCATATGCACCATTTCGAGCGCGGCAACGACTCGTTCGACGAGTTTCGCTTTGCGCTCCTTACGCCCGAAAACACGTTCAACAGCCAGCATCACATTTTCAGAGCACGTCATCCAGGGCAACAAGGAATGATTCTGGAACACCACGGCACGCTCCGGCCCCGGCCCGGCGATTTCGCGGTTATCGCACAGCAGCACGCCATGTGTTGGCAACGTCAAGCCAGCAATGAGGTTAAGCAGCGTCGATTTACCACAGCCCGAATGCCCGATCAGCGACACGACTTCACCCGGACTGATCGCCAGATTGATGTCACGCAGGGCAACAAAGCGGCCGGCTCGCGCAGGAAATTCCTGGCCGACACTTTCGATTTTGACGATGGGCTTCATGGCGGTATTCATCATGGGGTTCATATCGCGCCTCCTCAACGTGATTCGTAAGTAAATCGCTTGGCCAGCAACAGCAGCATCTGCTCCAGCGTAAATCCCACAATGCCGATGACAAAGATGGCGATGATGATGTGTTCAACCTTGAGGCTGTTCCATTCATCCCACACCCAGAAACCGATGCCCACGCCTCCGGTCAGCATTTCCGCCGCGACGATCACCAACCAGGCGGTGCCGATGGATAAGCGAATGCCGGTCAACAGGTAGGGCAGCACAGCGGGGAAGAGAATCCTGGTGATCACCTTGTCTTCGGACAAACCCAGCACCCGCGCCACGTTCAGATAATCCTGCGGCACGCGCTGCACGCCCTGTGCGGTGTTGAGAATCATCGGCCAGATAGAACAGATGAAAATGGTCCACGTTGCGGCAGGATCAGCGCGCTTGAATACCAGCAAACCAATCGGCAGCCAGGCCAAGGGCGACACCGGGCGCAGCAGACTGATGACCGGATCGAACATGCGATTCACGAAGCTGAAGCGTCCCAGCAAAAAGCCCATCGGAATCCCTACCAGCGCGGCAAAACCAAAGCCGACACCCACGCGCTGTAGCGAGGAAAGCACATTCCAGCCGATGCCCTGATCATTCGGGCCATTGCGATAGAACGGGTCAGCAAACAACTTCGTCGCCGCATTCCACGTTTGCATCGGGCCAGGAATTGAACTGTTCTTGACGGCTATCAGTGCCCAGAGGCCGATCAGCAAACCAATACCCAGCAGCGGCGGAATTACCGTTTTCGCAAACTCACGCGCACCGTGAACTAACCGTTCTCCGCTTCCCGGCCCCAAGGCAGGAGAAACTTCTTGCGCGCTGGCCCGCACCGAGACCTTGACTCCAGCACTGGATGGCGCGATTTCTGTAAAAGTCTTGAGTCCGTCTCTGGACGGCGCTGGTGACACGGCGGCCTGTGTGGACGAGGCCGCCGCTTCAACCACTATTTCCGCCGCCGCATCCCCTTCTGCCGCCATCATCGACCCCACGTTTTTAAAAACAATGACTGCGCTCATGATGTGCTCCCTTCTTGCACAAACTCAGGCGTGAATTTTGAAAGACGCGGCATATTTCTTCGGGTCTTTCCCATCCCACAGCACACCGTCGATCAATTTGCTCGACCGCATATCGCTCTTCGGCAACGCAACCTTGGCAGCCGCTGCCGCTTGCTTGTATACGTCAATGCGATTGATCTGTTTGGCCACCGCGAGATAGTCCGGATCGCTCTTCAGCAAACCCCAACGTCTGTGCTGGGTCAGGAACCACATGCCATCTGAGAGGTAGGGGAAGTTCACCGCGCCGTCGTTAAAGAACTTCATGTGATTTTTGTCATCCCACGTTTTACCCAGTCCATTGGAATAACGGCCCAGCATGCGTTCGAGAATCACATCCATATCGGTGTTGATGTAGGCCTTTTGCGCCACGGTTTCGGCCGTGAAGCGGCGATTCGCTAACGACGCATCAATCCAGCGGCCCGCATCGAGCACCGCCGCCGTCATGGCGCGCGCTGTGTTCGGATTTTTAGCAACCCAATCGGCTGTGGTACCGAGCACCTTCTCAGGGTGATCAGTCCAGATGTCTTGCGTAGTGGCCGCGGTAAAGCCGATTTTGTCGATAATGGCACGGTTGTTCCACGGCTCGCCAACGCAAAAGCCGTCCATGTTGCCAACGCGCATATTGGCCACCATTTGCGGTGGCGGCACCACGATGTTCTTCACATCCTTGAACGGATCAATGCCCTGCGCCGCCAGCCAGTAATAAAGCCACATGGCATGCGTGCCCGTGGGGAAAGTCTGCGCAAAGGTGTATTCACGTTCCTTCTTGGCGATCAATTTGGCCAGTGACGGGCCATTGATCGCCCCTTTGTCTTTCAACTGGTTCGACAAGGTGACGGCCTGGCCGTTGTTGTTCAAACTCATCAGCACCGCCATGTCCTTCTTCGGCCCGCCAATGCCCAGATGCACGCCATACACCAGGCCATACAGCACGTGCGCCGCATCCAGCTCACCATTCACCAGTTTGTCGCGCACCGCAGCCCACGAGGCTTCTTTGCTGGCAATAATCTTGATGCCATATTTCTCATCGAACTTATTCACCGCCGCCATGACAACCGACGAACAATCCGTGAGCGGAATGAAGCCGATGCGCACCTCTTTTTTCTCCGGCGCATCCGAACCGGCTGCCCAGGCAGCAGAGCGGATGCCAGGTGGCACCATACCCATCAGCGCAGCGCCTGTCATGAGCGTTGCCCCTTGACGCAAAAAATTGCGCCGTTTTTGAGCATCGGCAGATGATTCCACAGACGACTCGACAGACAACTCAGCAGATGATTCCGCAAGCGCAGTAGGTGGCAGGCTATCTTCATGTTTCATTGCGATCTCCAAAGTTATGTCATTAATCAAAATGGCAAAAAAAAACAGCATCCGTTCCAGCCCAATATCAATGAGCATGAAACAGACACCGTTGTCTTTTGCGCCGAACCGCCGTTGATTCAGCGCATAGGGATTACATAGCAACCAGCGTGCCAGCAGCGTTCAATAAAAACCTAACACCCACTACGCCTGGAATTCAAAGGGAATCGAGGGAGTCACGCGAAAAGTCGGCACTGGCGAGACGGCGGAATAGCGCAAATGCTGCACCGCAATAGCGCACAAATCCACTTTTTGCACCGGAATGAGGCGCGCTGATCACAACAAAAACTTGGCCATCGCTACCAGATCGCCCGCCACTTTAACCAATGGCTGGGCGCGTTCCATCGCCAGTTTACGTAGCGCCGCATAGGCCTGACCTTCATCCAGCCCGCGCGTTTTCATCAGGATGCCCTTGGCTTTTTCCACGATCTTGCGCTCAGACAGCTTCTGCGTCGCTGTCGCCACTTCCCGCTTCAAACGCTGGTGTTCCTCAAAGCGTGCAATAGCCACATCGACAATCGGTTTCAGCCGCGCCAGATCGAGGTTATCCACCACATAGGCTGAGACGCCAGCCTTGAACGCAGCACGCATGACGTCGCTATCGTTCTCATGCGTCAGCATGATCACCGGACGCGGCATATCGCGCGACATTACCGCCAGATTCTCCAGCGTATCGCGGGAAGGCGAATTGGTTTCGATCAAAATGACATCCGGTTTGATGGCCTCAATCTGTGCCGTCAGATCCAGCACGGACGGCAATACGGCCGCCACCTGATGCCCCGCCGTGACCAGTCCCGCACAGAGCTCTGCCGCCCGCACCCGGGATTCGTCGATGATGAGAATACGCAACATGCAGAAAATGCATGCAAGAGGTATGCCGAAAGACAACATACGTTCCGGTAGCGACATCGTGCAGATGTCTGGTCCGAGTTTCAATCCTCGCCCCCCGTTGCCGAGGGGCGCGACTAGATGTTTACTGGAATGGGCTGCTTGATAACGGGTTTCAATCCTCGCCCCCCGTTGCCGAGGGGCGCGACCCAAACTATGTGGACAGTGTGACCCCCAGCGAGAATACAGTGGCGCATGCGCTGATGGAACGTGCTCAAGCGGTTCCACGGCTCCCAGAAGAAATGACACTCTTGGAATTGGTGCAGAGTAGAATCCCGGACGCGCAGCCGATTGACGTTATCGAGGCCGCAGAGGAGTATGCTTCAAAGGTTGAGGGAGGAGACGCGCCCTTTGACCAGTTGACGTTTGCCGAGCAGGCACAGTGGGTTCGAGCCTACATTAACTGGCAGGATGGTAGTATTACCTCGCAGATAATTACGCGTATTCGTGGAGACATTGCAGATGCCAACCGACAAGCTACCGTCAGAAAACAGACCCCCGAGCTACAAGGAGCGGCGTCTGGCCCGCGAGGCGACAATGACGCCCGCGGAGAGGGCCGAGCAGTTGAAAAAGGATCAACTGTGGAAGGAGTTTTCAGACCAGTTCCGGGCGCAGGTGCGGGAGCAGCACGGGGCCTCGAATCAAGCAGTGCCCCCACAACTGAAGCCGTCAGTGCTTCCCCACGAAGCAGCGATGCCCAAGAGTCAGCCAGCGCGCCCGAAGATCAAGGAGTAACCGCCAGGGCCATTGAGGCCCGGTGGAACGAAGCAGGGTCAGTTCCGTGGAGAGAGCTGACCGACGAACAGAAGAATTACATCCTCGGTTCCGGCACGTGGGCAGAAGTTGACGAAGCGGCTTCCGAGGTGCGGGAAGAGCTTGCGCGGGGGGGTGAGGACATGGTGTTCGCCCGCCAGAAGTCAACGGGGGCTCCGCTCAGTGTCGCTCGTGTCCAGACGATTGTCGACGGGATCATCCGGTTGTGGAAGCCGGAAAGTAAGGCACACGTAATTGTTCTTGGGCGCGCCGAAGAGCTTCCAGCGGAGGTCAAAGACCACGCGGCTAAGGAAGGCGTGCCACTGAGTGAAATTCATGGGGTCCTCCATAAAGGGTACGCCTATATAGTAGCGGAAAACACCCGCACCGCAGCGGACGTTAAAGAAGCGCTACTGCATGAATCACTGGGGCATGGAGGCCTTCGCGCCTTGCTGGGGGATAGCCGCCCCAAGGTGCTGCTTGAAATTTTCCATCAGGCGGGCGGTATCGAGGGGCTGCGCACGATGGCGAAGCGGTTCGGTGCGTTGGATCAGTTCGATCTGTACGTCCCTTCCAGCCTGACGACCGATGTCCAGAGAGTAGCTCTGACGGACGAGCTCATGGCGCAGGTCGCGGGTAAAGCCACGGGGGGTTGGAAAACGGCGATCCTTAAATGGTTGGGCGATCTGCGGCAGTGGGTGCGCGTGTTTGCAGAAAAAAACGACCTTCCCCTATTAGCGGGCTGGGTTGAGCAGTTCAACTCGGTGGACTTGATACGGATGCTAGCCGAAGCGCGCGACGCCGCACTGTCTGGTGCTAGCTGGGATGGCAATGATGTTGCCTTCAGTGTCTCTCCCGATAGCGCGGCGAAAACCGCACCCAGTTCACTGCCGGAGTTCAAGACTTTTACGGAGTCAACGATTTCCGAAATGGTACAGCGGGCCAAGGCCACGGCGCTTGACCTGACGAGCAAGGCGCTCGACAAGGTCATGTTCCTGCACGATCTGGTTGAGCGGGCCACCAAGCAGGGGCTCACTTCCGCCGCGGCGTTCCAGCGCGCCATGAATGAAAAGGATCAGATCAAGAACCGCATGGAAAAAGCGGTCGATGAAATCATGGAGCGGGCCTCCAACGTCACGGACAAAGCCGCCGTGGAGAGCTTTCTGAAAGATTCCACCATGTCACGTAAGTGGGGCTATGCACCGTTGTGGAAAAGCGATGTGGTTGTGGATGCGGGAATGAAGTCGCGCTATGAAGCCCTGTCTGCCAGCGGACGCGATGTGGTCGACGCTATCCTGCAACACGGAGAGAAAACTTATGCTGACGTTAAACGGCTTATGGTTCAGGCAGTCAACACCGAGCTGGATGCAATGGCCAAGCGCTTCCCGCACAAGTTTCAATCCTCGCCCCCCGTTGCCGAGGGGCGCGACTTGAAAAGATCGCGCCGCTCGTTGCACAGGGGATGTTTCAATCCTCGCCCCCCGTTGCCGAGGGGCGCGACCCAAATCAGGAAGCACCGCGCCGGCCCCATCGTGTTTCAATCCTCGCCCCCCGTTGCCGAGGGGCGCGACCCCATCACGGCGTCGCCAATGACCCCTGACATCGTTTGTTTCAATCCTCGCCCCCCGTTGCCGAGGGGCGCGACACAGCAAGATGTGTAAATGCGGGTGCCAGCCATTGTTTCAATCCTCGCCCCCCGTTGCCGAGGGGCGCGACCTGGCTGTTTTCCGATCTGTGATGAAACTTGATCGGTTTCAATCCTCGCCCCCCGTTGCCGAGGGGCGCGACTAGCGAGATTACCGCCTTCTTGCCACACTGCCCAGTTTCAATCCTCGCCCCCCGTTGCCGAGGGGCGCGACCCGGAAAACGGGGCAAGCGGCTGCTTTTTGGATGGTTTCAATCCTCGCCCCCCGTTGCCGAGGGGCGCGACTATGCGAATCGTTCGCGGCGTTTAAATCCACCACTGTTTCAATCCTCGCCCCCCGTTGCCGAGGGGCGCGACCCGAGTTGAAGAAGGTTTCCGGCTAGATCATGGAGTTTCAATCCTCGCCCCCCGTTGCCGAGGGGCGCGACGTTAAAAAAGCCTGTTCCTATTGGGTAAAAGCAATGTTTCAATCCTCGCCCCCCGTTGCCGAGGGGCGCGACTGGGGCCGAAGTTATTGAGTCGACGAAATGGGCAGGTTTCAATCCTCGCCCCCCGTTGCCGAGGGGCGCGACGAGAAAGAGAGGGCGATTCGTCTGCGTTTGCGAGATGTTTCAATCCTCGCCCCCCGTTGCCGAGGGGCGCGACAACGAAAAGCTGCGTTAACGAAGGTGGTGGCATGAGTTTCAATCCTCGCCCCCCGTTGCCGAGGGGCGCGACGTGGGCTCATCTTCTAATGTAAGCAAATATGCAGCTGTTTCAATCCTCGCCCCCCGTTGCCGAGGGGCGCGACTTTTGATGATGATTATGGAATATCGACTCTCAAAAGGTGTTTCAATCCTCGCCCCCCGTTGCCGAGGGGCGCGACAGGCTGGCCCTTGGCTGAGTTCGCGGAACTGGAATGTTTCAATCCTCGCCCCCCGTTGCCGAGGGGCGCGACCCCTAGCCACCTTTTCCTCGGCACACACGAAGAAGTTTCAATCCTCGCCCCCCGTTGCCGAGGGGCGCGACGACGGCTGGCGCAGAAGGGATGACGGCGTTTGAAAAGTTTCAATCCTCGCCCCCCGTTGCCGAGGGGCGCGACGAAGCGTTTGCGTATCCGCTAACAATCCAGCAATGTTTCAATCCTCGCCCCCCGTTGCCGAGGGGCGCGACCTTTCCGGTAGGTTTCCCACGCGCCTGGCGTCAAGTTTCAATCCTCGCCCCCCGTTGCCGAGGGGCGCGACGTCAACAAAAGCAGAAGTAAAAGCAAACCCTATGGGTTTCAATCCTCGCCCCCCGTTGCCGAGGGGCGCGACCGGCTATGACATGCGAATCATTCCCTCCGCGGGAAATGTTTCAATCCTCGCCCCCCGTTGCCGAGGGGCGCGACTTTCACCAGCTACATTTCTGCGAAGTACAAACTACCGTTTCAATCCTCGCCCCCCGTTGCCGAGGGGCGCGACCGTAATTCGGCCCGGTAACACCTTTTGAACTAGCGTTTCAATCCTCGCCCCCCGTTGCCGAGGGGCGCGACGCGGCCAAAGTTCGGCCACTTTCGCATTTCGCTCCGTTTCAATCCTCGCCCCCCGTTGCCGAGGGGCGCGACATCGGGGAGCGTTCCAAGTTTCCGTCTTACGATGGTTTCAATCCTCGCCCCCCGTTGCCGAGGGGCGCGACAAGAGTGCGCGAAGCTTTCGCCGCGCTTGGGCATGTTTCAATCCTCGCCCCCCGTTGCCGAGGGGCGCGACGGTTCGCGCACAACAGGCGGAAATCACGGATATTTCGGCACGCATTTCGCGAACCGGTGCTCGAACCATTTTCCGTGCTTCCATTGGATACCCAATCAACTGACGTTGTCCCAAGAATTCAACTACTTGAATGTTGCGCGAACCTCCCCGCTTTTTCATGTGAGCTTAGGGTTCGCGCTACACGCCATCACCTTCTACAACACGAGCGGCCCATCAAAATCGGTGGCTTTGAAAACCCCGTGCTCTCTCACTTCGCAGCCTCTCGACTCGGCCAAACGATAGAGACGCAGATTATCCTCCTCCGGCTTGATTTCGGCCAGCAGGCGCCGCTCCAATTCTTCCATTTTTGCCAGATCGATCTGAAATTCGAAGACCGATTTTTGCACTCGCTGCCCAACACCTTCGCACACGCGCGCGACGCGGCGTAGCCTGCGCCGCCCTTCGCGGGTTTCGGTATTCACGTCGTAGCAGACGATGACCAGCATGACATCAGCGTAGCAGGAAAGGCAAATAGCTTTCCATATCGCCGCGCAGGGTGCGGGCAAGAAAGCGCGCCTGCAACTGCGGCAGCAGACCGAGCGCGACCGGCTGCTCCAGCAGCGGATGGGACAGCGTTTCCTGTTTGCGTTCCTGCCACGCCACCACCACCGTCTTGCGCCCCTGCTCGGCGAGCGTCACGCCACCGCCTTCGTGCAGCGTGAAATCGCCGGCCTGCACCTGACCGCGATTCACCAGCGTCAGGGCCAGTCGATCTGCCTGGTGGCGAAACTCTTCCATCAGGTCGAGCGCCAGCGCCGCCCTTCCCGGTCGCACGGCATGCAGGAAACCCAACTGCGGATCGAGGCCGACCGATTCCAATGCAGAACGGCAGTCATTCATCAACATGGCATAGAGGAAAGAGAGCAGCGCGTTCATGCGGTCACGCGGTGGCCGGCGGGTACGGCCGTCCAGCGAAAAGTCCTCCCGCACATCGGTGCGCACGATGAAGTTGATGCACCCGAAATACTGCCGCGCCGCCTCGCCTTCAACGCCGCGCACGACATCCAGATCAGCCGCGCCGGGCAAAGCACGCAGGGCCGCCGCCAGGTCATCAGCACCGCGCGACAAGACACTGGCATCGGCCGCATCCTTTGCCTCGCGCGCGCCGCGCAGCAACACCTGCCGGCTGTTGCGCAGCTTGCCGGCAATGCAGGCGCGCGCCACTTCCAGCGTGAAGGCCGCGTCATTCGCCTTCTCATGCTGGGCACGGCGCAGCAGGATGTTGCCCGACACCGGACCTTCCAGCCGCGCCTTGAAACGGCCATTGCCGTCGAGCAGCACCAGACTCTGTCCGTTGTCCGCCAAGCGGTGCATCAGGGCTGGCGAGACCAGCACGTTGCCAAAGACGACGATGCCACCCAGATGATGCAGCGGTACGCGCAATTTCGTTTCGCGCTCCACTTCGATCCGCACCGTGTCGTTATCCAGGTGCAGATAGGACAGAGGCGTGGTGACGTAAAGGGTATTGAGGAGAGTTTGCATCTCAGTTTCCCGGTTCAAATTCCGGTTCGAATAAATGCGCCACCAGCCTGCGCCGCTTGCCTTGCCCCGCAAGCGGCGCAGGCTGGCAAAGATCGATCAGCGAACATTCCTTGCAACGCTGGTCATTAACCGGCGGCGGCAAAGTCGGCGCTGACAGGGCGGTGCGCACTTCCACCACGCACGTCTCAACCGCCTGCCGCAGTTCCAGCGTGATCGCCACCTCGCGCCGACGGCGGGAAGTAGCGTGGTAAATGGCGCCGAGGGGCACGGCCTTGCCGGTCATCTCTTCGAGACACAGTGCTTGAGCGGCAAGCTGAATATCGTCGTTGACCCACTTCTTGCGAGCGCCGTGCTTGTACTCGACCGGATAAGGCGTGCCGTCGACCAAGAACTCCACTACATCACACTTGCCAACCAAGCCAAGACGTTCGCACCAGACCGGCAGAGCCGTCTCGATCTTTCGACCACTCACGGTTTCAGGGTGAATGACATCCACCCTGTCATGTTCCGCAACGCCGCGTGCCGTATGGATATTATTCGTGAACTCGCCCTCAAGATGAATCAGGCAGCAACGGCGCGGACAATAAGTCCAATGGTTGAGCGCCGATAGCGGGATGGCATCGTCGGCATTCCAGGTCATAGATGACAGCATGCCAATCTCACACGCTCAAAACTTCTTCTTGCGCAATAAACAAACGGATACGGCTTGGCAGTTCCTCTTCCGCAAAATGACAGCACACGGCATCCCGTACTTGCACGCGCAAGCTGTGCAGGTCGTCTGCTTCGGTAAAAATATCTACCTCAATCGCACTGGCGACGTAGCCATCATTCGGTGTCTGCTCGGCCACAAACTGGATTTCGCTCGTGTGCGCCAGCTTTGCTCCGGGAGTCAGTGCGAGGAGTCGACGCGCCGACGCAAGATGTTTTGCATAGGCCAGCGCGGCGAGGATGTCCTCCCGTGTGATATTGGGATAGGACTCCAAGATGTCATCGAAGGACCAGTCGCTGTCTAAACATCCCAGGATCAACTCGACGGATATCCGCGTGCCCTTGATGGTTGGTTTGCCGAGCAGGATGTCGGGGTTGGAAATGATGCGGTCGCGCCAGTCCATTGTCACTGTCTCATTGACATGATGTTCAGTTTAATGTGTTCCAGTTGGGTCGTCAGTCTTGCCGCATGGTAGTTAGGATAATTTCCAGAATAGCTGCGGTGGCTATCTGGGCATCAATGGCGCGAATTCTGCATGACAAATCACGCATCGTGTCTGTTGTGCAGTCGCACACCTTTCGGCAGATTATCTTTCGTCCATCCGCAAGTCACATGGTAATCAGCAAAAGATTCGGGGAAGCCCTTTGCCTTCGCTTCGTTGGTCAGATCGACCTTGATGCCTTCAAACAGTTTGTGCGCATGTGCGCAGCCCAAGCGGGCTTCGCGTTTATTTTGCTCTGCGTTGTTCTCGTGCTGTGTACCAACGTGTTCGAAGTCGTAAAGTCCGCGCACCACCATCTCGCCGCGCGCTGCGGAGCGATCATGCTCGAACATTTGCAGTATCGCTTTGAATAGCAAGTCGAGGTCGGCTTGTGTAAAGCCTGTGCGTTCTGCGAAGGCAGGAGAAACATAGCCCTTCGCGGCATAGAGCGCATACGGGACGATATGTTTATTGCCCATGGTGCGCTCCTTGGCCTTATCTGCCTCTTTGGTCACAGCACAACGGGTGATGGTGATTTCAAGCGGTGTAATTGGATGAAAAGATTGGCCGAAGGTGAACTGCACCGGGCCGCGCACTTGACCCCACGCAGAGCCTTTCATAACGTCGTCGCCAGTAGAGAGCACTCCGCCGAAAGTGCGAACATCATAAAATTCCCGACATAGCCATTTCATTGCTGCTTCAGCCTGTTTATCCTTGTCCTTTTGCTGCGCCTTGGCCGCTTCGATTCCTTTTTTCTGCTCGGTTTCAATCACCGCCCCTTGCTTGATGAGGATGTTGAATCCATTGGCGTCGCTATCGGCGCGACCATGTGGGAATTGTTCGACGAAATTTCTGACTTTACGCTTCAGGCACACGTCGGAGACAAGCCCGCGATTCGAGTTCGGGTCGAGCCGAGGCATATTGCCTGCATCAGGATCGCCATTCGGGTTGCCGTTGGTCACCTCAAACAACATCAGAAAATCGTGTCGGTTGGTCAGAATGTTATCGCTCATATTTGTCTCCTATATTCGGTTGGTTAATATTATTCGTTATCGGCAAGCTCTAACACGTCGTCAATTTCTTCAGGCTTCAGTTCGCCCGCTTTTTTCTTTTTCATGTATTCATCAATGGCTGCTTTACGTGCCGCCATTTGCTGATAGAAACCCAATGCAAATCGCCCCTGCTCGACCAAGGTGAAGTAACGGGAAAATTGCGGAGGAGTGCCTGGTATTGTCGGCACAAACAAACCGGCAATTTCAATAATGGAAGTCTTGATTTTGGCGGCTGCCCGTTGGCCATTCTCACCTTGTTGCCGGAGCTTTTTCAAATGGTGTTGATGAAGTTTCCAGAGTAGGGAGAATGCTGTATTAGGTGTTGTCGAGGCGGAGCCAAAGTAACGTTCAGCAATGGTTGATCCATCAAAACTACTTCCATGAGCAGATCGTTGGAGCGAGTCGAAAACTGCCAGCAATCTCCCGCAGTTATAGGCAGGATCATCGGTTTCAAAAACGTGTGTTTTCATTTCTGTTTTCCCCTCATTTCGTAGTTGGTGGTTGAGTATCAGTTTAATCAGGGCAAAGCGGCTTTGATCGTACAAAGCTTTCAAACCGTTCTTGGCGACGTTGGCTTTGAGGCGATCCAGAACAATCTTAAGCAATGTGATTGGAAGCGACTCATTCTTCAGTGCGGCGCGATAGAGTGCAGCAATCAAATCGGGATTGAGTTTTTCGCGGTCGAATTTACCATCGCTTTTTCGACTGATGGTGGTACATGCAAGCTGGTCAATAGACAAAGGGGCGCGGTCATCTTGTAAAGCACCATTGCCGCCGTATGGGGCAATGTCTAAATCCTCGAACCATTGCTTGAAATTTGACTCTGCATCCTGAACTGTAATTTGGAGCCAGTCCTTGACGATAATGCGTGGCCCTGCCGCAGAAAACGTAATGGCGATAAATCGCTCAAGCCCGTTTGGTGGCTGTTGAAATCCGCTCCACGGCGTAACCATAAATGCCCTGATGGTTCTCGGGTTTGGCTGCTTTAACAGGCGGGCAAAAATACTGGAAATCGCTTCCGTTTTTACAGCCCAAAAACACAGCCAAGCGGGGCCAATAGAAAGCCAATTATCTTCCTGTTTACTGAGATACTGTATGGCTGCGAGATAAGCTTTTGAAGCTTCGATTGATACCGGTGCATTGAAACTCTGCTCTAAGCCGTAAGAGCAAAAAGCATCTTTATCAAAACCAACCAACCCTGCACCCGTAGGCCTTGCTGGTTTCGGCAGGCCTGTCACCATCGGCGTATGGGTTCGCGCGATGGAAACATTCTGTTGGCCGGTGATTAGACACAATCCCTTTTGAGCTGTGCCATCAGTCTCCGCCACTTCGCCCTTATAGGCTTGCCGCCAATAAGGGCGAACAACATTTTCGTCGTTGATGAGAATCTCGCCATCAACAGAAAATGTAAGAAGATCGGAACCTAATTTGATTTCACTGCCATCTGCTTTTCGAATCATCCATTTTGGCGACCCCGATGTTTCCAACCTCAAGAACGATGGCGGGCTTCCCTGGAGCCGCTTGTAAAATCTAAGCAGCAAAGCAAATGCAGGGTATTGTGTGGTCGTAGATGCCTTAGCGATCTGCCGCCAAAAATCATCATGTTTTACACGAAGGTTGTTTGTAGCACGAAGATTTAGCTCTTGCTCAGGCTTCGTATTCAAGTTGAATAATGCGCCAATGTCATCCACCAGAAAATCGGAAACTTGCCCGCCGCCAGTTGGCCTTGTGGTTTTGGGTATCGAAAATTCAAGCGCTTTTTTCTCTTTGTCTATGTGAGTTTCGATTGGGCCTTCACCGATTAGCTGACCTTCCTTGTCGAGTTGGATAATCCAGCGAACGGCTTTTTTGACAAAAGCTGGGTCTTCCAACAGGTTTTTAGTTAACGCAAAGTCGTATAGCTCTTTAAGCAGCATCGCTATTCTCCCGCAACTCGATTACGTGCCAAGCGGACACGCTGCGGATGACAATCGAGCTTTGCGTCTTTTATGTTCGCTTGGAAGAAAACCGCTTCAGGTTTTACCAACGAGCCTTCCCATCTTGGTGCTGCTTTTTTCTTGGGTAGTTTTTCTTGTTCTTCTTCCTTTAACCAGCGAAAGCCTTGTGTGCGCCGTTCGTGGTCGAACACGTCGTACAGCATTAACCCCAGGTCTTCTTCGGGCCAGATGCTCTTACAACTTTTGTCGAGTTCCGCTGAACGTCGTTCCAGTGCCGCTTGGGCATCGTCTTCCAAGTCAAAGTCGGCAGCGAATTCGCGGACACCTAAATACGGGCGGTGATAGCACTTGCCGCTTTTTGCCCGTCGCTCAATTTCTGTCCGGTATGTCTTGATCGGGTGACCTCTTCTTTTGCCTATGTCACTCAAATGCACTTCGGCGGTAATGAGGTATTCGACACCCGCCAGCGCGAGCATATTGCGCTGCGTGCCGTCCTCCGCGCCGCCACCTGCCCGAATCGGAGAAACCTTCTCAGGCGATTTCATCCAGGTTTTTGCGTTGTCGATACTGATAACGCTGATGACTTCATTACGCCGAAAGGAAAACCAGCATCCGCGCCGGACGACATGTATCGAGTCAATCAAATAATAGATTTCCGGTTCCCAGAAAATCGCTTCGAGAACACCGCGAGCGGCTGAAGGCGTCATGACGGGATAGCTCACGCGCTCGATCTTCATTTCTGGGCGCGTGAAGCAGGCGTAATCGCCCCAAACGCGGATGGTGATAGAGTTGTCGCTCATGCAAAAAAGTCCTCCGTCGGGCGTTTGTCGATAACAATGCCAAGGTTGGGATGATACCAACCTTCGGCTAACACATTGATTTCAAGATTGGGTAACAGCGGCGAGATAGCTTTGTGCATAACAAGCTTTTGAAAATCGCGCGAATGCAGATTGACCATGTAGCGTTGCAGCCGTCTCAAGTCGTCGCGACTGAAGCGCGGCTGGCCTTTGATGACAGGGCGCGTGCGAATTTCTTCGACGAGGCTACAGCCTTTGCCATAAGGGACGATGACTGCCTGTGTGTCGTTTTCTATGACTTTCGCCAGCCTGGCAACTTTGCGGAAGTGCAGTTTTTCCCGTTCGCATTGAATATTTTTTTGATCGGTCGGCACGAGTTGATGAAGTCCATCAAAATACCGTCCAAACAGCTCGTGGTCGGTTGCAAGTGTGTCGGCCTCGACCTGTGCAAGCAGTGTAGCTGTAATGTCTGAGGCAGTGCGATACTCACCTGGGGGCAGCTTGTTGTCTTCAGGGCGAAAAACGATGACCTCACCGAAAGCGGGCTTGCCCGCCTCGTCGCACAAGCGATTCTCGCGGTTGCAACGCCCGGCAGCTTGGACAATGGAATCAAGAGGGCCGAGAGCGCGCCAGACAATAGGGAAATCCACATCCACGCCCGCTTCGATCAGTTGGGTTGAGACAAGGCGGCAGGGCTGCTTATTGCGCAAACGATAACGAATGGTATCGGGCTCAGGTTCACGATCATCGCCAAGCACAGTAAAGCGGTGCTCGGCGCACATAGCCGAAGATAGATGAAACACCGCGTCTCTTTCTTTCTGAGGAACAGTACGGCGTAGTTTCTCCCATAAATCATAAGCGTGACTGCGAATATTCACGATGCACAAGGCTTGGTCACGTAGAGCCATTTGTTCGGCTAAAACATTCCATCCGGTGGTTTCATCAGGCTTGGGTGGCTGAATAGATACCCGGCGCAGGCTGTGAAAATTAGCCTCGGTGCTGCCCTGAGTTATTTCTTGAATTTCACCTAGCCTGAAACCCTCGCTGAGAGATGAGGGACGATATTGGAAAGCAGGTTGGGTTGCCGTTGAGAACACGAAGCTGACGCCGTAGTGATCGCGCAGCTCACGAAACACGTTGAGCAACGGATTGAGCAAGTGCGATGGCAGCGTTTGCACTTCATCGAAAATCACCACCGAATGCGCGATGTTGTGGAGCTTGCGGCAGTGTGAGGTACGGTTTGCGAACAGCGATTCGATGAACTGCACCGAGGTCGTAACGATGATAGGCGCATCCCAGTTTTCTGCCGCATATTCGTTTGGGTGTTTTTCAAAGGGGGCGCGCGACCTCGTTTCACCGGTATCTTCCGGCACATTCACAGCGGAGTGATGTTCAATGACTATGCCAAGGTTTGCTGGGTCGAGGATGCGCCGGTATTGAGCTGCGTTCTGTTCGATGATTGAAAGGTAAGGGATGACGACAATAATCCGCCGAAGCTCATGTTGGGGTTGTGCGGCATGAGCCAAGGCGAAAGCCATTCCCGCCAGTGTCTTGCCACCGCCGGTTGGAACGGTCAGTGAGAAGAATCCCGGTGATTCTTGTGCCTTGTCGAGGCATTGCTGAAAGATGCTGTTACGAATGGCATTGAGTTTGCCGTCGCTCGATTTGCTTTCTTTCTCGGTAATCAGCAGCCGGAGCAATTCGGCGGCTTGAAGTTTGTGGGTTGCTCTTGATGCTATTTTGTAGTGCGCCTCAGTATCGAGGAAATCGGCATCAACCAGCGTTGAGAACAGCATCCGAATGTAGAACTCGGCACTGTGGCTCTTGTTTTCTACAAAGAGCGGTTCGGCAATTTTTTGGGGAATCTTGCCCAACTCATCCTTGAATCGCTCGGCAAGCAACGGCACTCGCTCAGCCGTCCGATATGTCGCACCTTCTACCAAGGTTTGTAATTCGTTGTGGTCATGCAATCCGGCATGATGCCCAGCAATGGCGAATGCAGGACCAAGCCAGTCCTGCCGATAAGCCAAAGCCGCACCGTACACCGCATGATGAGTTTCAGTGCTGCTATCTCGCTCGGCTCGCAAGTATTGCTGAAACTCATCGCGATACTTGCCGAGATCGTGCAGCAGTCCTGCCCAGTAAGCGGCATCACTCAAGCCGGGAGAGTTTTTTTCGGCAAATCCGCGCGCTAAGTTGCCGACTGCTTGCAAGTGATCCCACAGCAGATGTGTATTTCCATCTGAGTTGGCTGAATGAGCGAGAAATTCCATTACGGTTTCATGCTCTCATAAGGCAGGTCTTGCATGTGACACGAGAACCCCCCATATCCCGTCGAGTCCAAATAGCAACTGGCCCTGCGATTTCCGGTGCAATTTTGTATGGTCTCATCTGCCGCATACCAAGTGGGGCTTCAACTAAATGGCTCCGTTACAACAACCGTATGCTGTGACATCAGGGATATTTATTTCGCACTATGTTAATGCGCTAGCCTTGTGGTCCGAAGCTCTTCCGCGGGTATTGTTGTGGCCATAGCCCGCCCGCGGTCGAGTGCGTCTTGTCTCGTCCACCCGCCCAGCCTTCGATATGCCCAGTTGGGTCATGTACCTGCCGAATGTAATGCTGATAGCTGTAACGGTACTTGCCGAGGTCATGCAGCAACCCGGACAGACGCGCCTCATCAGCCCATGGCGTAGCTACTGCAAACTCTCGCGCAAGACGTGATACAGAGGTCAGATGATCAAATAGGGGATGCCAGATACCGACAGCATTAGCGCTGTGAGCATGAAATAGCATATGACACTCCGCCCTTTCCATTCTTTCGTTCATATGTTCAATTGAAATTATTCTTTGGGTACAAGCATAGAATCAGATCACGAATAACAGTATCCCATGGCGTAGGCTCACCAGATGCGCCATCATTGCGGTCAGCATGCAGTTGAAGGATGCAAAAAAACTGCGTGGATGAAGCCGGCAATCGCATGCTTGACCCTGCCCGGTGCTGTTTCAATGTGGGCATCGAAACCACTGACGGAGCGGATGTAATTCTGGAATTCCGGCTGGTACTTCCCGAGGTCGTGCCAGAGGCCGGCAAGATGCCCCCATTCGGAGAGAGCAAAGCACGCAGAACCTTCAGTAGTACGGCGCGCTACTTCACGCAGGTGCTCTCCAAGTTCGTGGGTTTCCCACACTCCCTCCCTGCCTGGTTTGACATGCGCAAGAAACTCCACCCCAGCCTCCATGACATTGCTTTATGCCGGGATTGTATCCCTGCCAAGTAAATCGGATGGCCGGTTACCAGAAAATTCCCACCTTTCTGGCGGTAGCTCCGCTTTGATGTGGAATATCGCCACAGCGATGCCGACCAGATAGCCACCGATGTAGCTACCGATGAGATTGACAGCTAACACGCCCAGCGGCAATTGTATAAAGACCTCATCGCCACAAAACCTAACGATGGCGTCGTCCGAGAAGTGGACTTGCTTCGCGGCGTATCGCCAGCGCCGACTTTTTAGGGCGAAACCATTATTTTTTAGCGGCAAACAATTCGCACACGCGAAAAGCAAAATATTTGGTGAGGTAACCCACCCTCACTTTTCCTTGGCGAGCCTCTTTTCTTCTTCGCGTCGTGCGCGAAACTCACGCAGACGCGCGTCCACCTGCGACTGCTCATAAAAACTGCCGTCACCCGCTTTCTGCGCCAGTTCCAACTGCCCTACGGCCTCATCTAAACGACCATCGAGCGCATAAGCTTCCGCTTGGGCGCGATGCTGTTGCAAACGCTGGCCTAATGCGGCGTAGGTTTTTGCCTGTAGGGCATGCACCGTTGCATCCGTGGCGTGCCCCAGCAAATCATCGGTGGCCACTTTTAACGCTTCTTGCGGCTGACGCACGGTGAGCAATGTCTCAATGAGCGCATACACCACGGCGCGTTCCTGAGGATAGCGGCTGTAGGCTGCGCGCAAAATATTTGCCGCTGCGGGGGCATCGTTCTGCTTTAGCCGCAGATCAGCGGCCAGGGTTAAAAACAGGGGCGATTCAACTTTAAATCGGCGTATAGCCTCAAGCGATCGCTCGGCGGCGGCTAGATTGCCAGCGCGGGCATAACTTTGGCTCAACCCATAGTGCACTGCGGCTTCATCGCCAGAAAAGGTATGATTTTTAAGTTGGCTAGCGAAATAAGTGACGGCGTCTTGTGCCGTTCCTTCTTGGGCGCGCAATTTGGCGCGGATGAGTTGAAACTCGAGTGAATCGGGCACTTGTTTGTAAGGCCGCCCTTGTATCCGGTTACCAATATCTGCCAGCCGCTCCGTTGTTAGCGGGTGCGTACGCAAGTAGCCTGGCGCATTGTTGTCATACAGTCGGCCATACTTTTGCAGCCGCTCGAAAAAACTTTCCATGCCGCGGATGTCGAATCCGGATCGCTCAAGCAACTCCAGCCCGATGCGATCCGCCTCGCGTTCAAAATCACGCGAGTAGTTAAGCTGATTCTGGATGCTTGCCGCTTGACCCGCCGTTGCAGCCCCCATCGCCAGATCAGGATTGCTGCGCGCTGCGAGCACGGCAACTACCAGCGCAGCGATGCTGGCAATCTGCCCTTGCCCGGCTTTACTCATCATCCGCGCCTGATGATGCTGCGTGAGGTGAGAAATTTCGTGCGCAATGACCGAAGCCAATTCGGATTCGGATTCCGCCGCCAGAATCAATCCGGTATGTACGCCAATCACGCCGCCAGGAACGGCAAACGCATTCAATGTGGCATCGCGCAAAGCGAATAACTCAATGGTTAGCCGCCCTCCTTCAACGTGTCCTGCTAACCTGTTGCCCAAGCGGTTAAGGTACGCATTAACCTCGGCGTCACCCAGCCATGATGGATCGTGACGAAGTTCGTTCAAGACCTGTTCGCCAATGCGCCGTTCCATCGCGGGGGACATATCCGCTTGCGCGACATCGCCCAAATCGGGCAAATCATCGGCCAGCAATGGGGGGGGCATGGCGCAAGCCAAGGCTAGGCAAAGAAGCGGCAAACATGGTCTCATACCGCTATGATAGCGGCTTTGCAACGAGAGATCGTGACAAGGTATTTCATGCATTCACCCACCGATGCCCCCATTCCCACCCTCACCCATTTTGATGCTGCAGGCCAGGCACACATGGTTGATGTGGGGCACAAACCAGAAACCCAACGCAGCGCACAGGTCAGCGGCAGTATCCGCATGGCACCGGCCACTTTCGCGATGATCGCGCAGGGTTCCGCCAAAAAAGGGGATGTGCTCGGTATTGCACGCATTGCCGCCATTCAAGGCAGCAAACGCACGCCGGAGTTGATCCCGCTGTGCCACCCGATTGCGCTGACTCGTGTGGACGTGAGCTTTGCGCTGGATGCTGCCACCTGCCGCATCACCATTGAGGTCACGGCAGAAACAGTCAGCCGTACTGGCGTAGAAATGGAAGCACTCACGGCCGCCTCGATCGGGCTACTCACCATTTATGACATGTGCAAAGCCGTCGATCGTGGCATGGTGATTGAAGACATTCGACTGCTGGAAAAATCCGGCGGAAAATCAGGCCATTGGATCGCCTCGGAGTAAAAACATGATGTCATCACCCAAACCATCACCCAACTTCGCTAACGAAACCACCGCACCACGCGCTATTGCTGTGTGGCTGCTCGTCTGTTGCGCCATGGTTTTCGCCACGCTCATGATTGGCGGTATTACACGGCTCACGCACGCGGGGCTATCCATTGTTGAATGGCAACCGTTGGTCGGCGCGTTACCGCCGCTAACCGAAGCCCATTGGCAAGAGCTGTTTGCCAAATACCAGCTCACGCCAGAGTTTCGTCTGCGCAATCACGACATGACACTCGCGGGATTTCAATTCATTTTCTGGTGGGAATGGGCGCATCGGCTATCTGGACGGCTCATCGGGCTGGTCTTTTTTGTGCCCTATGTCTGGTTTCTTATCCGAGGCCAACTGCGCGGACCCCTGGCGTGGAAGGTGCTTGGGTTTTTCGTCCTCGGCGGGCTGCAAGGTGCCATGGGCTGGTACATGGTGAAAAGCGGTCTGGTAGATGACCCCCACGTCTCACCCTATCGGCTGGCTGCACACTTGGGACTGGCGTTCCTCATTTTCGGGTTGATGCTCTGGACAGCGCTGGGCCTTTTGCAACCGCGCCGCCGTTTTAGCGCCGTCCCCCAGGAGGACTTTCCAGAGACGGCTCTGCCCAACAGCGGGTTCAAACATTTCCTGCGGTCAGATTCAAAGCTTCGCGGCATATCACCAGCGCCAGCGCCGTGCGTCCCTTCGGAAACTTTTACGCGCCGCCTGGGTGTCGCACTCATAGCGCTGGTATTTCTCATGGTGCTCTCGGGTGCGCTCGTCGCCGGCATCCATGCGGGCTTGGCCTACAACACCTTTCCGCTGATGAATGGGTTTATTGTGCCACCAGAAACGTTTCAGCTAGAACCCCTCTGGCTGAACTTTTTTAGCAACATGGCCACCGTACAGCTGGATCATCGCCTGATTGCCTGGACATTGCTGGGAGTCATTCCGTGGTTTGTCTGGCGTGTCAGGAGCGAATCGCCCTCTGCCCGCCCTGCCGCTGCATTGCTCCTGGTTTGGTTGGGTGTTCAAGCAGGTCTAGGCATCAGCACCTTGCTGCTGCGCGTGCCCGTGCCGCTGGCAGCGGCACACCAAGCCGGAGCGATGATCCTGTTCGGCCTCGTGCTATGGGTCAATCACGCGATTCGACGCGCGCATCGAACTATTTAACGATTGAACTAACGATTGAACCTTACTCGTAGCGAATCTCGATAACTTCCAGCTCACGCACACCGCCCGGGCTTGCAAAGCGCACCGCATCGCCCTCGCGCGCCTTGAGCAAAGCGCGCGCCAGGGGTGAAATCCAGCTAATGAGCCCCGCGCCTGGGTTGGCCTCATCAATGCCTACAATCTTATACGTTGCCTCGCTGCCATCGACATCACAGACGACAACCGTCGCCGCAAAAAATACCTGGTCGCGATTTTCCTGTGCAGCCGGATCGACGACCACAGCTGAATCCAGGCGCTTGCTCAAAAAGCGGATCCGCCGATCAATCTCGCGCAACCGCTTTTTGCCGTAAATGTAATCGCCATTTTCCGAACGATCCCCATTGCCTGCCGCCCACGACACCACCTGCACAATGCTCGGCCGCTCAACCTTGACCAACTGCTCAAACTCAGCGCGCAAGGTGGCGTAACCTGCTACCGTCATGTAATTTTTGGTGCCTGCCGGCAGCTTGGCGGCCCCCACGCCCGCTTCATCCTCCTCGTCCTCGCCGGCATCCTCGCCTGCTGGGGCTTCCCTGACAAATGCCTTGTTCATGCGTTGGCTACTCCTGCCATTCTAAAAATCACCAACCGGCATCTTAAAGCATGCCCTACACAATATGCTCACCAGCGATCCCCGTGGCCACTACTGGAAACTATCCACAGCCTGTTTTAACAGAAATAGCTAGCGATCCTGCCGCAGTTTCTCGCAACAAGCGGCATGCCAAGCCGCTACTATTTGCTGCATGACGACGCAAATAAAGCTTTACGAAGAAATCAGCACTTTGTCTCAGCGCATGGTCAACGCAGCGCAAGCGAACGACTGGGATCGTCTGGTCGAGCTAGAGCGCCGGGTCGCCACGCTGCGTAATGAGCTGATCGCCAGTGATGCCAGCCTGGCACTGAGCACGCCTGAGCTGTTACACAAGCAAGGTCTCATTCAACAGATACTCGAAGATGATGCAGAGATTCGCCGCCACACCGAGCCGTGGATGGAGCGAGTGCGCCATTTCCTGGGAACGCAAAAACCTCACCCCGCTGCCTCACGTGCAACGCGGCACAGCGCTTCAGCCCAAACAGACAATCCTCGCACGTCCCGAGAAAAAAGCACCTAACCCTGCTTAAAATTGACTATTTGTAGTTAATTTATGTCTATCTCCGATAAACACGCCCTCTCATCCAAGGATTGCGCAGAGAGTCTTTGAGTTACCCGGCTACTTTGCCTTTTCCGGCTTTTGCGCTTGAGCCTTGAGCGCTGCTTCGTAAAGTGGCATTACTTCGGGAAGATGTTTTTCAATTTCCTTGACCCGATTCTGGCCGGCTGGATGGGTGGATAGCAGCTCCAACGGTTTACTGTTATTCGCTTCTATCATTTTTTGCCATAACGTCACCCCGGCGCGAGGGTTAAACCCGGCGCGGGCAATCAGATCAAGCCCGACCACATCGGCTTCGGTTTCATCGTTCCGCGAAAACTTGAGCGACAACAAATTGCCGCCAAAGCGAAACGCATCGGTATACCGCCCGCCACCCAATAATCCACCCAAAACGCCTGCGCCTAATTGCGTCAACTGGCCTTTGGCAATGCGTGCGCGCGCATGCTCGCGTAACGCGTGGGCGATTTCGTGCCCCATAACCATCGCTGCTTCATCATCGGTTAACTTGAGCGTATTGAGTATGCCGGTATAAAACGCAATCTTGCCACCCGGCATGCAGAACGCATTGATTTGCTGCGAACTCAGCAAAATCACTTCCCACGGCCATTGCTGCGCCCGCGAATTGAAGCGGTCCGCCAATGGAATAATCCGTGCAGCAATCGCTCGCAAGCGCCGCACTTGTGGATCACTATCCGGCATCAACTCGCCCTTGGCGGCGGCTTGCTGTTTGATTTGTTCATATTCAGCCACAGCGGATTGTTCAATTTCGCCTGCAGGCACCAAATTTCGCAGGCGGGAAGCTTTACCCACATTAACGCCATCGGCCCACGCTGGCAGGGTAAAAACGAGACTGCACAAAAGAATCAGTAGGCGTTGCCTCATTCACTCTCCCCGCCCAGCGCCTTGGTTAAATGCGCCAGCAGTTGCTCCAGATTGCCACACATCAAGCTAAAGTTAGCCGCAAACAAATCATCCGCATTCTCGGCCTGCCGTTCAGCGTCTTCTTTCAGGATATCAAGAAAGGCAAGCCGTTTGATTTGTAGCTGCTCAGTCAAGGTGAAAGAAACACGATCTTGCCAGGTCAGACTCATGCGGGTCACGGTTTTGCCTGCCACGATATGATTACGCACATCGTCGCTGTCCAGGTTATGCCGGACATACCGCACGGCAGCGCGCTCTTCTGCCGCGGCACGCAACTCGCAGTCACGGTCGATAGAAAAGCTGCCCGGGGCTGCGCCCTCTGCCAACCACTGCGTCATGGCTGTTGCGGGTGCCAGCTTTGTTTTAAGCAGGCTCAATGGCAAGTCACCGAGCGATAATTTAAGCTGCTCGATCGCTTCGTCAGCACGTTGGCTTGATGCGGCATCCACCACCAGCCAACGGTTTACCGGGTCAATCCAAAGATAGGTCAGACCGCGTTTGGCAAAGGCGCGCGGAAGCAACTCCAGCGTCATTTGCTCGATCACTTCGCGCACCTGCTTACGTCCCGGTTTGTAGCCTTGTGCAGCTTCAATATCCACGAGTTTGGCTTGTGCATATTGGCGCACTACGGCCGCGGGCAGCAACTTTTGCTCCACGCCGAGCGCGATCAGTTGCTGCTTTTGCTGGGTAAATACCAGCTCACCCTCTTCGCCACGCGGTGGCACCCAGCCACGTGCAATCTGATCGGTTGCGCCACACCCGACAAACAATCCGCGGGTAAGTGCAGTGGCTAAATCTGCGCTGGAATACTGCCAAGCATCAGCAAGACGGAAAATCTGAAGGTTACGAAACCACATGGCAAAGACGCACGAATATTTTTGGAGGGGGTGGATTTTACGCAGGCGCCGTTGAAAAAACGAAATGGCGCTGGCGTTATTCTTTCATCACATCTGCACCGGCAGGCGGCGTAAAGCGGAAGAGGCTGGCCGCTAACGACGGATTCACTTCAAAGCGATCAAAGCGTAACAGGCTGATTTGGCCAAAGCTGTCGCTAATTTCCATACTCACCGGCTGATTCGCCTTAAAGCCAATTTTCACAAGCTCAAAACTGGCCTCCCCCGTGCGCGATGTGGCCTCGATAAACTCGATGCCATCAACGGCCGGTGCTTCCTTTAGCACAAAATTCTTCTCTATGTCTTGCCCCGCCAATAGCGCAGCAGGGCTGGCACCCAGGGCCGTTCCCACTTTTTTGATAGCCACCTGATTCAGTTCGGGGTCAAAACTCCAGAGCTGGACGCCATCGCTCACCAGCAGTTGCGGATAGGGCTTTTCATACGACCAGCGGAACTTTCCCGGCCGTTGCATGAAAAAACTGCCGCTGGATTGCTGTGGCTTGCGGCCTGATTTACTCACAACACTCTGACTAAACGTGCCGCGTGCACTCGCCGTGTGCGCGACAAAATATTTCAATTGATCAAGACCGGCAGCAATGGATACAGACGCAAAACCGGTGCTGCAAAGCGCACAAAAAACATAGAGGAGTTTTTTCATGCTGCAATTATCGCTCAAGACTTTTTAAGTAGCCAGGATCGGGGACGCATACTTTCGTCTCCACCCCATAAACTAACCTTCCAACGGCATTGCCCATAAATGGGCAGCGACCAATGCACGCCAGGGAGAAAAATCAGCCAGCCAATACTGTGCCCATTGTTCACTTATTTTTTCGTCAGATCTAAGCAATCGTTGCATTTTTCGCCGCACTGCAGCGTCACCATGTAGCGAACCATCAAGGAAACCAAACCCACGCAACAGCGCGTAGCTAACCGTCCAAGGGCCAATACCGTGCACCTCAAGCAATTGCCGACTCATTTCATCGGCTAGGGGTGTATCCACTATAGGCGCATTGACCCACGCATCGAGTGGCAGTCGATTTTGCTCAATGGCTTGACTCAGCACTATCAGCGTGCGGGCTTTTGCTTGCGAAAATCCAGCCCGCCGCAAAGCAGCCTCATCTATGCCAGCCATCTGGTGCGCATCCGGGTAACACCACAAGCCGCCGGTATGCTGCACCCCAACGGTCTGAATGAGTTTTCGTCGCACAGAAACTGCGGCATTTACGCTGATCTGTTGTCCCGTAATCGCCCAAGTCAGCGCTTCGAATGGCGTCGCGGTTAGCGGAACACGCAGTCCGGGGTGGCCAGCAATCAGTGAGCCAAGTTGTCGATGATGTCGATAGTGCTGCTCAAAATCTTCGATTGCTTGCGTCAAGCCGAGCATTCTCCGCACCATGCTTGCCATGCGTATCAGCGCATCCGTTTCATTTTTAATCAGTCCATCAATAGCGAGCCCTATCGTTGCATGCCGATCATGAAATTGGATATTCAAGCAGGCGGGATGCCCTTGCCACATCAACCCCTTGAGCAGTAAATCTTCCGCCACCCGCTCGGCGATCATCTGAATATCGCGGCGGTGGAAATCCAACACATCGTCCCGACGAAAATTGTCGGGCAGTTTGACAGTGCAAGAGAGGTTTGTCGTCTTCATCCAGCCTGGCGAAACGTCAGGTTGATGCGCGCATCGCCAAGCAGGGGATGGCAGCCCGCCTTGAGTGGTTGCACGCCGTGATAACGCAACCGATCCTGCCCGCCCCAGACAAGGACGTCGCCGTGGATCAATGCCAGGCGTTGCGCCCGCTCCGTTCGCTTTGCCCCGCCGAGTAGAAAAACGGCAGGCAAGCCGAGAGAAACGGAAACGATGGGCGCGCGAAAATCGCGCTCATCCTTGTCTTGGTGTAGCGACATACGAGCACCCACTGCATAGCGGTTGATCAGGCAGGCATCCGGCGTAAAACTTGAAAACCCGGCTTGGATCGCCGCCGCTCGCGCCAGATTTGAAAATGAATCCGGCATCGGCGGCCAGCGATGGCTGCTCTGCGGATCAAACGACGAATAGCGATAACCGGCGGTATCAGACAACCACCCCAAAGCTCCGCAGTTCGTCATGGCGACCGACATGGGGCGACCATCTACGATGACCATGTGGCGGAACGGCGACGTCTCAATGATGCGCGCCAAGTCAGCAAGGATTGCGGCAGCGTCAGTAGTGGCAAACCCGTGCAGTAGTACCGTTCCAGACCCTAGCCACTCTGACCAGGGTTCGCGCGCACCATCCCGTCCAAATAGATCGCCGTTGACAGCATTCACTGCGCGGCCTCTTTTTCGAGCAGAATGCGTTTGCGTTCGATACCCCATCGATAACCGGACAAATCGCCATTACTCCGCACGACGCGATGACAGGGAATCGCCACAGCCAACGTATTGGCGGCACAAGCCCCGGCCACAGCGCGAACCGCTTTGGGCGCGCCGATGCGGCGGGCGATGTCGGTATAGCTAACCGTCTGCCCCTCCGGAATATCCCGCAAAGCCTGCCATACGCGCTGCTGAAACGCCGTGCCACGTATATCGAGCGGCAGGTCGAGGCCAAGCCGGGGGGCTTCAATAAAATTAATAACCTTAGCTACCAACTGCTCAAAATCAGCGTCACCAGCGATCAGCCGCGCAGCGGGGAAGCGCGCATGGAGATCGCGGGCTAACTTTTGCGCATCATCGCCCATCAAGATCGCGCAAATACCGCGCACACTTTGTGCGACCAAAATCACGCCGAGTGAGCATTTGCCGATGGAAAAACGAATGTCGTTATTAGCACCACCGGCGCGATATTCGCTCGGTGTCATGCCCAGCACTTGCGGAGATTCGCCGTAAAAGTGGCCACTTGAATTGTAGCCAGCGCTGTAGATTGCTTCGGTCACGCTGGCGCTATGCACCAGTTCCCGCCGAACCCGTTGCGCCCGATGTGCGGTTGCGTAGTTTTTGGGCGTCAGGCCGGTAATCGCTTTGAAAACACGGTGCAAGTGGTAAGTGCTCATACCCCCCTGTTGAGCAAGTTCGCCTAATGTCGGCGTTCGCTCGGCACACTCGATCAAACGACACAGTTCAGCAATTTTTTCAGCCTGTCGAATCGCCACCGACGGTTGATTCGGCTGGCAGCGTTTGCAGGGACGAAAACCAGCGCGCCCTGCCTCATCTGGTGTGTTGTAGAAAACCACGTTCTCGGGTTTGGCTCGCCGCGACGGGCAGCTTGGTCGACAATAGACACCCGTAGTTTTGACTGCATAGACGAACGTCCCCTCGGCCGCCGGATCGCGCGTCATGACAGCTCTCCAGCGAGGGTCGCTCCGCGTTGTCACGGCAAGTTCAGCTTGGCTGGTCATGTTTAGTCCTTTCGACTGCGCGTTGATGACTAGATCAACTGTAGTCGCATCATGAATTCATGACACTCCGAATCTTGCTTTCAAATTCGCTGGGGCTTGCCAAGGTTGACTGAGGTTTATTCAGAGCGCTCCGGGGCAATCACTTCACGGCCGCCGGCGTTATTCATCGGCGAAACCAACCCGGCTCGTTCCATCGCCTCGATCATGCGCGCAGCACGGTTATAGCCGATGCGTAAATGGCGCTGCACGAGAGAAATTGAAGGACGACGGTTCTTGAGCACGATCTCGACGGCTTGGTCGTACATCGGGTCGGTCTCGGCATCATTATTCGCCGTATCACCAGCGCCGACTTCTTGTGCATCGGTTAGGCTGCCCACAAGAATTTCATCGATGTATTCGGGCGGGCCGATCTTCTTCAGATGTTCCACCACGCGATGCACTTCATCATCCGCGACAAATGCACCATGAACACGCACAGGCAAGCCGGTGCCTGGCGGCAAGTACAACATATCGCCCTGCCCCAGCAACGCCTCGGCGCCCATCTGGTCGAGGATGGTGCGCGAATCGATCTTGCTCGACACCTGAAACGCAATGCGCGTCGGGATATTGGCCTTGATCAGGCCAGTGATGACATCCACGCTCGGCCGCTGGGTTGCCAGAATCAGATGGATACCTGCCGCACGCGCTTTTTGCGCCAGACGAGCGATCAGCTCTTCAACTTTTTTGCCTACCACCATCATCAGATCCGCCAGCTCGTCAATCACCACGACGATGTGCGGCATCGTGGTCAAGGGCTCGGGGCCCAGGTCTGTTTCTGCAGTCAGCGAGAACGGATTGGCAATATGCTCGCCTGCCTTTTGCGCGTCATTAATCTTGCTATTAAAGCTGGAGAGATTTCGCACACCCAGCGCCGACATCAGCTTGTAGCGGCGCTCCATTTCGCCGACACACCAGTTCAGGGCATTGGCCGCCTTGGTCATATCCGTCACCACCGGCGCCAACAGATGCGGGATGCCTTCATAGATCGACAACTCAAGCATCTTGGGGTCGATCATGATCAGGCGCACATCCTGCGGGCCAGACTTATAGACCAGCGAGAGAATCATCGCATTCACACCCACCGATTTGCCCGAGCCCGTGGTGCCGGCCACCAGCAGATGCGGCATTTTCGCCAGATCGGCCACCACCGGCTGGCCGCCGATGTCCTTGCCCAGCGAGATGGACAGTGGCGAATGCATGCCGTGATACGCCTGCGAGCCAATGATTTCGGATAGACGCACGATCTGCCGCTTCGGATTGGGCAGTTCCAGCGCCATGCAGGATTTTCCGGGCACGGTTTCCACCACGCGAATCGACACCAGAGACAGTGCGCGCGCCAAGTCTTTGGCCAGGCCGACAATCTGGCTGCCCTTGACGCCAATGGCTGGCTCGATCTCATAGCGTGTCACCACCGGGCCGGGGTGGGCCGAGACCACTTTGGCCGTGACATTAAAATCGGCCAGCTTGCGCTCGATCAGACGCGAGGTAAATTCCAGCGTCTCGGTTGAGGGCACATCCGCCGGGTTATGCGTGGGTTCTGTGAGTAAATGCAGCGGGGGTAACGCGCCACCTAGCGCATCAAAAAACAAGGCGGATTGGCGCTCCTTCTCAACCCGCGCAATCGCTTTGGGTGCCAGAGGAATATCCAACTCAACAGGCTCGATCTTGACCGGCGGCAACGGGTTCTCTTCAATCTTGCGGCGCTCAGTTTCCACGACCGCTTCGCGCTGATCCGCAACCTGCCGACCATAGCGCCGATCTTGCCACCGTTCCCTCAGCAGCTGGCCACCGGCCCAGGCAGATTCGAGCAAGGCGCCACACTTTTCAGCCACGCCCATCCACGAGGTGCCGGTAAACAAGCTAAATCCCACCATGATCAACACCAGCAAAACCAACGTGCCACCGTCAAAGCCGAGAAACTGTGCAGCAAACCGGCCAACTTCAAAACCCAGCATGCCCCCCGGCGCCAAAGGCAGCGCCAGCTTTGCGCTCCAGAAGCGCATCGCCTCCATGCCGGCGCTTGCCAGCAGCAACACGCTAAAGCCGATGAGCGAGATGAACAAAGACCGCCGATCGCCATCAAACAAACGGCTCAGGCGGTGATAACCCCACGCCAGCAGAAAAAAAGGCAGGGCAGCGAACCACCAGGCGGACAAGCCAAACAGATACAACATCAGATCAGATAGCCAAGCACCCATCCGCCCACCCGGGTTTATCACCCGATCAACCGTCGCCGCATGCGACCAACCGGGATCTGCGGGATTAAATCCCCACAAAATGATGGCCAGATAGACCCCGCAGACCCCCACTAAAAGCCAGCGCGCTTCTTGCACCAGCAGCGCAATTTTTTCCGGCAGGGGTGGGGATGTCGTGGAGATTGATGTGTTCATACGGGCGAATAGAAGCAAAGGGATGCGTCAACGCATACCCGGCAAGGTAAAAGAAACGCTTCATTATGGCCTAGTAGCATGGAGGGGTAAAGCCTGCCAGAACGTTAGTCAGAACACCTTTCCAACCTGTTATTCAAGCGCCGCGCGCACTCATGCTGCACACACGCTTGCACCTTGCCTGCACGTTAAAAACGTCGGCGCTGGCTATACGGTAACAGCGCGGTAACAGCGCGGTAACAGCACGACAAAAGAGGGTACAGCACACACCAACACAGCATGCGCCGTGCTGGCCGCATATTACACTTTTGGCGTCAAACCGGTCAGGCGGGTAAGTGCTTCACGATACTTGGCGGCTGTTTTTTCAATCACGTCCGCAGGCAAGCGGGGGCCTGGAGCCTGCTTGTTCCAATCCAGCGTACCCAGATAATCGCGCACAAACTGTTTATCAAAACTGGGGGGACTAATACCCACTTGGTATTGATTAGCGGGCCAGAAACGCGATGAATCGGGCGTTAACACTTCGTCAATCAAATACAACCGGCCATCCTTATCCTGACCAAATTCAAATTTCGTATCCGCAATGATGATGCCGTGGATGCGTGCAAAAGCGGCCGCTTCGCGGTACAGGCGTAGCGTGGTTTCTTTTACTTTCTTGGCCAGATCAACGCCAATCAAATTCTCGACGGTAGCGTAGTCAATATTTTCGTCGTGATCTCCCATTTCCGCCTTAGTCGCCGGCGTGAAAATTGGCTCAGGCAATTGCTGCGCTAGTTGCAACCCCGCTGGTAAGGCAATCCCGCAGACTGCGTGGGTGGCCTGATAATCCTTCCAACCTGAGCCGATCAGGTAACCGCGCGCCACCGCCTCAATGGGCAAAGGCTTAAGGCGTTTGACCACGACTGAACGACCACGCACTTGCTCCCGCTCGGCTTCCGTTTCCACCACGGACTCAGGATCTATCCCCGTGAGCTGATTCGAAATCACATGCGCTAATTTACCAAACCAAAAATCAGCCACCGCAGTCAGCACTTCGCCCTTGCCAGGAATCGGGTCCGGCAAGATGACATCAAAAGCAGATAAGCGATCGGTCGTAATAATGAGCAATAGATCATCGCTCACGGCATAAATATCGCGCACTTTGCCGCGTGCCAACAGGGGCAAACTAGTCAGGGAAGATTCAAACAAGGCAGGCTGTGTCATAGGAAAAATCAAAGTAAGAAAAAATTATTTACCTTAGCGGACTGCAATATGCACGATGCAGCCAGCCTATTTACCGCAAAACCAGATTTACTTAACAATGGAATCAAGCTCGCCACTGATGTATCGCGTGGCCATTTTTTCCATCGACATCGGTTTGATTTTACTCGCCTGACCAGCGCAACCAAAGGCCTCGTAGCGCGCTTTGCAAATCGCCTTCATGGCCTTTTTAGTCTCGCCCAGATATTTTCGTGGATCGAACTCTTTGGGGTTTTCTGCCATGAAACGGCGGATCGCGGCTGTCGAGGCCATGCGTAAATCAGTATCAATATTGATCTTGCGCACACCGTGCTTGATGCCTTCAACAATTTCTTCTACCGGCACGCCGTAGGTTTCACCCATAGCGCCGCCATATTGATTGATCGCCGCAAGCAGATCCTGCGGCACGGAGGACGAACCATGCATCACCAGATGCGTATTGGGTATGCGCGCATTGATTTCTTTGATGCGATCAATTCGCAGCACAGCACCGGTGGGTGGGCGGGTGAATTTGTACGCGCCGTGTGACGTGCCGATGGCAATCGCCAGCGCATCGACACCCGTGGCCTTGACGAAATCGGCCGCCTCGTTGGCATCTGTCAGCAACTGGTCGTGGGAGAGCACCCCTTCGGCACCGTGGCCGTCCTCCTTTTCGCCCATGCCTGTTTCCAGCGAACCGAGACAGCCCAGCTCGCCTTCAACCGAAACCCCGATCGCGTGGGCTATTTCAACTACCCGGCGGGTGACATCGATGTTGTAATCAAACGAGGCGGGCGTCTTGGCATCCTCTTTCAATGAACCATCCATCATCACGCTGGAAAAGCCCAGGCGCATGGCCTGGATGCAAATCGCCGGACTCGCGCCGTGATCCTGATGCATCACCACAGGAATATCCGGGTTAGCTTCCACGGCCGCTTCAATCAAGTGCCGCAGATACGCTTCACCGGCATATTTACGCGCACCGGCTGAGCCCTGCATGATGACCGGGCTGTTAGTCTCGGCTGCCGCTTCCATGATGGCCTGCACTTGTTCCAGGTTATTCACATTGAAGGCAGGCAGGCCGTAACCATTTTCTGCCGCATGGTCGAGCAATTGACGCATTGATACGAGAGCCATTTAAATCTCCTTAGAAAAAAATCAGGCGGCTGGCCGCCGGTGTTCGCCGACTTTTACCAGTTTCAAAGTATTCGTGCCACCTGCCAGACCGATCGGCTCGCCGATGGTGAGGACAATTAAATCGCCCACCTCCACCGCACCAGCGGCAAGTAGAGTTTCTTCAGCCTGCCAGAGTAACTCATCACGATCATGCGTAGCAAAATCGGTAATCAACGGAAATACATCGCGGAAAATACTCACCCGATATCGCGTGCGGATGCGTGGCGTCAACGCATAGATGGGCACGCCAGAATTGATGCGGCTCATCCACAACGCGGTAGAACCGGAATCCGTCAACGCCGCAACAGCTTTAACTTTCATGTGCACCGCAGTAAACAAGGCGGCCATGGCAATGGATTGATCGATGCGGGTAAACGTGCGATCTAAAAAGTGAGCATCCACTTTTACTTCATGTGACTTTTCAGCTGCCACACACACCCGCGCCATGGCTTCCACTGCGGCTACCGGATACATGCCAGAAGCTGTCTCGGCCGACAACATCACCGCATCCGTGCCATCCAACACCGCATTCGCTACATCGGACACTTCAGCGCGGGTCGGCACCGGGCTGGCAATCATCGATTCCATCATTTGCGTGGCGGTGATGACAAAACGATTCGCCTCGCGCGCCATGCGGATAATACGCTTTTGCAAAGCGGGCACAGCGGCATCACCCACTTCAACCGCCAGATCGCCACGCGCCACCATCACGCCATCGGTGGCATGCAAAATATCTTGCAGATTATCGATCGCCTCAACGCGCTCAATTTTTGCGATGATCAGCGCATCCGATCCTGCCTCGTGCAGCAGTTGCCGCGTTTGCCGCATGTCGGCGCCCGTCTTGGGGAAAGACACGGCAACAAAATCGACATTCAACGCGGCAGCTGTCTTGATGTCCGCCATGTCCTTGGGTGTCAGCGCCGGGGCCGACAATCCGCCGCCCTGCTTGTTGATGCCTTTGTTATTCGAAAGCTCACCATCATGCCGGTTACGACAATGGATTTCGCTGCCCTCGACGCACTCCACATCGAATACCGTACGGCCGTCGTCCAGCAACAGCACATCGCCTGCCACCACATCCTCCACCAGATCAGGGTAATCCAGGCCGACGCGTGTGGCATCGCCCAAGGTGCAGGTTGCATCGAGGATGAAATGCTGGCCAGCCTTGATCGCTATTGGACCGGCAGCAAACTTGCCGATGCGGATTTTTGGCCCCTGCAAATCGGCCATCACGCCAACCGTGCGCCCCGCGTGATGCGCCGCTGCGCGCAAGGTTTCCACGCGCTGCCGATGATCATCCACCGTGCCATGTGAAAAATTCAGCCGCACGACATCCACACCTGCCGCCACCAATTCAGCCAGCCGTTCCGCGCTGCTAGACGCCGGGCCGAGGGTCGCTACAATTTTGGTTGCGCGTTGCATGGAAAATTATGATGGCGTGTAATGGCGTTTCAGCTATCCGCGCGTTGCTCAAGAATTTCAACAGCAGGGAGTTTCTTGCCCTCAAGAAACTCCAGGAAAGCGCCCCCGGCTGTCGAGATGTAACTCACCTTGGTACCAAACGCGTTAATGGCCGCAATGGTGTCACCGCCACCGGCCAGTGAAAAAGCTTTGGAATCGGCAATCGCATGAGCTAACGTTTTGGTACCGCACGAAAACTGCTCGATCTCAAACACGCCGACCGGGCCGTTCCATACGATCGTGCCCGCCTGAGCCACGATTCTGGATAGCTCTTGTGCTGCCATCGGACCAATGTCCAAAATCATGTCGTCGTCAGTCACGTCATCAATGCTTTTAACCGTCGCCACAGCGGTTGCTGAAAGCGCCTTGGCGCAGACCACTTCCGCTGGCAACGGCACGGACACTTTTTGCATCACCCGGCGCGCGGCTTCAACCAGATCGGGCTCGGCGAGCGATTTGCCGATCTTCTTGCCTGCCGCCAATAAAAACGTGTTGGCGATACCGCCACCCACAATCAATTGGTCCACCTTATCCGCCAGCGATTCAAGCACGGTCAGCTTGGTTGACACCTTGGAACCAGCAACAATGGCCACCAGCGGATGCGCTGGTTTAGCTAACGCCCGTGTCAAAGCGTCAAGTTCAGCCGCAAGACACGGCCCGGCACAAGCGACCGGCGCATATTTGCCCATGCCATAAGTAGTGACCTCGGCACGATGCGCGGTGCCAAAGGCGTCATGCACCCAGATGTCGCAAAGCTTGGCCAGCTTTTGCGCCAGCGCATCATCGTTCTTTTTCTCGCCTTTGTTGACTCGGCAATTTTCCAGCAGCACGATCTCGCCAGGTTTCACCGCATCTGCCAAATCCGCGCCATCCACCCAGTTTTGCACCAGCGGTACCGGACGACCCAGCAGTTCAGCCAGACGCACGGCGATTGGGGCGAGCGAGTCTTCGGCTTTGAATTCACCTTCCGTCGGACGGCCAAGATGCGAAGTGACCATCACCGCCGCGCCGCCTGCCAGAGCATAGCGAATGCCCGGCAACGCCGCGCGAATGCGCGTGTCATCGGTAATCGCGCCATGTTCGTCCTGCGGCACATTCAGATCGGCGCGGATAAACACGCGCTTGGCTGAAACGTTCAGATCGGTCAGTTTCTTGAAGTTCATGCATCAACCTTTACTGTGTAAATTGCGCCGTCCCCCAAGGGGACTTTCCAGGAACGGCTCTGCATTCCCTGCAGCCGGGTTCAAAGCTTTGCGGCGTATCACCAGCGCTGTCCGGATACCGCTTCGCATAACTTTTTACGTGCTACTTAATTTACTGCTGACTGACCAATCACGCGCGTCATTTCCAACACTTTGTTCGAGTAGCCCCACTCGTTGTCATACCAGGCCACGATCTTGACGAAAGTGCTATCCAGCGCGATGCCCGCCTCGGCATCGAATACCGAGGTGCAGCTCTCGCCGCGAAAATCGGTCGCTACCACTTTATCTTCGGTGTATCCGAGCACGCCTTTCATGTCACCTTGCGAGGCGGCCTTCATTGCTGCGCAGATCTCGGCATAGCTCGCCTCTTTGACCAACTCGACAGTCAAATCGACGACCGATACATCGGAAGTCGGCACACGGAACGACATACCGGTGAGCTTCTTGTTCAACTCGGGAATCACCACGCCGACCGCTTTAGCTGCGCCGGTTGAAGAGGGGATGATATTTTCCAGAATGCCTCGGCCGCCGCGCCAATCCTTGTTGGACGGGCCATCCACGGTTTTCTGCGTTGCTGTTGCAGCATGCACGGTAGTCATCAGGCCACGCTTGATGCCCCAGGTATCGTTCAACACCTTGGCCACGGGGGCCAGGCAGTTAGTGGTGCATGAGGCATTGGAAACAATGGTCTGCCCGGCGTAGGTTTTGTCATTCACGCCAAACACAAACATCGGCGTGTCGTCTTTCGAGGGTGCAGACATGATGACTTTTTTCGCACCGGCAGCGATGTGCCTGGCCGCAGTTTCTTTAGTTAAGAAAAGCCCGGTAGCTTCAATCACTACATCGGCGTTGACTTCATTCCATTTCAGCTCGGATGGGTCTTTCAACGCCGTCAGGCGGATTTTTTTGCCATTCACGATCAGGGTACTGCCCTCAACCGAAATGTCACCCTTGAAACGGCCATGAACCGAATCGTATTTCAGCATATAGGCCAGATAATCCGGCTCGAGCAGATCATTGATACCAACGATTTCGATATCAGAAAAATTTTGTACCGCCGCGCGGAACACCATGCGGCCGATGCGGCCAAATCCGTTGATGCCAACCTTGATCGTCATGTGCGACTCCTGAAATAAAAAACTAGATAAGACCCTTCACCGTGGCGACAACATGCTCTACGGTAAAGCCAAACGCCTTGAACAAGGCACCTGCCGGTGCCGACTCACCAAAGCGGTCTAAACCAATGACCGCACCTTCCAGCCCTACATATTTGTACCAGCCATCCGTCACCCCGGCTTCGATCGCCACCCGCACAATGCCTTGCGGCAACACGCTGGCGCGATAGGCATCGTCTTGATGATCGAAACGGTTAGTGCACGGCATGGAAACCACGCGCACTGCAATGCCCTCTGTGGCCAGTTGCGCTTGCGCTTTTAGCGCCAGATCAATCTCTGAACCCGTGGCAATCAACACGGCTTGTGGCGTGCCAGCAGCCTCGGACAATACATAACCGCCACGCCGGATAGCCGCCTGCGTTGCCGTATCGCGTTTAACAAACGGTAAATTCTGCCTTGAAAACGCCAGGCAAGTGGGGCCATCTCGCCGCTCAATGGCTGCAGCCCAGGCAATGGCCGTTTCAACCGTATCGCAAGGGCGCCAGGTTTCCATGTGCGGAATCAAACGCAACGTCGCCAACTGTTCCACAGGCTGGTGCGTCGGGCCATCTTCGCCCAGGCCAATCGAATCGTGGGTGAACACAAAAATCGACCGCTGCTTCATCAGCGCTGCCATACGCAACGCGTTACGCGCGTATTCCGAAAACATCAAAAAGGTGCCGCCATAGGGAATAAAGCCGCCGTGCAACGTCAAGCCATTCACGATAGCCGCCATACCAAACTCGCGCACGCCGTAGTGAATGTAATTACCGTGACCTGCCCGCGTCACTGCTTTAGAACCCGACCAGTTCGTGAGGTTAGATCCCGTCAGATCCGCCGAGCCGCCGAGTAGCTCCGGCAGCTTGGGCGCAAAGGCTTCAATACTGTTTTGCGAGGCCTTGCGGGTGGCAATGGTTTCCGCTTTGTCGTTGAGTTTTTCCAGCACAGCCGCTACATGGGCTTCCCAATCAGCGGGCAGATCACCGGCCATGCGGCGGGTAAACTCAGCCGCCAACTCAGGATGCGCCCTGGCATAAACGGCAAACCCTTGCTGCCAGGCAGCCTCGGATTCTGCGCCGGTTTTTTTGGCATCCCACGCTGCGTAAACCTCTGCCGGCACTTCAAACGGTGCGTACGGCCAGCCTAGCGCAACACGGGCAGCGGCAATTTCGGCATCACCCAGCGGGGCGCCATGCACATCATGGCCGCCTTGCTTGTTGGGCGCGCCTTTGCCAATCACCGTTTTGCAGCAGATCAGCGTTGGCCGCTGAGTATCGGCCTGCGCTTGGCCTATAGCCGCATCAATGGCCGCCGGATTATGCCCATCAACACTGCTGATCACCTGCCAGCCGTAAGCCTGAAACCGCTCGGGAATATTTTCGGTAAACCAGCCCTCTACATGGCCGTCGATAGAAATGCCGTTATCGTCCCAAAACACGATCAGCTTGGATAAACCCCACGTGCCAGCCAGCGAGCAGACCTCATGCGAAATGCCTTCCATGAGGCAGCCGTCGCCCAGAAAAACATAAGTGTAGTGATTAACGATCTCATGGCCGGGGCGATTGAATTCATTCGCCAGCAGCTTCTCAGCCAGCGCCATGCCCACGGCATTGGCAATACCCTGGCCCAACGGGCCGGTGGTGGTTTCCACGCCCGGCGTGTAGCCAATCTCCGGATGCCCCGGCGTTTTGCTGTGCAACTGGCGAAACTGTTTCAGATCGTCCAGCGAAACGTCATACCCCGTGAGATGCAACAGGGAATAAAGCAGCATGGACGCGTGGCCATTGGATAACACAAACCGATCGCGGCCTGCCCAGTGCGGATTCGCCGGATTGTGGCGCAGGTGGCGATGCCACAGCACCTCGGCGATATCGGCCATGCCCATGGGCGCGCCCGGATGGCCAGAATTCGCCTTTTGCACGGCATCCATGGCCAACGCGCGAATCGCATTAGAAAGGGGTAAAGCAGAGGCGGACACAGAGGTAGACACAGCGGCAGACGGCATGGTGGTAGTCATCGCAAAAAGATTGGAAGGCACTGTGCCTTCCTGAAAACTCGCTATTATCGACCAAACTGGGGGCGTTACGCTAGTGCAGCAAACCGACTACCCCCCAGCAGATAGCGTGCGCAAAACGCGTAAATGCCGCGTTTGTCAGTTATTCGCTGGTTTTTGCTGAGTTTTGATTATTGAATCACGCCACAGAACAAGCGCGCACCCCCGCCACCCAGAGGGGCTGGATGGTCTGCGTGGTTATCGCCCCCCGCATGAATCATCAAAGAGCGACCCGTTACATCGGCCAACTTGAGCCTTGGCGCCAACACAGGCGTGGTGGCATTGCCCTGAGCATCAACGAAAAGCGCAGGCAAATCGCCCAGATGCCCATCGCCCCACGGCAGACCGTGGTGTTTACTCGCTGCTGGATCGTAATGCCCGCCCGCCGCTAAGGCGGGTACCTGTTTGCCATCTTTTTCCATCGGCGCGCAACTTGGTTTTTCATGCACATGAAACCCATGCACACCCGGCGGCAACCCCGCCAACGTCGGGCTAAAAACCACGCCATACGGCGTTTCGCTAATAACAACCTGGCCCACCTGCGGGCCAGCACCCTGCTCATCTACCTTATTCATTGGCACGGTGATATCTGCATGTGCCGCCAAAGAAAAACACAACATAGAAGCGGCTAAAAATAGGACGGAACGTGATTTCATTTTGTCTCCTGCGTGAAAAAAATATCGCGTTGATTAGGAAAAGCTTTGCAGGCTAAGAAGAGAGCAAATTTTCAGCCTGCAAAATTACCCGGGAAACTGCGGCCTCCTGCGGTTTATTTTTTCTTGGCACTTGCCGTGGCTTTGGCACCCGCTAAAACAAAGGTGACTTTCATGGTCACACGGTATTCCGTCACCTTGCCTTTGCTCACCACGACTTTTTGATCTTTTACCCAAGCCCCCTGAATATCGGCAATCGTTTCAGACGCACGTGCAATGCCGGAAGAGATGGCATCTTCAAAACTCTTTTTGCTGCTTGAAGTAATTTCAATCACTTTTGCAACGGTCATGATGGCTCCTTTACGTTACAGTGAAGGGGTGTCGCAGACGATTACGATAACCGACGACACCGCCATTAGCAAGGCATGACAACCGATGCGTAGCGCAAGGCACTGGTGCCGTATCGCCAGCGCCGACTTTTAAGGTACAGTCGCGGAAACGAAGGCAACCTGAACCACGCCGCCTTCACGCACTGCGCGAATGGCGCGCCACGTCTTGGCGCACCCCGTTCGTCTGCAGCGTTAGGCAATTAAGCCACAGCCTTTACTCCTTGCTCGTAGCTTGTGCCACAGGCAACGCTGTGGGTAAAGCGGCAGATACTGCAACAGGCGGCTACAGGGGCGGCTACGCTCGCGCAGTCTCCATCGCGATGCGGCGACCTTCTCAGCCATGTTTCAACGCCCGCGCCAGCACGCGGTTTTCGACGCGCACTGCGCCATGGGCCTTGAGGGTGCGCGCCAGCTCATTCAGTGTGGCGCCGGTGGTCATGACGTCATCCACCACCAGCACGGTTTTGCCGGTGAGATCAAGGCGGCATTCAAACGCATGGCGGATGTTTTTTGCGCGCTCTTTCCACGGCAGGGTGGCTTGCGGTGTGGTGTCGCGGTGGCGGTGGATGTGCTTGAGTTCCAACGGGACGCTCAGTTGCCGCGCCAGCGGGCGGGCAACCTCAATGGATTGATTAAAGCCGCGCTGCGCCAGCCGCTGGGCTGACAGAGGAACAGGCAGGATGAAGTCGGGTGGCGTACCAGGTAGCATCGCCAACTCGGCGCCGAAAAAGTCGGCGCTGGCGAGACGGCGCGAATACTTGAGCGACTGGATCATCCGGTCGAGCGGGAAGTCATATTGCCAGATGGCGGTGGTGGCGTCGAAATAGGGCGCCTGCTTGAGGCACGCGCCGCAGGGTTCAGCGTTCGGTGTGGGCAAGGCGCATTGCGGGCAGCGCTGCGTGGTCAGACGTGGCAGGTGATCATTGCAACTGGGGCACAATACGGCGTTATCGCTGGCCGCGCCGCACAGCAAACAGTCGCGCGGCAACAGCGCTGCAATGGTGGCCTTTAGGGTTGCCTTGACTGCGTTTGCTGCCTGATTTTTGATTGACAAGCGTTGCTCCTTCCACCAAGATGCGTGTCTTCCCCTGCATTCTATCGAGTCCACCGCAATGACTGCTCTTGCTACAAAAGAAACCGTGAACAAAACCCCGGACACCACTCCGAACAAACCTGCGCCATCAGCCGCGCCGAATCTGCGCTGGAGCATTAAAGCGATCGAAGCGCTGTTCGCGCTACCCTTTAACGATCTGCTGTTTCGCGCACAGGAAGTGCATCGCCAACACCATGTGGCGAATGCGGTGCAGCGCTCTACCCTGCTTTCGATCAAGACCGGCGGCTGTTCGGAAGATTGCGGTTATTGCTCGCAGTCGGCGCGCCACGGCGAGGTCGAGCGTGAAGCCTTGCTGCCGCTCGAAGAGGTGATCGCCGCTGCGCAAGCCGCCAAAGACAAGGGCGCATCACGCTTTTGCATGGGCGCGGCCTGGCGCGGACCGAAAGAAAAAGATCTGGCACAGGTGGCCGGGATGATCGCGGCGGTCAAGGCGCTGGGGCTGGAAACCTGCGCCACGCTGGGCATGCTCAAAGAGGGGCAGGCCGAACAGCTGAAAGACGCGGGGCTGGATTATTACAACCACAACCTGGATACGTCGCCCGAATTTTATGGCCAGGTGATCACCACGCACACGCAGGCTGATCGTTTTGATACGCTGGCGCAGGTGCGCGGCGCGGGCATCAAGGTGTGCTGTGGCGGCATTGTCGGCATGGGCGAAACACGCCGCGCGCGTGCCGGTTTGCTGGCTGAACTGGCGAACATGTCCACGCCGCCGGAATCAGTGCCGATCAACCAGTTGGTGCCGATGCCTGGCACGCCGATGGGGCATGTCGCGCCACTCGACCCGTTTGAATTTGTGCGCACGATTGCTGTGGCGCGCGTCCTCATGCCAACGTCCATGGTGCGCCTCTCGGCGGGCCGTGAAGAGATGAGCGACGAGATGCAGGCGTTGTGTTTTCTCGCCGGTGCAAATTCGATTTTCTACGGCGACAAACTGCTCACCGCGGGCAACCCGCAAGCCGATCGCGACGAAGCGCTGTTTAGCCGTCTGGGACTTATTTCAGTGTGATTCGCGGTGTGAGCCGCAATTTACCTGGCACGGCGGCAGCTTACGATCAAGCGGCTGTGCTCGCCCGCCTCGTTGGCGCACGCATGGCGGAGCGCCTCGATTACATGAAGATTTCGCCGCAGCGCATCGCCGACATCGGCTGCGCCACGGGCGACGGCATACGCGCCTTGCAAGCACGTTACAACAAGACGCAGGCGCTGGCGATTGATGTTTCTCTGCCGATGTTGCACGGTGTGCGTGCCCACAGTTCACGCCTCACGCGCTTACTTGGACGCCTACTCAATCGCGGCCCGCAACTCATTAACGCCGATGCGCGCGCGCTGCCGCTGGCGGACAATACGCTGGATTTTGTGTGGTCGAATCTGATGCTGCACTGGCTGGATGACCCGCTACCCGCGCTGCGCGAAATACATCGCGTGATGGCTGTCGGCGGCCTGGTGATGTTCGCCACGCTGGGGCCGGATAGCTTGCTTGAACTCCGCTCTGCTATGGAAGAAGTCGGCGCTGATGACACGGCGCGGCGCTTCATCGACATGCATGACATCGGCGATATGCTCGTGGCAGCAGGCTTTGCCGACCCGGTGATGGATATGGAGGTACTGAATTTCACCTACCGCCACCCGCGCCAGTTTCTTGCCGATCAGCGCCATTTGGGTGTGCGTGATGCGTTTCTTGGCCAGCAGCCTTTTCGCACCTGGCGCAAGGTTTTTTCTGCCTGGCCGCGCGATCACGAGGGGCGCTGGCCGCTACGCTTTGAAGTGGTCTACGGCCATGCCTGGAAACCCGCGCCACGAGCACGTCCGGCGCACACCGCAGAGGGCCATGCCATCATGACATTTCATCGCCCATGAAGCAGGCCAAGCAAAAACAGCGCCAGCAGGCGTTACACCCGCGTCATCTGCTGGCGACACACCCGCTGATGAAAAAAGGCAGCGCACATTTGCGCACCGACAAACGCGCCAGCCGCGCGCGACTCAAAGCGCAGCAACGCACACAGAAACGCCGCGAAGTCAACGAAAGCCAGCATTCGCGAGCCTACTTCCACCCGCATTCACTGCGCCATCGCACAGAGTGTTTTAGAATGGCCGCACATGATGCCGATTGCACTCTTACCCCGAGTGCAGTTGCATAAAAAATTTTGTGGCGACTGGCCGCGAAATAACATTATTCTCACGAGGAAAATTAGCATGTCCGTTACATCCATGTCCGCCACGCCTGATGCGTCTTTAACTCCTGCCGACATTGACCCGCAGGAAACCCGCGAATGGCTCGATGCGCTGGCCGCCGTGATCGAAAAAGCAGGGCCGGAGCGTGCACACTTTCTGCTTGAACAGTTGATCGCCGATAGCCACCGCGCAGGCATCAATATCCCCTACAGCGCCAATACGGATTACATCAACACGATCCCCGTCGGGCAGCAGCCCCGCATGCCGGGTGATCAGGAACTGGAGCACACCATCCGCGCCTATGCGCGCTGGAATGCAATGATCATGGTGCTACGCGCCAACCGTGACGATTCCGGCCTGGGTGGCCACATTGCCAGCTATGCTTCCGCCGCCACCTTGTATGACGTCGGCTTTAATCACTTTTGGCATGCGCCATCCGAAAATCATGGTGGCGATTTGGTGCTCTGGCAAGGGCATTCGTCGCCAGGCATTTATGCCCGCGCTTTTCTGCTCGGTCGCTTGACGGAGGATCAAATGGACAACTTCCGCCGTGAGGTTGATGGCAAGGGGCTTTCCAGCTACCCGCATCCATGGCTGATGCCGGACTTCTGGCAGTTTCCCTCGGTGTCTATGGGACTCGCGCCCTTGCAGGCGATTTATCACGCACGCTTCATGAAATATATGCAGGATCGCGGCCTGGCGACAACCGAAGGTCGCAAGGTCTGGGCCTTCATGGGCGACGGCGAGATGGACGAGCCGGAATCCATGGGCGCCATTGGCGTGGCCGGACGCGAACGGCTGGACAACCTGATTTTCGTCATCAATTGCAATCTGCAGCGGCTCGATGGCCCAGTGCGCGGGAATGGCAAAATCATTCAAGAGCTGGAGTCTGATTTTCGCGGTGCGGGCTGGAATGTCATCAAGGTGGTTTGGGGCGGCTACTGGGATGCGCTGCTGGCGCAGGATAAAACCGGTCTGCTGCACCAGCGCATGATGGAATGCGTGGATGGCGATTACCAAACCTTCAAGGCAAAAGATGGCGCCTATGTGCGCAAACATTTCTTTGGCAAATATCCTGAACTCGCCAAAATGGTTGAGCACTGGTCGGATGCTGACATCTGGGCGCTTAATCGCGGTGGTCACGATCCGCACAAAATCTACGCGGCCTACGCCGCTGCGGTGGCGCATACCGGCAAGCCGACGGTGATTCTGGCCAAGACCATCAAGGGTTATGGCATGGGCCCTTCCGGCGAGGCGCAGAACATTACCCACCAGCAAAAGAAAATGGACAGCGATTCACTCAAGGCTTTCCGCAACCGCTTCAAGTTGCCGGTCAAGGATGACGACATTGAAAAACTGCCCTACCTCAAGTTCGCGGAAGGCTCGCCAGAACTGACTTACATGCGCGCACGGCGCGAGGCGCTGGGCGGCTTTACGCCCGCCCGCCGCCGCCGCGTCGAACCGTTGCCGGTGCCACCGCTGTCGGCTTTCGAGGCCTTGTTAAAAGCGGGCGGTGAGGGCCGCGAGTTCTCATCCACCATGGCGTTTGTGCGTGCGTTGAATGTGATGCTCAAAGACAAGGTGATCGGCCGCCGCGTGGTGCCCATCGTGGTGGATGAATCGCGCACTTTTGGCATGGAAGGCCTGTTCCGCCAGATCGGCATCTGGAATCAGGACGGGCAGAAATATGTGCCGCAAGATGCCGACCAGTTGATGTTCTACAAGGAAACCAAAGACGGCCAGATTCTGCAGGACGGGATCAACGAAGCCGGTGCCATGGCCGACTGGATCGCGGCGGCAACTGCCTATTCAGTGCATGGCGTGCAGATGATTCCGGTGTATGTGTTTTATTCGATGTTCGGCATGCAGCGCACCATGGACTTGGTGTGGGCGGCGGGCGATCAGCGGGCGCGCGGCTTTCTCATCGGCGGCACGGCAGGACGCACCACGCTGAATGGCGAAGGCCTGCAACATGAAGACGGCCATTCGCATGTGCTGGCCAGCGCCGTGCCTAACTGCCTCTCATACGATCCGACCTTTGCCTATGAAGTCGCGGTGATCGTGCAGGATGGTTTGCGTCGCATGGTGGCAGAGCAAGAGGATGTGTTTTATTACCTCACGGTGATGAACGAAAATTACGAACATCCCGCCATGCCGGAAGGCAGTGCCGAGAGCATTCTCAAGGGCATGTATGCATTCCGCAGGGGAGCTGCCTCCAACGGGCCACGCGTGCAGTTGCTGGGTTCGGGCACGATCTTCCGCGAGGTCATGGCGGCAGCCGATTTGCTGCGCGAAGATTGGGGTGTGGAGGCTGATTTATGGTCTTGCCCGAGCTTTAACGAGCTGGCGCGCAACGGGCAAGACTGCGCACGCTGGAACCTGCTGCACCCCACAGACACACAGCGCATATCGCATGTCACCGCGTGCCTCACGGATACCCGCGGGCCCATCATCGCCGCCACCGATTACATTCGGCTCTATGCAGAACAGATACGCTCACTGGTGCCACGCCGCTACACCGTGCTGGGCACCGATGGCTTTGGCCGCTCTGATACGCGCGAAAAGTTGCGCCACTTTTTCGAGGTGAATCGTTACTGGATCACGCTGGCTGCACTGACTGCCCTGGCCGATGATGGCCAGATTGAACGTAGCCAGGTGGCTGCTGCGATTGCCAAATATGCGCTGGATGCCAACAAACCCAACCCGGTAAAGGTTTAAGCCATGTCTGACATTGTAGATATTCTCGTTCCTGCGATTGGTGACTTCACCGATGTGCCGATTATCGACGTGCTGGTCAAGGTCGGCGATGAAGTCAAGGTAGAAGATTCATTAATCACTGTTGAATCCGACAAAGCCACGATGGATGTTCCTTCGCCAGTGGCAGGCGTGATTAGCGAACTACGCGTCAAGGTAGGCGATAAAATTTCCGAGGGCGTGCTGGTGGCGCGCGTGAAAGTATCGAATCCTATAAAAATCGGCGCTGGTGATACGGCAGCATTGGTTGAAAAATCGGTTGAAACTTCAGCTGAAACTCCGGTCAAAACCCCTGCTGAAACGGCGCCAGCGGTCGCTGCGCCTGCCCCTATTCCAGCCCCCACGCCAACGGCAATAGCCGCACCCGCACCCTCAGCTGAATCATCGGCAACGCCAGGCACTCACGCGCATGCCAGTCCCTCGGTGCGCGCCTTTGCCCGCACCCTGGGCGTGGATGTAGCCAAGGTTTCCGGCACGGGGCTTAAAGGCCGCATCACGCAGGCGGATGTGGAAGCCTTCGTCAAAGGCGTGATGACGGGTGCGGGCTCTGCCGCCGTAGCATCAGGACAGACTTCTGGCGGTCTCAACGGGCTCAATCTGCTGCCCTGGCCGACAGTCGATTTTGCCAAATTTGGCGCCATCGAATTGCGTCCGCTCTCCCGCATCAAGAAGATTTCAGGGGCGAATCTGGCGCGCAACTGGGCGATGATTCCTCACGTCACACAGTTTGATGAAGCCGACATCACCGACCTGGAAGCCTTCCGCGTTGCGACCAATAAAGAGCTGGAAAAAAGCGGCGTCAAACTCACCATGCTGGCGTTTTTGATCAAGGCCGTGGTAAGCGCGCTGAAAAAATTTCCCGACTTTAACGCTTCGCTCGAAGGCCGGGGTGATGAACAGCGTCTGGTGCTCAAACAATATTTCCATATCGGCTTTGCGGCAGATACCCCCAACGGCCTGATGGTGCCTGTGTTGCGTGATGCCGATAAAAAAGGCCTGGCCGACATTGCCCGTGAAATGGGTGCGCTCGCGCAAAAAGCGCGCGATGGCAAACTAGGGTCTGCCGATATGCAGGGCGGCTGCTTTTCCATTTCCAGCCTGGGCGGCATTGGCGGTACAGCATTCACCCCAATTATTAACGCGCCGGAAGTCGCGATCCTTGGCGTCTCCAAAACCCAAACCAAACCGGTGTGGGATGGCGCAGCCTTTGTGCCTCGCCAGATGCTACCGCTGTCACTCTCTTACGATCACCGCGTGATTGACGGTGCTGCCGCTGCGCGGTTTACCAGCTATTTATCGGCCTTGCTGGTAGATATGCGCAAGGTGCTGTTATAAAACTTTACGGAGAAGATCAATGAGTCAACTGGTTGAAGTGCGGGTTCCTGATATTGGTGATTTCAAGGACATCCCCATCATCGATCTTCTGGTGAAGGTCGGCGATAGTGTCAAGGTGGAAGATGCACTCATGACGCTTGAATCAGATAAAGCCACGCTGGATGTGCCCTCGCCCGTGGCGGGCGTGATCCATGAATTGAAGGTAAAGCTGGGCGATAAAGTCTCTACCGGTACTCCGGTGGCGATGGTGACGGTGGCCGATGCAGCCACCGTCACCGTGGCAGCCACGCTGAATCAAGAAGCCCCATCCTCCGCTGCTCAATCAAGTACACAACCAGAAGCTGCACCAAAAGTCTTGAGCCCGTCTCTGGGCGGCGCTGGTGATACGGCGGCACCGCCAAATAATCAGGCCGCTACGCCAACCCCCGCCCAGGCAGGGCGAACAGCGGCACACTTTTCTGGCACCGCTGACATCGTCTGTGATCTGCTGGTATTGGGTGCAGGGCCGGGCGGCTATTCAGCAGCTTTTCGCGCGGCGGATATGGGTTTGAAAACCGTACTGGTTGAACGCTACGCCACCTTGGGTGGCGTGTGTTTGAATGTCGGCTGCATCCCCTCAAAGGCCTTGCTGCATGTGGCTGAAGTGATGGATGAAGCGGCACATGCCAACACGCTAGGTATTCAATTTGCGGCCCCGACCATTGATCTTGACCGCCTGCGTGCGCACAAGGCAGGGGTTGTCAGCAAACTCACCACGGGCCTGGCCGGTATGGCCAAAGCGCGCAAGGTAGAGGTCGTGCGTGGGCTTGGACGCTTTCTGGACGCCACTCATCTTGAAGTGGAAACCACGACTGGCAACGCACAGGAAAAAACCGGCTCAACGCGCGTCATACGCTTTACGCAATGCATCATCGCGGCAGGCAGTGCGGCCATTCATTTGCCGTTTATTCCCGAGTCACCCAAAGACCCACGCATCGTTGATTCAACCGGCGCGCTCGAATTGCCATTCACCCCGAAGCGCATGCTGGTGATCGGCGGCGGCATTATCGGACTGGAAATGGCCACGGTTTATGCCGCTCTGGGCGCCAAGGTGGATGTTGTCGAAATGCAAGACACCTTGATGCAAGGGCCGGATCGCGACCTGGTTGCAGTTTGGGAAAAGCAGAACGCCAGCCGCTTTGAGCGCATCATGCTCAAAACAAAAACAGTCTCCGTCGATTCGCAAGCGGATAGTCTGGTGGTTACCTTTTCGGGCAAAGAAGCGCCTAAAGAGCGGCAACACTATGACCTCATTCTGCAAGCCGCTGGCCGCGTGCCGAATGGCAAAAAAATTGATGCGGCCAATGCGGGCGTCATCGTGACTGACCGTGGATTTATTCCAGTCGATAATCAGATGCGCACCAATGTGCCGCACATTTTCGCCATCGGCGATATCGTCGGCCAGCCCATGCTCGCTCACAAAGCCGTGCATGAAGCCCATGTCGCCGCGGAAGTCGCCGCTGGCATGAAGAGCTATTTCGATGCCCGCGTGATTCCCTCGGTAGCCTATACACATCCTGAAGTCGCCTGGGTTGGCGTGGGTGAAGACGAAGCCAAAGAGATCGGCCGCAAAGTCACCGTGGCCAAATTTCCGTGGGCTGCCTCGGGCCGCGCGATTGCCAACGGGGCGGAATACGGTTTCACCAAGCTCTTGTTCGATGCAGAAACACATCGCGTCATTGGCGGCAGCATCGTCGGACCCAACGCGGGTGACATGATCGGCGAAGTGGCGCTGGCCATCGAGATGGGAGCGGACGCAACAGACATCGGCAAAACCATCCACCCGCATCCCACGCTGGGCGAGAGCATCGGCATGGCAGCAGAAGTAGCGCACGGCAGTTGCACCGATTTACCGCCACCGCGAAAACGTTGATTGTGATCATTACGATAACGGTGAACATTTCTTCGCCCTCCCGCGTATAACACCATGACGCAAGATGAAATGAAACAAGCGGTGGCGCACGCTGCGCGCGATTACGTGGCGGCGCATCTACCCGTGGGTGCCATTCTCGGTGTAGGCACCGGCTCAACGGCCAATTATTTTATTGATGCGCTCACCCCGATGAAAGATCGTCTAGGGGGTGTTATCGCTAGCTCAGAAGCCACGCACCAGCGGCTGGCAGGCCATGGCATGCTCGTGCTCGATCTGAACGATGTCGAGCACATCGGCATTTACGTGGATGGTGCCGATGAGATTGATGAAAGCCTGGCCATGATCAAGGGTGGCGGCGGCGCGCTCACGCGCGAAAAAATTGTCGCCGCAGTGGCGGATACGTTTGTTTGCATCTGCGATGCCTCGAAGCACGTTGCCACCCTGGGCCGTTTTCCGCTGCCGGTGGAAGTAATCCCGATGGCACGTGCCCATGTCGCGCGGCAACTTAGCCAATTGGGCGGCACGCCCAAGCTGCGGGAAGGCTTCATCACCGATAATGGTAACCTGATACTCGATGTGCATGGCCTGCGCATTAACCAACCCACGACGCTGGAAAGCCAGATTGATGGTATTGCCGGTGTCGTCAGTAATGGGCTCTTCGCCCGGCGTGGTGCCGATGTGCTGCTACTTGCCACGTCAAGTGCGGTTAAGGTGGTGAAACGATAGACTATCGCTAGAACTTGGTGGACAATGATGCCACTGAAAATAACTGCAACAATTCCTTCACAGTCCTTGCGTATAGTGATGAGAACATCAGAGGTGGCGACATGAGTCAACAACATATTCTCAAAAAATTTGATACCGATCTCGAAGACCTGCGTAGCCGTGTCTTGGCTATGGGCGGCTTGGTGGAACAACAATTCCTGCGCGCCATGGGAGGACTGGAAAGTGGCGACCTGAGCGCGATCGAGCAGATCATTGCCAATGATCACCTGGTTAACCGGCATGAAGTAGAGCTTGACGAAGCCTGCACGCACATCATCGCCCGACTGCAGCCAACGGCGGTTGATCTGCGCATGGTCATGACGGTAGTGAAAATCATCACTGACCTTGAACGCATTGGCGATGAGGCCAAGAAAATTGCCAAAATGGCGCGTGCTTTACACTCGGATAATCTACGCTCCGTTCCTCACATCGAGCTGCGGTCTACCGCCAATATCGCAGTGACCATGCTGAGAAAATCTCTCGATGCGTTTGCCCGCGTGGATGAAACGGTATCCTATGAAGTGGCACGACAGGATCGCGAAGTGGATGCCAGCTTCAAGGCAACGATGCGTCAGCTGATTACCTTTATGATGGAAGATCCGCGCACCATTTCCAGCTCGCTGGATTTGCTGTTTGTCGCCCGCGCCATTGAGCGCATTGGCGATCACGCCAAGAATATTGCTGAATACGTCGTGTATATGGTCAAGGGGCGCGATGTGCGCCACATCGGGCTGGAAGCCCTGGAAAAAGAACTCTCGCAGTAAGCCATCCTTTCACCCGCTCAACACCCTTTAGTATCCTTTAGTCCCCCCCAAGGCTGCGTCGAGAAATTCACGCAGCCTTTTTTTGCCTGAAAATTCGGCGCTAGCGCTACGGAGGATACGGCGCGGGGAAGAAGAAATCGCCCCGCCAGACCCGCCATCTCAGCCTTAAGCTGCCGGGGGCACATAACCGCTGACTTGATCAGCGCCATCACCAAAGAAATGTTTTTGCACTTGCTCGGTTAAATATTTGCGATGCTGCGGGTCGGCCAGGCTCAAGCGGTTTTCATTGATGATCATGGTTTGCAGCTTGATCCATGCCTGCCAGGCTTCTTTGGATACACTCTCATACAGTTTTTTGCCCAACTCTCCTGGCATCGGGGGGAACTCCAGGCCTTCGGCTTCTTTACCGAGCTTGATGCAGTGAACCATGCGTGTCATGCTATTTCCTTTAAAGTTTCGTTGCCTTGAATACCACCGTCTTGCAAGTTTACTCTGAGAAACGTGGTGTGACTCATTGTCAGGCTCGTAGTCAACCTCATAGCGTCTTCACCAGAACTTTTGAACGGCGTTGCAGGTTATAAACCTCACGCCGCGCAGCGGGCAAAGCATCCACGCTGGATTCAACAAAGCCACGCTCGATAAACCAGTGCGCGGTGCGTGTGGTGAGTACGAAAAGCTGTTTTAACTTCATTTTTCTTGCACGCGTCTCAATATAGGCACGCAGTTGATCGCCATACCCGCTACGCCGAAAATCAGGCATCACGGCAACACAGGCCAGTTCAGCCGACTTTGCATCGGTAAAAGGATAAAGCGCAGCACAACCAACCACCACGCCGTCATGCTCTACCAGAGAAAACCGGCTGACTTCCATTTCCAGCCGCTCACGACCACGCTTGACCAGCGTGCCATCGGCTTCAAGCGGCTCGATCAACCGCAAAATCGCCCCCACATCGTCAATCGTGGCATCACGCAACCGTGCCAGTGGTGCTTGCGTCATCACCGTACCCACGCCATCGCGGGTAAAGAATTCCATCAGCATCGCGCCATCTGATTGACGATCAAGAAAGTGTACACGCCCAACGCCCGCGCGACATGCCCGCACAGCACTGGGCAAAACGCGCGCAATTTCGGGTGCCTGCGCCTGCAAATATTTCCCCGCAATTTTTTGCGCTTCATCTGCCGTTAGCGCATCAATCAGCGCGCCTTTGGCATTCACCACGCCTGCTGCATCACACAGGTAAATCAATTTGTCCGCCTGCACAGCCACAGCCACGGCTTCGGCCACCTCCTCCCATGCCAGATTAAAAATCTCACCGGTAGGTGAGGCACTAATCGGCGTAATCAGCACCACATTTTCTTGCGCCAGATCAGCCTGTATTTCTTCGGCGATCACCTTGCGCACGGCACCTGTATATTGGAAATCAATACCATCTACCACGCCCACCGGCCGCGCCGTGACAAAATTGCCACCCGTCACACGCAAAAAAGCACCGGCCATCGGCGTATTGGGCAAGCCTTGTGACAGCAAGGCTTCAATTTCGATGCGAGTCACGCCCATGGCGCGTTTAACGCATTCCAGCGCTTCGCCATCGGTCACCCGCAAGCCTTTGTGAAACCTGGGCTCCAAGCCGCGCATACGCATTTCAGCATCAATCTGCGGGCGTGCCCCATGCACGAGCACCAGCCGTATGCCCATGCTATCAAGCAACGCGATATCGTGAATGAGTGCTTGTGCCGAACCTGTCTCGAGCACCTCGCCGCCAAACGCTATGACAAACGTACGACCACGAAACGCATGAATATAAGGTGCAGCTTGACGCACCCAAGCCACTAACCGCGCATCTGTATCGGGTTGTGCGCCACGAATATCCAGTGTCATGTTTTTGTTTTGCCTTTCTTGCGAGGGGATATTTTTGCGGATTTATTGTTGTCTCTGCGGTTGTCTCTGCGAGGGAATTCACGTGTCATCCATTCTCCCACCACTTTCTCTTTTAATTCAGTCTCCAAGCGCTCGCACACGGTTTGCAAGATTTTCACGCGGGCGTAATTCTTGTCATTGGATTCAACCAATGTCCAAGGTGCCGCGCCAGTGCTTGTGCGGTCCACCATGTCGCAAGCCGCTTGCTGGTACTGAGGCCACTTCTCGCGGTTTCGCCAGTCGTCATCGGTGATCTTGAATCGCTTAAATGGCGTCTCTTCACGCGCCTTAAAGCGCTTGAGTTGCTCTGCCTGACTGATCTGCAACCAAAACTTGATCACAATGGCACCGGCAGCAGATAACTCGTGTTCAAAATCGTTAATCTCGCTATAGGCGCGCAACCAATCGCGTTCTGAGCAAAACCCTTCAATACGCTCGACCAGCACGCGACCGTACCAGGAACGATCAAACAAAGTGATACGTCCGCAGCGCGGCACGTGTCGCCAAAATCGCCATAAATAAGGTTGTGCTCGTTCTTCTTCTGTCGGCGCGGTGACGGGAATAATCTGGTATTTCCGCGCATCCAGTGCGCCCGCAATCCGGCGTATCGCACCGCCCTTGCCTGCGGCATCCACCCCTTCGAACGCACAAATCAGCGAACGCTGTGCAAACCGGGGATCACGGCTTAATTCAGCGAGCCGCCCCTGCCAATGCGCAAGTTGATCCGCATAAGCTTTGTCGTTAAGTTTTTTCTTGAGATTAAGCTCTGAAAGTAAGTTGCGGCCATCAACACTGGGCCGCATCTGCGGCGCGACAGGGGTATCCTGATTGTCCCCCGTGGCTAGCCGCTGACGTAGCGAATTGAGTAGCACCTGGCCAACGGTCAGTGAGCGATAGCAGTCATCCGCGCCTTCAACGATGATCCACGGCGCCCAGGCCGTGTTGGTCATGCGTAGCATATGACCAGCAACTTCTTGCAGTTGGTCGTAATTTTTCAGGCGCGGCCCACTCCCTGGCGTCACGCGCCACGCAGTATGCGGGTCTTTTTCCAGCGCCTTCAAGCGTTTTTTCTGTGCGGCTTTGCTGAGATGAAACCAGAACTTCAGCACCAGCGCACCCTCATTCACCAACATAGCTTCGAAGCGGTTGATCTGGTCAATGCGCGCGTCCAGATCAGTCAATGCCAACGTGCCTTTCAAGCGCTGCCGAATCGGATCGGAATACCACGAGCCAGCAAAAATACCTGTCCGCCCCTTCGGTGGCAGCGCGCGCCAATAGCGCCACATGGCGGGGCGATCACGCTCTTCATCGGTGGGTTCGGCAAAGGCAAGCGTCGTCAGAAAATGCGGATCCATCCATTCATACAGAATATTGATAGTTTCACCTTTGCCTGCAAAATCCTGCCCGCTGATGAGAATGACGACAGGGATTTTTGCCGTCTCTTTCAGCTCGAATTGCGCATCCAGCAGCGCAACACGTAAATCCGGCACCTGCTTGCGCCAGGTTTTTTTATCGACCATGTGGCCTATTTCTGCTGACTCAAACATAGCGTCTCCTCACATCGTGGCTGCTCACAGATCACCCCATAGCGCCATGATTACGGCCAGCGCGGTTACGCCGGCGGTTTCTGTGCGTAAGACGCGCGGCCCCAGCCGGATGGGCTGAAAACCGGCAGTGGTGGCGGCGAATAATTCAGTGTCGTCAAACCCGCCTTCCGGGCCAACCAGAAGGGTGATCGGCTCATTTGGCCCTGCTGGTGGGGCTCGCTCGCGCAGGGATACAGTAGCACCGGGCGCGCAGATGAAATCCAATCCCGTATCACTCGCCACATGCTGACCTAAATAACGCGGTAGCTCAACAATGGGGGCAATTTCAGGCACGCGATTGCGGCCGCTTTGTTCACACGAGGCAATAGCGATATTGCGCCAGTGCGTCACCCGCCGCTCAGCCCGCTCACCCGATAAGCGGATCACGCTGCGCTTACTCATCAAGGGCTGTATACGCGTGACACCCAGCTCTACCGCTTTTTGCACGACCCAATCCATTTTGTCGCTGGCAGGCAGTACTTGCGCGAGCGTTATGTGTAGCGGGGTCTCGTTGTCTCGCGCATCAAACGTAGTCAGCGTGGCAAAAAGTGCGGCTTTAGGCGGCTTTCCGGTCAGCGAGAGGGTGGCTTGCCATTCACCCCCTTGGCCATCGAACAATGTCGCCGTATCGCCAGCGCCGACTTTCAGGACGTTTACCGCATGATGAGCAACCTCGGCTGGCAACTCAACAGTTGCGCCAGACACTAAGCCAGACCCTAGCGGACTAGGACAGAAAAATCTCGATATCATTATTCTGCAATTATCCTCAATATCTGGCGTGCGTGCATGATGTCGGCGCGCGGTCGGCGATAGAAATCCTTTTCCAGATTGAGCGGTGACGCCACGGCGCGGTGCGTTAAAATCATTCGCCTATGTCTGCCTCCCCCCCCCCGCAATTTATCCACCTTCGCCTGCACAGCGAATACTCAATCAGTGACGGTATAACGCGTCTTGATGAAGTCATCGCGCGAGCAGTGGCAGATCAGCAACCCGCGTTAGCGCTAACAGATTTGGCCAACCTGTTCGGTATGGTCAAGTTTTACTCAGCAGCGCGCAGCCAGGGGATTAAACCCATTATCGGCTGCGATGTCTGGATTGATGATGAAACCGCACTCGCTCTTGAAGCCCGCAGCACTCCTGCGCGGCTGTTGCTGCTGGTGAAAAATCCGGCAGGCTATTTACGACTGTGCGAACTACTATCCACGGCCTATCTTGCGCCGCGCCGTCATGGCCGCGCCGAGATTTCACTCACACAAATAAGCCAGGGCGATAACAGTGGCCTGATTGCATTGTCTGGCGGGCTATCGGGAGACATTGGCCAATGGCTTGCCGCAGGCAAAATCGCCCAAGCAGAAACCCGTGCGCGCCTATGGGATGGACTTTTCCCCGGGGCTTACTACATCGAGGTGCAACGCCCCAGCGGCCGCGCTGCCAACAACAATAGCGCCTCGGCGGAAAGCAGGCTGGTCGATGCCAGTGCGGACCTTGCCGCACGCCTTGACTTGCCTTTGGTCGCCACCCATCCGGTGCAGTTTCTCGACCAGGATGACTATAAAGCGCACGAAGCCCGCGTGTGCATTGCTGAAGGCTATGTGCTGGGCGACACGCGCCGTCCAAAAAATTACAGCCCGGAACACTATTTCAAAACCCAGGCCGAGATGGTCGAGTTGTTCGCCGACTTACCCGAAGCACTGGAAAATGCAGTGCACATCGCACAACGCTGCAATCTGACACTGGAACTCGGCAAAAGCCGCTTGCCGGATTTCCCCACGCCTCATGGTGAGCCACTGGAAGATTTTCTCGCGAGCGAATCACACGCGGGCCTGGCGCATCGGCTGGAGCGACTCTACCCCGATGCCGCCGAACGCGAACGACAGCGGCCCATTTACAGCGAACGGCTTGATTTTGAAATCAAGACGATTATCCAGATGGGCTTTCCCGGCTACTTCTTGATCGTTGCTGACTTCATCAACTGGGCTAAAAAAAATGGCGTGCCGGTCGGCCCGGGCCGTGGTTCGGGCGCAGGCTCGCTCGTCGCCTACAGCCTCGGTATTACGGATCTTGACCCACTGCGCTATGAACTGCTGTTCGAACGCTTCCTGAACCCTGAGCGCGTCTCGATGCCTGACTTTGACATCGACTTCTGCCAGGAAGGCCGCGACCGGGTCATCGATTACGTCAAGAAAAAATACGGCGCGCACGCGGTATCGCAAATTGCCACTTTCGGCACCCTCGCAGCAAAAGCCGTGATTCGTGACGTCGGCCGTGTGCTTGATCTGGGCTTTAATTTCGTTGACCAATTTGCCAAGCTCATCCCGAATGAGCTGGGCATCACTCTCAAAGACGCACTGGATAAAGAGCCCTTGATTCGCCAGCGCATCGAGTCCGAAGAAGAAATTGCCGAGCTGTGGTCGCTCGCCATCAAGCTCGAAGGCCTCACGCGCAACGTCGGCATGCATGCCGGTGGCGTATTGATCGCCCCCGGCAAGCTCACCGACTTTTGCCCGCTGTATGCCGCTGCCGGCACGGATTCCGTGATTTCGCAATTTGATAAGGACGATGTTGAAAAAGCCGGGTTGGTTAAATTCGACTTTCTGGGTTTGCGCACGCTCACCATCCTCGATGAAGCCGTGCGCCTGGTGCAGGAAGTCGAAGGCGTATCCATTGATCTGGATACGCTGCCACTGGATGATCGCGAAACCTACGACGCGGTTTTCAAAAGCGCGAACACCACCTCGGTATTTCAATTTGAATCCAGCGGGATGAAAGAAACATTGATCCAGGCAAAGCCTGATCGGCTGGAGGATTTGATTGCGCTCAATGCCCTGTACCGACCGGGGCCGATGGATTTCATTCCCAATTTTGTTGCCCGCAAGCATGGCCGCGAGCGCGTGGTTTATCCGCACCCGAGCCTGGAGCGTGTGTTGTCTACTACCTACGGCATCATGGTGTATCAAGAGCAAGTGATGCAGACAGCGCAGGTCGTGGCGGGCTACAGCCTCGGTGGTGCGGACCTCTTGCGCCGCGCGATGGGGAAAAAGAAAAAAGAGGAAATGGATCAGCAGCGCGCCGTCTTTGTCGAGGGTGCTGGCAAAAATAATATCGGCGAAGCCCAGGCCAACGAAATTTTCGATGTGATGGAAAAGTTCGCTGGCTATGGCTTCAACAAATCCCACGCCGCCGCTTATTCGCTGGTGGCTTATCAAACCGGCTGGCTCAAGTGTCATCATCCGGCCGCATTTGCTGCGGCCACTTTGTCGTCAGAAATGGCCAACACCGACAAGATCCAGTTCTTTTTCAAAGACGCAATCGACAATGGTCTGACCTTTTTGCCACCGGATATCAACGCCAGCGGCGTGCGCTTTCGCCCCGTTGACAGCAAAACCATCCGTTATGGCCTGGGCGCACTCAAAGGCACGGGCGAAGCCGCGCTCACGGTGATTTTGAAAGCCCGCACCACCGATGGCCCCTTCACCGATTTGTTTGATTTTTGCCGACGGCTCGATAAACGCGTGGTCAACCGCCGCGTGATTGAATCGCTCATCCGTGCGGGGGCTTTTGACAGCGTCGACAACCACCGCGCCAAGCTACTGGCCTCAGTAAGCATTGCGCTGGACGCCGCCGAACAAGCCGAGCGCAACGCCCTGCAAAGTGGTTTGTTTGACACCCCAGAGACCAGCAACACGCAAGCCACCGCACATTACATCACCACCGCGCGCTGGACTGAACGCGAGCAACTGTTGCACGAAAAAGCCGCGCTGGGGTTTTTCCTCTCTGGCCATCCGTACCATGCCTATGCCGCCGAATTGTCTGCTTTTGTGAAACGCCGCCTCGGGCAAGTCGAACCGCAGCGCGACCCGGTGTTGCTCGCCGGCATCGTCATCGCAAGTCGCACCCAGATGACGCGCCGCGGCAAAATGGCCATCGTCACCTTGGATGATGGCAGTTCGCAAATCGAAGTCACCGTATTTAACGAACTGTGGGAAACAGAACGCGGCAAGATCAAGGAAGATGAACTGCTGCTGGTAGAAGGCAAAGTGCAAAAAGACGATTACAGCGGCGGCCTGCGCGTCACTGTTGAAAAGCTCTTCACGCTGAGTGAGGCACGCGGCCGCTTTGCCCGCAGCCTGCAGCTCACCATGAATGGCGGCTCGGACGCCAAACGCTTACACGCATTGCTCGCCCCTTTTCGCCCGGGGCCTTGCCCGATACGCTTACGCTATACCAACAGCGAAGCCAGCGCTGAACTCCCCATGCCCGACGCCTGGCGTGTACAGCTTGACGACACGCTACTCGCCGGGCTCACTGAATGGCTGACACCTGAAAACGTCAAAGTGGTTTACGTTTAACCCAAGTTAAATGCGGATGCAAACATGACAACCCTCATCGACAACCCCTTACTTGATAACCTGTGCGCAGCCGCCGCCGCCAGCCTGCGCCGACGAAAAAACCATAACCTGCATCTCAGCGACGATGCCCCGGCGCATCGCCTGCTGAATGCCGTGCAGCCCGATTCTTACATCGCGCCGCATCGGCATTTGGACCCCACCAAGGATGAAACCTTCGTGGTGTTACGCGGACTGATGGGCCTGTTGATATTCGATGACGCAGGGCAAATCGTGAAACAAATAAAAGTTTCCGCAGGAACGCAAAGCGCTGGCGCCGGTGATACGGTAAACGGTGCAGAAAACATCATACTCGGCGTCGATATTCCCGCAGGCACATGGCATACATCGCTCGCCCTTGTGCCAGACACCGTCATACTCGAAGCCAAAGCCGGCCCTTACCACCCGCTGACTGAAGCAGAACGCGCACCTTGGGCGCCCGCCGAGAACACGCCCGAAGCAGCGGCGTATTTGGCCAACTGGCACGCTGCATTTGAAGTTTGACTTGGTAATGCATTCGCATTACCATGCTGGCATTCTGTAAAAATTTTGCAAAGGATGCGGCATGCCTACCACCCTACAACTCGAATCAACTCTGACTGATCGCTACCAAACAACCGTCCCCGACGGCGTGCGACGTGCGCTCAATCTTGGCAAGCGTGACCGCATCCGCTATCTGGTACAAAGCGACGGATCAGTTATTCTGCAGCGTGCAGAGGAGACGGACGATCCAGTGCTTGGCAGTTTTCTGAATTTCCTGGCGCAAGACATCCATGCGCACCCGCAGCGTGTCGCTGCGCTTGATAAAGACTTGACCAAACGCATGCGTAACCTGACCAAGGGCGTGAAGGCTGACCTCAATGCCCCGCTTGACCCTGCCGACGAATGACAGAGGCCACTGAGGCCATCGTCGTTAATGGCTGGCATCTTTTTGCGCACCCCTTGTTTCTGCATCAAGTGGAAACCTTGATCGCCAAGGTTGAGCACCTTAAAGCCAAAGACCCCAAGACCTATCGCCAGAAGAACAGCACCAAACGCCTGGCAGCAATCGCCATGCTGGCGCTTGACGTGATACCCGCAGACCCGACGCGTGTGGAATACCGACAGGGCAGCACATTGGGCGCTAATCGCAAGCACTGGTTTCGTGCCAAGTTCTATCAGCAATACCGCTTGTTCTTTCGCTATCACGCCACCCAACGCATTATTGTTTACGCGTGGGTCAACGACGAAGACAGCAAACGCGCCTATGAAAGCAGCGATGATGCGTATCTCGTGTTTCGCAAGATGCTTGACAATGGTCACCCACCAGAAGATTGGGCGGCGTTGCTGAAAGAAGCAAGTGCCACTTCAAAGCGCTTGAGCTCACTCATCACACCGGAGCGTTAGTTGGTAACGAAGACCTGGTGAAGGCAGAGGATGGTTAGCTGGAAATTATCGCGATGTTGCTCTTTAGTTGACGCTTTCAAGGAACAAGAAGGCAGCCTTACTCTGTGGCTGGTTTATATCGCCAATCGCCAGAGCGACGTGACTTCGACTGCGCGGGCGGCGTGCAGCGGATCAGTAGCATCGGTGACGCGACGATGGCTTGGCCGCACATCGTGCTTTTCGATAAGCTGTAATCCGGCGTTATCTATCATCGCTAACAACTCAGCGCGTGTGCGCAGCCCCAGATGTTCGGCAATGTCGGAGAGTACCAGCCAGCCTTCGCCGCCCGGCGTTAAATGTGCCGCTAGTCCCGCCAGAAATCCTTGCAGCATGCGGCTTTCCGGGTCATATACGGCATATTCAAGCGCAGAGCTTGGCTGGGCAGGCAGCCAGGGCGGGTTGCATACAATCAGCGGTGCACTGCCCTCGGGGAAGAGATTGGCCTGCACCACGGCAACTTGTTCCGCGAGCCCGAGCCGCGCCAGATTCTCGCGGGCGCAAGCCGAGGCGCGCGGGTCTTGATCGGTGGCGATAATGCGCGCAACACCTCGCCGCGCCAGCACAGCAGCCAGCACACCGGTGCCGGTGCCAATATCGAAGGCCAGAGAATCCGCGGCTAGCGCAGCGGGCAAAGGCGCTTCATTGACCAGCCCGACATATTCGCTGCGCACCGGGGCAAAGACACCGTAATGCGGGTAAATGCGATTATTCAGCGCGGCAACCGGCACGCCTTTTTTGCGCCACTCGTGCGCGCCGATCAGGCCTTGCAATTCGCGCAGCGAGATGAGGGACGGCGCTTCGCCAACACCACCGGGGCCATAGGCTTCGCTGCATGCCTGCCGCACATCGGGTGCGCGGCGTAAAGGCACGCTGTAGTCAGCGTTTAGCGGCAGCAGCAGTTTGTTGAGAATATGTGCACGCCGCCCCTGCGCTTGACGATGCAGATGGAATGCCTCGCCTGAGGTGTGTGCGCCAGCCGTTGGCGCTTGGCGATCAACGCGCCGCGCGAGTGCTTGCAGCAGTTGGCGCGCATTCTGAAAATCGCCGCGCCAGAGCAGCGCTGTGCCTGCACGGGCAAGGCGAAAGGCCGCGTCTGCAGTCATTCGGTCGTCCGCCACCACGATTTTTGGGGGCGGTGCGAGGCCACTTTCTGCCCGCCACCATGCAGACTTCGGCTCCTCATTTTCAATCCAATGGACAACTGGATCGCCCTTCATGGCCTCATCACATGCCCGTATCACAAACCGGCATCCAGGCCGCCACCCTTGAGCGCGGCGGCAACTACCCGCTTTGTCAGCTGCGGGGCGAGCAGCTCGATGAAATCATATTCAAAACCCCTGAGCCAGACATCGCGGCGAAAGCCCAGACGCGTGGTATTCGCCTCAAACAGGTGGGAGGCGGGCAAAGCGGCCAGCGCATCGTCGCGCAGCGGGTCAAACGCCATTTCGGCAATGATGCCCAAGCCCAAGCCCAGACTGACATAGGTCTTGATGACATCGGAATCGATGGCGGTGAGCATGACATTAGGCTGCAAGCCCTGTCGCTCAAAGGCGCGATCAATATGCGAGCGACCGGTGAATGTGGCGTCGTAAGTAATCAGCGGATAGGCTGCCAGCGTTGCCAGTGTCGGCGCACCCTGGGCGATGAGCGGATGATCCTTGGGAGCAACCACCAAATGCGACCACTGATAGCAGGGCAGGGTGAGTAATTCGGCATGCTGGTCTAGCGTTTCGGTGGCGATGCCAAGATCGGCCTTGCCATCGAGCAGCCACTGCGCGATCTGCGCCGGGCTGCCTTGCTGCAAATGCAGCCGAATTGCCGGGTGCCGGTGCAAGAAACGTTGAATCACCGGCGGCAAGGTATAGCGCGCCTGCGTATGCGTTGTGGCAATGGATAGCGTACCGTTGCTTTCGGCGGTGAAGTCCTGCCCCACGCGCGTGAGGTTCTGCGTTTCCCGTAAAATGCGATTCGCTATATCCAGCACAATCCGGCCCGGTGCGGTGATGTGGGTCAAACGCTTGCCGCTGCGCTCGAAGATCGTCACGCCGAGCTCCTCTTCCAGCAGGCGGATTTGCTTTGATACGCCGGGTTGAGAAGTAAACAACGCCTCGGCCGCAGCGGAAACATTCAAGCTCTGCCGTTCAATTTCAACCAGATAACGCAGCTGTTGCAGCTTCATGGGGGCATTATAGAATTTTTTGATCTAAACAAATAGCTTGTAAGTATTTTTAAAACCTATTGGATCTCGTTAGTATCTGCCACATGATGGATTTCACCTTTACTCCGGCGTTGTCGCTCTCCGGCTTGATCGTCGGCTTACTGGTCGGCTTGACCGGCGTTGGCGGCGGTTCGCTGATGACGCCGATTCTGGTACTGCTCTTTGGCTTCAAGCCGGCCACCGCAGTAGGCACTGACTTGCTCTACGCTGCGATCACCAAAAGCGGTGGCAGTTGGGTACATCATCGCCATGGTAATATCGATTGGCGCATTACCGGCCGCATGGCACTGGGCAGTGTGCCTGCTGCCACGTTGTCACTGGTGGTACTTGCCCACTTGGGGCTTGAAGATCACAGCACTGCCCGACTGATTACCGGCGTGCTGGGTGTGGCTTTGCTACTGACAGCCAGCTCGCTGCTATTTCGTCAACGTCTGCTGGCTTTCGGACGCCGCTATATTGGCCAGTCGCTGAATGAAAAACAGACGGCGCTGCTGACCATTCTGGTCGGGGCGATTGTCGGTACACTGGTGGCATGGACCTCGGTTGGCGCGGGAGCGCTGGGCGTCACGGCACTAACCTTTTTATACCCTCATTTGGCAACACGCCGTATTGTCGGCGCCGACATCGCCCATGCCGTGCCACTCACCCTGGTTTCCGGCATGGGGCACTGGTATCTGGGCAGTGTGGATGTGCCGCTGCTGCTGAATCTGCTGTTGGGCTCGCTGCCCGGTATCGCGCTGGGCAGCCATTTTGCCGCACGAGTGCCCGAGCGCGGCTTGCGCTCATTACTCGCCGCCGTGCTGATATTGGTCGGCGGAAAACTTATCCTTGCCTGAAACTACGATGAAAAACTCGACGGAAAAATATCATGTACCACTACGACGCAACCGATAAAGCTATCGTACACGCACGGGTCAAACAGTTTCGCGGCCAGACCGAGCGTTTTCTTGCCGGGCAATTGAGCGAAGACGAGTTTCGCCCGCTGCGCCTACAAAACGGACTCTACATTCAGCGCCACGCGCCCATGCTGCGCATTGCGATTCCCTATGGCCATTTATCCTCACAGAAGATGCGCATGCTAGCCGCGATTACCCGCGATTTTGATCGCGGCGTCGGCCATTTCACCACACGGCAGAATCTTCAGCTCAACTGGATAAAACTTCCCGAAGTACCAGACATCCTGGAACGTCTTGCCAGCGTAGAGATGCATGCAATTCAGACTTCGGGCAATTGCATTCGCAATATCACTACTGATCCGTTCGCCGGTGTCGCCGCGGACGAAATCGCCGACCCGCGCCCGTGGGCCGAGATCCTGCGGCAATGGTCGACCTTTCATCCAGAATTCGCCTATTTACCACGCAAGTTCAAGGTGGCGTTCAATGCAGCACAAGAAGACCGTGTCGCTCTCAAGGTCTATGATCTGGGTTTTCATCTGATCAAAACTGCTAGCGGAGAACTCGGCTTTACCGTGTACGCCGGTGGCGGCCTTGGCCGTACGCCATTACTCGCCCAGAAAATTCGGGATTTTCTGCCCTGGCAGCATCTGCTGACCTACAGCGAAGCCGTAGTGCGTGTCTATAACCGCTACGGTCGGCGGGACAATATCTGGAAAGCGCGGATCAAGATCCTTGTCAAAGCGCTCGGCAGCGAAGAGTTCGCCCGGCAGGTCGAAGAAGAATGGGCATATATCAAGGATGGCCCGAACACACTGACCGCAGAAGAAGTCACGCGCGTGGCAAGCCAGTTTTCACCACCGGCTTATGAAAAATTCCCTGCCAGCGATCTAGCCAGCATCGCTGTCCAATACGACGACAAAGCCTTCAGCCGTTGGCTGGAGCGCAACGTGCATGAACACAAAATCCCCGGCTATGCGGCAGTCACTTTGTCGCTGAAATCACCGGGCACAGCGCCCGGTAATGCAACGGCTGCTCAAATGGAAGCGGCGGCGCTCCTATCCGACGAATTCAGCTTTGGCGAGCTACGCGTTGCCCATGAGCAGAACCTGATTCTTGCCGATGTGCCGCAACGTGACTTGCACACGGTTTGGCAACGGGCAAAAGCGGCCGGGCTGGCCAATGCCAACATTGGCCTGCTGGCGGACATGATTGTCTGCCCCGGGGGCGACTTCTGCTCGCTGGCCAATGCCAAATCGTTACCCATCGCAGCCGCCATTCACGAGCGCTTTGCCGATCTGGATTATCTGTTCGACATTGGCGAGCTGGAGCTGAATATTTCGGGCTGCATGAATTCCTGCGGTCATCATCACCTTGGCGCGATTGGTATTCTCGGCGTCGATAAGCATGGCGAAGAGTGGTATCAAATTACGCTCGGTGGCGCGCAAGGCAATAACACGCGGTTTGGCGAAGTCATCGGTCGCGCCTTCTCAGCGGCGGAAGTGACCGATGTCATCGAACGTATAATCCAAACCTATCTCGCCCACCGCCACGCCGATGAACAGTTCAATGAGACCTTGGCACGCATCGGCCTGCAACCCTTCCGCGAGGCCGCGTATCGCAAGGATGAAGCAACCGCAGGAGAACCTGCCCATGTCTAAACAACTTATCAAGGATCGACAGCTGGTTGACGACCACTGGCAAGTAGTTTCACTCAGCGATGAAGCCACAGCAGATGACGCTGCTGCGCTGCATGTTCCCGCCGGCTCCGTGCTAATTCCGGCGCCGGTATGGCTTGCCCAACGTGACGCCTTACTCGCGCGAAGTGATGAGATCGCCGTCTCGCTAGCGCCGACTTTTGCAGTCGAGGACCTTGCCGACGATGTACAGCGTTTTGCGATGATTGCCGTTGAGTTTCCCAAATTCACCAATGGCCGTGGCTATTCCACTGCTCGCCTGTTGCGCGAACGCTACGGTTTTCGTGGCGAGTTACGTGCCGTGGGCAATATCGGCCGCGACCAGCTTTTCTATTTATTTCGCGTGGGCTTTAATGCTTTTCTCATCCCGCAAGGGCAAAACGCGGAAGAAGCGTTGCAATCGCTGAATGACTTTCCTGAGGTATATCAGGGTGCGGTCGATCAGCCGCTGCCATTGTTCCGTCGTCGGACCGCATAAAAACCAACGTAAAAAACTGCGTAAAATTATCATGTCAGACAACATCCCTCTGCTTGCAACCGTTACCGCCAAAGCAACCACTGCCGTCAGTCTGCTGCGTTCAGCCGTCAGCGACTACCCCCCCGTAGCCTTCGCCAATAGTCTGGGTGCCGAGGACATGGTGCTCACCGACTTGATCTGGCGCGAGCACATCGCTATCGACATTTTTTCGCTCGACACCGGGCGTCTGCCTGCCGAAACCTATACACTGATTACGGCTGCTGAAAAACATTATGGGCAGCGCATCCATTTGATTTTTCCCCGTCCTGAGGATGTCGAAGCCTGTGTCCAGCGCTATGGCATCAATGGTTTTTACGATTCCATCGAGGCACGCAAAGCCTGCTGCCATGCACGCAAGGTCGAACCATTGCAGCGCGTGCTGGCCGGTAAAGGTGCCTGGGTTACCGGTCTGCGCGTCGCGCAATCCACCACACGCGAAGGTGTGGCGCCGATTGCCCCGGACACGACCAACGGGCTGATTAAAGTCAGCCCGTTGGCTGACTGGAGCGAAGAAGAGGTCTGGGCATACATTCGCGCCAACGGGGTGCCGTATAACCCGTTGCACGACCAAAACTATCCGAGTATTGGCTGCGCGCCCTGCACCCGGGCCATTCAGCCGGGTGAGGATATTCGCGCCGGACGCTGGTGGTGGGAAAATCCACAAACCAAAGAATGCGGCCTGCATATGGTTGACGGCCGCCTGCAGCGTATCGTGAAAGAAGGAACCTCCGCATGAGCAGCCTGGCTCAACTACCTAAACATACCCTCTCGCATCTTGACTGGCTCGAGTCGGAGTCAATTTATATTCTCCGTGAAGTGGCTGGACAGTGTGCCAATCCTGCGCTGCTGTTCTCCGGCGGGAAGGATTCCGTCGTGTTGCTACGCTTGGCAGAGAAGGCCTTCCGCCCTGGCCGCTTTCCCTTCCCCTTGCTGAACATTGATACCGGACACAACTATCCGGAAGTGCTCGCGTTTCGCGACTATCGTGCAACACAGCTTGGTGAGCGCTTGATTGTGCGCTCGGTCGAGGACTCGATGCGGCGTGGCACGGTCGTTTTGAAATCGGCGGATGAATTACGCAACAAGCATCAGTCGGTGACGCTACTGGAGGCGATTGAAGAATTCGGTTTTGATTGCTGCATTGGTGGCGCACGTCGCGATGAAGAAAAGGCGCGCGCCAAAGAGCGGATTTTTTCATTTCGTGATGAATTTGGCCAGTGGGATCCTAAAAACCAGCGCCCCGAATTGTGGGATTTATTCAATGCACGCGTGCACAAAGGTGAAAACATCCGCGCCTTTCCCATCTCCAACTGGACGGAACTGGACGTGTGGCAATATATTGGCCGCGAGCAACTTGAGATACCTTCCATCTATTTTTCGCATCAGCGGCCCATCGTGCGGCGTAACGGCCTGTTGCAGCCAGTAACGGCACTCACCCCCGCCAACCCGGGCGAGGCCATCGAGCAAATGAGAGTGCGTTTTCGCACGCTGGGCGACGTTACCTGCACTGCGCCAGTCGCATCCGACGCTGACACGCTGGAAAAAATTATTCTGGAAACGGCCAGTACAACGATTACCGAACGTGGGGCGACGCGTCTCGACGATCAGACGTCGGAAGCATCAATGGAACAACGCAAAAAAGAAGGGTACTTCTGATGAGTGCAATCGACCACTTACCAGAGACCGATACCGGTCTGCTGCGCTTTCTCACCTGCGGGAGTGTCGATGATGGCAAGAGCACGCTCATCGGACGGTTGTTGTTCGATACAAAAACCATTCTGGCCGACACACTCTCCGCGATTGAACGTACCTCGCATCGGCGCGGCCTCGATGCTGTTGATCTTTCGCTGCTGACCGATGGTTTGCAGGCCGAGCGTGAGCAGGGGATTACCATCGACGTTGCCTATCGCTATTTCAGCACCGGCACCCGCAAGTACATCATTGCCGATGCGCCGGGCCATGAGCAATACACGCGCAACATGGTCACCGCCGCGTCAACGGCCAACCTCGCCATCATTTTGATTGATGCGCGCAAGGGCATTCTCACGCAGACACGCCGCCACTCCTATCTTGCGCATCTGATGGGCATCCCGCATATCGTTGTTGCCATCAACAAGATGGATCTTGTGGATTACGATCAGACTGTATTTGAGCGCATCCACACGGATTATCTTGCCTTCGCCACGCAGCTGGGCATCAAGGACATTCACTTCATCCCCATGTCGGCGCTGAAAGGCGACATGGTGGTCGATCGGGGCGAGCAAATGGCATGGTATTCCGGCCCGACGCTGCTTGACGTACTGGAGACGGCCCCCACAGCACACAGCGAAACAGACGAACACTTCCGTTTTCCGGTGCAGTTCGTTTGCCGCCCGCATAAAGCGGACGATGCAGAACTGCATGACTTTCGCGGCTTCATGGGACGGGTTGAATCAGGCAGCATTGGCATCGGTGATGCAGTGACTGTGCTGCCCTCTGGCAAACAAACCCGCGTCAAGGATATCCGCGTGCTGGACCGCTCTTTCCCGCGTGCTTACGCTGAACAATCGATCACCCTGCTACTCGAAGACGAAATCGATATATCGCGCGGCGACATGATCGTGCAGCCCGAAAAGTCGGCGCTGGTGACACGGCAGATTGACGCGATGGTGTGCTGGCTGGCCGAGACACCGCTCGACCTGCAGCGAAAATATCTGATCCGTCAAACGACCAGAGAATCAAAGGCCGTTATTGCTGGCATTGGGTTTCGCGTCGATATAAATACACTCGACCATATCTCGGTTGAACGTCTCGAAATGAATGACATCGCGAATATTTCGTTGCGCCTGGCTCAACCGTTAAGCGTCGACGCCTACACAAAAAACCGCGCGACAGGGGCGTTCATCATCATCGATGAATCAACCAATAACACCGTGGCTGCTGGAATGATTCTGTAGGAAAAGTAACGCAGCAAGTTTCCCAAGCAATAAAAAAGCCAGACAATGTCTGGCTTTTTTATTGCTTGGCAGTTGAAACTAGCGATTGCTTTCAGTTTCGTCTGCTGCAACTACTTCAGGGCGATCGAGCAGCTCAACATACGCCATCGGTGCATTATCACCTAACCGGAAACCCATTTTCAGGATGCGCAGATAACCACCATTGCGATTAGCGAAACGTGGGCCGAGCTCGTTAAATAGCTTACCGACGATATCACGGTCGCGCGTCCGATCAAAAGCCAGGCGGCGATTAGCCAGGCTTGGTTTTTTACCGAGAGTAATCAGTGGCTCAACAACACGACGAAGCTCTTTCGCTTTGGGCAGAGTCGTTTTGATTACTTCATGACGAAGAAGAGATACCGCCATATTCCGCAACATTGCCTGGCGGTGCGCAGAAGTACGATTAAGTTTCCGCAGTCCATTACCGTGACGCATGATTATTACCTCGTTTTTTTACGATTACCGCTTAATGCAAGTAACCGGTTAATGGTTATCGAGTATTAAAAAAACTACTTACGCAAGCCTTTCAAGGCCTTCGGGCGGCCACCCGTCCAATCGCATTCCCAGAGAAAGTCCACGTGTAGCCAACACTTCTTTAATTTCATTCAGTGATTTACGACCCAGATTTGGCGTCTTAAGAAGCTCAGACTCTGTACGCTGAATCAGATCGCCGATATAGTAAATATTTTCAGCTTTCAAGCAGTTTGCTGAACGAACAGTTAGCTCAAGATCATCCACTGGGCGAACTAAGATGGGCGAAACAGATGAGCCCTCAGCGGATTCAGCTGACGCTGCAGTACCTTCAAGATCAGCAAAAAACGAGAGCTGTTCCATCAAAATACGGGCAGCAGTTCTGATCGCTTCTTCTGCGTTATCAATTGCACCGTTTGTTTCAATGTCAAGAATAAGCTTATCCATATCCGTGCGTTGTTCAACACGCGCAGATTCAACAGCGTAACTTACACGGCGCACAGGGCTAAAGGAAGCATCCAGCATGATCTGCCCAATAGCCATATTTTCCCGTGCAATTTGTCGCTGATTCGCCGGAATATATCCGCGACCAGATTCAACACGAATTTCCATTTTTAACTGACCACCTGGTGCAATATGTGCAATCACATGCTCAGGGTTAACTATTTCGATGTCATGCCCACCAACGATATCCCCTGCAGTAACAACACCTTCTCCAACCTTGCTAACCGTGAGTATGGCTTCACGGCGATTGTGCATCTTGATGACAACACCCTTCACGTTCAAAAGGATATCAACCACATCCTCACGAACACCATCTAAGGTTGAGTACTCGTGCAGCACGCCTTCGATTGAAACTTCGGTGGGAGCAACACCTTCTATAGAAGATAATAAAATTCGCCGCAAAGCGTTGCCCAAAGTATGACCAAAGCCACGCTCGAAAGGCTCCATCACGACACGTGCATGTAGAGGTGAAAGTTGCTGCACATCAATACTACGCGGCTTAAGCAGTGTTTGCATTTACCTGTCCTTCCAATGGGAATACGCCTGACGTCCGGAGGACGTCAGGCGTGAAACTACGATTAACGCGAGTACAGTTCGACGACCAAACCTTCGTTGATAGAAGATGGCAAGTCTTGGCGCGCTGGATAGCTCTTGAAAACCCCTCGACCACTTTTAATATCAACCTCAAGCCATTCTGGAAAGCCACGGCCCTCAGCTGCATCTAGTGCGGCTTTTGTTCTGAGTTGAAGCTTGGTTTTATCAAATAACTGAATAACATCCCCAGGACGGCAGTTATAAGAAGGCACATCAACCCGCTTTCCATTCACAAGCACGCCATTATGACGAACAACTTGACGCGCTTCAGCCCGCGAAATACCGAATCCCATACGGTATGCAATGGTATCCAGACGCCCTTCTAAAAGCTGTAATAAGTTTTCTCCAGTTGCGCCCTTTTTAAGGTCAGCCGCAGAAAATATCTTGCGGAATTGACGTTCAAGGATGCCATAAATCCGACGGATTTTTTGCTTCTCACGAAGCTGAGTACCATAGCCAGATAGCCGCTGACCAGACTTTTGTCCATGCTGCCCTGGCGCATAGGCACGCCGCTCAACTGAGCATTTATCAGTAAAACATTTTTCGCCTTTCAAAAACAGCTTTTCGCCCTCACGGCGACATTGGCGGCATTTTGGATCTAGATTACGAGCCATACAGTCGTGTCCTTCTTGCGTTAGATGCGACGGCGCTTAGGTGGCCGGCATCCATTATGGGGAATAGGAGTAATGTCAGTAATGCTGGTAATTTTCATGCCCAACGCATTGAGAGCACGAACAGCCGACTCACGCCCAGGGCCGGGGCCCTTGATTCGGACTTCCAGGTTTTTTACGCCACATTCTTGAGCAGCTTTACCGGCCGCTTCAGCAGCAATCTGAGCAGCGAATGGCGTAGATTTACGCGACCCCTTAAAGCCAGCACCACCGGAAGTTGCCCATGAAAGCGCGTTACCTTGGCGGTCAGTAATCGTGATAATCGTGTTATTAAAAGAAGCATGAACATGGGCTATGCCTTCAGCAATGTTCTTTTTAACCTTCTTTCTAATTTTAGGTGCAGTCTTAGCCATTGATTAGGTTCCTAGTTACTTCTTAGCGCCAGCAATTGATTTCCGCGGGCCCTTGCGCGTGCGTGCATTTGTACGGGTACGCTGGCCCCGCAAAGGCAAGCCACGACGATGACGAACGCCACGATAACAACCAAGGTCCATCAGACGCTTGATGCTCATCGTAACCTCACGACGCAAATCGCCTTCTACTGTAATCTTTCCGACTTCGTCGCGCAAACGCTCAAGCTCACTGTCTGTCAGCTCTTTAACTTTGATTGAACGTTTGATACCGACGCTGTCACATATCTTCTGTGCACGCGTACGGCCGATGCCATAAATTGCCGTTAAAGCAATCTCTGTGTGTTGGTGATTTGGAATATTTACGCCTGCTATACGAGCCATGTGCTTACCTGTTCCTCGCCATTAAGCGGTTGTGAATTGGTTATCCATAAATCGGAAAACCGAAGATTGTACCTGATTCGCATTGCCCAATCAACCTTGACGCTGCTTATGACGTGGATCAGTACAAATAATTCTGACCACACCCTTGCGACGGATGACTTTGCAATTGCGGCAAATACGCTTGACCGAAGCCATAACTTTCATTGAACTTCTCCGGATGTTTAAAACAATTATTTTGCGCGAAACACAATACGACCCTTGGATAAGTCATACGGCGTTAACTGTACAGTGACTTTATCACCGGGCAGAATACGTATGTAGTGCATACGCATCTTCCCTGAGATATGGCCAAGTAAAACATGGTCATTTTCCAACTTGATTCGAAATGTGGCATTCGGGAGATTTTCAATAACTTCCCCCTGCATTTCTATGACATCTTCTTTAGACATTGGTTATCGGACCGGGATACCCGCTCCTTTAAAATTAGCCTTCTTTAGCAATCCTTCATACCGATGCGACATCACATAGGCTTGTACTTGCGCCATAAAATCCATGGCTACAACAACAATAATCAGCAAGCTGGTTCCACCAAAATAAAAAGGTACATTCCATTTAAGGATAAGAAACTCGGGTAGCAAGCATACGATGGTGATATAAATTGCCCCAACCAAAGTCAACCGAGTTAACACTTTATCAATATAGCGAGCAGTTTGATCTCCCGGCCGAATTCCTGGAACAAACGCGCCACTCTTCTTTAAATTGTCAGCAGTTTCTCTTGAGTTGAAAACTAACGCAGTGTAAAAAAAACAAAAAAAGACGATAGCTGTAGCGTAAAGCATGACGTAAATAGGCTGGCCCGGGGCCAATTTAGCAGCGACATCTTTAAGCCAATGTGAACTGCCAGCACTACCGAACCAGTTTGCCGCAGTCGCCGGAAACAAAATAATTGATGACGCAAAAATTGGCGGGATCACGCCTGACATATTCAACTTGAGCGGCAAGTGCGAGGATTGCCCCCCATAAACCTTATTACCCACTTGACGCTTTGCATAGTTAACTAAAATCTTTCTTTGTCCTCGCTCCACAAAAACAACAAATGCTGTAACAAGCACAACCAAAAAGCAGACAAACAAAGCAGATACTGGATGCATTGAGCCGGTTCTCACCAACTCAAATAAACCACCTAAGGCATTGGGTAAACCTGCAGCAATACCCGCAAAAATGATAATTGAAATGCCATTTCCTAACCCGCGTTCAGTAATTTGTTCGCCTAACCACATAAGAAACATTGTTCCTGTCAATAATGTCATAACAGTAACAAAACGAAACATAAAGCCGGGATCCAGAACCAACCCTGACTGAGATTCCAACGCAATAGAAATACCAATGCCTTGAAACAGGGCTAATGCCACTGTGCCATATCTTGTGTACTGCGCAATCGTTCGCCGACCTGCTTCGCCCTCTTTCTTAAGAGCTTCCATCGATGGAACAGCAATCGTCAGTAGTTGCATTATGATCGACGATGAAATGTAAGGCATTATCCCTAAAGCAAATATGGTAAACCGTGATAATGCGCCGCCAGAAAAAAGATTGAAAACGCCCAATATCCCGCCTTGCTGAGATTGAAACAATTCGGCCAGTCTTGTGGGATCTATTCCTGGAACAGGAATATGGGCGCCAATCCTATAAACAACTAACGCACCTAACAAAAAGCCAAGCCGGCGCCAAAGATCGCCGAATTTCTTAGCATTAGGCTGCTGGTTTAATTGAGGGAATGCCACAAACTTATTCCTGAATGACTATGAGATAGTTAGGATGCTGCAACGTTATCAGCAACTGGGTCGACAACTGAGCCACCGAGCAATTCAATAGCCGTCTTTGCACCCTTAGTCGCACCAACACCTCTCAATGAAATTTTACGATTCAAGACACCAGAGAGAATGACTTTTGCAGAAAGTGAAGTGTCTGGGATAATACCCGCCTGCTTTAAAACTAATAGGTTAACTTCACCGATCGGCAGTTTATTAAGCTCGGATAACCGCACTTCAGCATTGCGATGAGCAGTTAAAGATACAAACCCACGCTTAGGCAGACGGCGTTGCAAGGGCATTTGACCACCCTCAAACCCAACCTTATGAAACCCGCCAGCGCGAGACTTTTGTCCCTTGTGGCCACGTCCAGCAGTCTTTCCCAGCCCGCTGCCTATGCCACGCCCCACTCGTTTTGAGGAGTGCTTGGCACCAGCAGCTGGTTTCAAATTATTTAATTCCATAGCAAACACTTATCCTTTTAACCTTCACACTTTAACAAGTAAGCAATTTTTCGAACCATGCCTCGCACAGCAGGTGTATCTTCGAGCAGAGCAGTACTGTTGAGCCTTCTTAGACCAAGACCCTTGACAGTCGCCCGATGATCTTCTTTAGTTCCAATGACACTCTTAATAAGAGTGACCTTAATTTTTTTTGTAGTCATAAATCACTCCAGGATTTCAGCGATAGCCTTGCCACGTTTAGCAGCAATCTCTGAAGGTGTATTCATGGCCAATAGACCATGTAGGGTCGCACGGACAACATTGTAAGGATTAGTAGAACCAATCGTTTTTGCTACAACGTCCGTAATACCCATGACCTCGAAAACCGCTCTCATTGGCCCACCAGCGATGACCCCGGTTCCCGCCGAAGCTGGGGACATTAATACCTTGGTTGCACCATGTCTGCCAGTTACAGAATGGTGCAATGTGCCATCCTTAAGATTAACTTTAACTAACTTCCTTCGAGCTTCTTCCATCGCCTTTTGAACAGCAACAGGAACTTCGCGAGACTTTCCTTTACCCATTCCAACACCACCATCGCCATCACCGACAACAGTTAGTGCAGCAAAACCCATAATTCGGCCACCTTTTACAACCTTGGTAACCCGGTTGATAGCAACCATTTTCTCGCGCATACCATCATCAGGCTTTTCTTGACCCTGTTGAGGTTTCCTACCTTGTGGTTTAGCCATATTTATCTCGCTTAGAACTTAAGACCGCCCTCTCGGGCAGCTTCGGCCAACGCCTTGACGCGGCCATGGTAATGAAAACCAGAACGATCAAATGCAACCTGATCAATCCCTGCGGCTTTTGCACGCTCCGAAATCAGACTACCGATAATTTTGGCAGCTTCAACATTTGCACCATTGGGTACTTTTATGCGAACTTCGGCTTCCATCGAAGATGCAGCAGCAATCACTTTAGTTCCGCAACTGGAAAATATTTGTGCTGAAATATGGCAATTTGACCGATGCACAGCCAACCTTACCATTTTTAATTCAGCAATCTTCGCACGGGTTTTAAGTGCCCTACGTTGGCGAGCAAGCTTTTTTTTCATAATTAGATGCTCCGCTTATTTTTTCTTGGTTTCTTTAATCACAACCACCTCATCCGAATACCGCACACCTTTACCTTTATAGGGCTCAGGAGGTCGGTAAGCACGAATTTCAGCAGCAACTTGTCCGACGACTTGCTTGTTAATACCTTTGACGAGTATTTCCGTTTGCGTCGGTGTCTCGATCTTGATACCGGGAGGAATACTATGAACAACTGGATGAGAGAAACCAAGAGTCAAGTTAAGATTCGCACCCTGAGCCTGAGCCCGATACCCAACACCGATAAGATTTAATTTTTTCTCAAAGCCCTTTGTAACACCAGTGACCATGTTATTGACCAGCGCACGCATAGTGCCGGACATAGCATCAGCCCCTGGTACATTTTGGGAACAGCTAAAAAAGAGCTTATCATCCTTCCGATCAATGAGCACCAAAGGAAGACAGAACTGATTCAAAATTCCCAATGGCCCCTTAACCACAATTTCATTTGCACTCAGTGTAACATCCACTCCATTCGGGATATCTACTGGATATTTAGCAATACGCGACATAGTAAAAGCCTCTTTAAGCAACGATACAGATAATTTCGCCGCCCATGTTTCCAGCGCGTGCTTGCCTATCAGTCATGACACCCTTAGGGGTCGACACAATCGCAACCCCCAAACCATTCATCACCTTGGGTAAATCATCTTTTCCTTTATATACCCTGAGCCCTGGGCGAGATACACGATCAATCCTTTCAATGACAGGATAGCCATCATAATATTTCAACTCCAAGTCCAGCTCAGGCTTCACACCATTTTCTCGCACTACAAAACCTTCTATATAGCCCTCGTCTTTCAAAACTTTAGCAATAGCCAATTTAAGTTTTGATGATGGCATCGATACAGACAGCTTGGTCGCCATTTGCGCATTACGAATGCGGGTAAGCATATCGGCAACAGGATCGGTCATACTCATAACTTTATATCTCCTTACCAACTAGCCTTAGTTAGCCCCGGAACTTCGCCGCGCATTGCAACCTCACGCAACTTGTTGCGGCACAATCCGAACTTACGGAACACACCCCGCGGACGCCCCGTCAACGCGCAACGATTCCTTTGACGCGACGGACTTGAGTTACGAGGTAATTGCTGAAATTTTAAGCGAGCAGCCATGCGCTCATCTTCTGAAAGTGCAAGGTTTGTAAATATCTCAACAAGACTTGCCCGCTTAGCAGCGAATTTACTCACCGTTTTTTCGCGCTTTTCTTCACGATTTATAAGAGCCAACTTAGCCATATGATCATTAATTCCTAAAAGGAAATTTAAATGCAGTCAGAAGCGCCTTCGCCTCTTCATCCGTCTTCGCAGTCGTAGTAATGCTAACATTCATCCCACGAAGTACATCGATTTTATCGTACTCGATCTCAGGGAAAATAATCTGCTCTTTGACACCGACGTTATAGTTACCGCGACCATCAAAGCCTTTACCAGACACGCCCCTAAAATCTCGCACGCGCGGCATTGCAACACTAACCAAGCGATCAAGAAACTCATACATACGAGCACCACGCAAAGTTACCATGCAGCCAATCGGATAACCTTCTCTGATCTTAAACCCAGCAATGGCTTTGCGCGCCTTAGTAACTACGGGTTTTTGACCAGCAATAGCGGTCATATCCCCAACTGCATGATCAAGCACTTTTTTATCGCCAACCGCCTCACCGACACCCATATTCAGGGTTATCTTTGTAATTCTCGGCACTTCCATTACTGATTTGTATGAAAATTTCTCAACCAACTCAGGAAGCACTGTCTGTCTGTAAAATTCCTTTAAGCGAGCCATATAACCTCTCAAGCCTTTACGATAATTTCGCCATTAGACTTAAATACCCGAACTTTTCGGCCATCATCTAACGCCTTAAATCCAACCCTATCTGCTTTTTGAGTAGAAGGATTAAATAGAGATACATTTGATATATTGATTGGCATTTCCTTAGTAAGAATGCCACCCTGTTCACCCTTCATTGGATTGGGTTTAACATGCTTTTTCACCACATTAATTCCGTCAATAATTACGTGGTTTTCATCTAGCCAGCTACGAACAACTCCACGCTTATTTTTATCTTTACCCGCAGTGACAATTACTTCATCACCTTTACGTACTTTATTCATGTTTGAGATCTCACAAAATAGATCAAAGAACTTCGGGAGCCAGCGATACAATTTTCATAAATTGCTCCGTCCTTAATTCTCGCGTCACAGGACCAAAAATACGAGTTCCGATTGGTTCGAGTTTGCTATTAAGCAAAACCGCAGCATTGCCATCAAATTTAACCAGCGAACCATCGCTGCGTCGGACGCCCTTAGCTGTACGAACGACAACCGCACTGTAAACCTCACCTTTTTTGACTCGCCCGCGTGGTGCAGCATCTTTAATGCTCACCTTAATGACATCACCAACGCTCGCATAACGGCGCTTAGATCCGCCTAAAACCTTAATACACATAACCGAGCGTGCACCGGTATTATCGGCGACATCTAAAATCGACTGCATCTGAATCATTTATCTATCTCCAACTTAATTCATGCATTGAGCATGCACGATCAGTTTTGGCGCCCGCCAGGGGCTGAAAGCCGAAATAATCGGCAAGTTGAGAACCAAATTTTACTAACAGCTGTTAGTTTCGTCAAGTGATAAACGTTTAACTTTAAAAGTATAAATTTTTCGTCAAACTTTTTCAATGACTCGCATTACTCTCCATGACTTGGTTTTAGATATTGGGGCGCATTCCTCAATCTGAACAAGATCTCCAGACAAAGCCTCAATACCTTCCACGTGTGCATGATATTTCTTTGAGCGGACAAGGATTTTCCCGATGACAGGGTGCTTAACTTTACGCTCAATTAGCACCGTTATAGTTTTATTCATCTTGTCGGAAACAACACGGCCCTGTAAGGTTCGCCTAACTGCCTGCTTAGTTTCTGTTGTCATTTTATCTTCGCCTTTTCACACTGGATTGTCTTAATACGGGCAATGTCTTTACGTACCTTGCTAATCTGGCTGCTATTACTCAGCTGCTGCGTAGCGACTTGCATGCGAAGACTAAACTGTGTTTTTCTTAAATCTAAAAGGCTCTTCTGTAATTCATCGTCACCCTTTGATCTTATTTCATTGGCTTTCATTATTGATCATCCCAAATGTCGAGTTACGAATTTCGTCTCAAGAGGTAGTTTTGCGGCAGCCAAGCGAAAAGCCTCTCTTGCCAAAACCTCATCCACACCATCCATCTCGTACAGCACTTTCCCAGGCTGGATTTCTGCAACCCAGTATTCCGGGGAGCCTTTCCCGTTGCCCATTCTAACTTCTGCAGGTTTTTTAGATATAGGTTTGTCCGGGAAAATACGAATCCAGATACGGCCCCCACGTTTGATATGACGAGTCATTGCACGTCGAGCAGCTTCAATCTGACGTGCAGTCAAACGACCGCGACCTATAGCCTTAAGGCCGTACTCACCAAAGCTTACCTTGGCCCCGCGCGTAGCTAAGCCCGTATTCCGGCCCTTTTGTTCTTTACGATATTTTCTTCTAGAGGGTTGCAGCATTTATTACTCCTTAACCTCTTTAATTGCACCAGTATCACCCTCGACGACGGCTACAGTTCTACGAACTCGTTTCGCTGGGGCTTTTGTCTGAGCTCCAGTATCATCTTGAACTTTATTGGGGGAACGCTTAGGCTTAGTACGACTATCATCTATAGCCTGATGGTCAGTTACGGACTCGTTACGGGCGACAGACTCACCCTTAAAGACCCAAACCTTGATTCCAATAATTCCATATGTAGTTTTAGCTTCAGATACACCATAATCAATATCTGCCCGCAAAGTATGCAAGGGCACCCGCCCTTCTCGATACCATTCACGACGAGCAATTTCAGCACCATTTAAACGTCCGGAACTCATTATCTTAATACCCTGCGCACCAAGTCGCATGGCATTTTGCATCGCACGTTTCATCGCACGACGAAACATAATGCGCTTTTCTAGTTGCTGGGCAATTGAATCGGCAATAAGTTGCGCATCGATTTCCGGTTTACGAATTTCCTCGATGTTTACATGAACAGGAACACCCATTCTTTTCTGCAACTCAGCTTTAAGGAACTCAATATCCTCTCCCCTCTTACCAATAACAACACCTGGGCGAGCACTAAAAACCGTAATCCGTGCATTTTTTGCAGGACGCTCAATCAGAACTCTACCAACAGAGGCATGAGCTAGTTTTTTCTTCAAAAACTCCCTGACATCAAGATCTTCTTTCAGCATCTGTGGGAAGTTTTTGCTGTTAGCATACCAACGAGAACTCCAGTTCCGCGTTACCGCCAATCGAAATCCCGTCGGATGTATTTTTTGTCCCATTTTTCTTCCTTAGTTACCGACGGTCACAAAGATATGGCAGGTAGGCTTAAGAATTCTGTTCCCCCGACCCTTTGCACGCGCTGTAAATCGCTTTAGCACAGTACCTTTTTCAACATAAATAGTTGTAACACGCAAAGCATCGATATCAGCTCCATCATTGTGTTCAGCATTTGCAATTGCAGACTCAAGAACTTTTTTAATAATGGTCGCACCTTTCTTAGAAGAAAAGGACAGAATACTTAATGCGTGATCAACAGATTTGCCACGTATTAAATCAGCCACTAACCGACCCTTTTGTGAAGAAAGTCGAACACCACGCAAAACAGCATTAGTCTCCATCATTACCCCTTACTTCTTAGCAACGGCCTTTTTGCCGCCGGTATGACCTTTAAATGTTCGCGTCAGCGCAAACTCGCCCAATTTATGCCCAACCATATTCTCCGACACATAAACAGGAATATGCTGCTTCCCGTTATGAACCGCTATGGTCAAACCAATAAAATCCGGGAGAATTGTTGATCTGCGCGACCAAGTTTTAATCGGGCGTTTATCCTTTGACAAACGAGCGGCATCTACCCTCTTTAAGAGGTGAGCATCGACAAAAGGACCTTTTTTAATTGAACGTGCCATATTTCACCTCTTACCGCTTATGACGGCGCTGAACAATCATAACGTCAGTGCGCTTATTGTTACGGGTACGATAACCCTTAGTAGGAGTACCCCAGGGACTCACTGGAACCCTACCGGTACCCGTGCGGCCCTCACCGCCACCGTGAGGGTGATCAACTGGATTCATTGCAACACCCCTGACCGTCGGACGTATACCTCGCCAGCGCTGCGCACCAGCCTTGCCTATTTTTCTAAGGCTATGCTCTTCGTTTCCAACTTCACCAATCGTAGCCCGGCACTCGACATGAACTCGACGAATTTCACCTGAACGTAGACGGACCTGCGCATATGTGCCTTCACGCGCAAGCAACTGGGCAGATGCACCTGCTGAGCGAACCATCTGAGCACCCTTACCCGGCGTCATTTCAATGCAGTGAATTGTTGTACCTACTGGAATATTACGGATTGGCAATGCATTACCCGGCTTGATGGGCGCATCTGCCCCACTAATAACTTGCTGCCCCGCACTCATGCCCTTAGTCGCAATAATATATCTACGGTCACCATCAGCGTACAGCACTAGCGCAAGGTTAGCTGATCGGTTTGGATCGTATTCCAAACGTTCAATCCTACCCGGGACTCCATCTTTGGTGCGCAAGAAATCAATAATGCGATATTGCTTTTTATGCCCACCACCCATATGACGAGTGGTTATGTGGCCATGTGCATTACGACCCCCAGTACGGGTTTTCGTTTCTACCAATTTATCAAGGGGACGCCCCTTGTACAAATTGGCATTAACCACCTTAACAACAGCTCGACGCCCTGGGGACGTAGGCTTAACTTTTACGAGAGACATTAAGCGCCGCCCCCTTCAGTAAAATTAATTTCCTGCCCTGGCTTCAAACATACAAAAGCCTTCCTTTGATCGTTACGCCGACCAATATTTTTGCCAACGCGCTTCACTTTTCCCTTCAAATTACTCACTTGCACTGATTTAACCTCTACTTTAAAAAGCAGCTCAACCGCAGCTTTAATCTCCGGCTTTGTTGCATCAGGCAAAACAACAAAAACAACCTGCTCATTTTTATCAGCAATATAAGTCGCTTTCTCCGATATCTGAGGAGAAACTAAAACTTGCAACAGGCGCTCTTGACTATAATTTAAGCTCATGCCAGCATCTCCTCTACCTTAGCGACCGCAGCTTTTGTTAAAAGCACTCTAGAAAATCTAACAAGCGAAATGGGGTCTGCTTGATGAGCCTCAAGAACTAGAACTCCAGGAAGATTTCGCGCTGCCAAGCTTAAGTTATCATCCGGGGCGTCAATTATGACGAGGACAGACTCATCAAAACCCAAAGCTTTTAACTTACCCACAACTAAGCGAGTCTTAGGAGCATCTACAGTGAAGTCATTAACAACCACCAACCTATCTTCACGAGCCAACTGAGAGAATATCGAAGCCAGACCGGCCCGATGCATTTTCCTATTTATCTTTTGCGTGAAGTTCTCATTCGGAGAATTCGGGAAAATTCGACCACCGCCGCGCCACAAAGGAGAGGAAGTCATGCCCGCACGAGCACGGCCCGTACCTTTTTGTTTAAAAGGTTTTTTAGTACTATGATGAACTTCTTCCCGATCCTTCTGCTTTCTATTACCAGATCGCGCATTTGCCTGATAAGCAATTACCACCTGATGCACTAGCGCCTCATTAAACTCCCTACCAAAAACCGAGTCCTGAGCAGATAAAGGAAGACACTGCTGCCCTTGAGCGTCAATCAACTTTAGATCCATGACTATGCCCCAGCTTTCATTTTTTCTTTAACCGCAGGCAGAACGACTACCTCGCCACCTTTAGAGCCAGGAACAGCACCCTTAACCATGAGTAGCTGTCGCAATTCATCCACACGGATAATGAGTAAATTTTGAGCCGTACAGGCATCATTGCCCAAATGTCCCGCCATCTTTTTGCCAGGAAAAACCCGACCTGGATCCTGCGCCATACCAATGGATCCAGCAGAGTTATGCGATAAGGAGTTACCATGGGAAGCTCGGTTGGAAGAAAAGTTATGGCGCCTAATTGCACCGGCATAGCCTTTACCGATTGAAGTGCCACTAACATCAACCAACTGCCCCACTGCAAATACTGTCGCAGCAACAACATCGCCAGACTTTAAGCTAGCCAGTTGATCAGGAGCCACCCTAAATTCACGCAAGACACTACCTGCTTCAACACCAGCCTTAGAAAAATGACCGGTTGCGGCTTTATTCACACGGCTTGCACGACGTACCCCATAAGCAACCTGCACAGCCGAGTAACCATCCGAGTCTTCCGTTTTAACTTGTGTTACACGATTATTTGACACATCAAGCACAGTCACAGGGATGGAACTTCCATCCTCCGCAAATATACGCGTCATGCCAACCTTGCGTCCAACAAGGCCTAAACTCATTTTATTCTCCTAAACTCCAGCTACGATTGGCTGGGCTTGCTTACTTTAAAATACTTAAAAACACTCGACTTCCCTACACACATCTCAGATACTTACTGAAGCTTAATCTCAACATCCACACCAGCTGGAAGATCCAACTTCATCAGAGCATCTACAGTTTTATCTGTGGGATCGATAATATCCATTAGCCGAAGGTGGGTTCGAATCTCGAACTGATCACGAGACGCCTTATTCACGTGCGGGGAGCGTAAGATATCAAAACGCTCAATGCGGGTTGGCAAGGGTACTGGACCACTCACAACAGCTCCTGTCCGTTTTGCGGTTTCCACAATCTCCAGAGCTGATTGATCGATAAGTCGATAATCAAATGCCTTGAGACGAATGCGAATCTTTTGACTTTGCATACAATTTCCTTAAACCTTAAAGAGCGATAGTGAAACAGACAGCCGAGCATTATATCGCCAACTAACTCAACCTGCAAGATTATTACTTACTCAATAACCTTCGCCACAACACCTGCGCCGACGGTACGACCGCCTTCACGGATGGCGAAACGCAAACCTTCTTCCATCGCAATAGGCGCGATCAGCTTGACCGTCATGGCAATGTTGTCACCCGGCATGACCATTTCCGTGCCTGCGGGTAATTCAATCGCACCAGTGACATCCGTCGTGCGGAAGTAGAACTGGGGGCGGTAGCCATTGAAGAACGGCGTGTGACGACCGCCTTCATCTTTCGAGAGAATATAGACCTCGGAGGTGAAGTGGGTGTGCGGGTTGATCGAACCTGGCTTGGCGAGCACTTGCCCACGCTCGATTTCTTCGCGCTTCGTGCCGCGGAGCAATACGCCCACATTGTCACCCGCCTGGCCCTGGTCGAGCAGCTTACGGAACATTTCGACGCCCGTGCAGGTGGTCTTGACGGTGGGGCGAATGCCGATGATTTCAATTTCTTCGCCCACTTTGACGATGCCACGCTCAACACGACCGGTGACAACGGTGCCACGGCCGGAGATGGAAAAGACGTCTTCGATGGGCAACAGGAAGGGTTTGTCAATCGCACGCTCGGGGGTGGGAATGTAGCTGTCCAGGGCTTCTGCAAGCTTGAGAATGGCTTCTTCGCCCAACGGGCCTTTGTCGCCTTCGAGTGCTTTCAGGGCAGAACCTTTGATGATGGGAACGTCATCGCCCGGGAAGTCGTACTTGCTGAGCAATTCACGGACTTCCATTTCGACGAGTTCGAGCAGTTCGGCGTCATCGACCATGTCGCATTTGTTCATGAAGACGATGATGAAGGGAACGCCTACCTGACGCGCCAGCAGGATGTGCTCGCGGGTTTGGGGCATGGGGCCGTCGGCAGCCGAGACGACGAGGATGGCGCCATCCATCTGGGCGGCGCCGGTGATCATGTTTTTTACATAGTCGGCGTGGCCCGGGCAGTCAACGTGGGCGTAGTGACGGTTCGCTGTTTCATACTCGACGTGCGCGGTGTTGATGGTGATGCCCCGCGCTTTTTCTTCCGGTGCGGCGTCAATTTGGTCGTAGGCTTTTGCTTCGCCGCCAAATTTGGCCGACAGGATCGTCGTGATCGCCGCCGTTAATGTGGTCTTGCCGTGATCAACGTGTCCAATCGTCCCCACATTGACGTGCGGTTTCGTTCGCTCAAACTTGCCTTTTGCCATGTCAGTTACCTCAAATGCATTAACTACTATTTTTTGTTAATAATTGCCTCGGCCACATTCTTTGGGGCTTCAGAATAATGTTTAAATTCCATTGAATAGGTAGCTCGCCCTTGGGATAAGGAGCGCAGCTGAGTTGAGTAACCAAACATTTCAGCCAAAGGAACTTCGGCTTTAATTAGCTTAATTCCGCCAACCTGATCTTCCATACCCAAAACAATTCCGCGACGCCCAGATAAGTCGCCCATTAGGTTGCCCATATAGTCCTCGGGGGTCTCAACTTCTACCGACATCATGGGCTCAAGCAATACAGGACTGGCTTTCCGCATAGCATCCTTAAAAGCCATCGAAGCAGCCATCTTGAAAGCATTTTCGTTGGAGTCAACATCGTGATATGAGCCATCAAAAAGAGTTACCTTGACGTCGACTACAGGGAAACCAGCCAATACACCATTTGGCAGTGTCTCCACGAGACCCTTTTCAACTGCGGGAATAAATTCCCGAGGTACTGATCCCCCTTTAATAGAATCAACAAACTCAAAACCCTTACCCGTTTCGTTTGGCTCTAGCTTTATCCAAACATGCCCGTATTGACCACGGCCACCAGACTGTTTAACGAACTTACCCTCTTGCTCAACCGCCTTACGAATGGCTTCACGATAAGCAACTTGGGGGGCACCAACATTAGCCTCAACACCAAACTCTCGCCGCATTCGATCAACAAGAATCTCAAGGTGCAACTCGCCCATACCTGAAATAATGGTCTGGCCTGATTCTTCATCAGTTCTCACTCGGAAAGACGGGTCTTCTTGGGCTAAGCGATTTAACGCAATACCCATTTTCTCTTGGTCGGCTTTGGTTTTTGGCTCAACCGCAACGTGAATAACCGGCTCAGGAAATACCATCCGCTCTAAAATAATAACCTTATCAGGATCACTAATGGTGTCTCCGGTCGTAGCCTCTTTCAGCCCAACAGCTGCAGCAATATCTCCGGCAAAAACCTCTTTAATTTCTTCCCGCTGGTTTGCATGCATCTGAAGAATACGGCCTAAGCGCTCTTTACGACCCTTAATTGGGTTGTAAATAGTATCACCCGTCTTAACCATTCCCGAGTACACGCGAAAAAAAGTAAGCTGCCCGACATACGGATCAGTCATAATCTTAAAAGCAAGCGCTGAAAATGGCTCAGCATCCGAGGGCTTTCGCTCTCCCTCTTGCTCATTTTCAAGAATACCTTTGACTGGCAAAACATCCGTTGGCGCTGGCAAGTACTCAATCACTGCATCCAACATTGCCTGCACACCTTTATTCTTGAATGCCGATCCACATAGCATCGGGACAATTTCGGCACTGAGCGTACGCAAACGCAAACCACGCTTAATATCTTCCTCGCTCAAATCACCAGACTCAAGATACTTATTCATTAACTCTTCGGAAGCCTCTGCAGCCGCTTCAAGCATCTTTTCACGCCAGGTATCCGCTGTAGCTTTTAGGTCGGCAGGGATATCGCCATATTCAAATCTCGTCCCCTGGCTTGCATCGTCCCAAATAATCGCCTTCATCTTAACCAGATCGACAACGCCTTCAAATTTCTCCTCTGCGCCTATTGGTATCTGAAGGGGGATTGGGTTCGCCTTCAGGCGCAAACGCATCTGATCATGCACCTTGAAAAAATCAGCGCCCTGACGATCCATTTTATTGACAAAAGCAAGGCGCGGCACATGGTAGCGATTAGCTTGGCGCCAGACTGTCTCTGACTGAGGCTGAACGCCACCCACCGCACAGTAAACCATGCAGGCCCCATCCAAAACCCGCATTGACCGCTCAACTTCGATAGTAAAATCCACATGCCCCGGGGTATCAATAATATTCACACGGTGCTCTTGGAAGTTCCCGCCCATGCCCCGCCAAAAACAGGTTGTCGCAGCTGAGGTAATGGTAATACCGCGCTCCTGTTCCTGCTCCATCCAGTCCATGGTTGCAGCACCATCATGAACTTCACCAATTTTATGGTTAACGCCTGTATAAAACAGGATGCGCTCAGTTGTAGTAGTTTTTCCAGCGTCAATATGTGCTGAAATACCGATATTACGATAGCGCTCAATGGGGGTCTTACGTGCCACTTGGTTTACCTACCTTATTCAAATAAGCCGAATGCAACGCCGTAAGAGCCAATGCGATTCGGAAATAAATCAAACCCTCTATACCCTGAGGGGTGAGATTAATGTGTTACTTAATTAAAAGCGGAAATGCGAGAATGCCTTGTTCGCTTCTGCCATGCGATGGACTTCCTCACGCTTCTTCATAGCAGCTCCACGCCCTTCAGATGCCTCCAGTAACTCAGCAGCCAACCGCTGGCCCATTGATTTTTCGGAGCGCTTTCGTGCCGCCTCACGGAGCCAACGCATTGACAATGCAACCCTGCGTGAAGGGCGAACTTCCACCGGAACTTGGTAGTTTGCACCACCTACTCGACGACTCTTAACCTCTACGACAGGCTTGACATTATTAACAGCTAGCGAAAAGACCTCCAAGGGATCCTTCCCGCTTTTAGAATGTATCTGAGCAAAGGCGCCATAGATAATTCGTTCAGCAACTGATTTTTTGCCGCTCGACATCAACACGTTAACGAATTTCGACAGATCAATGCTTCCAAACTTGGGGTCAGGCAGAATGTCACGCTTAGGAACTTCACGACGACGGGGCATATGTTTTCCTTAATGTTTCGATCAAGCAGCTTTAGGCCGCTTGGCGCCGTATTTTGAACGGCTCTGTTTACGATCCTTGACACCTTGAGTATCAAGACTGCCACGAACAATGTGATAGCGCACACCTGGCAGATCCTTCACCCGGCCACCACGAATCAGAACCACTGAATGCTCTTGCAAATTGTGGCCTTCGCCACCGATATAAGAAATCACCTCGAAACCATTTGTCAAACGCACCTTGGCAACCTTACGCAGAGCAGAATTTGGTTTTTTTGGTGTCGTGGTGTAGACACGCGTACAAACTCCGCGCCTGGCCGGACTATTTCCCAGCGCCGGAACCTTACTTTTTGTTATTTGCGCTTGCCGAGGTTTTCGCACAAGCTGATTAATCGTAGGCATATGTATTTCCTAAACGTAGTGAAAGCACTACAAATTATTGCAAAAATTACTCTTGCCAAAGGCAAAGAGAGCGGATTATATGGAACTCACTCCAGGGCGTCAAGTAACTTACCACTAATCAACAGCAACAGATGCCGTCGACAAATCAAATAGGTTCTGCGCTTCGGATGCGTCGGCTGAAAGCTTGAGATGTCTCCTGCGGTGATACGCCAAACCTGTACCAGCAGGTATCAGTCTGCCAACAATGACATTCTCTTTAAGGCCGCGCAACTCATCGCGTTTACCCATTATCGCTGCCTCGGTCAAAACTCTCGTCGTTTCTTGGAAAGAGGCCGCAGAGATAAACGAGTTGGTTGACAAACTTGCTTTGGTAATTCCCAAGAGCACAAATTCATAGCTTGCCGGAGCTTTGCCGTCTGCGATCAAACGATCATTCTCATCCAAAACCTCATCACACTCCACTTGTTCCTCTTTTATAAAGCGTGAGTCACCGGTGCTTGTGATGACCACCCTGCGTAGCATTTGACGAACGATGACTTCAATGTGTTTATCATTGATCTTGACGCCCTGTAAGCGGTACACATCTTGAACTTCGTCAATAATATAGCGGGCAAGCTCATCCACACCCTTAAGTCGCAGGATGTCATGAGGGTCCGCAGGACCATCCACAATAACCTCACCTTTACTGACAACTTGCCCATCGTGAGCCATGACATGTTTGTCTTTGGAAATAAGGTATTCGCTGCTTACACCATCAAGGTCGGTAATGATGAGACGCTGCTTTCCTTTAGTGTCCTTACCAAAGGATACCGTACCTGTTACCTCAGCCAGAATACCTGCATCTTTTGGCGACCTGGCTTCAAAGAGTTCAGCTACACGCGGTAAGCCGCCAGTAATATCGCGTGTTTTAGACGATTCTTGCGGAATGCGCGAGAGAATATCGCCTACCGAAACTAATTGCCCATCGCGCACTGTGATGAGGGAGCCAACTTGGAAGGTAATGGTAACAACATGATCCGTTCCAGTAAGTTTTACTTCCTGGCCTGATTCATCGATGAGTTTAACTTGTGGACGAACACCTTTGGCAGACTTAACGCCACGTTTAGTGTCGATTACCACCAGCGTAGATAGCCCGGTAATATCATCCATCTGTTCCACTACAGTCACGCCTTTTTCAATATTCTCAAACTTAGCAGTTCCGGCGTACTCCGCAACAATTGGACGGGTATGGGGATCCCAAACGGCAAGCTGTGCGCCAGCTTTAGCTTGAGAGCCATCATCACGTAACAGAGTTGCACCGTAAGGCACTTTGTGACGCTCGCGCTCACGGCCATTGTCATCGACGATCAATAATTCACCTGATCGTGAAATGACTATTTTTTCGCCTTTCGGATTTTCAACATATCGAATTGTTGGCGCATACTTGACGGAACCAGCACTCTTTGCCTCAATGCTACTCTGCGCAGCCGAACGGGAGGCAGCACCACCAACGTGGAACGTGCGCATGGTTAGCTGAGTGCCTGGCTCACCTATAGACTGAGCTGCTATAACCCCAACAGCCTCTCCAGTATTCACCATTGAGCCACGACCTAAATCACGGCCGTAGCACTTGGCGCATAGCCCATACCGCGTTTCACATGAAAGGGGTGTCCTGACATTGACTTCATCAACGCCAATTGCCTCTATAGCATCAACGGCATCTTCATCTAGCAAATAACCTGCAGCATAAAGGACATCGCCAGTATCAGGATGAAGAACATCACTGCACAGAACACGGCCAAGTATACGCTCCCGAAGCGGCTCAATGACTTCGCCCCCTTCAACCAGAGCTTTCATTAAGAATCCGTTTTCGGTCCCACAGTCGTCTTCTATGACAACTAAATCTTGCGTTACATCCACAAGACGGCGAGTCAAATAACCTGAATTTGCCGTTTTTAAAGCAGTATCAGCCAAGCCTTTGCGTGCACCGTGCGTTGAAATGAAGTACTGAAGTACATTAAGCCCTTCACGGAAGTTTGAGGTAATTGGGGTCTCGATGATAGAGCCATCGGGCTTTGCCATCAGTCCCCGCATACCTGCTAATTGCCGAATTTGAGCAGCAGAGCCACGGGCACCAGAATCAGCCATCATATAAATTGAGTTAAATGACTCTTGGCTACAGCGCACCCCCTCGGAATTTTTCACTTCCTCTTTCGCGAGCTGATCCATCATGGCTTTTGCTACTTGATCCCCAGCACGCCCCCAGATATCGACGACCTTGTTATACCGCTCACCTGCAGTTACGAGCCCAGACGTGTATTGCTTCTCAATCTCTTTAACCTCGTCCTCTGCAACTTTTATGAGGTCATGCTTTTGACTCGGTATTTGCATGTCATCCAAGCATATTGAAATACCCCCGCGCGTTGCTAAACGGAAACCATATTGCATGAGCTGGTCAGCAAAAACTACGGTGTCTTTTAAACCACAACGGCGGAAACTTTCATCTACCAGCTTGGAGATTTCTTTTTTCTTGAGAGGCTTGTCAATAACGGAAAAAGGTAAACCGCGCGGCAATATTTCTGACAGTAGTGCTCGGCCTGCGGTCGTTGAATAGCGGGATATTTTTTTCTTCCATTGACCATCGCTGTCCAAGTCATATTCAGGAATACGTACTGTAATACGAGCGTGCAGATCAACCTGCCTTGAGTCAACGCCTCTGGCTAGTTCAGCAATATCCGAAAACATCATGCCCGTTCCACGCGCAGTAACACTTTCCCGCGTTGAATAATAAAGTCCCAAGACAACGTCTTGAGAAGGCACGATAATTGGCACACCGTTCGCAGGCGATAGTACATTGTTCGATGCCAGCATAAGCGTGCGGGCTTCCATTTGGGCCTCTAGTGAAAGCGGCACGTGCACGGCCATTTGATCGCCGTCGAAGTCGGCATTAAAAGCGACACAAACGAGTGGGTGGAGCTGAATTGCCTTGCCTTCAATCAGCATGGGCTCAAAAGCTTGAATACCAAGACGGTGCAAAGTCGGGGCACGATTAAGCATGACGGGATGCTCACGAATAACGCCTTCCAGAATATCCCAAACGACAGGAGTCTCAGCTTCGACTTCTTTTTTAGCCGCTTTGATCGTACTGGCGATACCCATTTTTTCAAGCCGCTCGAAAATAAAGGGCTTGAACAGCTCTAGTGCCATCTTCTTAGGCAAACCACACTGGTGGAGCTTAAGTTGAGGACCGACCACAATAACCGAACGTCCTGAATAATCGACACGTTTTCCTAGCAGGTTTTGTCTGAAACGGCCACCCTTACCCTTGATCATGTCCGCAAGCGACTTAAGTGGCCGCTTGTTTGCACCAGTCATCGCTTTGCCGCGTCGACCGTTGTCAAGCAATGAATCAACTGATTCCTGAAGCATGCGCTTTTCATTGCGAACGATGATGTCTGGCGCTTTTAGTTCTAGTAGCCGCTTGAGGCGATTATTTCGATTGATAACTCTTCGGTACAAGTCATTCAAATCGGAAGTTGCAAATCGACCACCATCAAGTGGCACCAATGGACGCAAATCAGGTGGGAGCACCGGGAGGACCTCTAATATCATCCACTCCGGCTTGATTCCAGAATGCTGGAAGCCCTCCAGCACCTTGAGTCGCTTGGAAATTTTCTTCATTTTTGCTTCAGAGCCGGTTGTTTCGATCTCCTGATGCAAAATTTCGACTTCACGCGCGATGTCTAACGTACGCAAAAGCTCACGCACGCCCTCAGCACCCATCATGGCAGTAAAATCATCACCGTATTCTTCAACCTTAGCCAGATAATCATCTTCAGTCAGTAACTGCGCCCTGTTGAGGAGCGTCATTCCCGGGTCTACGACAACAAATGCTTCGAAATACAATACGCGCTCAATGTCACGTAATGTCATATCAAGCACCATGCCGAGACGGCTAGGCAAGCTCTTAAGGAACCAGATATGCGCCACGGGTGAAGCGAGTTCAATGTGCGCCATGCGCTCTCGGCGTACTTTGGACTGGGTTACTTCTACACCACACTTTTCGCAAATGACTCCGCGATGTTTTAGCCGCTTATACTTCCCGCAAAGGCACTCATAGTCTTTAATTGGGCCAAAGATCTTTGCGCAAAACAAACCATCACGCTCTGGTTTGAATGTCCGATAGTTGATTGTTTCCGGTTTTTTGACTTCCCCATACGACCATGACCGAATCTTGGCTGGTGAAGCCAGACCAATAGTGATCGCATCGAAGTTATCTTCAGCTGCCAGATTTTGCTTAAAAAGATCGGCAAATAGACGTTTCATTAGTTATCTCCAGTGGACGACATCAGGTTCAATGACGCTCGAGATCAATATCGATCGCTAGTGAGCGAATTTCCTTGATCAAAACATTAAATGATTCAGGCATACCCGCATCGATTTTGTGCTCGCCCTTAACAATATTTTCATAGACCTTGGTGCGCCCGCCCACATCATCTGACTTAACGGTTAGCATTTCCTGCAACACATAGGCGGCACCATAAGCCTCGAGTGCCCACACCTCCATTTCGCCAAAGCGCTGACCACCAAACTGCGCCTTACCACCCAGGGGTTGCTGGGTCACCAAGCTGTACGGGCCGGTTGAGCGAGCGTGCATCTTGTCATCGACCAGATGATGCAGTTTTAGAACGTGCATATAACCGACGGTAACTTGTCGATCAAATTTTTCTCCGGTACGCCCATCAAACAAATCAACTTGGCCATTAGTAGGCAAGTCCGCAAGTTCAAGCATTGCCTTGATCTCTGACTCGTGAGCGCCATCAAACACTGGGGTAGCAAATGGCACACCATCCTTTAGATTTACCGCAAGCTCAGCCAGCTCAAAATCATTTAGGCTATTGATTTCTTCACTTTTTCCTGAACTATTGTAAATATTATTCAGCAGCTTACGTACCTCAGCAGCAGACGCCTGCTGACGCAGCAGGGTATCGATTTTCTTTCCAAGGCCTTTGGCTGCCCACCCCAGATGTGTCTCAAGAATCTGGCCGATATTCATCCGTGACGGTACACCCAACGGGTTAAGTACGATATCCATCGGCGTACCATCTGCCATATGAGGCATATCTTCAACGGGTACAATTTTCGAGATAACACCCTTGTTACCATGCCGGCCAGCCATCTTATCTCCAGGCTGAACTCGCCGTTTAACAGCAAGATAAACCTTGACCATCTTCTGTACACCAGGCGGAAGCTCATCTCCCTGTGTCAGCTTCTTTTTCTTGGCATCGAAAGCTATATCAAAATCTTTACGCGTCTGCTCGATGCTATCGCGCAAGCTTTCCAGCTGCTCCTGAGCTTCTTCACTTGCAAGAGAAATATCGAACCAGTGGTAGTGCTCAATCGTCTCAAGATATGCCTTGGTTATTTTGGTGCCTTTAACGAGTTTTTTAGGCCCCTTATTAGCAACTTTATTAACCAATAGTTTTTCAATCCGCGCAAATGTGTCGCGCTCAACAATACGCATCTGGTCAGCTAAATCTTGTTTATAGCCCTTTAACATATCGTCGATAATCGACTGGGCACGCTTATCGCGTTCAATGCCTTCACGCGTAAACACTTGGACATCGATTACGGTTCCCACCATACCTGAAGGGACTTTTAGCGATGTGTCTTTTACATCTGAAGCTTTCTCGCCGAAGATAGCGCGCAACAGTTTTTCTTCCGGCGTAAGCTGGGTTTCACCTTTAGGAGTTACTTTACCGACAAGCACATCCCCTGCTTCGACTTCCGCACCAATATAAACAATACCCGATTCATCAAGACGTCCCAGTTGCGACTCCCCCAAGGTGGCAATATCCCTTGAAATTTCTTCAGGGCCTAGCTTTGTATCGCGCGCCATAACGGTCAACTCTTCAATGTGAATTGAAGTAAAGCGATCTTCAGCTACAACACGTTCGGAAATAAGAATGGAATCCTCGAAGTTATAACCATTCCAAGGCATAAACGCCACGAGCATGTTCTGGCCTAGAGCCAACTCGCCAAGATCAGTTGATGCACCATCAGCAATTACGTCACCTTTCCCAATGGCATCCCCAACTTTTACAATGGGGCGCTGATTGATGTTCGTGTTTTGATTGGACCTTGTGTACTTTATGAGATTGTAGATGTCGACACCGACTTCCCCTGGCACCGTTTCATCATCATTAACTCGAACCACAATTCGGTTGGCGTCAACATAATCAACCAAACCGCCACGTAAGGCTTGTACTGCTGTTCCTGAATCGACTGCCACTGTGCGTTCTATGCCAGTGCCGACAAAAGCCTTTTCTGGGCGCAGGCAAGGAACCGCTTGACGTTGCATGTTGGCGCCCATCAATGCCCGGTTCGCATCATCATGTTCCAGGAACGGAATTAACGAAGCTGCCACCGAGACAATTTGACTAGGAGCAACGTCCATGTATTGCACATCACTAGGCTCTTTGAGCGCAAACTCGCCGCTAAGCCGGCAAGAAACCAAGGCATCAGTTAAGGTACCTTTCTCGTCAAGTTCTGCATTTGCCTGGGCAATTACAAACTTGCCCTCTTCAATCGCCGATAGATATTCAATCTCATCAGTGACGTGACTATCCACCACCTTGCGGTAGGGGGTTTCCATAAAGCCGTATTCGTTTGTGCGCGAATAAAGTGCCAGGGAGTTAATCAGACCAATATTCGGGCCTTCAGGTGTTTCAATAGGGCAAACACGCCCGTAATGCGTTGGGTGCACGTCTCGCACTTCAAACCCGGCGCGTTCACGCGTCAATCCGCCTGGGCCGAGCGCTGACACGCGTCGCTTGTGCGTAATTTCGGATAACGGATTCGTTTGATCCATAAATTGCGACAGCTGGCTTGATCCAAAGAATTCCTTAATCGCAGCAGAGATCGGTTTTGCATTGATCAAATCGCGGGGCATGAGATTATCGCTTTCCGCTTGATTGAGTCGCTCTTTTACAGCGCGCTCAACGCGCACTAGACCAGCACGAAACTGGTTTTCAGCCAATTCGCCAACTGACCGAACACGACGGTTGCCCAGGTGATCAATATCATCAACTTCGCCACGGCCGTTACGCAACTCAACTAGTATTTTGACGACATCAACAATATCTTCATTTGACAGCGTCCCGGGCCCTTCAATTTCTTCACGGCCAACACGGCGGTTAAATTTCATGCGCCCGACTTCTGACAAGTCATAGCGCTCATCAGAATAAAACAGGCTATGGAAAAGATTTTCAACAGCATCTTCAGTTGGCGGCTCGCCCGGGCGCATCATGCGATAAATGGCAACACGTGCCGCCCATTGATCTGTTGTCTCATCGATGCGCAAGGTTGACGAAATGTACTCGCCACGATCAAGATCATTTACATACAGCGTATTTAATTGATCAACACCATTTTCAACCAACTTGGCAAGCAGGTCTTCAGTGATTTCATCATTAGCATTGGCAATCACTTCACCCGTCTCTTGATTCACAATGGTGTTAGCAATTATGCGGCCCAACATGTATTCGTCTGGCACAACAAACTTTTTGATGCCCGCTTCGGCCAGTTGGCGAATATGCTTAGCTGTAATGCGCTTATCTTTACTGACAATGGGGTTGCCAGCCTTGTCAAGAATATCGAACTTTGCCATCTCACCACGCAAACGCTCGATATCACTTTCAAAGAAAATGCCCTTCTTACTGAACTGAAACGTATCAAATTCAAAGAAGGTACTCAGAATTTGCTCATGCGTCATGCCGATCGCTTTGAGCAAAATGGTCACAGGCATTTTGCGACGACGGTCGATACGAAAGAATAAAACGTCCTTCGGGTCAAATTCAAAATCCAACCAAGACCCGCGATAAGGAATGATTCGCGCCGAAAATAGCAATTTGCCTGAGCTATGCGTCTTGCCTTTATCGTGCTCAAAAAATACGCCAGGCGAACGGTGCAGCTGGGAAACAATGACCCGTTCAGTGCCATTGATGACGAACGAGCCGGTAGTTGTCATGAGAGGAATTTCACCCATATACAACGGCTGGTCTTCTTTAACTTCTTTTACCACCTTTGTATCTCGATCAAGAAGTATCAAACGCACTTTGGCCCGCAACGGACTAGCGAAGGTTAAGCCACGCTGGTGACACTCTTTGACGTCAAAAGATGGCTCGCCCAGGGCGTATTCAATAAACTCAAGTCGCGCGTTGCCAGAATGTGCAACAATTGGAAAAATCGACGTGAATGCTGCTTGCAGACCATGATTTTTTCGCGCACTAGGAGGCACATCGGTTTGCAGAAAGTGCATGTAAGAATCGATCTGTGTTGCTAGCAGGAAAGGCACATTAAGCACGTTCTCCCGTTTGGCAAAACTCTTGCGGATACGCTTTTTTTCAGTGTAAGAATAAGGCATGGTGTCTCCGTTCATGATTCAGACATCGGGGGGGGTAAAAGAAAAAACTGCACGCAGTTTTTTTGTTTAACCCCTGTACCAGATTAACTTCTGGCAGGTTTAACTCACGTACCAGTGAAAAACGGGTTGGCAACAAGGCTGCCAACCCGTTTCAAGGCAAAAATTACTTAACTTCAACCTTCGCGCCAGCTTCCTCAAGTTGCTTTTTGAGGGCTTCTGCATCAGCCTTGGAAACGCCTTCTTTAACGGCCTTAGGTGCGCCATCAACTACATCTTTGGCTTCCTTCAGACCAAGGCCTGTCGCTGCGCGAACAATCTTGATAACTTCAACTTTTTTCTCGCCCGCTGCAAGCAGCATGACGTTGAACTCAGTTTGCTCTTCTGCAGCCGCAGCTGCCGCAGCCGGTGCAGCAACAGCAACCGCTGCGGCAGTTGCGGAAACACCAAACTTCTCTTCCATTTCCTTGATCAACTCGGAAAGCTCGAGAACGGTCATGCCAGCGATGGCTTCGAGAATTTCAGCTTTATTAACAGCCATAATTGCAACTCCTAAATGAATTTTGAATCAATAAAATACGATTACGCAGTCGTTTTTGCATCACGCACAGCAGCAAGCCCCCGAACAAACTTCGTCGGAACTTCGTTGAGCGTACGTACAAACTGAGTGATTGGTGCTTGCATCGTGCCAAGCAGCTTGGACAACAGCTCCTCACGGCTAGGCATCGTGGCTAACGCTTTAACACCCGCTGCGTCCAGGACGTAGTTGGGCATGGCACCAGCCTTGATGACAATCTGATCTTTACCCTTGGCGAAATCATTGAGCAGCTTGGCAGCGGCCACCGGATCCGTGGAGATTCCATAGATCAGAGGGCCCACTAGCTTCTCAGATAGCGCTTCGAACGGCGTGCCTGTTAAAGCACGTCGCGCCAGAGTATTTTTCAGCACACGCAAATACACACCGGATTGACGCGCTTTAGCACGCAAACCGGTAAGATCAACCACTTCTAGACCACGGTACTCGGCGACGATGATCGACTGGGCTTTCGCAACTATTGCGGAAACCTCTGCAACTACCGCCTTCTTGTCGTCAAGATTAAGACTCACGGTCACCTCCTAGTCAAACGCCTGCGCCGGAAAGTCGGCGCTGGCAATACGGCGGCCTTCATTCAGAAACTGCAAAAGCATTTCCTGTCATCGGGTGACGCCATCTGCGCAGGCTGCAGCAACGATGGGCTGTTGCTACCGCTTAAGTCCGCATGGACACCTGCGGTCTTTGATAACCTGCCGCACCCCAAACCTAGCGGATGCAGCAGCCCAAAGTCTTTTTAGCCCAGAACTCCAATGCTGGACTGCTCAATTCGAACCCCGACACCCATGGTGCTGGATAACGATACCTTCTTTAAATATTGTCCTTTTGATCCATTTGGCCGCGCCTTTTGCAGCGCGTCGATCAGTGCGACACAGTTCTGCTGCAAAGCTTCGACACTGAATGATGCACGGCCCAGCGTACAGTGAATAATGCCCGACTTGTCTGTCCGATATTGGACTTGACCCGCCTTGGCATTTTTCACTGCAGTCGCCACATCCATCGTGACAGTACCAACTTTCGGATTCGGCATCAGGCCGCGGGGGCCAAGGATTTGACCTAACGCGCCGACAACTCGCATTGCATCAGGTGTGGCGATGACGATATCAAAATTCATGTTGCCCGCTTTGACATCGGCCGCCAGGTCGTCAAAACCGACCACATCAGCCCCAGCCGCTTTAGCGGCCTCGGCCTTATCACCCTGAGCAAACACTGCGACGCGAACAGTTTTACCTGTTCCCGCCGGGAGAACGACCGAACCACGCACCACTTGATCAGATTTTTTGGCATCAATCCCGAGGTTCACTGAAATATCGATGGATTCATCAAACTTGGCGTTTGCGCAATCTTTAACCAGACTTAAGGCATCGCCCAGCACATAGGTTTTGTTCGGATCTATTTTTGCGCGGATAGCCTGAGCGCGTTTAGAAAGCTTAGCCATGATCAGAGACCCTCCACGGTGATGCCCATACTGCGGGCAGAACCCGCAATTGTTCGGACCGCAGCTTCAAGATCTGCCGCCGTAAGATCAGGCATTTTTGCCTTGGCAATTTCTTCAGCTTGCGCTTTGGTAATTGAGCCGACTTTATCGGTATGTGGCGTTGGTGAGCCCTTTTGTACGCCGGCTGCTTTCTTGATCAGAATGGTTGCAGGCGGTGTCTTCATGACAAAAGTAAAACTCTTGTCAGCAAACGCGGTAATAACAACCGGGATAGGCAGACCAGGCTCTAAGCCCTGTGTTTGCGCATTGAATGCCTTACAGAACTCCATGATGTTCAACCCGCGCTGACCTAGTGCCGGGCCAATGGGTGGTGATGGATTAGCTTTGCCTGCAGGCACCTGCAGCTTGATGTAACCGACGATCTTCTTTGCCATGATGGCTCCTTTACTAAATGAGTTTTAACGCACGTTCGGAATTCCTACTTGCGCTCCTCGTTGCCGCTAAAGTGAAACACATGACTACCGCGGCGCAGTCAAAACACAGTCAAAAACTAGTTAAACCTTTTCAACCTGCGCAAAATCAAGCTCGACAGGTGTGGAACGACCGAAAATAGTGACCGAAACATGCAGCCGACTTTTTTCGTAATTTACCCCTTCAACGTTGCCATTGAAGTCAGTGAATGGGCCTTCTTTGATTCGCACCATCTCACCTATCTCAAACAACACCTTCGGACGCGGCTTTTCAACACCATCCTGAACTTGCTGCATAATCTTTGCGACTTCCTTTTCAGAAATCGGTGTTGGCTGCATTGCAGTGCCACCAATAAAGCCAGTCACCTTGGCGGTACTTTTTACTAAATGCCATGAATCATCATCCATGTCCATTTCGACCAGCACATACCCAGGAAAAAACTTCCGCTCGGACACTCTTTTTTGCCCGTTCTTCATTTCAATAACTTCTTCTACAGGCACAAGCACCTGGCCAAACTTATCCTGCATATTTGCACGCGTAATCCGCTCAATGAGCGCACGCTGCACAGACTTCTCAAACCCGGAATAAGCGTGCACTACATACCAACGTTTGGTCATTATTTTTTCCAGCCCAGGATAAGATCGTAAAGTACCCACTCAAGGCTTTTGTCAGTCGTCCACAACACGACCGCCATCACCAGCACAAAACTAAAGACAATGCCCGTGACCTGAATGGTTTCGCGACGTGTAGGCCAAACAACCTTTTCGGTTTCAACAATGGCTTCACGACTGAAACCCACAAAACGCCGTCCCGGCACGGTAAACCAGGCCACCGCAACACCCGCCCCAATGCCTGCAAGCACAGCGAGCACCCGCACGATCATTGGCTGTTCGCCAAGATAATAAAAACCAGCCACGCCTGATACCAAAAGCAAAAGCGCCAGCGTAAACTTAAGTTTGTCGGCCATTTAAACCACGTCAGTTAGTGAAACAAAATCGAAGTGGCAGGGGCGGAGGGAATCGAACCCCCAACCTGCGGTTTTGGAGACCGCCGCTCTGCCAATTGAGCTACACCCCTGTAACAGAAACCATAAAAGCGACACCCCGTTACCGGAGTGCCGCCCTCAAAAAAACACCTAAACTTACTCAATAACCTTCGCCACAACACCTGCGCCGACGGTACGACCGCCTTCACGGATGGCGAAACGCAAACCTTCTTCCATCGCAATAGGCGCGATCAGCTTGACCGTCATGGCAATGTTGTCACCCGGCATGACCATTTCCGTGCCTGCGGGTAATTCAATCGCACCAGTGACATCCGTCGTGCGGAAGTAGAACTGGGGGCGGTAGCCATTGAAGAACGGCGTGTGACGACCGCCTTCATCTTTCGAGAGAATATAGACCTCGGAGGTGAAGTGGGTGTGCGGGTTGATCGAACCTGGCTTGGCGAGCACTTGCCCACGCTCGATTTCTTCGCGCTTCGTGCCGCGGAGCAATACGCCCACATTGTCACCCGCCTGGCCCTGGTCGAGCAGCTTACGGAACATTTCGACGCCCGTGCAGGTGGTCTTGACGGTGGGGCGAATGCCGATGATTTCAATTTCTTCGCCCACTTTGACGATGCCACGCTCAACACGACCGGTGACAACGGTGCCACGGCCGGAGATGGAAAAGACGTCTTCGATGGGCAACAGGAAGGGTTTGTCAATCGCACGCTCGGGGGTGGGAATGTAGCTGTCCAGGGCTTCTGCAAGCTTGAGAATGGCTTCTTCGCCCAACGGGCCTTTGTCGCCTTCGAGTGCTTTCAGGGCAGAACCTTTGATGATGGGAACGTCATCGCCCGGGAAGTCGTACTTGCTGAGCAATTCACGGACTTCCATTTCGACGAGTTCGAGCAGTTCGGCGTCATCGACCATGTCGCATTTGTTCATGAAGACGATGATGAAGGGAACGCCTACCTGACGCGCCAGCAGGATGTGCTCGCGGGTTTGGGGCATGGGGCCGTCGGCAGCCGAGACGACGAGGATGGCGCCATCCATCTGGGCGGCGCCGGTGATCATGTTTTTTACATAGTCGGCGTGGCCCGGGCAGTCAACGTGGGCGTAGTGACGGTTCGCTGTTTCATACTCGACGTGCGCGGTGTTGATGGTGATGCCCCGCGCTTTTTCTTCCGGTGCGGCGTCAATTTGGTCGTAGGCTTTTGCTTCGCCGCCAAATTTGGCCGACAGGATCGTCGTGATCGCCGCCGTTAATGTGGTCTTGCCGTGATCAACGTGTCCAATCGTCCCCACATTGACGTGCGGTTTCGTTCGCTCAAACTTGCCTTTTGCCATGTCAGTTACCTCAACAAAGAGTCAATAAAATTCAAAAAATGGTGCCCATGACGTGGATCGAACACGTGACCTCTCCCTTACCAAGGGAGTGCTCTACCACTGAGCCACATGGGCGAAACTTGCCTCTTACAATCTGGAGCGGCGAGCGGGAATCGAACCCGCGTCATCAGCTTGGAAGGCTGAGGTTCTACCATTAAACTACCGCCGCCCACTTAACTTTCACTTAATTAAACATACTTACACACCCTACATACTGCCTTGCGAGACAAATGAATAAATAAAAAATTCACTCTTCTCAGCTACTGCTGGTGGAGGGGGAAGGATTCGAACCTTCGAAGGCAGAGCCGTCAGATTTACAGTCTGATCCCTTTGACCGCTCGGGAACCCCTCCAGCGTAACCGCGAATTATCTTCAAATTTTGCGGCGGCGTCAACATTCATTTCTCATCTGGTGATTCATTACCTCATAATCGGGGCCCCGTTACGGCATAAACTTCCACAAATATCTGAAAAATTCGGGAGGCATTATGGATACACAACATCACTCGCGAAACCTACCTCAAGGCCTCGTTGATGAACTAACCGTTCGTTTTGGCTCCCGTTTCTCGGTTGCAGAGGCGGTGCGGCTTCACCATGGCAAGGATGAATCATCCCATCCGCCCATGCCCCCCGATGCCGTTGTATTCGCTGAATCCACCGAAGAGGTTGCTGCAACGCTCATGTGTTGCAACGCCTACCGAACGCCCGTCATTGCTTATGGCACAGGGACCTCGCTCGAAGGGCATATTCTCGCGGTGCAAGGGGGTGTTTGCATTGATCTTTCTGCACTCAACAACGTTGTTGCAGTGCGCGCTGAAGACATGGATGCCACCGTGCAGTGTGGCGTTACCCGCAAGAAACTCAATGAATGGCTCAATGGTACGGGTTTGTTCTTCCCGATTGACCCCGGCGCAGATGCGAGCTTAGGTGGCATGGCAGCGACCCGCGCCTCCGGCACAAACGCCGTGCGCTATGGCACCATGCGTGAGAACGTGCTGGGGATGACCGTGGTACTTGCTGACGGGCGCATACTCAAAACAGGTGGCCGCGCACGCAAATCTTCCGCCGGCTACGACTTGACGCGCCTTATGGTCGGTTCTGAAGGAACCTTAGGCCTCATCACCGAGCTCACTGTGCGCTTGCATCCCCTGCCAGAAGCCATTGCCAGTGCAGTGTGCACCTTCCCCAGCATTGTTGCCGCCGTCAATACGGTGATTCAGACAATACAAGTGGGGGTGCCCGTCGCCCGCATGGAATTACTTGATGCGTTAGCCATTTCAGCGCTCAACCGCTATAGCAAAACCAGCCTGCGAGAAGAGCCCACGTTATTTTTTGAATTTCATGGCTCCCCCGCTAGCGTTCAAGAACAGACGACGCTGGTGGCAGACATTGCCAAAACGCACGGTGGAAAAGATTTTGATTGGGCCACACGCCCTGAAGACCGCAGCCGTCTCTGGCAGGCGCGGCACGATGCGCTCTGGGCGGCGCTGGGCTTAAAACCTGGGGCTCGGGCTTTATCCACCGATGTGTGCGTGCCTATTTCTCGACTAGCTGAATGCATCGCCGAGACGATCGCGGACATTGCAGCGATCAATCTCCCCAGTCCTATTCCCAGCCCCATTGTTGGCCATGTCGGCGACGGAAACTTTCACGTCGTGCTCCTCATCGACCCGAACAATCCGGATGAAATCACCCGCGCGCACGACTTCGCCACCCGCCTGGCGCACCGCGCGATCAGCATGGATGGCACATCGACGGGCGAACATGGCATTGGGCTTGGCAAGCGCGACTATCTCATCCCCGAGCACGGCGTGGTGGCGATTGATGTCATGCGTGCCATTAAACAGGCGTTAGATCCGAACAACATTCTTAACCCGGGGAAAATTCTGCCGTCTCCAAAATGAACTTGCTTCGCGCCGTATCACCAGCGCCGACTTTTCTTGCCACGCGCTAGTGTCATGCAATCGTCCCACATTTTGTCCATCCACCAACGCCAGCACGCTACGGTAAGATGGCGCATCACACCTGAGGAGAAATCTCATGAGCACGCTACCTAATAATCCGATGGATCCGATGGAATTTTTAAAGTCACTTTGGGGTAGCGCGGGCATGCCGCTGCCAGGACTGGTGACACCAACGCTGGATACGGATGAGCTGGAAAAGCGCATCACCGACCTCAAAGCCGTTGAGGGCTGGCTGAAAACCAATCTCAGTATGCTTCAGATGACCATTCAAGGACTTGAAATTCAGCGCGCCACACTGACTGCACTACAAGCAATGAACCAGTCTGCCGGGTCGGCGGAGGCCGGTGAAAATCCGTTGACTAACCCGAATCTGGCTACGCTGTGGCCATGGAACTTGATGCAGTCGGCCGCAGCCACTTCGAATCCCGCGACTGACGCAGCGCAAGCAGCGCAGGCATCGGATAAACCCGCTGCCAAATCCACCACAAAATCTAAACGAGCCTAAGCTGCGCGGCTAAACCCTAAATCACACCATCACGGCGCAGGGTTTCAATTTCATCGGCAGAATATCCAACCGCTTGCAGTACAGCCGCGCTATCCGCCCCCGCCGTTGCAGCGGGTCGCCTTTCAGTCTGCGGCCAGTGGGACAACTTGAAGGGCGGGGCGCACTGAGTCAACCCTGTCTCATTCACGATGATTTGCCGCGCAATGAACTGCGGGTGATTGACTGCTTCATCAAGGCGCAATACGGGCGTGACGCAACAATCCAGCGGAACCAGCGTCTTTTTCCAGTATGCAAGCGGTTGTGTTTTAATCACCATCGCAAGTGCTTCACGGGCATGTTTCATTTCTGCCGCATTCGTCATATCTGTCGTCGCCAGCTCAGGTAAGCCTAGCGCGGTGCACAGCGTTTGCCAGAACTTGGACTCAATCGCACCGACCGCGAGATAACGATCATCAGCTGTCGGGTACACCGCGTAGCCAGGTGATGCACCTGTCATCTCGCCTTCACCGCGAGGCGCCAACCCGTCAGGTGTCTGCGTCGCCAGCAAAGGAAACACCGAGTGCGCCAATATCGCATCGGCCATAGCCACATCCACGTGGCTACCCCGGCCAGTGGCTTTAGCGCCCATGACGGCAGTGAGCACGCCCACCAGCGATGTGAGGCACCCGCCGAGCAGATCACCAATCTGAAAATCGGGCATTGCAGGGGCACTCCCCGGCGTGCCTATTTGATCAAGCAAACCAGACATTGCAATAAAATTAATGTCATGCCCGGCATAGTGCGCCCATGGCCCGGTTTGTCCGTAACCCGTAATGGCGCAATACACAATCCGCGGATTAATCGCGCGCACGGCTTCATAACCGATACCCAGGCGGTCAACCACGCCAGGGCGAAAACTTTCAAAAATGACATCGGCTTCTGCTGCCAAACGCAAAAAAACCTGTACCCCAGCCGGCTGTTTAAGATCTAGCCGCAGACTTTTCTTGTTGCGATTAAGCATGCGAAAAAAGGGGCTGTCTTTTCCTTCTGCGCTCGCTTGGGCCGCACCCGGGCCCATGGTGCGCGCATAGTCGCCCAGCCCCGTGTCTTCAATCTTGATGACCTCAGCGCCTTGATCTGCCAGATGCAACGTGGCCATCGGGCCCGGTAACAACCGGGTGAGATCAAGGACACGCAAACCAGCCAACGGCCCGCTCGGCGTATCACCATCCGCTACGGCGAGGATCCGCAGCGACGAGGAGAGCGTACTTTGCTCGACCGTCCTGCTGCGCCGGGGCTTTATCAGAGCGTTTTTTGCTCGACCGCCTTGTAGCGCATCCACAGCGAAGCGGGCAGGGTTCTGTCCTGCCCCTTCTTGCTGTGCAGTTGTCTCATCAGTTGCTTCATCAGAGCCGACTTTCATCGCATCAGCTATAGATGTAGAACCCACGCCCGCTCTTGCGGCCCAAATAGCCCGCGCCGACCATTTCTTTGAGCAAGGGCGCCGGGCGATATTTGGAATCATCAAAGCCTTCGTAGAACACCTGCATCACGGCAAGCAAGGTATCCAGCCCGACCATATCTGCCAACGCCAAAGGGCCAATCGGATGGTTACAGCCGAGCTTCATGCCTTCATCAATCGCTTCGGCCGTGGCCAAGCCTTCTGAGAGGACAAAAATAGCTTCATTGATCATCGGGCAAAGAATGCGATTGACCACGAAGCCAGGATTATTTTTAACCGTGATGGGATACTTTCCCAGTGCCTGCGCCAAGGCTTCAACGCGCGCATGGGTTTCATCCGAGGTTTGCAAACCACGAATAATTTCCACCAAAGTCATTACTGGCACCGGGTTGAAAAAATGCAAGCCGATAAATTTATCCGGGCGCGCCGTTGCCGCGGCCATATGGGTAATCGAGATAGAGGAGGTATTACTGGCAATGAGTGCATTGGGACCGATGACACGCTCCACATCCTTGATGATCTTGAGCTTCAAACCCTCGTTCTCTGTGGCCGCTTCAATCACGATATCCACGCCGCTCATATCGGCCATGCCGGTTGTTGTCTTGATGAGGGCGAGCGCAGCAGATTTTTGCTCTTCGCTAATTTTTTCTTTTTTGATCAGTCGATCCAGACTGTTCGTGATGGTTGCCAGGCCTTTTTGTAACGCCGCCTCATTGATATCCAGCATCACCGCTGCAAAACCCGACATCGCACAAGTTTGCGCGATACCATTACCCATGGTTCCGGCACCGATAATGCCGACTTTCTTGATTGTCATTGCCTGTTACCTTTGCGTGAGTTAAATTTTTGTATCGCTATGCGAATTACATATTGCGTCGATATTGACCGCCGACCTCATACAGTGTGTTTGAAATTTGCCCGAGGGAACAATGGCGTACTGCATCCATGAGAACCTCAAACACGTTTTCATCCTTGATCACAGCCTCGCGCAAGCGCGCAATCCACGCTTGAGACGTATCCGCATGGGTCGCATGAAACGCTGCCAAGCGCTGCAACTGTGACTGCTTTTCATGCTCAGTAGATCGTGCCAGTTCGATCTCACCTTGCGCGCCGGCAGCACGGGGATTAAGAAAGGTGTTAACGCCGATAATCGGATAGGAACCATCATGCTTCCGGTGTTCGTAATACATCGACTCTTCTTGAATCTTGCCCCGCTGATACCCCGTTTCCATGGCCCCCAGGACACCGCCTCGTGAAGCCAGGGCTTCAAACTCTTTTAATACCGCTTCTTCTACCAGGTCGGTCAATTCGTCGATGATAAAAGCACCCTGGTTCGGGTTCTCGTTTTTCGCCAAACCCCACTCACGATTGATGATCAGTTGTATCGCCATCGCCCGCCGCACCGAGGCTTCGGTAGGTGTTGTTATTGCTTCATCGTACGCATTGGTATGCAGGCTGTTGCAATTATCGTAGATGGCAATCAGCGCCTGTAGCGTTGTGCGGATATCATTGAAATCCATTTCCTGCGCATGCAGCGAGCGGCCGGAAGTCTGGATGTGATATTTCATCTTCTGACTACGCTCATTCGCGCCATACCGATTTTTCATCGCCACCGCCCAGATACGGCGAGCGACACGGCCGATAACGGCATACTCCGGGTCCATGCCGTTGCTGAAAAAGAAACTTAAGTTAGGCGCAAACTCATCGATGGACATACCGCGCGCCAGATACGCTTCGACAAAGGTAAACCCGTTGGCCAAGGTAAATGCGAGTTGTGTAATCGGATTCGCACCCGCCTCCGCGATGTGATAGCCGGAAATGGATACCGAATAAAAGTTGCGCACCTGATGTTTGACAAAAAACGCTTGAATATCGCCCATCATCTTGAGCGCAAATTCTGTCGAAAAAATGCAGGTATTCTGACCCTGATCTTCCTTGAGAATATCCGCCTGCACTGTACCGCGCACATTAGCAAAGGCAAATTCCCGCAATGAATGCGCTTCATCCGCGCTCGGCTCTCTGCCATTTTTCTCGCGGAATTTTTCTACTTGCTGGTCAATCGCCGCATTCAGAAACATCGCCAGAATCATCGGTGCCGGGCCGTTGATGGTCATCGACACCGAGGTTGCCGGATCGCACAGATCAAATCCTGAATACAGCACTTTCAAATCATCCAGCGTGGCAATAGAGACGCCGGAATTGCCTACTTTGCCGTAAATGTCCGGGCGCAGATCCGGGTCGCATCCATACAGCGTAACCGAATCGAACGCCGTGGACAACCGTTTGGCGGGCATGCCATCCGATAGCCGGTGAAAGCGGCGGTTCGTGCGGAAGGCATCCCCTTCGCCCGCGAACATGCGGGTTGGATCTTCGTTTTCCCGCTTGAAGGCAAAAACACCCGCGGTATACGGAAATGCACCCGGCACATTTTCAAGCATCAGGAACTTGAGCAATTCGCCTTCATCCTCAAACCGCGGCAACGCCACTTTGCGGATTTTGCTGCCTGAAAGGGTTTCACTGACCAGGGAGGTTCGCTGCGCTTTCTGACGAACTTTCACCACGTATTCGTCACCCGCATAAGCGGCTTTGGTGTCTGGCCATGTTGCCAATAACGTGCGAACTTCTGGTGCAAGCTGGTTGTTTTTTTCAGCAATCAGCTCATCAAAATCAGTGGCATTTTTCTTGTGCTGCAGAAAAATATTTTTTGCCGTGGTTAATGCCTGCCGCTCATGGGCAATCTGCGCTTGCGCCCGCACATACCGATGATAGCCACGCACGCACTCCGCAATTTCCGCAAGATAGCGCACGCGCTCCGGCGGCACAATCGCCCGGCTGGCAGAAGAGTTTTTCACCGTCACTGCGGGCAACACGCCGGGAGCAAGCGCCAAGCCATGCTTCACCAGACGCGGAACCAGCGCCTGATACAAAGCCGTGACGCCATCATCATTAAAGCGAGCCGCCATGGTGCCAAACACCGGCATATCCTCGGTTTTTTCAGTAAAGCGTTCGTGGTTGCGTTGATACTGCTTGCGCACATCGCGCAGCGCATCTTCAGCACCCTTGCGATCAAACTTGTTGATGGCAACAAAATCCGCAAAATCGAGCATGTCGATTTTTTCCAATTGAGAAGCTGCACCGAACTCCGGCGTCATCACATACAGGGAACAATCGACCAGCGGCACAATGGCTGCATCCCCCTGGCCGATGCCGGAAGTCTCCACAATGATCAAGTCAAAGCCAGCGACCTTGCAAGCAGCAAGGGTATCTGGCAGCGCGCGAGAAATCTCGCTGCCGCTATTGCTTTCGAAATTACGGGTCGCCAGCGATCGCATGTAGATATTCGGATGCTGAATCGCATTCATGCGAATGCGGTCACCCAGCAACGCCCCACCCGTCCGCTTGCGCGAAGGGTCGATTGAAATGACCGCGATTTGCAAACGATCCTGTTGATCCAATCGAAAGCGGCGGATCAGTTCATCCGTTAGCGAACTTTTCCCCGCGCCACCAGTGCCGGTAATCCCTAAAGTCGGCGTTGGATTGCTACTCGATTTTGCGGCGGCTTTGTCCCATAAAACTTGCTTGTCTTGCACCGACCATGCGCCGTTTTCTAGCGCCGTAATGGTTTGACTTAACACCCGCCGATCACCACTTTCGAGTGCGGGCCAATTGGGCGGCGCAGACTGAGCGATTACCGCATCACAGCGCGTCACCATGTCATTGATCATGCCTTGCAAGCCAAACGCTTGGCCTTCTTCAACAGAATATAAATGCGTCACACCATAGGCGTGCAGCGCTTGAATCTCTGCGGGCACAATCACCCCACCGCCACCGCCAAACACCTGGATGTTCTCGCCACCACGTGCTTTGAGCAAATCGATCATGTACTTGAAAAACTCGACATGCCCACCTTGATAAGACGATACGGCAATGCCGTGCGCGTCTTCTTGCAAAGCTGCGGTCACGATCTCGTCGACGGAACGATTATGCCCAAGATGAATAACCTCAACCCCCGTCGCTTGCAGAATGCGCCGCATGATGTTGATCGATGCGTCATGGCCATCGAATAACGATGTCGCCGTGACAAAGCGTATCTGGCGCGAGGGCTTATAAGGCGTCTGTGCCAATTTGGGAGCGGTCTGGTTCATGCGGCTTATTCTAAACCAAGCATCCCCTTACAATCTGTTGTCCAGGGTGCCTAGAATAGTGGTCTGCGCTGCACACCGCGCCTTGTCCCGTATCACCAGCACCGACTTTTTAACTTGCGGATGTTTCATAAGCCCTATGAACTTATATCAAGCGATGATCGAGCAAACCGCCGATGCCTTTATTCTTTCTGATCTTGAAGGATGCATCCAGTTATGGAACCATGGAGCTGAGCTTGTTTTCGGTTTTTCAGCCAAGGACGTCATCGGCCAATCGCTGGACATCATTATCCCCGAACACCTTCGCCAAGCACATTGGATCGGCTTTCATAAAGCGGTAGCAGCCGGCCGGATGTCTTTGGGCGACCAGGTGATGACCACCCGCTTCCTGCATAAAGACGGCAGCAAGGGCTATGTCGACATGCGTTTTAGCCTGATCAAGGACGACACCGATCAACTCATGGGCGTGCTGGCCACCGCCCGCGATAGCACCGCACGTTATCTGGCTGAGCGCACACTGCGCGCACGCCTGGCAGAGCTTGCGCCCGCCAATGAAAGCAAACCTGCGTCAGCAGCAACGAATAAATAACCACCCCGCCATGAACAAACCCTTTCCCGGATTTTCAATACCCGCCGCAGGGCCAGAGTCCCCTTTGGAAATGCTTGCCGCCTGTCACGAGCGGATTCGTCATCAATGCGCCACCCTGCAACGTCTGCCACCGCATTTAGCCACCCACGGCGCGAATGTGGAAGCCCGTGCAGCCGCCGCACAAGTGATACGTTACTTCGAGACCTCCGGCAAACAGCACCATCAAGATGAGGAAGAAGATCTTTTCCCGGCGCTCATCGAATCCATGGCAGGCTCGGACGCGGTTTGCCTGCATGAAATCACCGCAGCGTTGCAAGCCGATCACCATGCTTTGGAAACTGGCTGGATTCCGCTGCGCGATAGGTTGATGCAAATCGTCAATGGGGACAATGCACCGCTCACCGCCCGTGATGTTGAGACTTGGATTGCTCACTATGAGCAGCATATTCAGCGTGAAGAAGACGTGTTGCTCCCGATGGCCGCTCGCCTGTTAAGTGAAGCAGCGCTCGAACAAATTGGCCGCGCAATGTGCGCTCGACGCGGGCTGATGTTCCCCCAGAAAAACTCAACGCCTGATAGCTAGTCCCTGAGGGCTGGTTATTTAAGTCAGCGCACTAAGCCACATGCGCCCGCAAGGAAAATAGCCGCTTAAATAGCTACTAAAAGACTCGATATCCATATTGAGACGTGGTCTGTCGGGCAGTGTCACGCGCCTTAAATCGACCGGTTATCAACCAAAGCGATCATTGATCCCTAGAAAAGCCCCGTAACTCATAAAAGAGCTGTTTCCAACCGCTGTTTACGTTTCTCCCAATCCAACATCACCTGCCCAAACAGACGAAAAAAACTAGCGTCGTGATTGCGGTGCTTGAGGTCGCACAGTTCATGGGCCACCACATACTCGATGCATGCTCGAGGTGCACGAATGAGATTGGCATTTAGCGTCATCGTACCGGCCGGCGACAGGCTGCCCCAGCGCGACTGCATTGCCCGCACAATCAGACGTGGCCGCTGGTGCCCCTTGAAGAAAGACAGATATTGATCTAGCACCCTGTTAAACACTTCCCTGGCATGATCAAGATACCACCGGGGCAGCATCGCTTTTACTAACTCCGGATCGACCCTCCCCGACGGCATTGTCACGGCAATTTGCCCTCGATTCATCGTCACAATCGCCGTCTTGCCAGCGCCGACTTTCATTCAGGCGTAGAGGGCGAACGGCGCTGGATTCACGGTTTCCAGAGTTTTACCGTGCGTGATCGGCGGATGTTGCTGTCACGGGTTGCCAGCGGCAAACCGTAAGCGCGAGCGGTGGCAACGATGATGCGATCTGCAGGGTCGCCATGAAAACTAGTTGGCAGGGCATCGAGCGCGACAATCACATTCACATCAAGCGGCACAATACTGACCGTCTCAGGAGCCGCCGCCAGCGGCAACCACTGCGTGATCGGGCAATCCAGTTGCAACCGCCCTTTGCTGGCGAGCATTTGCGCTTCCCAAAGGCTGATGGCGGCAAGCCCGGGCGGTGTTCCGGCAGTGGCAAGCGCATCAAGGGCGGTGCGTTCGCCAGCTGATAACTCTGACTGACCCAATAGCCACCAGAGCCAGATATGCGTATCAATCAGAATCGAGGCCATTGCACTATGACTATCAGCGCAAGGTCTCGTGCATTGCCTCGAAATCGCTTGAGTCGAACACGGACTCCTCGGGTGCGCCCGCCAGCTGCCCTCGACCGCGCAAACGCAACCACGCCGATACGCCCTGTACAGCGGATGGCGTTGGCACCAAGCGCGCAACGACTTTGCCGTGTCGCGTCAAATCTACCGTGGTGCTGCCTTGTTCGACTTGACGAATGACATCCAGACAACGCGCTTTGAACTCCGTAACAGATACAGCCAAAGTAGTCATTTGTTATCTCCCAATAGTCTTTTTACAATAGCACATTTAAACCGGCAGAGGACTTAAAGCGGGTGAAACGGTGACGGGAATATCATTGCCGTTGGATCGTGAGCCTTTTCGAGCCATGAAGCAGGAGAGCGACCATCATCCCGACCTTCTGACTGTCTCATGGTGGCTTGAAGCCTATACTCAACAGTGCAGGTGTGCTTTACGAACGGCAGACTGTAGCCAAAAGGCAATAAACCACGCGTGCCGCCGTGTCACCAGCGCCGACTTTTTGTCAGGTGCGTTATTTTGCACATACCATGAGCTGCTCGCGCAAACTATTCACAGTGACTTGTTCGCCACGGACGCGGAAGAATGCACCCGCATCGTCGGCGCACTCGGCCAGCACTTCACAGCGCGCGAATATTTCGCCGCGCAGTTGCTGTGCCGACCAGGGAAGAAGCTGGCGTTCAAACCCGGGGTCGCTGGCGTCGATGACGTGGCGCAGGAGCAATGCATCCAGCGCCTCATCCAACGTTGATTTGAACGAGGCGACCAGCCCGTGCGGCAGGTTCTTGATGAAACCCACCGTGTCGCTGACCAGCACGCGCGGCACGCTCTCGGGGTGGAGGGCGCGCACGATGGTGTCGAGCGTGGCGAAGAGTTTGTTGGCGACCAGTACTTCGCTGCCGGTGAGTGCGCGCATCAGGGTGGACTTGCCCGCGTTGGTGTAGCCGACGAGCGCCACGCTGGCGAGTCCCCCTTGTTGTCCTTGGCGCCCTTGTCGTCGATTCCGCTGCGTCTTGCTTGGCCGCTTCGCGCAGGCGCGGCGCCATGTAGCCGAGGCGCGCGATCTCCACCTGCGCGCGTGCGGCGCGGGAGCACGCGTTGCGGTGGAATATCTCGAGGATGACCAGGGTGTGGTCCATCACTTGGCAGCCGATCTCCTTTTCGAGGTTGCGCGCCTGCGAGGGTGAAATTCCATGGTCGACGAAGATGACCTCGAGGGGCTCAGCGGTATTCATGGTGGCAGCATCGGTGGCAAAGTCGGTGGCAACCCCGCTCCCCGCGTCGCCGTGCGCTGACTCGTGGTCTGGCGCCGGTTCGTTGTTAACAAAGCGGCGTATCTCCGCCAACCCCCAGATAGGCTGTCGAGTCGAAACCGGAACGCTTCTGCATGAACGTGCGGGTGACGGTAAATCCCAGCGTCTTGGCGAGCTCGCGCAGCTCGGTCAGTGACGCTTCAAACTCAACGTCGCTCACGCTCGGCAGCTGCACGGCTGCCACGACGGCATACCGGGGCTTCTCTTTAACTTCTTTTTGCATTCGGCGATGGCGGCTCTTGATGGCGGGAAGGCGGATAGTACCCGCTATGGTGCACTCACCGGCATTCAGCCGCTAAACCATCACTAAGCCATCGCGTGGAATTGCAGCGCAGCCAGATGCGCGTAAAGCCCACCCTTCGCCACTAAATCCGCATGAGTGCCGGTTTCGACAATGCGGCCTTCTTCCATGACGATGATGCGGTCGGCGCGTTGCACGGTGGCCAGGCGATGGGCGATGATCAGCGTGGTGCGGCCTTGCATGGCGGCTTCCAGCGCGCCCTGCACCAATCGCTCCGATTCGGCATCCAGCGCGCTCGTGGCTTCGTCGAGCAGCAGTAGCGGCGGGTTTTTCAGCATGGCGCGGGCGATGGCGATACGCTGGCGCTGGCCGCCGGAAAGGCGCACGCCGCGTTCGCCGAGAAAACTCTGGTAGCCCCCGGGCAGCTTCTCGATGAACTCGTGCGCTGCCGCCAGGCGCGCAGCGGCGATCACTTCGTCATCGCTGGCGCCGGGTTTGCCATAGCGGATGTTTTCCAGCGCGTTGGCGGAGAAGGTCACGCTGTCTTGCGGCACGATGCCGGTGGCATTGCGCAGCTCGGTCAGGGCCAGCTCACGGATGTCGACGCCATCGAGAGTGATGCGTCCCTGCTGCGGGTCATAGAAGCGCAGCAATAACTGAAACAATGTGGTTTTGCCAGCGCCCGAGGGGCCGACTACGGCGATGGTCTCGCCGGGGCGGATAGCGATCGAAACATGATCCAGCGCCATGGTGAGCGGGCGCGATGGATAGTGGAAGGTTACGTCTTCCAGAGTGAGGGAGGCGCCCTGGCCGGTTGGTGGCGGCAGCGTGCGGGGAATGTCTGGCGATTGGATGGGTGACTCGGCGGCGAGCAGTTCAAGTAGCCGCTCAGTGGCGCCGGCGGCACGCTGCACGTCGCCCAGCACCTCCGACAGCCCGCCAATGGCGCCGGCAACCAGCGCGGAGTAAAGAACGAACTGGCTCAGATCGCCGCCCGTCATGCGTCCCTCGATCACCGCATGCGCACCCAGCCACAGCACAAAGACGATGGCGCCGAACACCAGCAGAATGGCAATCACCGTCAGCAGCGAGCGGGCGCGGATGCGACGGATGGCGGTATCAAAAGCCGTGTTCACTGAAGCGCCGAAACGGGCGCTCTCCCGGGCTTCTTGCGTGAAGGCTTGCACCGTGGGCATGGCATTGAGCACTTCGCCGGCCAGGGCGGAGGCATCGGCGACGCGGTCTTGTGAATCGCGCGATAACTTGCGCACGCGGCGGCCGAAGAAAACGATAGGCAACACCACTGCAACCAGCATGACAATGATGATGATTGATAGCTTGAAACTGGTGACCATCATCATGGTCAGGCCGCCGATGAACAGCAATAGATTGCGCAGACCCATGGAGATGCTGGTACCGACGACCGTCTGGATCAGCGTCGTGTCGGCAGTCAGCCGCGACAGCACGTCGCCCGTGCGGGTGGTCTCGAAAAACTGCGGGCTTTGCTTCAGCACGTGGCCATAGACTGCGGCACGGATGTCGGCCGTGACTCGCTCGCCAAGCCAGGAGACCGCATAAAAGCGTGCCGCCGTGGCTACTGCCATCACGCAGGCAACACCGAACAGGGCGAGAAAATACAGATCGATGTGGGCGCGGCTTTGTATGCCAGAGGCACCGAAACCAAGATCGATCATCTGCTTGAAGGCGTAAGGAATCGCCAGCGTCGCGCTAGCCGCCACCACGAGGGCAATGGCGGCCAGCACAAAGCGTGTGCGATAAGGTGCCAGAAAAGGCAGCAAGCCCTTGAGCATGGTCAGACGGGGTTTGGGTGTTGGAGTCATGGTGGTTTTTACTTTTTTTTACTGACTGATGCGGGCCATAGATCGGCGATCCAGCTCAGGGGAGCTTATCCGAAAAGGGCTGAATTTCAATAAATTCTAATATCCGCTACTGGCGGGGAGTAGGCGTCGTGGAATCAACCGTGCGTTTGCCAGCGCTATTGGAAATGGGATGAGTCATAGCGTTTCACGGCACCTCTTCTGTTAAGCTCCCCCTCGCTGTCGTATCTATTTATTGTTGGCTCGCCGTAACGCCTTTTCATTGGGTTTGTTAAGTGAATCGGGTCAGACGGCCCGCGTGTAGCTGACATAAACCAGATGCGATGGAATGTACCGTATCAACGCGCTGCCAGTGTGCAGGTCAGCAGATCCTATGAGGTGCGAAGCTTTACCGCCGTACTCTAACTGTCGAGTGGTTGAAGCTTTTTCCACACATAAACCATGTGTGGCATATCGTCATGTCTGTCTTTCCTCGCAGAGCCTGACCGCGCCCATTTTTTCATAAAGGGCCGCAATGATTTATCTTACATCTGCAAAAAATATCAAATCACTCTTTGCAACTGTGCTCGCCTCAATAGCACTGTTGTCAGCCAGCCTGTCCTTGGCGCAACCGGTTTTGCGCGTGTCCGCAATCCCCGATGAATCGCCGACTGAGTTGCAGCGAAAGTTCAAACCGCTGGGCGAGTATCTGGAAAAGAAGCTGGGGATGAAGGTGGCGTTCACACCCGTTACCGATTACGCAGCATCGGTTGAAGGGCTGGTCAACAACAAACTGGATCTGGTCTGGTTTGGTGGATTCACTTTTGTGCAAGCCAAGATCCGCAGCAACAATCAGGTGATCCCGCTGGTACAGCGTGAGGAGGATGAAAAATTCAAGTCAGTTTTTATCACCACGCGCCATGACATCACGAAGCTGCAAGACCTGAAGGGTAAGACATTTACTTTCGGCTCGGAATCTTCCACCTCCGGTCATTTGATGCCCCGTTCCTTTTTGCTGGCAGCCAATATCAATCCGGAAACCGATATGAAGCGCATCGCTTTTTCCGGCGCGCATGATGCAACGGTTGCTGCGGTGGCAGGTGGCAAGGTGGACGCAGGCGCATTGAACATCTCCGTATGGGAGCGACTGTTATCGCAAGGCAAGGTGAATGCCAATGTCGTTCATGTGTTCTACACCACCCCAGGCTATTACGACTACAACTGGACAGTGCGCGCTGATATGCCCCCGGCATTGCGCGCGAAGTTGGCGAACGCATTCCTTGCGCTGGACAAGAGCGATCCGCACGACAAGGAGATTCTTGATCTGCAACGTGCCACACGCTTCATCCCGACCAAGGCCGAAAATTACAGCGCGATAGAAACCGCAGCGCGTAGCGCAGGTTTGCTGAAGTAAGTATGTCGTTCGTATTACGCGCCATCAGCGTGCACCATGCCTCGGCTACGCGCAGTGATTCATTTCATGCCTTGATCGATGTCAATTTGTCGATCAAGCAGGGAGAGCAGGTCGCGTTGATCGGCCCGTCCGGCGCGGGCAAGACGACTTTACTGCACACCTTGGCCTGCGCCCATCGGCCTGAATCCGGTGGTGAGTTCTCCATTTTCGGTTTGCAGCCGTGGGCAATGCAGCATGCCGAGCGTCATGCACTTCGCGCACGGTTGTTTCTTGCTCCGCAGATACCACCACTTCCCCCACGCCAACGGGTGGTGACAGCCGTTCTGGCCGGATGCCTGCCGCAGTGGAGTTTCTGGCAGGCGATCACCTCACTGATCAAACCCAGGGAACCCGATGCTGCTTATGATGCGCTGGCGCGCTTCAATCTTCAGGACAAGTTATATGCGCGGGTGGATCGCTTGTCAGAAGGCGAACGCCAGCGTTGCGGAATGGCCCGCTTGCTGGTGTCACAAGCCGATGCCTTTCTGGTGGATGAGCCACTCTCTGCGCTTGACCCAACGCTAGCGCTGCAAACGCTGGCCGTAGTGCAACAGGAAGCTGCCAGCCGCAACGCCACACTGGTTTGCAGCCTGCATCAAGTCGAGCTGGCACTCGGCCATTTTCCGCGCATCGTTGGTCTCTCCGATGGACGACTCGTTTTTGATGCCCCGCGGAGAGAGGTGACGGAAAAGATGCTCGCGGCGCTTTACCAAAACGTTAAACATACCGAACCTATTTCTCCGGAAGATGCTCATTGGTCTGTGCCTTCATCCTGCTGATACGCAATGAGCATGGTTGTTAACGCTGCTATCTCACGCCATCCCGATCCCGCCTGGCGAGGCCGTATCACCGCGTCGCTTATTGCCTTGATCCTGTTGTGGCCGCTGCTGATTGCGAGTGAATTCAAACCGTGGATATTGCTCGATGCACAAAGTCTGGGCGCTACCTGGCACTTTCTTGCCAGCTTTTTTCCACCGGCACATTCCAAAGATTTTTTAGTGCTGCTTATGCAAGACACCTGGCAAACCATCGCTATCGCCACAGCAGGGCTGACGCTGGCACTGCTGGGTGCGATTCCGCTCACCCTGCTGGCGACAGAATCATTGTCGATCTCACGTTTGGAATCCGACCGGATGCGTTTGGCCAGTGCCGTAGTCAGGCAAGGGGCTCGCTGGTTGCTGGTGTTGTTGCGCAGCGTGCCAGAGCTGGTTTGGGCATTGCTCCTGGTACGCATCCTTGGCCTGGGGCCGACGGCCGGCGTATTGGCTATTGCCCTGACATACAGTGGCATGCTCGGCAAAGTTTACGCAGAGATTCTTGAGTCTTCGGAAGCGCATGCGACCCAGTCACTGTTGAAGAATGGTAGCGGCCGACTGGCCGCCTTGTTTTATGGCGTCTTGCCGGCATCGGCTTCCGAATTGGTGTCCTATACCACCTTTCGCTGGGAGTGCGCGATCCGCGGCTCAGTGGTCATGGGCTTCGTTGGGGCAGGCGGCATCGGCCAGCGCATGGACGAATCGATGAAAATGCTGGCGGGCGATGAGGTATCCACCATGCTGATTATTTTCGTGCTGCTGGTGGCTTGCGCCGATCTAGTCAGTACTTTTCTGCGCAAGCGCCTGAGCTGATATGCATCAACGCCGCCCCGCTCCGCCGCCAATTATCAAGCCTGCCACCATGGCGTTTCTGGTTGGGCTTTTGACGCTCATCTGCACCAGTTTTTATTCACTGGCCATCCAGTGGCGTGAGCTTTTCACTGTCGATGCAGTGCGTTCCAGCGTGGAGTTTCTACGTGGCTTTGCGCCGCCTGAACTGGCTTGGCATTTCCTGGTAAAAGTTGCACAGGGCACACTGGAGACGCTGTCCATGTCGGCATTGGGGACAGGCATCGCATTCGTATGCGGTATCGCACTGGCACTGCCCGCCAGCAGCAGGTTCGGCGCAACGACCCGCTTGATGATTCGTCTGGCGCTCAATATCTTGCGCTCGATACCCGAACTGGTCTGGGCTCTCATCTTACTGATAGCCGCCGGACTGGGGCCATTTGCAGGCACGCTGGCGCTGGCAGTGCACACCACCGGGGTGCTTGGCCGCCTGTTCGCCGATGCGCTTGAAAACCTGCCGACTGCGCCTGAAGCCACCCTGCGCATTAACGGGGCGAAACCGATGGCCGCCTTCTTTTACGCAGCGTTACCGCAAATTTTGCCGCAACTGATGTCCTACACGCTGTATCGCTGGGAGAACAACATACGTGCCGCAGCCATCCTTGGGATCGTTGGAGCCGGTGGATTGGGGCAGATGCTGAAATACCATCTTTCCTTGTTTCAAATGCAGCAGGCTGCCACCGTAATCATCGCGATGCTGTTGCTGATCACCCTCGTCGATGGAACCAGCTTCCGGCTACGGCGCAAGCTGACCAGTCACTAGACATCATGGTGAGGTTTCACGCTACCCATCATTAAAAAGCGGGCTGAGGATGTTCAAGGAGTTATCTCCGGCGGCGTCCATCCCATCAGTTCCGCGAGTCGACAAATGACCCACTCGGCTTCTTTGCCAGTGAAGTCCGAGGCAGCGGCGGTTAAGCCTTGAAGACAGCGCACAAGCACTTCGCACTCGGAACAGTTTTCCTTCAATGCCAAGGTTTGCGCATGCTCGGTCAGCATACAGGCCATATCTTCGCACTGCTCATATCGAGCAAGGACAATCTCTTGATGCGCACTGGGTGGCTATGGCCAGGCAGGATGCACATGGCCATGAATGACTGCGGAATTTCAATCTGGTTGTCTATCTATGGGCATGCGATAACAAACAACACTCGCTGCTACTTCATCCGTCGCCTTACTCCACCGTCACCGATTTGGCGAGATTACGTGGCTTATCGACATCCGTGCCTTTCACCAGCGCGACGTGATACGACAGCAATTGCAGTGGCACAACATGCAGCACGGGACTGAGTAATCCATAGTGCTCAGGCAAACGCAGCACATGCACGCCTGGTTCTTCTTCCACGGCTGAATCCGCATCGGCAAACACATACAGCTCGCCACCACGCGCGGCGACTTCTTTCAAATTGGATTTTAATTTTTCGAGCAAGGCGTCATTGGGCGCAATGCTGATCACGGGCATGTCTTTATCCACCAGCGCCAGCGGGCCGTGCTTTAGCTCGCCTGCGGGGTAGCCTTCGGCGTGGATATAAGAGATTTCCTTGAGCTTTAGCGCGCCTTCCAGCGCGATGGGGTAATGCTGGCCACGGCCCAGAAAAAGGGCGTGATGCTTGTTGGCAAAATGAGCCGCCCATGCCTTGATATCCGCTTCGCCTGCCAGCACTTTTTGCACTGCCACGGGCAGGTGGCGCAAGGCATTCAGGTGCTGCGCTTCCACCGCTGGCGTCAGTCGGCCGACCTGCTTGGCAAGCGTAGCCGCCAGCAAAAACAACGCGGCTAACTGCGTGGTAAACGCCTTGGTTGATGCCACGCCGATTTCAGGACCAGCCCGCGTCAAAAAGCGCAGTGCACACTCGCGAACAATCGCGGATTCGGGCACATTGCAGATCGCCAGCGTGCGCTGCATGCCTTGCGCCTTGGCATGCCGAACAGAGGCCAGCGTATCGGCCGTTTCACCTGACTGAGAGATCGCAACAACCAGTTGATCCGGGTTAGGTACGGACACCCGATAGCGATATTCGCTGGCAATTTCAACGGTGCACGGCACGCCCGCTAACTGCTCTATCCAGTACCGCGCCACCAAACCGGAATGATAGCTGGTGCCGCACGCCAGAATGAGTACGGATTGCACTCCGGCCAGCAATTCAGGCGCGGCGACGCCAAATAAATTAGGCGTAAAGGTTTGCGCGCCGCTGATCATTTCCAGCGTTGCCGCGAGGGCTTGCGGTTGCTCGAAAATTTCTTTTTGCATGTAATGCTGATAGTCACCCAGCTCAACCGCATCGGCAGACAAGCTGCTTTGCGTCACGGCACGCGCCACTACCGTACCACCAGCGCCGACTATTTTGAGTGTATCGCGCGTAAGCTCCGCGCAGTCGCCATCCTCAAGGTAGATGATCTGCCGTGTGACTTGCAACAACGCTGCCGCATCCGATGCAGCATAGTGGCCATCCTTACCCACCCCAAGCAGCAGGGGCGCGCCATGACGAGCAACGATGATCCGATCCTCACCTTGCCTAAGCACCGCAATGGCATAAGCCCCTGTCAGACGAGCCGTCGCCAGTTGAACCGCCGCAAATAAATCTGGCGTGGTTTGCCGTATCTGCTGAATGAGATGGGCGATCACCTCGGTATCGGTATCCGAAGTAAAGACGTAGCCTTCCGCCATGAGCGCGTCGCGTAGTTCGGCATAGTTTTCGATAATGCCGTTGTGCACCACCGCCAGGCTCGCCGAAACATGCGGATGTGCGTTGCGCTCGCTGGGCACGCCATGCGTGGCCCAGCGGGTATGCGCAATGCCCAGATGAGCCACTTGGTCTGCCGCCTGCGTTGCGAGCTCTGCCACCCGTCCCACACTGCGCAAGCGCGTGAGCGTGGGGTTAAGCAGCGCCAAGCCAGCTGAATCATAGCCGCGATATTCCAGACGCAGCAGGCCTTCAATCAGAACAGGTACAACGTTGCGCGCGGCAACGGCAGCGACAATGCCACACATGGTTAATCCTTTTTCTGTTTTGCAGGGCGCTTCCAGCCAGCAATCGATAGCTGTTTGGCGCGTGAAATCGTGAGTTGACCCGGTGGCGCATTTTTAGTGAGTGTGGTTCCAGCACCGAGGGTTGCGCCACGGCCGACCGTCACCGGCGCGACAAGTTGCGTGTCAGAACCAATGAATACATCATCTTCGATCACGGTGCGAAACTTATTGGCGCCATCGTAGTTGCAGGTGATCGTGCCGGCGCCCACATTCACCCGCTGGCCTATGGTTGCATCGCCAATGTAAGCAAGATGGTTGGCCTTGGAATGGTCCGCAATGGCACTGTTTTTAACTTCAACAAAATTGCCAATATGGACGTCCCCGCCAAGGTCGGTACCTGGGCGCAAACGCGCATAGGGGCCAATGCGGCAATTCGGGCCAACATTGGCATCTTCAATATGGCAAAAAGGCGCAATGCTTGCGCCTTGGGCGATGCGGCAATTTTTCAGCACACAGTTTGCGCCGATGCGCACATTGTCCGCCAGCGTTACCTGCCCTTCGAATACGTTATTCACATCAATGAACACATCGCGGCCGCAGGTCAGTTGGCCACGCACATCGATTCGCGCCGGGTCAACCAGACTAACGCCCGCATTCAGCAACGACTCGGCAACCGTGCGTTGATAAACGCGCTCTAACGCCGCGAGCTGGACTTTGCTATTCACCCCTTCGATTTCCCGCACCACATCAGGCTGCGCCGTCACGACGGGTAAGCCTTCATGAACCGCCATCGCGACAATATCGGTGAGATAGTATTCGCCCTGCGCGTTACGATTGCCCAGCGTCGGCAACCAGCGGGATAGCGCTTCTGTTGGCGCAACCAGCATGCCGGTGTTGATTTCATGAATCTGGCGTTGCGCATCGCTGGCGTCTTTCTCTTCAACAATACACGTCACCTTGCCCGCCTCGCGGACGATACGACCATAGCCCTGCGGGTTATCAAGGTTTGCTGTCAGCAACGCCAAAGCGCCCTGGGCGCTTTTCGTCCCTTTTGCGCCTTGGGTGCTGTGTGTTCCTTGCGCGCCTTGTACTGCTACATCGAGCAACCGTTGCAGAGTCGACGTCTGAATCAACGGCACATCGCCATACAGCACTAATGTCAGTGAAGGTGTAGCCGTGGCCAACTGCGGCAGCGCTTGCAATACCGCGTGGCCCGTACCCAATTGGGGCGACTGGCTTACCCAGAGGAGATCCGGCGCATTGAGCGCTGCCTGTACTTGATCACCCCCGTGGCCATACACGACGCAGATACGCACAGCCCCCAGTGCGCGAGCCGTATCCAGCACATGGCCGAGTAGCGGCTTGCCCGCCAGCGGATGCAGCACCTTGGGTAGCGCAGAATTCATGCGCCTGCCTTGGCCTGCCGCAAGAATAACGACATTGATAACCATGGCGTTAGTATCCAGGTCGCACAGCCGGCTTAACGCGGCAAGACGCTTTCGCCCATTAAAAATTCATCGACTGCGCGAGCACACTGACGCCCCTCGCGGATCGCCCATACCACCAGTGATTGGCCACGTCGTATATCGCCAGCCGCAAACACGCGCGGCACATTGGTGTGGTACGCCACCCCACCTTCAGTCGAGGCACTGGCATTGCCACGAGGGTCTTTAGCAACACCAAAGGCATCCAGCACGCCGCCTACCGGGCTAACAAACCCCATGGCCAGAAAAGCAAAATCGGCTTGAATCTCAAATTCGGAGCCCGGCACCTCATGCATCTTGCCGTCTTTCCATTCCAGACGCACTGCACGCACCGCTTTAAGATGGCCGCGCAAGGGGCCCTCTTCGTGGGCAATAAACGCCTTGGTTCCGATCGCCCAATCGCGCTCACAGCCTTCTTCATGCGAAGAGGAGGTGCGTAGCCGCAAGGGCCAATAAGGCCAGGTCAAAGCACCGTCTTCCTGCTCAGGAGGGCGCGGCATCAGCTCAATTTGGGTGATGCTCGCTGCACCATGGCGATTCGACGTCCCGACGCAATCAGACCCCGTATCGCCACCACCAATCACCAAGACATGCTTGCCTTTGACGTTGATCGGGTTTTTACGCCCACCGGCGACTTCCTTGTTTTGCGGGATGAGAAACTCGAGTGCAAAGTGCACGCCCTTATGTTCGCGGCCGGGAATGGGCAAATCGCGCGGCAACTCGGCACCACCGGCAAGCACAACGGCATCAAAATCTTTGCGCAATTGTTCTGGCGTGATGGTTTTTTTCGCATCGCTATGAATACCTGCGGCCAACCTGGTATTTGTCACCATGATGCCTGTCGCAAACGAAACACCTTCGGCTTTCATTTGCGCCATACGCCAGTCAATCAAGCGTTTATCCAGTTTGAAATCTGGAATGCCATAGCGCAACAGGCCGCCAATACGATCACTTTTTTCAAACACAGTAACTGCGTGACCAACGCGCGCCAATTGCTGCGCTGCTGCCAGCCCGGCAGGGCCAGAGCCAACCACGGCAATCTTTTTGCCCGTTTTCCATGCAGGCGGTTGCGGCACAACCCAGCCGTTTTCACCTGCTTTATCGATGATGGCGCGCTCAATCGACTTAATGCCAACAGGCGTATGCGGGATATTCAGCGTACAAGCCTCTTCACAAGGGGCTGGGCAAATACGGCTGGTAAATTCAGGAAAATTATTTGTTGAATGCAATACTTCAATGGCTTTTTGCCAGTTGCCACGGTAGACCAAATCATTCCAGTCGGGAATGATGTTATTCACCGGACAACCTGTATTGCAAAATGGAATACCACAATCCATGCATCTCGCCGCCTGAATTTTGGCTTTTCCATCCGTCAACCGTGGAACAAATTCCTTGTAAAGTGTGACTCGTTTTGCCACTGGCTCATAAGCATCAGCAATCCGTTCGTACTCCAAAAACCCGGTGGGCTTACCCATCAAGCGGCCTCTTTTATCTTGGTCGCCGCCATTTCTTTTAATGCGCGACGATATTCATGGGGGAAAACTTTCACAAACCGACCCAGCGTTTGACGCCAGTCAGCGAGCAATGCGCGAGCTTGTTCGCTACCGGTAAGCTGAGCGTGCTGCTCGATCAGTCGTTTCAGCTGTGTCTCGTCCGCTTCACCACGATGCCGCAGGCCATCATCTGCTTGAGCATCTGTAGCGAGTACGCCTTCCAACGCCACCATCGATACATTGCACCGCTGCGCAAACTGGCCATCGACGTCATACACATAAGCCATACCACCGGACATGCCAGCAGCAAAATTGCGCCCGGTGAGTCCGAGAACAACCACCGTGCCACCCGTCATATATTCACAACCGTGATCACCCGTGCCTTCGACAACCGCCGTAGCGCCTGAGTTACGTACAGCAAAACGCTCGCCAGCGACGCCGCTGAAAAATGCCTCGCCTTCGATCGCGCCGTATAGTGCTGTGTTGCCAACAATAATGTTCTCGGCCGATACGCCACGAAATGCCTTGGGTGGGCGCACAATGATACGGCCACCGGACAATCCCTTGCCAACGTAGTCATTGCCTTCACCCACCAAATCCAGCGTGATCCCGCGTGCCAGAAAAGCGCCGAAGCTTTGTCCGGCTGTACCTGTCAGTTTGACGGAAATGGCATCCTCAGCCAATCCTGCGTGACCAAAGCGCTTGGCTACTTCATGTGACAACAAGGTGCCAACGGTGCGGTTTTCATTTTTGATCGCGGCTTCAATCGTCACCTTCGCACCATGTTTCAGCGCCGGCTCGGCTTTGCTGATCAGGCGGTGATCAAGCGCGCGGAGCAATCCATGATCTTGCGTTTCACGATGACAAAGCGCCACATCGCTTGACACTGTCGGCATATAGAAGATGCGTGAGAAGTCGAGACCCTTTGCTTTCCAGTGTTCAATGCCGCTGCGGGTATCGAGTAAATCAGCACGGCCAACGAGGTCGTTAAATTTTCGAATACCCAATTGCGCCATGAGTTCGCGTACCTCTTCAGCAACAAAAAAGAAATAATTCACCACGTGTTCAGGCTGGCCGGTGAAGCGTTTGCGCAATACCGGATCCTGCGTGGCTACGCCCACGGGGCAGGTATTCAGATGGCATTTTCGCATCATGATGCAGCCTTCGACAACTAATGGGGCTGTGGCAAAGCCGAACTCATCAGCGCCGAGCAGCGCGGCGACCACCACATCGCGCCCGGTTTTCATCTGGCCGTCAGCCTGCACGCGGATGCGGCCGCGCAGCTTGTTCAGCACCAGCGTCTGTTGCGTTTCCGCCAGACCTAACTCCCAAGGCGTGCCCGCATGTTTGATCGAAGAAATAGGTGACGCCCCTGTGCCGCCGTCGTGGCCGGCGATCACCACGTGATCCGCCTTGGCTTTAGCCACGCCGGTGGCAACCGTACCCACGCCGACTTCAGACACCAGCTTGACCGAAACCGAGGCCACCGGATTGGCATTTTTCAAATCATGAATAAGCTGCGCCAGATCTTCAATGGAATAAATATCATGGTGTGGCGGGGGCGAAATCAAACCAACGCCGGGCACCGAGTGCCGCAAAAAGCCGATGTACTCGGACACTTTGTGTCCGGGCAGTTGGCCACCTTCGCCAGGCTTTGCCCCTTGCGCCATCTTGATTTGCAACTGGTCTGCGTTACTCAGATATTCTGCCGTGACACCAAACCGGCCAGACGCCACCTGCTTGATCGCCGAACGCAAGCTGTCGCCCTCTTTCAAGGGGATATTCGCCTCCACGCGGCTCGCCCCGATCACGCCGGCCACCGTAGCACCAGCGCCGACTTTTTCGAAACGTCGCGGGTCTTCGCCGCCTTCACCTGTATTGGATTTTCCACCAATACGGTTCATGGCAATCGCTAGCGTGGTATGCGCTTCGGTTGAAATCGAGCCGAGCGACATCGCACCCGTGGCAAACCGCTTGACGATTTCTTTGGCGGACTCAACCTCATTAAGCGGCACCGGGGGACCAGCAGGATTGAGCTCGAACAAGCCGCGCAATGTCAGGTGACGTTTGCTTTGATCATTAATCAGCCGGGCATATTCTTTATACGTGTCGTACTTTCCGGACCGCGTGGCATGCTGTAATTTAGCAATCGCATCGGGTGTCCACATCTGATCTTCGCCACGGACACGATAGGCATATTCACCCCCCGCATCCAGGCTATTAGACAGCACGGGGTCGGTAGAAAATGCGGCGCGATGAATACGTACGGCTTCCTCTGCGACTTCTAACAGACCAATACCTTCAATCTGCGTCGATGTGCCAGTAAAAAAGTCGCGAATAAATTCAGAATTCAGGCCAATCGCCTCGAAAATTTGCGCTCCGCAATAGGACTGATAGGTTGATATCCCCATCTTGGACATCACCTTGTTCAGGCCTTTACCAATCGCCTTGACAAATTTCTTCTGCGCTTCCTTGGCGTCTTTGCCTGAAAATTTAGCGATGGTTTCAAGTGCCAACCAAGGGCAAACGGCCTCGGCGCCATAGCCTGCGAGCAAAGCAAAATGATGCACCTCTCGCACGGAGCCGGTATCAACTACCAGGCCAGTGCTCGTGCGCAACCCCTTCTTGGTCAGGTGATGATGAACAGCGGCGCAAGCAAGTAAAGCCGGAATAGCGACACGTTCACATGACACCGCGCGATCAGATAGCACCACAATGTTGTAGCCCGCCGCCACTGATTGCTCGGCAGCCGCTGCAAGATCAGCCAGCGCGGAGGCGCAGCCCACAGCACCTGCGGCCATAGGGTAAGTGATATCCAGAACCAGTGATTTGAAACGCCCTTGCGTGGCCTTGTCGATTGATGTTAAGCGGGTGAAATCGTCGTCCAGAAGAACCGGCTGCGTCACCTCCAAACGGGGCGTCAGCGGTTCGTCATCGCCATTCGCTATACCCATCAAGTTCGGTTTTGGACCAATGAAGCTCGTGAGTGACATCACAATTTCTTCGCGAATGGGATCAATCGGTGGATTGGTCACCTGAGCGAAGAGCTGCTTAAAGTAGGTGTAGAGCGACTTTTCTCGCGACGACAACACCGGTAGCGCAGAATCGTTGCCCATAGAGCCCGTGGCCTCTTCGCCATTTTCCGCCATCGGCTCGAGAATAAATTTGATATCTTCCTGGGTATAGCCAAACGCTTGTTGGGTATCCAGCAGCGACTCTCTGAGCTTTAGAGCTGACTTTCCATTAGCGGGCAAATCAGCCAGAAACAGGCGAGACGCCTTCACCCACTGACCATAAGGCTGCTCCGTTGCAATCGCATGCTTGAGTTCGGCATCATCAATGATGCGGCCGGCTTCCAGATCAATGAGAAACATTTTGCCTGGTTGCAGACGCCATTTTTTGGCAATTTTTTCTTCCGGAAAGCTCAGAACACCCATTTCAGAAGCCATCAGCACGATGTCATCATCAGTAATCAGATAGCGCGCCGGCCGCAAGCCATTTCGATCAAGCGTTGCGCCGATCTGCCGACCATCTGTAAACGCAACTGCAGCAGGACCATCCCAGGGCTCCATCAGTGGTGCATGAAATTCATAAAAAGCGCGGCGCTCTTCATCAATTAAGTCATTGCTTGCCCATGCTTCGGGGATCAGCATCATCATGGCATGCGGCAGGGAATAGCCGCCCATGACCAGCAGTTCTAGCGCATTATCAAAGCTTGCCGAATCCGATTGGCCGTCAATGATCAGCGGCCACAGTTTTTTGAGATCGTCGCCCAGCCATTTCGAACTCATCGCCTTCTGCCGCGCAGCCATCCAATTGATATTGCCGCGCACGGTGTTGATTTCACCATTGTGGGCAATCATGCGGAACGGATGCGCTAGATCCCACGTGGGGAACGTATTGGTCGAGAAGCGCTGATGTACCAGTGCAATGGCCGACAGCAGGCGCTCGTCCTGCAGATCAAGGAAGTAACTGCCCACTTGCTCGGCTAGCAACATGCCCTTGTAGACGATAGTCCGCGAGGACAATGACGCGATGTAAAACCGGTTGATATCACCTAATTTCAAACGACGAACTTCATGCTCGACGCGCTTTCTAATGACAAAAAGCTTACGCTCAAACGCCTCTTGATCGGCGCACTGATCACTACGGCCAATGAATACCTGGCGCACTACGGGCTCAATATCTTTAGCGGCTTGAGCAAGCCCCGAATTATCTCGAGGCACATCACGCCAACCCAAATAATTCTGCCCTTCTTCATGGATAATGCGCGCCATGACAGACTCACACGCGGCACGCCCATTGGTTGACTGCGGCAAAAACACATTGCCGCAGGCATATTCCCCCGCTACCGGAAGTGCAATGTCCCGAGCCAATGCCTCTTCGCGCAAGAAGAGATCGGGCAATTGAAGCAGAATCCCTGCACCATCGCCCAATAGGGGATCGTACCCCGTGGCACCGCGGTGCTCAAGGTTGCTAAGTATCTGTAAACCCTGCTTAACAATCGCATGGCTTTTGCAGTTTTTAATATGGGCCACGAAACCGACACCACAGGCGTCGTGCTCTCGTATCGGGTCGTAAAGCCCTTGGCGCTGGGGGAATACCATCTTGTCATTCCTCGGAAATGCAGTCGGCAAAAAAGGCCGGGGGAATCTGCTCCCCAGCCTTGGATAGACCGCCTTAAAAAAGGCGGCGGAACTGACAAATATACCGGCAAAACCGCTTGAACTCAATATGTCCGCGCCCAACAACCGTTTTTATTCGTCACCCACTAAAAATAATCGTCGGTGCTCTTTTACGGCGTAACGGTCAGTCATTCCGGCGATATAGTCCGCCGTTGCGCGAGATAAACTTTCTGCCGCGGCAGTTTGTTGATATTGCGGTGGCAGCAACCGCGGTTCTGCCATAAAAGCGGCGAAAAGTTCGCGAATAATGCGCTGTGCTTTTGTTGTCATGCGCACCACCTGATAATGGCGATAGAGCTGTTCGCGGAGAAACGTTTTCAGCGCTCGATTCTCTGCATACATTGCTTCCGAAAACCCGATCAGTGCAGGTGCAGCAAGAACATCCTGCAATGTCTTGGGCGCCACCTGGGCAATTCGCTGCCCAGACTCGTTAAGCAAATCGGTCACTTGTGCATCAATGACGCGGCGAATGGTTTCATGGATTCGCCGCCGGCCTGTGATACCGGGAAAAACCTGATCAACTTCGGACAGGCGCCGACTGAACAAGCTGACGTCTTGCAATTGTTCCAAGGTGATAAGACCCGAACGCAAACCGTCGTCAACATCGTGGTTGTTATACGCGATTTCATCCGCGAGATTGCATATTTGGGCTTCAAGCGAAGGTTGTTGTCCATTTAAAAAACGCTGGCCCAGCTCGCCCAAGATGCGCGCATGCGCAAGCGAACAATGCTTGAGGATGCCCTCCCGTGTTTCAAACATGAGATTCAAGCCATCAAACCTGCCGTAGTGCTGCTCTAATTGCTCAACGATACGTAGCGACTGGAGGTTATGCTCAAACCCCCCGTATCCCTGCATGCATTCGTTTAACGCGTCTTGCCCTGCATGGCCAAAGGGTGTATGGCCAAGATCATGCGCCAGGGAAATGGCTTCTGCCAAATCATCATTCAAGCGTAACGCGCGGGCAATCGAGCGCGCAATCTGGGCGACCTCAATGCTGTGTGTCAGCCGTGTGCGAAATAGATCGCCTTCATGATTAACAAAAACCTGGGTTTTATATTCGAGCCGTCGAAAAGCGGTGGAATGCACAATGCGGTCGCGATCACGCTGAAACTCGCTACGCGCGCTAGGGCGGGGTTCGCTTATCTCTCGTCCGCGACTAACCGCATCGGTTACCGCATACAAAGCAAGCTCATTCATGGCAACACGCAGTTAAGGTAGCAAGGATGTCTTCACGCGTTGCGTCACTGGTGGTGACAGCAGTTCCGATGGATTGAAGCAACACCAAGCGCAAGCGCCCGGCCGACACTTTTTTATCGTTCGACATGAATTCAAGATACCGCTCGGCACCTAGCATGGGGCCGCACACGGGCAGACCAGCCCGCTGCAAAAGGTTACGCACGCGATCAACATCAGCCGCTGATAGCCAGCCCAAACGACGCGATAATTCTGCTGCCATCACTGTTCCGGCAGCCACCGCTTCACCATGCAGCCAGTGACCATACCCCATGCCGGACTCTATGGCATGGCCAAAGGTATGGCCTAAATTGAGTAAGGCGCGCCCCCCCTCTTTGGCCGTTTCAAACTCATCATTTGCCACTACCTCGGCTTTATTACGGCAGGATCGCTCAATGGCGTAGGCCAGTGCTTCATCATCGCCCGCAACGAGACGATCCATATTCGATTCAAGCCATTCAAGAAATGGCAGATCGCGGACCAAGCCATACTTGATCACTTCAGCAAGCCCCGCAGAAAGCTCACGCGCCGGTAAAGAACGCAAAGTAAGGGTGTCCGCCACAACCAGCTTGGGTTGCCAGAAGGCACCCACCATATTCTTGCCGCGCGGATGATTGATGCCCGTTTTACCACCAACCGATGAATCCACTTGCGATAACAAGGTGGTGGGAATTTGTATAAAAGGCACACCTCGCTGATAGGTCGCCGCGGCAAACCCCGCAAGATCACCGATCACACCACCACCCAATGCGATCAGCGTCGTACCACGGTCGCAACGCGCGGCTAACAAGGCATCGTATATCGCGTTAAGGGACTCCCAATTCTTGAATTTTTCACCATCCGGCAGAATAATCGGCGTCACACCAACGCCGACTTTTTCCAGCGTTGCAAGCAAGGTGTCTAGGTAGAGCGGAGCAACGGTTGTATTGCTGATTACCGCAACTCGTGGCCCCTGCAAATAAGGCGGAAGGTTTTCTGCATTTTGCAGCAAGTCGCTACCGATCAAAATCGGATAACTACGCTCAGCCAAGGCGACGTTCAAGCGGCGCATCGTTTACGCAGCTCTCGTTCAACTTGCGTTACCAGATGAAAAACGCTACCACCACCACTGGTCATAACCAAATCAGCTACATCTTGGTAAATAGGGTCGCGCTGTGTAAAAAGCTCTTCAATTCTCATCATGGGATTCGCTACCTGAAGCAATGGGCGGTTAGCATCATGGTGCGTCCGATCAAACAGAATGCGCGGCGCTACCCGAAGATAAACAACCAGCCCGCTTTTTTTTATTGCATCACAATTTTCCGGCCTCAGAACAGCACCGCCGCCAGTGGCAACAATCAGGTTGGATTGCTTAGCTAAATCAGCGATCACACGGGTCTCTTGTTCACGAAAGCCCGCTTCGCCTTCGGTCTCGAAAATCACCGGAATTTTGACGCCAGCGCGTACTTCTATTTCATGGTCAGCATCAATAAACTGACGGTGCAGACGGCGCGCCAACTGCCTGCCCACCGTTGTTTTACCGGCGCCAGGCATGCCCACTAAATAAATGTTATCGCTGGAATTCACCGATGAATTGTATCAGCGGTATCAGCACAAAATATAAAGAGCCACTAGCGCGGCTCTTTATATTTACTGCCTTGGTACAAGCTATCGTTGCGCTAACGAATCCGTCACGATGCGCGGGGTAACAAATATCAACAACTCAGAACGGTTTTGCTGGCGGGTTTTAGCTTTGAACAGAAAACCCACATAAGGCAAATCACCCAGTACCGGCACACGCTCTTCCGAGCTGATGTCATTATCACGGGCAAACCCACCAATCACCACCGTGCCACCATTTTCGACGATCACATTGGTATTCAATGTGTTGGTATCCAGGCTACCCGTCGTGACATTGGTGATGGTGCTTTTCTCAATCTTCAATTCCATGCTTATCTTATTGTCAGGCGTAATCGACGGGGTCACCTCTAAAGTCAGTGGCGCGGAATAGGTCTGATAAATAGGTAAACCCGTTTGGGCATTAACACCCACTAATAAGGTTACCTGCTGCGTGTTGTTAATTTTGGCGCTCTTGCGGTTTTGCGTCACCACGCGTGGTGCGGAAACTGTTTTGTTTTTATCATCTGCCTCTGCTGCCAGCAGCTCTAGGGAAAGCAGCCGGGTGGCGGCATTATTGAACAACATCAGATTGATAGCCGTAGTGCCATTGGCGGTGAAATTCGTGCCGAACCCCTGCGTTGTGGTACGGATTAGCGAGGGCGTTGCGGGTGCACCAAACGCATTGACATTGCTGAACCCTCCGCTGTCTGCTATACCCAGTGAAGCCTTAGCACCACCGCCAAGCGAAGTCACCGCGTTGCCAAAATACTTTAAGCGTACCCCTAAAGCGTTTGAAAAGCCCGTTGATGCCTCCACAATGCGGGCCTCAATCATTACTTGCTTGGGAGGGACATCCACATTACGAATAACCTCTCGAACTGCCTCAACAACCGTTGCTATATCACGGATAAACAACTTTTGGGTCAAGTCATGCGTTGCCATACTGCCGCGTGGTGAAAGCATTCCACCGCTATTAACTTTCTTTGGTGCAGAAGGATCAGCACTGTTCGGGGTAGGTGTACCACCTGCCTGGGTAACATTTGCCTGAATCAACGCTGCTAGATCTGCTGGTTTGACATAATTCAATGTAAAGGTCTCAGACACCAGCGGAGCCGTATCCGCCGCCCGAGCCTCTTCATCAGCCATATCCTGATCCCGCTTTTGCAGCGCTGCCCTGTCGCCAAACACAATGACGTCGTTGCGTACCCGCATCGCCGCATTGACTTGTGTCATGATTATTTCAAGCGCTTGATCATACGGCAGGTTATCGAGATTAGCCGTCACACGACGACCATTAAGTGATGGATCGATCAGCACATTTTTACCGGATATTTCAGCAAGCGTCCGAAGAACCATGGCAGCATCCGCATCAAAAAAATTGATGGATACTTTTTTCCCCTGCTGTCCAGTTTGCACCAGCTTGTTGGCTTCATCTGCTGGAATCGGCTTGATTTCAATGGTGAGTTGATTGTTGCTCACATGTGCTTGATGAAACCAGCGGCCTCGAGCTGCTATTTCTATACGGGTGAGATCACCCACCGCTCGCGAACTGAGGGTCGTCACAGGTGTCGCAAAATCATTGACATCGCGGCGATTTTGAAGTCGCTCAGGCAATTCCACGCCACGCAACTCCACGGATAGTCCATTACCTGACCGACGTATATCAACTGGCACAGAGCCGTCGGTCAAATCTATCAAGATCACCGCCTCGCCTTCACTGCCTCGGCGAAATACCACATCACGGACTGCTGCATTATTTACTGCGGCAGCTTCCAGCTTCGGTGCTGCAGGTTGATAAATGCTGGGAGTCACTTCTTGTCCCGCCGCCACGGTTTGGGTCTGTAACTTAATAAACAAAGCATCGCCAACAATCTCTGTCGAAAATTTGGTTGGTCGATAAAGATTTAAAACTAACCGCGTCAACTTTTCGGTTTGCACCAAATTCAGACTCTTCAGGTCTCCCGCCACGACCTTCTGATTAGTCTGCCCCGACTGGTTTTCAGTTTCAGGAAAATCAAAAACCACACGCGGTGGCTCAACCACACTCCAGTTTCCCGGTAAAGACTTCAGCGGAGAAGACATTTTTACCTTAAGCAAAACCTGATCACCTTCATGACGCACCTGTATCTGCTTGATCGCATTTTCAAATGCTGCGGCAGCCCCGCACAAACCAAACCAGGAGCTCGCCAAGATCAACGCGAGAAGATGTGTTTTTTTCATTAAGAACCCCCTTCTTTGAGTACGGAAAGCGTTTTTTCTTGCTCGATCCATACGCCGTTAATATCTCGAACAGTTTCCCGCACCGTGACGCCATCCTTGGTAATCGCTACAATTTTTCCAAAATTCTGGCCCATGTACTCCCCCACAAGAACATTTTTCGGCTTATTCGGGGGAGGCGTCTGAATCAGGGCATACGGCTTCGATCCAGATAAAATCACGCCGACCACTTTTAAGTCTTCCAGCGGAAAACTTTCCAGCGGCTGAAGCGGACGGTTTCGATCAGGTGCTGTCTTATCGATTGTTGCATCGATAGTAACAATCTTGCCAGCAACAAAAGGGGAGAGCATGGCTTCCGCCTCATAAGCCACCGGAGGAAAAGGTTTAATTTCTGGCAAACGCGATACTCTACCGTGCATATCTTTCGTCTGCTCCTGCATCCATTCCTTGATATCCTGGTGTTCTTCAGAAGTGCAGCCCAACAAAAAAAGGCAACCTGAAAGAATTAAAAGAAGTCTCATTAGTTCGCCCCTTTGTTCGCTTTTTTCTTCTTGGCTAACTCTTCCTCATCGAGATAACGGAAGGTTTTTGCAGTCGTTTTAAAAACGAGCACACCCTCTTTTGGCCCAGTGGTCAGGTTAATATCATTCAGCGTCACTATGCGCGGCAACTTGGCAATATCACCGGTAAACGCGCCAATATCATGATAACCACCGATTAGGTTCAAGGTAATGGGGACTTCCGCATAAAAATCCTTGATTGTCTCCCCCCCCGGCTTGAACAGCTCGACGGACAATCCCCGGCCTTGCGCCGCCTTATTGATATCGACCAGCAAATCACCCATCTCGGATCGGTTAGGCAGTTGTTTTAACAATGTCCCGAAAGATCGATCAATCTCAGCCAACTGACGCCGATACTCATCAAGATTTACCGACTGATTTTTTTTAGTAAGCCAATCTTCCCTTAGGCTAGCCTCTTGAACTTTTTGGGTATCCAACTCTTCTAGTTGTCCACTCCAGCCAAACCACCACGCCGCACCAACAATGACTAAAAAAAATCCTAGCAGGGTCACGACACGCGGGGCCAGCGGCCAGAGGCCGGGATCTTTCGGATCAATGGTCTTGAAGTCCTCGGCTAATTGATGAAAATCAATTAACGGCCCTTTGGGTTTAGGTTTAGCAAGCACAGTCGCGGATAAACCTTCTGATGGCGCATGCCCTGACTTGGCCTTCTTGTCAGCAAAAGGAAGCTTCATTTTTTAGCTCCCCGAGGCGGGGCAGCATCGGTATCTGCTAATTGTCGCGTTATGAATGTATTCACACTAAACGCATTCAATCGGCGGTTGCCTACTAGTTCAGCTTTAGTTTCGATCAGCGTTGAATTTTCCAGCAACGGCGACTCGTCAAGATTATTCATAAGCGTAGTGATTCGCGCATTCGATTGCGCCACCCCAGTGAGGGCAATTTTCTGTTCCGTTTGCGTCAGGGTACGCAGATAAATACCTTCTGGCACCCGCTTGGCGAGCTCGTTAAAGAGGTGCACCATTTCTGTTCGGTTGGCTTGGAGTGCTTCAATCACTCGCTTGCGCGCCAGTAGGGAGTCTGTTTGGCTTTTAAGTTTTTTTATTTCCGCAATGTCTTTGTCCAGCGTAGAAATTTCAGTTTTGAGAAACTGGTTCTTGTCATTTTGTATGTCAATTTGTCGGCTGATAATACTAAAACCAAGAAACCAAATGACACCGGCTAACAGAGCAGTTAGCGCCATCAAGCCATAAAACTGCTGGCGCCTTGCGCGGCGAGCTTCCTCGCGGTGGGGAAGTAGATTTATTTTGATCATTGGTCAAACTTCCTCAGGGCGAGACCGCAAGCTACGAGCAATGAAGGCGCATCCATCGCTAATTGCTTGGCGCGAATGCGCGGCGATATTGCCATACCGGCAAACGGATCAGCCAGTAAGGTATTGACGCTCGTTTGTTGCCTGACACTCTCGACCACCCCAGGAACCAGAACTGAGCCGCCAGCCAGAACGATGTGATGAACCTCATTATGCGGGGTTGAGGTGAAAAAAAACTGCAGCGCACGTGCAATTTCTTGAGCCATGCTCGCAACAAACGGATGGAGTATTTCTGCTGCGTAATTTTCGGGGGGCGCTCCCGAACACTTCATTCTCTCAGCTTCTTCGGGACTCAATCCATAAGTGCGAATGATGTCATCGGTCAGTTGCGCACCACCAAACGCCTGCTCACGTACATACAACTGCTGTTCGTCTTGCATGATGTTGACTTTCGTCACTGCTGCCCCAACGTCAATCAGAGCAATGATTTGTCCTTGCCCATTTTGCGGAAGCTGTTTTAGCACCAACTCATATGCCGCCTGAATGGCATAAGCCTCGATATCAATCACGACAGGCTTTAATCCTGCCATTTCGGCCACAGCGACTCGATCTTCGACTCGTTCCTTACGCGACGCAGCGAGTAGCACCTCTACGTCGTCTGGGTTAGCGGGCGATGGGCCGATAATCTGAAAATCCAGATTGACCTCCTCAAGCGCAAAAGGCAGATATTGATTGGCCTCAGACTCTACCTGAATCTCCATTTCCTGCTCACGCAGGTTGGCTGGGAGCGTGATTTTTTTGGTAATGACGGCAGCAGTTGGTAATGCTAAAGCCACATTTCGCGTTTTAGTTCCCAGCTTACTCCAACAGCGTTTAAGCGCCTCCGCCACTGCCTCTAACGCTGCCATATTGCCATCGACCACGGCATCTCTCGGCACGGGCTCGGTGACATAGCGCTCTACACGGGGGACTCCCTTACCGGCATCCACCAGCTCGACCATTCTGATCAACGTTGAGCCAATATCCACACCAATCAAAGGACGCAGCTTCGGATTGAAAATAGTTTTCAGCGAAGAGAGATCTATCTGCAACACTTTTCCTTTAAAAATAAAGCCCTAAGAGGAATACGCATAATCCACTTTAAATCCTAACAGCAACCATATTGCCTGTAAAGCAAAATATCATCGTGCCCGGCAGCGTTCAGCATTTCCGCGCATGACTATAATGCACAATGTCAAACCTTTTGCGTATTGCCGTATTCGTATCTATATTTTGTCACTCCTCTCCTCTCTCTCACTTAACCGCTGGGCACTGCGCATCCCGCTACTGATCGTCGGCGCTCTGCTTGGTGCAGCTGCCTTGATCGGCATTGTGCTCATTCTTGCCTACCCCCAGCTTCCTTCGCTCGAGGTGGTGACTGACTACCGGCCCAAAATACCACTTCGCATTTATTCGAGCGATGGCTATTTGATTGGCGAGTTCGGTGAAGAACGGCGCGACTTTGTCCTCATTGACGCTGTACCCACTGTCATGAAACAGGCGATTCTCGCTGCCGAAGATGAACGCTTTTACAAGCACCCTGGCGTCGATACAATGGGTGTGTTGCGTGCGGCTTTTGCCAATTTAGTGAGTGGCGGCAAGCAGCAAGGAGCTTCCACACTCACCATGCAAGTGGCGCGCAACTTTTTTCTTTCCAGTGAAAAAACGCTGACTCGAAAGCTGTATGAAGCGCTCTTGGCGATCAAGATAGAGCATAGTTTGACCAAGGATGAAATTTTCCAGCTTTATATCAACCAGATCTATCTAGGACAACGCGCCTACGGATTCTCATCTGCAGCACAAATTTATTTTGGCAAGCCATTAAAAGACATCACCGTGGCTGAAGCAGCCATGTTGGGCGGCTTGCCCAAAGCGCCTTCGTCATACAACCCAGTGGCTAACCCCAAGCGCGCTCAATTACGGCAGCACTACGTATTGCGCCGTATGTTTGAGCTCGGCTTCATTAATGCCGCGCAATTAAAAGAAGCCCAAGAAGAGGTATTAAAGGTAAAGCGCAATCCCAATGAATTTGGCCTGCATGCCGACTACGTAGCCGAAATGGCACGCCAGATTACGGCTGAACGATTCCCTGGCGATATTTACAGCCGTGGCTACCGGGTCATCACCACAATCACCCGCAATGACCAACAAGCAGCCTATCGCAGTCTGCGTAAAAATGTTCTTGACTACGACAGGCGCCATGGCTATCGAGGTGCCGAAACGTATGTTGACATGACTTCCCTTGCTTCCGGTCAAGATGACGCATTGGAAGACCTGCTCAATGATTTCGTCAGCAACGACGATCTGCTTCCGGCACTCGTTCTAGCCGCCTCATCACAAAACGTTCGCGCTATCCTGCGTAGCGGTGAAGTTGTGAACATTCATGATGATGGCCTGAAATTTGCCGCCCACATGCTGGACGACAAAGCCCCGTCAAATAAACGCATACGGCGTGGCGCAGTCATTCGCGTACAAAAAACCGACAAAGGCTGGCAGATACTTCAGCTGCCCGATGTGCAAGCCGCTTTCGTGGCGGCAAGCCCCGTTGATGGCGCTATCCGCGCACTGGTTGGTGGCTTTGACTTCAACCAAAGCAAATTCAACCACGTCACCCAGGCTTGGCGTCAGCCTGGCTCGAGCTTCAAACCCTTTATTTACTCTGCTTCTCTGGAAAAGGGCTATACCCCGGCCTCCGTGTTACCTGACGAGCCCATTTCCTTCTCCGCCGACGAAACGGGCTCTCAAGTATGGGAGCCCAAAAATTATGATGGCAAATATGAAGGCCCGATGACACTACGTACCGCATTGGCGAAATCCAAAAACATGGTGTCTATTCGGCTGCTGCGCGCCATTGGCGCCCGCTACGCACAAGACTACATCACGCGCTTTGGCTTTGATGCTGAAAAACACCCACCCTACCTCACCATGGCATTGGGAGCCGGTATGGTCACGCCATGGCAGCAACTTGTTGCTTATTCCGTGTTTGCCAATGGGGGCTATCGCATTGCTCCTTACATCGTGCGCCAGATTCTTGATGGCAAAGGCAACGTTCTGGCCAACACGCAACCATCAATCGCCGGTGACGAATCACTCCGTGTGATTGATGCACGTAATGCCTGGCTCATGGATAGCATGATGCACGACGTGGTTCGTCGAGGCACGGCAACGCGTGCCGCACAAGTCTTAAAGCGTAGCGATCTTGCTGGTAAAACCGGCACAACCAACGACTATATCGATGCATGGTTCTGCGGCTATCAACCCACCGTCGTCGGTATTGCCTGGGTAGGGTTCGACGCACCACGACGACTCGGTAACGGAGAAACTGGCGGATCTGCCGCTTTACCCATATGGATCGGTTACATGGAGCAAGCGCTCAAGGGCGTACCTGAAAGCTGGCCGGAAGTACCTGAAGGTATGCTCTCGGTCATCGCTAGCGACCCTTCCGGCCATGTAACAACCGAAATGGTATACCGTGAGCATCTGCCGCCAGCCCCAGAGGAAGATCCGCCAACGGAAGCCCAACAGCTCCCCGCGCCGGTGGAAGTAGTCAAGCCCAAAGCGGTGGCGAAACCTCCCCAGTAAAAACGGCAGGTGCAGCCAAAAATGGCTAAAAATCTATCTTGCCCCCCGTTTGTTCTGACAAGACGCGCGCAACAGCTACCCATAATGCCTCACCATCGCGAGTGGCTAACCAGCAGCCATTTTGTGGCCGGAAGTGGTAGCCGCCCGATTTTGCCGCTAACCAAATTTCACGTGCTGCCGTGTGCCGATTAATAATAATTTTCGACCCATTTTCACATGCAATCTCAAGCACGCCACCTGGTTTGGTCTCAACATCAAAATCTGCTGTGCCACGCTCACTCGCCCCTTCAAGAGCCGCTTCGAGGCGCGTTAACTCCTGATCTGCCAACTGTATAAATTCCTGTTCATCCATCGCGTGTTACCATCCTTTATCCGTTTTTAACCCTCTTAGCTATGCGTACTCTGTTGGCCCTTTTTATGCTGCCCCTGCTGACCGCTTGCGGCACCAAGACGCCCCTTAAGCTCCCACCCACGACGACTGCGCTGATGACATCTGCCGCCGTCGCCATTTCCCACGAAAACTTGCTTCGCGCCGTATTACCAGCGCGCCCCGAAGGTGCCGCGAAGCCAATCCCCTTGTGGGAAAATACCCTTGGGGGGCCGGCTTTTCTTCATGGCAATCATAACAACAATGCAGCAGCATCTTCACAATGCATTTGACCACCTCGTATCCCGATGGTCTCTATATCGAGGGCATCGCGCTCACTGATATTGCCACCCGCTTTGGCACCCCTTGCTACGTCTACTCACGCGCTGCACTCGCCGCTGCGTATAGCGGATACCGGAATGCGCTGGACGCACAGGGTTTTGGCAACCGCGCGCTGATCTGCTACGCCGTCAAAGCCAACGCCAGCCTGGCCATTCTGAATCTCTTTGCAAACCTTGGGGCAGGCTTCGACATCGTCTCCGGCGGCGAGCTGGCGCGCGTACTCGCGGCGGGTGGCAAAGCTGAGAAAATCGTCTTTTCCGGCGTCGGCAAATCGCGTGCGGAAATGCGCGCTGCGCTCGCCGCTGGCATTCACTGCTTCAATGTCGAATCGGCGAGCGAGCTGACTCAGCTCAATGCCGTTGCCGGCGAACTGGGCACCTGCGCACCGATCTCCTTGCGCGTGAATCCCAACGTTGACCCGAAAACGCATCCGTATATTTCCACGGGCCTGAAAGACGCGAAATTCGGCATCGCGATGGATGCCGCATTCGCCCTCTACCAGCACGCGGCATCACTGCCGCATCTTGCGGTGAAAGGTATCGACTGCCACATCGGCTCACAACTGCTTGACCCGGCCCCCGCAGCCGAAGCCATGGATAAGGTGCTCGCTCTTGCAGATCAACTCGCAGTGGCGCACATCCCTCTGACACATATTGATGTCGGCGGGGGTATGGGGATTCAATACCAACCGGACAAACCGGCGCCCACGGTAGCCGACTATCTGGCTCCAATCCTGGCAAAACTTTCTGACCGGCATGAGCAACTGGTTCTGGAACCTGGCCGCTCGCTGGTCGGCAATGCTGGCTTGCTGCTTACTCAGGTCATGGTATTAAAACCGGGCGAAGAAAAAAACTTTGCCATTGTTGATGCAGCAATGAACGACCTCATGCGACCAGCGCTTTACGATGCCTTCCATGAGATTGTAAAAGTCGGCGCTGGCGACACGCCGCAAAGCTTTGAATCTGACCGCAGGGAATGCAGAGCCGTCTCTGGAAAGCCCTCTTGGAGAACGGCGAAGCATGACGAGCAATGTTGGGAAATCGTCGGCCCGGTATGCGAATCAGGTGATTTTCTCGGCCATGACCGAGCACTGGCCCTTGCCGAAGGCGACCTGCTCGCGATTCTCTCCGCCGGCGCCTATGGCATGGCGATGGCATCCAACTACAATACCCGGCCGCGCGCTGCCGAAGTGATGGTCGACGGCGACCAGGTGCATCTGATCCGCCGCCGCGAAGAAGTGGCCGAGCTTTTTGCGCTGGAGTCTGTGTTGCCTGCGGGCTAAAGCACCGGGCTACAGCACATACCGCGCCAGATCCTCACTTTGCGCCAGTTCGCCTAGTCGCGCGTCGACATAGGCTGCGTTGATACTGATCGTCGCGGCGCCCGGCTTGCCCGCATCGAACGAAACATCCTCAAGCAGTTTTTCCATCACCGTGTATAAGCGGCGCGCGCCGATGTTCTCGGTTTTTTCATTCACCTGAAATGCAATCTCGGCCAGCCGCTGGATACCATCGGCAGCAAATTCCAGTTGCACGCCCTCGGTTGCCAGCAGTGCCTGATACTGGCGTGTCAGGCAAGCATCGGTCTGCACCAGGATGCGTTGAAAATCATCCACTGAAAGCGAATCCAGCTCGACACGAATCGGAAACCGCCCTTGCAGTTCGGGGATCAGATCGGATGGCTTCGCCAAATGAAACGCGCCGCTGGCGATGAATAAAATGTGATCGGTCTTGATCATGCCGTACTTGGTAGACACCGTCGTGCCTTCAACCAGCGGCAACAGATCGCGCTGCACACCCTGGCGCGAGACATCGGCGCCTTGTGCTTCCGAGCGGGTTGCAATCTTGTCGATTTCGTCGAGGAAGACAATCCCATTTTGTTCGACATTTCGCAATGCCTCGATTTTCACTTCATCATCGTTGATGAAATGGGCAGCCTCTTCATCAGACAGCGCCTTGAGCGCCTCGCGAATCTTCATCTTGCGCGCCTGTTTCTTGCTGCTGCCAAGATTTTGAAACATGCCCTGAATCTGCTGTGTCAAATCCTCCATCCCCGGTGGCGCAAAAATTTCCATGCTCGCCGCTGGCTGAGCGACGTTGATTTCGATCTCTTTATCATCCAGGTCACCCTCGCGCAGCTTCTTCCTGAATTTCTGGCGCGTGCTCCCCGACTCGTGCGACCCTTCACTCGCCGGCTCACCAGCCCCGACTCTTGCGGCCGGTAACAAAATGTCTAGCACACGCTCTTCGGCCGCATCCTTCGCACGATCGTGTACAGCGCGCATAGCCACTTCGCGCGCATGCTTGATGGCGGTTTCTGCCAGATCGCGGATGATGGTATCCACATCGCGGCCGACGTAACCCACTTCAGTAAATTTGGTCGCCTCGATCTTGATGAAGGGTGCGTTCGCCAGTCGCGCTAGCCGCCGCGCAATCTCGGTTTTGCCCACGCCCGTGGGCCCGATCATCAAAATGTTCTTGGGCGTGATTTCAGTCCGCAAGGGCTCACTCACCTGTGCCCGCCGCCAGCGGTTGCGTAGAGCGATAGCCACGGCGCGTTTGGCGCGCGCTTGCCCTACGATGTGTTTATCGAGTTCGGAAACAATTTCAGCAGGAGTCATTATGGACATGAAAATTCGTACTCAATCCAGTGTTTCGATCAAATGATTCTGGTTGGTGTAGATACAGATATCACCGGCAATCGCCAGCGATTTTTTGACAATGTCAGCAGGGACCAGTTGCGTATTCTCAAGCAGCGCACGCGCAGCAGACTGCGCATAAGCGCCGCCGCTGCCGATGGCGACAATGCCCAATTCCGGCTCCAGCACATCGCCATTGCCGGTGATGACCAGTGAATGCTCCCGATCAGCAATCGCCAGCATGGCCTCCAGCCGCCGCAGCATGCGATCAGTGCGCCAGTCCTTGGCCAGCTCGACGGCCGCACGCAACAGCTTGCCCTGATGTTTTTCCAGCTTGGCTTCGAAGCGCTCGAATAAAGTAAAAGCATCCGCCGTGCCGCCCGCAAAACCCGCCAGTATCTGGTCGCTGTAAAGCCGCCGTATCTTGCGCGCCGTAGCTTTGATGACGATATTACCCAGCGTCACCTGACCATCGCCGCCGAGTGCGACCTGATTGCCGCGCCGCACGGAAAGAATGGTGGTTCCGTGATATTGCTCCATAAATATTGCTCCAGTTATCAGTAGTAGTTTACCGGACTTGGCGATGCCTCAGCCCTGTCATCGCCAGAACGCACAAAACGCAGGCAATCGCCGCGCCGGAAGGCAAATCCCACCACGCGGAAGCGGCAAGGCCCAGTCCATAACCCAGCGCTCCGATGAGATACGCAAAGCGTAAGCCCTTCCACCCGGCGCATCCGCGGCTGGCGATGGCTGGCGCGATCAAGCTGGTGAACACCAGAAACACACCCACCAGTTGCACGGAGAACGTCACCGTCAACGCAAACAGCAGATAAAAACCGCCATCGCCGAAGCGCTGACGCAGTACAAACCAGAACACGAGAATGGCCGCATAGATTGCCGCCGGTAGCGCAAGTTGCGACCAATTTACCCAGAGAATCTGCCCGGTCAACAGGTCTTTGAGGTGCTCGCCGCCGTGCGGATTATGTGCCAATAACAAAATGCCCGCCGATGCCGCGAAGACAAAGAGCAGGCCGATCAACGCCTCTTGTATCTCAGGCCAGCGTTTGCCGCTCCACGTCAGCAGCATGGCGCCAGCGCAGGCGGCGACGGCGGCGGTAAGCTGCGTTGCGGGGTCAGTGCCTGTTTCGCTGTGGCTCCACTCCAGCAATTGCGCCAGCATCACGCCAAGCCCTGCGACTTGCGCAATGGCAAGGTCAATGAAAATAATGCCTCGCTTTAACACCTCTCGACCCAGCGGTACATGCGCGGCCAACACCAGCAGCCCCGCTGCAAACGGGGCTGCCAGCAAACTCCAGTCGAACCCGTTCATTTGTTTGCCTCCAGCAATCTCGCAATAGTGTCATCGAAAAGACTGAACAAATCCTTGGCCTGATCGCTACCGCCTACCGTGAAAGGCAGCACGACGGCTGGTACGTGCGCATGCTCGCTGAACCACTCGGTGGGACGCGGCGAATTCCACGCCGCGCGAATCACCCTACGCGGTTTTTTGGTTTCGACGTCGGTCATGACCTGAGCAAGATAGGACACCGAAGGTTCGACGCCGGGTTTGGGCTCCAGCGTACCGACCTCGACGATACCCAACCAGTCATAGAGGTAGGGGAAGGCTTTGTGCTGCGTCACGACATGCATTCCGCGCAGTGATGCGGCACTGGTTTCCCATTTCGCTATCGCTATTTTCCAGCGCTCGGAAAAATTCTTGAAATTGGCCTGATAGTCGCCTGCATTGGCCGTATCGAGCTGTGCCATGCGGGCGGAGAGTGCTTCGCCGATTTTCAGGAAATTGCGCGGGTCGGTCTGGATATGCGGATTGCCACCCGCATGCACATCGCCATCGGCACGATCAAGACGCGTCGGTACTTCGAGCATGCGCACAGCACGCGCCGCTTCGAAATTGCCGGGCTGGCCGGGCTGCACATGGGGATTGCCTGAATCGCGCAATACCACGGGCAGCCAGCCCACCTCCAGCTCCGCGCCTGTGGCCACCACCAGATCCGCATTGCGCGCGTGTGCGATCAATGAGGGCTTGGCTTCGACACGGTGCGGGTCTTGCAAGCCGCCCGTCGCGATAAACACATCGACATGTTTGCCGCCGATTTCCTTGGCCAGCGCGCCCCATTCGGGAACCGTGGCGAACACCTTGAGGTCAGCGTGGGCAGCCAGCGATAGCAGGCTGAGTAATACGAAAATAAGTCGTTTCATTTTTGGCTCCCGTCAGAAAGAGTGCGCGCCATGCGTACCCAGGCTGAAGATGTATTGGAGGAATACCTGGTTGTCGGTCGCACCGATACCCGAGTTGTCGTGCGCCCATTGCAGACGGAAGCGCGTGAATTCGCTGGGGCTGTAATCGAGCATCGCGGTATTGCGTTTCGGGTCGTGCGCCCCCAGTAGCGGGAAGTCTGCTGCACCAAGAGCACCGCTGTTGACGAGACCGATGTTCACGGTGCCGTAGCTCAAGGCATCATGACGCAAACCGGCGCGCCAGCGCGGCATGAATTGATAGACGCCCTGCAAATACCAGCCGCTTTGCTCGCTGCTGTAACCATTGGCGCAACTGCCGGCACAGAGACCCGCCGCTGAATTGCTCCCCAGCGTGCCGTTTTCGTGACGACGGAAATACTCGCCCTGCAGTTTGAGGTTAGTCACCGTACTGTTGCCTTCAGGCGCCCATTTCCAGATGCCGTCGGCAATCCACAAACGGCTCTTGCCGCTGAAGCTGTTGCTGACTGGTTTGCCAAGGCTATCGCTATCGTCATAGCGGCGGTTGTTTGGCGAACTGCCCAGCCACGATAGCCCGGCACGCCAGGCGTTGCTGGTGCCCACATCGCCGCCAAGATGCGCGAAAACCGCACCTTGCGATATGCCATTCTTGTTGTTGTCAGCCCCGGGGAAGGTGCGGCCACGGCCTGCTTCGGCGCCGAACTCAAGGAACAGGTCAGTTGGCGCCAGCCACTTCAGTTGCACGCCATCATCGCCAAGCTGGCCGCCGAGGAAAGCCTTGTAGACGAGGGGTGCGTCGTCAAAATCCCAGGCGTGAGCATGTTGCTCATTCATGTAGCCGATGCCGGAGAAGAAACGGCCGCCCTTGAAGCTAAGGCCATTACCCAGGCCGAGACTCTGGAAGAACGCATTTTCCATCTCGACGCCACCCTCTGGCTTGAGCGACGCAATCGCTGTCCCGCGCCAGTCGGGGTCGATATTAGCGGCTATGACAAGCTCCGATTCGCCAAGGCTGAAGCCGCGTGCGCCGGGGCTGACTTTGCCCAGCGCCGGCACAAAACCGGTGATCTGGTAGGCGTTCGGGTCCTGCTTCAGGTTGTTGTAAGACCCTTGCAGAATCATTGACACTTCGGGATTGAAGCTGTTGCTTTGCGTTGGGGCAGCAGCCGGTTGCCGGATTGTGGCTTGCTGAACCACGACTTGCTGAGCAACCGTCTGCGCGTCATCGGCTTTGGTTTCAGCCCGGGCAAGACGCGCCTCTAATGCAGTGATGCGTTGCTCATACGCCTGCCGCATTTGCGCGATTTCCTCGCGCAGGGCTTGCAGGTTGTTGTCTGCCGCGTGTGCGGGAAGACTGGCCAGCACACCGCAGGCGGCTAGCGTGGACAAAGAAATACAGTTCATTTTATGCTCCAGAATGAGTGACACGGCGCGCCGGTGTACAGCACGGGCGCGAAGGAAAACAGTCAAACCGGGAGCGTAGGCGGAGCGCGACTGCGAAAAGCGGCGGGAGCAGGAAAAGTCGGCGCTGGCGAGACGGCGAAACCGACGGTAATGGCATGTGCAAATACCATCGGAAACACCGCATCGACCACAGGCGGTGCAGCATGCAAGCCGCTGAAAGCGACGCACGCGGCGCATACATGCAGCGCCGCGTGCTGCGAATCGCTTGTGTCACTCTGTGTTATGGCCTGTTGGATCGAAGCCGTGCCAAGATGGCTGAAACCATGCGCCAGCCCGATGTACTGCGTAACCAGCAACGCGAGCGACAAAAAGACCACGCAGAAAAAACGGGGGAAAGAGTGCATGTCAGACAAAACGCTATACGCCGCCGGCAGCCTGCACACACTGCGGGCAAGTGCCACGCAGGCCGAACTCAACTGCGCTCAACCGAAAGCCGCTGGGCAATTCAGGTGCAAGCGGCGGCTGGGCATCCAGGCAAAACACACCGCTGCATGTCTGGCAGCGGAAATGCACATGGCTCTCATGCGCACGCGCGGCATCCGCACCGGAAAAGCGGAATACGCCACGCGCATCCACCACCTTGAGCAGCAACCCGACCGTGGTCAGCGAATCAAGAATACGGTACAGCGTGACACGATCCATGCGCAACGCTGCCTCGGCTTCCAGCAGGGTCTCGATCTGCGCATGGCTCAAAGGCTGGTGCACTGTGCCCAACAACTCGAGCACCCGCATCCGCCCTGGCGTTACCTTGCGGCCGGCAGCGCGGATGCGGTCTGGCAAAGGCAGGGGTGAGGATGTAGCAGCAAGCGGATTGACTGGCATCCGGCGATAAAACCACAAAATCCCATCAAACGCAATAATGTTGCATCTATCCCGGCATTACCCGGCCTGCACCAACCGGCTTTCTGCTTTGCTTCGATACGCGCAAAAAATAAGCAGTCACAGCGACGCTGGCCACGACCAGACTTGCCGTCGCCGCGAGCCAGAAACCTGCCGCGCCGTGCGGTGGGCCGAATGTGCTGGTCAGGCCCAGCAGATAGCCGCCACCCAAACCAACGCCCCAGAGTGATACGGCATAAATCACCATCGGTATCCAGGCACGTTTGTAAGCACGCAGTACTTGTCCCATCACGGCCTGCACGGTATCGACGAGGTGGTAGAAGGCGACCAGCGACAGCAGGCTGGCTGCGGCAGTGGCTACAGCCACATCCGAGGTGTAGGCATGTGCCAGCGGCAGGGCACCGCAATAAAGTGCTGTGCCAGACACAGTGCCCAGCGTGCCTGCCGTGGCCAAGCCAAGCAAACTGGCGTGTCGCGCGCGCCGACTATTTCCTGCGCCCAATGCCTGTCCGGCCAGCACACTGGTGGCACTGCCCAGAGACATCGGTACCATGAACAAAAACACCGCCACATTCGCGGCAATCTGATGTGCCGCTGAAAACTGCGGCCCCAGCCGGGCGATAAACAAAGCCATGAAGGTAAACGCCGACACATCCACCAGAAAGGATGCCCCGCTCGGCACGCCCAGTCGCAGCAGCTCTTTTAATGCACGCCACTGCGGCCATTCAAATGACGAAAACACGCCGTACGCAGCATAGGTTTCTTCCTGACGACACCAAATCCAGGCAACCGATGCCAGTAACCAGGCAATGATCGCAGACGACCAGCCACAGCCCGGCCCGCCCAGCGCAGGCAACTTCCCGTAGCCATACATAAATACGGCGTTAAGTGGCACCTTGAGTAGCAGCCCCGCTACATTGAGCATCATCACCGGACGCGGACGCCCAATGCCGGTGGTGAAACCATAAAAAACGCGAAAGATCAGATAACCCGGCGCCGCCCAGGCCAAGGCGTCAAGGTAAGCGCGTACTTTTACTTCAAGCACTGGTGACAAGTGCGAAAAATAAAGAAAAGGTCCCGGGTTTTTGAGCAACAGAACAACCATCACAGACAAACCCAGCGCCAGCCACAGGCTTTGTCGCACGTCCGCGCCAATTGCCGTAATACGCCGTGCGCCATAGTGATGCGCAACAATAGGAATCAGTGCCAGCAAGACGCCCATGGCCGTCACGAAAACCGTGGCGTAGATACTGCCGCCGATACCCACCGCCGCCAGATCCAGCGAGGAGACATGGCCAGACATCAACGTATCAATGACCCCACTGCCCATCACGGCGATCTGCGCCACCAGGGAGGGCCATGCCAAATGAAGCAACTCGCGCGGAAGCGAGCGGGCAGATGTTGCCGTCATGTCAGGCCTTTCGCGTCAAAAACTGATGAAGTCATGCGCTCACAAGCCCATTGCGCCCCAGCTGATTTTTAAAATTGTTAAGAAAGACGGTATTCATGCGCTGAGGCATCATTTTTAGCAAGAAGAGGAGCCCCAAGTGTAACCGCCGCACCACCCCACGCGTGCTGCAAAAATTATGCGTAAAGCGCTGATTTTCGTCCACTGAGCCCCGCACTGATTCCACACTATGAAGGGGGGCATTCTGTTCAACAGGGTGCATCGCAATAGCCTAAAATGAGGCCTTGCCTAACGTATTCCATCACACCATGAACGCCCGTCTGCGCGAAATCCCCTATAATTACACCTCTTTCTCTGACCGCGAAATCACTATTCGATTACTCGGTGAAGACGCGTGGGCCACGTTGACCGAACTGCGCGCCGAGCGCATTACCGGCCGATCGGCACGCATGCTGTATGAAGTGCTGGGTGATATCTGGGTGGTTCGCCGCAACCCGTATCTCGAAGACGACTTACTGGCTAACGCCAAGCGACGCCGCGCGCTGATTGATGCCTTGCGCCATCGCCTGCAAGAAATTGATCTACGCCGCGCAGGCAATGAACGCGTGGCGCATCTGCTCGCTGCCGCTGAACTCGCCGTGCAATCGTTCGAGCGCTGGTTTGACGACACCGCCCAATTACGTAAAAAAATCCTCAAACGCCTGATACGCCACACCCGCCGCGACAACATTGCCTTTGACGGTCTGGCGCGCGTCTCGCATGTCACCGATGCCACCGATTGGCGCGTTGAGTTTCCATTTGTCGTGCTAAAGCCCGATACGGAAGAAGAAATTGCAGCGTTGGTGCAAGGTTGTGTCGAACTGGGGCTGACGATCATTCCGCGTGGTGGTGGCACGGGTTACACCGGCGGTGCAGTGCCGCTGGATGCGAACTCGGCGGTGATCAACACCGAAAAACTGATTGATCTGGCGCCGATACAAAATCTGCGTCTGCCTGGCCTGACGGGGAAAAATGCGCGCGATTACGCCACCGTACGTACCGGCGCTGGCCTGGTCACGCGCCGCGTGATGGAAGCCGCCGAAGCTGCCGGGCTGGTCTTCGCCTGCGACCCGACCTCGGCCGATGCGTCCTGTATCGGCGGCAACATCGCCATGAACGCTGGCGGCAAAAAGGCAGTGCTGTGGGGCACGGCGCTCGACAATCTGGCCTCATGGCGCATGGTCACACCGGACGGTAACTGGCTGGACGTAGAGCGCATCGATCATAATTTCGGCAAAATTCACGAGCAAGAACGCGTCACCTTCCGCCTGACCCGTTTTGATACCAGCGGTAAAACAAAGCTGGGTGTAGAAATGCTGGCCATCCCCGGCGCGCAGTTCCGCAAACGAGGGCTGGGCAAAGATGTCACGGATAAATTTCTGGGCGGCCTTCCCGGCGTACAAAAAGAAGGCACGGACGGGCTGATTACCTCGGCGGTGTGGATTCTGCACAAGATGCCGCCAGTGACACGCACGGTCTGCCTGGAATTTTTTGGCCAGGTGCGCGACGCCGTACCGTCTATTGCAGAAATCACCGACTATCTCAAGACCAGTCCCGGTGGCGCGTTGCTCGCCGGACTGGAGCATCTCGACGAGCGTTATGTGCGCGCCGTCGGTTACGCCACCAAAGCCAAACGGCATGGACGGCCGAAGATGGTGTTGATCGGCGATATTGTCGGCGCTGACGAGACGGCGGTGATGGCCGCCGCTTCTGAAGTGGTGCGTCTCGCCAGCCTGCGCGGCGGCGAAGGGTTCATTGCTGTATCCGCCGAAACGCGCAAAAAATTCTGGCTCGATCGCGGACGCACTGCCGCCATTTCAAAGCATACCAATGCCTTCAAGATCAACGAAGACGTGGTGATTCCTTTGCCGCGCATGGGCGATTATTGCGATGGCATTGAGCGCATCAATATCGAACTTTCCATCACCAACAAGATTGCGCTGGCCGACGCGCTGGAAACTTACCTGCAAGGCGATCTGCCACTGAATAGTGGGGATACGAACCTCGATAAGGCCGAGCTACTCGGTGACCGTCGTGAACAGGCACTAGAACTCATCCGAGAAGTGCGTGCACGCTGGCAGAATTATCTTGACCAGCTTGATCAATATTTCGATGATCTGCAAAATTACCGTTTGCGTGTATCGTGGAAACGTGAGCTCAAAGCGGGGCTGGAATCGATTTTTGATGGTGTCGCTTTCCGACCAACGATGGCTGGTATTGAAGCCGTGCAAAAAGAAGTGTTGCGTGGCCGTGTTTTCGTCGCGCTGCACATGCATGCAGGTGACGGCAATGTGCACACCAACATCCCCGTCAATTCGGAAGACTACGCCATGCTGCAAACCGCCAACCAAGCGGTTGCGCGCATCATGGTGCTAGCCAAATCGCTGGGTGGTGTGATTTCCGGCGAGCATGGCATTGGCATTACCAAGCTGGAATTCATGACCGAAGACGAACTTCGCCCCTTCCGCGAATATAAACAGCGCGTCGACCCGGAAGGTCGGTTTAATCGCGGCAAGCTGCTTGCTGGCGGTAATTTATCCAACGCCTATACGCCGTCATTCAGCCTGCTCGGCACGGAATCTTTGATCATGGAGCAATCTGAAATCGGGAGGATTTCAGATTCAATCAAAAGCTGCCTGCGTTGTGGCAAATGCAAACCTGTGTGCTCGACCCATGTGCCCCGCGCTAATCTGCTGTATTCACCCCGCGACAAAATCCTCGGGACATCCCTGCTGATTGAGGCTTTTTTATATGAAGAGCAAACGCGGCGTGGCATCAGCCTCAAGCACTTCGATGAGTTTTCAGATGTCGCCGACCATTGCACGGTGTGCCACAAATGTCTGACACCCTGCCCGGTAGATATCGACTTTGGCGATGTCTCAGTAGCCATGCGCAATTTTTTGCGCCGTCAGGGCAAGAAGAAATTTAATCCCGGCACAGCCGCGTCGATGGCTTTTCTCAATGCGACAGATCCAGCAACCATCAAGCTGTTGCGTGCTGGCATGATTCAGTTGGGATACAAGGCGCAACGTCTGGGTTATCGGTTGGGCAAAGCATTTGGCTTGATTCAGGATTCCGTCAAACATCCTCCAGCAACCTTGGGACGGCCCGTAATTCAGGCGCAGGTGATTCACTTCATCAACAAACCTATGCCGAAAAATGTGCCCATGCGCACCGCGCGCGGCCTGCTCAATCTGGAAGACGACACGCTCATCCCTGTCATTCGCAATCCGCAACGCATGCCTAATGCGGCTAATTCTGCTGAGGCTGCCGATGAGAGCGAAGCCGTGTTCTACTTTCCGGGGTGTGGTTCAGAACGCCTCTTTTCGCAAGTCGGCTTGGCAACTCAGGCCATGCTCTGGCACGCAGGGGCAACAACAGTGTTGCCGCCAGGATACTTGTGTTGCGGTTACCCGCAAACCGCAGCGGGCGAAGAAGAAAAGGGCCAAGCCATTACCACGTCAAACCGCGTGTTATTTCATCGCGTCGCCAACACGCTCAACTATCTCGATATCAAAACGGTCGTGGTGTCTTGTGGCACCTGCATGGACCAACTGCTGAAATATGAGTTCGACAAGATTTTTCCGGGCTGCCGTCTGGTGGATATTCACGAATGGCTGTTTGAAAAAGATATTCATCTGGCAGGTGCCAAGGGTGTACGCTACATGTATCACGAGCCCTGCCACACGCCGATGAAACACCACTCGGGTATCAAGGTTGCCAATGCCCTGATGGGTCAACAGGTCGATTTGAATGATCGTTGCTGCGGTGAGTCCGGCACGCTGGCAGTCACTCGGCCGGATATCTCAACGCAAGTGCGCTTCAGAAAACAGGAAGAAATCGCGCTGGGCGCAGCGCGGCTCCGCGCCGGGCAAAAAGTCTTGCCCAGAGACGGACTTTTGAATCCGTCTCTGGACGGTGCTGGTGATACGGTAGATCAAGTGAAAATTCTCACCTCCTGCCCGTCTTGCCTGCAGGGTTTATCACGCTATGACGACGACGCCAACACTTCCGCTGACTACATCGTGGTCGAAATGGCGAAAGCAATTCTTGGTCCCGATTGGTTGGCAGACTATGTTCGCGCTGCCAACGCCGGGGGAATAGAGCGTGTGTTGCTCTAGCGAGTACGCTGACGCCATCAGCCACTGCGAGCCAGTGCGTGATGCATGCTTTGCCAATGATGAGTGAGTATGATTGTGAGTTATGCCATTCGCCGGGTGGCGAAGAGTTGTGGGCCGACAGCCACTGCCGTGTGGTGCGGGTGACGAGTCACGAAGGCACGACATTCCCAGGCTTTTGCCGCGTCATCTGGCAACCCCATGTGGCAGAAATGAGCGACCTGACGGAACGTGAGGCCAGCCATTTAATGCGTATTGTGCAAGCCGTTGAGCGCACCCTTCGCCAGCAGCTCGCGCCGGACAAAATCAATCTCGCCAGCCTGGGTAACTTGGTGCCTCACCTACACTGGCATGTAATTCCTCGCTGGCACGACGATAGCCACTTCCCCTCACCCATATGGGCCACCCCCAGCCGCATCGGTGCGCCACGCATCATCCCTTCCAGCACAGCACTTAGCACCGCATTACACCAACAACTTTTGCCCAGGAGTCATGACCAATGAATTTTGATCTCCCCTCGACAGGCACAGAACAACCGCCCGCTTTTACCACAGCTGCCCACTGCCGCGACTGGCTAAAGACCGTTCCGCTAGCCAATGCGATGCAGGCTCAAGCCATTTTTTTGCGTCAACTCACATTACTTGCACGCTTCACATTGCCTATTACCGAACGTTTCGCTGTTCTGGAAACATTACGCGGGCCCATTCGCCAAGCGCAAGACGCTATGGCGAAAAAATTTGTTGGTCGGCCACTCCCTTTCTCGCCCTCAGAGCAAGCAGCTTTGGATAGCACCCTCGCAATATGGCAATCTCTGCTCACTAATTATCTACACTGTTTCGAAGAATACGATACCGTACCCGTAGAGCCATCAAAAAAAAATGCCACGGTAGCTCAACGTGCATTAGCCACCCTCGCCGACTGGCAAATGGATATCATTCAAGGCAAACGTCTGCCAGATTTCGGGTACTGGAAAAAATTACACCAGGTTTTTTTTCTCGCTGAGTCCACGGGTCTTGCAGAACAAAAAATCAACGACCCCTTGCGCTACAGAAAACAAACCGTAACACCGCTGGCTGTTTACGCCGAATGTCATCTACTTTATGTCACAAGCCCCTATGAACTTCCCCCACGTGATCTGGCCTGGGTCGCTCGTTGGACGCAACGGTGGGGAAGCAAAATCAAACTACTAAAAACACCCCCTGAGGATATCCGCCTCTGTGCACATCCTTTGTGGGTTGATCTTGATTCGGACCAGCCCGCAGACTATGTTCCCCGGCAATCAGCACAAGGCCGCTGGCTAGAGACTACAGCACTGCGCACTAGCCTGACTTCTCGCATTATGCTACTCGAGCAAGGCCATTCGCCAACTGATCTTCAACTTGGCAGTGACGTTACCCAACCCACAGCTGGCAAGTTGCTAGCGCGTTTACTGCATCGCTGGTGTCAAGGCAGTAGTGCACGAAAGCATCTGCGCCAGAGCGCCAGCGGCAATTGCCGTTTCATTGCTGGCTATGATGCGGTGCATTTCCATTTATCCGGTCACCGCACCTTTCAATCCACAACCCAGGATGATGATGCCATACGCCGTGAGCAAGAAAGATTCGCCTTATTTGGCGACACGAGCCATCGTCTAAATATCGCTAAGCCCACGCCTGACACCTTCCATATCGAAAATTGGGAAATCATGGATGACTGGAAGTTGCTGGATATTTCCACCACGGGTCTGCGCATTTCACGGCCGCTCAAAGAAGGCGTACGAATTGCCACTGGTTCGCTTATCGCTGCCCACTCTGAAAAAAGTGCAGCCTTTGTTCTTGGCTGTGTGCGCTGGACATTACGTCAGGATACCGACTCGCTGGCTGTCGGCATCCAGCTTTTCCCGGGAGAAACTCAAGCCATCGTGGCACGGCCCATTGACTCAGAGCACGCAGCGTACCGCCCAGCTTTTTTTATTGGCGCGAACCAATCGGCTGACGAACCCGCCAGCCTGATTTTGCCTGTCGGCAGTTTTCAGATTGGTCGCCGCATTGCGCTCATGCGAACATTCGCAGAAATTGTCACCCTCACACACCTCATTGCGCATGGTAGTGAATTCGAACGTTGCACATTTACCACCTGAACTTATCCTCTACCGCTTTCTCCACCGTCCCTCTGTCATATTTTCTTCATCCAGGCATCACATTTCGGTCACACACGCTACCTAAACTGCGTTAGCCGTTGGCAGAGACCGACACGTGGCGTCTTTCTTTGTTAGCGGTTAAATTTTTAAACGCAGGACTACTAGGGGTGACTTATGCAGAAAAAATTTATTGCGCTGGCTATTGCCAGCTTGTCCGGTGCCGCTTTTGCGCAGTCTAATGTGACGGTGTATGGCGTCGTCGATGGCACATTCGACATCATCAATACCAGCGGCGCAGCAGGCGCCGGCCGGGGTGCACCCGATTACACTCGCGTTCAGTCAAACGGCTCACGCTTGGGCTTCAAAGGTACCGAATCGCTGGGTAATGGCATGAGCGCATTCTTCCAGTTTGAATCCAATGCCAAGTTTGATGCGGGCGGTGGTCTGGATGTAGCGCGTGACAGCTTCGTTGGTCTCAAAGGCGATTTCGGCACCGTCAAGCTGGGTAATTTCAGTGGCCCGAATCGCGATATCGCGAGCAAACTGGACGTCGTAATTCACAGCGATGGCATCGGCGACAATTCAGCGCTACTCGGCAAGCTCGGCGGTCGTGCGTCAGTCTTTGATACTCGGTATACCAATTCGATCGCCTATATCACCCCTGACTTCTCCGGCTTTCAAGCCACGGTGCAATATCAGGCCAACGAGAACAAAAACATCGCGCCCAGCGCTAATCCTGCCAATCAATCACTGGCAGAACTCGGGCTGAATTATGACAACGGCCCCGTTTATGTTGGCTTAACCCACGGCAAGCTGACCGAAAAGAACAGCACCGGTGCCGGCACCTTCAATACAGGAACCGATGAGGATGTGACCGAAACCCGTCTCGGCGGTATGTACAAGTTTGGTAATGCCAGTGTACGCGCACTCTTCGCACACACAAAAGGTGACGGCAGCCTAGGTAGCCTGAAGCAGAACGTCTGGGGCCTTGCGGGCACCTATATGGTCACCGCCAATGGCAAGCTACTCGCCCAATACTTCCGTGCTAACGATCTGAGCGGCAACCGGGCCGGCGTGACCGATCTTTCCGACACAGGCGCCAAGTTCTGGGTATTGGGCTATGAGCACAGCCTCTCCAAACGCACAACCTTGCTGGCGCACTATGCTTACCTAAAGAACGACGACCGTGTCAGCGCCGTTTCTGGGATGGCTAAAGGTTACGACTTCGGAGATGGAAGTACAGGCATTGCTGGCAGCGCAGGCTCTAACAACGACGGCCTCAAGCTTTCCGGCCTACAGGTGGGAATAAATCACACCTTCTGATTGATCTAGCGGAGACAAAATCGGGCGCAACTAACACCGTTGCGCCCGATTTTCTTTTCAGCGCATGCGATGCGCGGGAAAGACTACGCTGAATGTAGACCCTTTGCCGGGTTCACTTCTGATATCAAACTGCGCCTGATGGCGTTCCAGCACATGTTTGACAATCGCCAAGCCAAGCCCAGTCCCCCCCATTTCACGCGAGCGACCATGATCGACGCGATAGAAACGTTCAGTAAGACGGGGAAGGTGTTCGGCTGCAATACCGATACCAGTATCAGTGACCGCAAAACGACCACCGGTCACACCCGCGTCCCAGCGTAGCGCAATCTCACCGCCCTTGGGGGTGTAGCGCACGGCATTGGTTACCAGGTTACTAAAAACTGAGTGTAATTCTCGCGAACTACCCACCAGATGTGATGATCCAGACATTGTCAAACTGATATTCTGGCGTCCTGCGGAAAGCACCTTCGCTTCTTCGCATACACCTGCGAGCAATGCAGACAGATTCACATCCTCTTCCATCGGGGGAGAATCCGTCTCCAGTGACGACAACATCAATAAATCTTCAATCAGATTCTGCATGCGTAACGCTTGCTCTGATGCCATACGTAAATAGTGCGCCAGCTCATCCGGCGAAGCATCCCCTAACGCATCGGCCGCGGTTTCAATAAAACCCAGCGTCACTGTGAGTGGCGTTTTGAGTTCATGCGAAACATTCGCCACAAAATCACGCCGCATAGTGGCTAGCTTTTCGAGCTGCGTGACATCACGTACCATCAGCAACGTGCGGCCCGCCGCGAATGGAACAGTTTGCACTTGCAGTGTATGACCCGGATTGCGCTGGGTAGTCAGCTTCAAGGGTTTTGCACCACGTCCGGCAGTATTCAGATAATCGAGCAATACGGGTTCACGCAGCAAATGGGTGAACCGGCTACCGATGTCTGTGGCGGCATTTAACCCGAAGCAGGCTTCTGCTTCCCAATTCATCCACTCAATAACGCGCTGATCATCCAGAATAACCACCCCCTCTGGCAGCACTTCGGCGGCCAGCCGCAGACGTTCAAGTTCAGTCGTGGCTAGCTTGGTTTCTTTGGTGGCTTTGCGGATTTGTTGATACAGCAGATCACACAATTCACCCCAAGCGCCCAGCACCGTAGGCGGGGAACGTTCTTGTGGCGCACGCGCCCAATAAATCAACTGACTAAGCCACCACAGATGCCGTAAAAGAATCAAGCCCAGCGCACAAAAGGCCATGACACTTGCCCCGAGCACCCCATCATCCCACGCCCCGATCAATGATGCTATCAAGACGATGATCAGCGTGACCAGCGCTTCGGTCACTACCGGCTTCATGATGCAGACATGCGGTAGCCGCTACCACGTACGGTCTGAATCAGCGCGTCATGCGCCGTTGCCTCGAGTGCGGCGCGCAGACGACGGATATGCACATCCACCGTGCGCTCCTCAACAAACACATGATCACCCCACACTTGATCGAGCAGTTGCGTTCGCGTGTGTACCCGTTCGGGATGTGTCATAAAAAAATGCAGCAGGCGAAACTCGGTAGGGCCCAGAATAATCTCGTGACCCCCACTACTGACACGATGTGTCGCCGGGTCAAGGCGCAAATGCCCCAGTTCGACAACCTCATCCGTCGTTTGTGGCGCATGCCGCCGCAAAACCGCCCGAATACGCGCCACCAGCTCGCGCGGACTGAATGGTTTGGTGATGTAGTCATCAGCACCGATGTCGAATCCTTCGATTTTATCGCGTTCATCTGCGCGCGCCGTCAGCATAATGACGGGCAAATCACGAGTTCGTGCATCACGGCGTAGCTGACGCGCGAAATCAATACCACTCATACCGGGCAGCATCCAATCAAGCAAAACCAAATCAGGCAGTGTCGCGGTTATCAAACGACGCGCAGTTTCTGCATCCCCCGCTAACGCAACGTCATGGCCTGCGCGGCGCAAATTAATTTCAATCAGCGATTGAATCGCTGGCTCATCTTCAACGACAAGAATAGTGGCCGGCATGCTCTACCTTTTATAAAGTCAAAAACTCAGTCTATTGCAGATTGATGACAGATCGGTGACAACAGGGCATGCCCTGTTACGTTATGATACCGGGGCGTGTTCTTTAGTAGTCGCCTACTGGACCGTAGTAGCTTTTCTACCGACCGTAATGTCAATACTGTAATGTGCACCAGCTCAAAAAACTTAAGAGGTAGTTCGATGAAATACCAATCCGTATTTCGTCCCGGTCTTTTTGCAGGACGAACCATCATAGTTACCGGTGGGGATAGTGGCTTGGGTCGCTGCACGGCGCATGAACTTGCCAGCCCGGGCGCAACGATTGCACTGGTAAGCCGAAAAATTGACAAGCGCAATACTGTGCGCGCCGAAATTATTGCTGCAGGCGGGCAGGCAAGTTGCCCTATGGCGACCTTCGTGACGAAGCCATGGTCAAGTCCATGGTGAGCGCTGTGTTATCGCAACATGGCGCATAGTGGCGCAGCCCGCGCCGGCATGCTCTCGTTTACCGAAACGGTGGCATGCGAATGGGCGCATTCTGGTGTGCGGGTCAATGCCGTTGCTCCCGGATGGATCGCCAGTAGCGGCTTTGGCAGCTACGTGCCCGAAGTGCGAGCGGAGATGCGTGGTTGGAAGAAGAAGGTACCTCTGCAACGCCTTGGTACCGAGGCGGAAATCCCGGCTGCGATCGTTTTCCTGCGCTCAGAGGCCGCATCATTCATCACTGGCTCATGCATTCGCGTCGATGGCGGCGTGCCTAATGCCCGCCACACCTGGACATTGATTCCACACCAACGCTCCAAACCATTTGAAGGCTTCCCTTTGGCGACTCAGCCAAAAAGTCAAGCAGTCCAGGAAGAATGAATAGCCCATCACGCAACACCCAGGCCGCTTTTCAGCAATCTGGTGGCGCGACATGACGCTTACCGAACTACGCTATATCGTTGCCCTCGCCCACGAAAACCACTTTGGCCGTGCGGCGGAAAAATGTCACGTTGCCCAACCGACGCTATCGGTTGCGGTTAAAAAGCTCGAAGACTCCCTCGGCATCGTCCTATTTGAACGCAACAGCGGTGAAGTTCGCCTCACGGCGATAGGCGCACAAATCGTTGCCCAGGCTGAGCGCGTATTGAGCGAAGCCGCCCGCGTGAGTGAAATTGCTGCCACCGGACGCGACCCGCTGGTCGGGCCGCTTCGTCTGGGTGTGATCTATACCATCGGTCCCTGGCTACTACCGGCGCTCGTGCCGATACTAAAACAACGTGCGCCGAAAATGCCGCTCATCATCGCCGAGGGTTACACCGAGGTGCTGGTGGAAAAACTCAAGAATTTCGAGCTGGATGTACTGGTGCTCGCCTTGCCTGTCAACGAACCAGGAATCGTCGCACAACCCGTGTATGACGAACCCTTTCGCCTGCTATTACCCGTCGCGCACCCCTGGGTAAAACAAAAAATGCTTGCAACTAGCCAGTTGTTGGAAGAACCCTTGCTCATGCTCGGCCCCGGCAACTGCTTTCGTGATCAGGTGCTCGATTTATGTGCCCGTGCCAGCCACGGCCAATCGCCCCAGGTGCTTGAATCTTCTTCGCTGGAAACCATCCGCCACATGGTAGCTTCCGGCGTGGGTGTAACGGTGATGCCGGCGAGCAGCGTAGATACTTTAGCCAAAAATGACCCGCTACTGCGCGTGCGGCCATTTACCGAGCCAACACCCACACGCCGCGTTGGCCTGGTATGGCGCGCTAGTTTTCCGCGCCATCAAGCCATTGACATCATGCGCGCCGCCTTGCTTGACTGCCATCTGCCCGGCACACGGCCGATACGTTAAAACACAGAAGACTCACACAGTGGCGCACAACGGCGGCTCGTTTCTGGCAATAGCTGCTGCCTATCGCCACCCAACATAAAATCAATTAGAACTTTTCACGCAAGACGACTAAAGTAGCGACAAGTTGCGAAGGGTTATTGCCAATACGCGACTTGGTTTAACGCATGCACATGCATTAACCGTCATATCCTATTCATTGCAAAGGAGACTCATCATGCAACTCAAAGGTTCCAAAACTGAAGGCCATCTGAAGGATGCTTTTGCTGGCGAATCTCAGGCCAATCGCCGTTACCTTTACTTCGCGAACAAAGCCGACATCGAAGGCTACAACGATGTTTCCGCTGTATTCCGTTCCACTGCTGAAGGTGAAACCGGTCACGCCCACGGTCATCTGGAATATCTCGAAACCTGTGGCGACCCAGCCACCGGCCTGCCCTTTGGCCCAACGGCTGACAACTTGAAAACGGCAGTCGCTGGCGAAACGCACGAGTACACCGACATGTACCCAGGCATGGCGAAGACCGCGCGCACAGAAGGTTTCGACGAAATCGCCGACTGGTTTGAAACGCTGGCCAAGGCTGAGCGCTCGCACGCCAACAAGTTCCAGCGCACACTGGATTCGTTGGGCGCATAAGCAATATAGGCAACACAAGTAGTAATAAGTAAGTAGCAATACAAACGCAATACACGCAGCATGGCAAAAGCGAAATGGCGGCTTGCCGCCGTTTCGCCAGCGCCGACTTTTCATCGCCCTCAAGGAAAACCCCATGCGTGAAGGAAATCTTGAAGCCCCAACGCGACATCCAATCGACTGGAAAAATCCCCAGTTTTACGATGCGTTGTCGTGCGAGCAGGAACTGGAGCGAATTTTCGACATCTGCCATGGTTGCCGTCGCTGCGTTTCGCTGTGCAATGCCTTCCCCACGCTGTTCGATCTGATTGATGCCGCAGGCGACGATGAAGTCGCTGGCGTACCCAAAGAAAAATATGGCAGCGTTGTCGACCAGTGCTATCTGTGCGACGTCTGCTACATGACCAAATGCCCTTATGTGCCACCACACCCGTGGAATGTAGACTTCCCACATACCATGTTGCGTGCCAAGGCTATCCAATTCAAAGCGGGAGAAGCCAGCTTCCGCGACCGCATGCTAAGCGCCACCGACGCCGTGGGTAAGCTGGCCTCGATTCCTGTCGTGGTACATGTAGTCAATGCCGTTAATAGAAACGGCATTACTCGTAGCGCAATGGAATCCGTGCTTGGTGTAAAAAAAGAACGCAGACTGCCGGAATACGACAGCAAACATTTTCGCAAGACAGCCGGGGCTGCTGTTGCACAACAAATCAAGGATGGTCAGCGCACACCCGGCAAGGTGGCGATTTTTTCTACCTGCTATGTGAACTACAACGAGCCCGGCATCGGCCATGATCTCGTCAAACTGCTGGAGCACAACGATATTCCCTGGCTGCTGGCTGAAAAAGAAGCCTGCTGCGGCATGCCCAAGCTGGAACTGGGCGATCTGGACGCCGTGGAGAAACTCAAAAACATCAACATTCCCCATCTCGTCAAGTTAGCTCAAGCGGGTTACGCCATTCTCACCCCCGTGCCGTCTTGCACGCTGATGTTCAAAAGTGAATTACCACTGCTCTTTCCTGAGGATGCGGATGTTCAGGCAGTCGCTAAAGCCATGTTTGACCCGTTCGAATACTTCGTTCAGCGCAACAAGGATGGTCTGCTCAAAACGGAGTTTCCCAAACCGCTGGGCAAGGTGTCGTACCACATTCCCTGCCACTCGCGGGTGCAGAACATGGGTCGCAAGACCGAAGAAATGTTGAAGCTCACAGGGGCTACGGTGAACACAGTCGAGCGTTGCTCAGGACATGACGGCACCTGGGGCGTGAAGAATGAGTACTACGCCCTGTCCATGAAAATCGGTCGCCCGGTGTTTCGTGCCATGGCGCAAAACGAGCCCGACTACATCAGCTCGGACTGCGCCATTGCTGGCCGTCATATTCAACAAGGCATGGATGAAGCGGGCAACGCCGGACACGCCGAAAAGCAACACCCACTCACCTTGCTACGTATCGCTTACGGACTGGAATAAAAATGACGCTCACTCGCGAATCCCTGCTCACGCTGGAAGCCTATGCCAAAGCGCGCCCAACCATGCGCGCACGTGTCATGGAAGAAAAGACACTGCGCCGCGTATTTCTCGGCGAACATGTCGTGCTGATTTTTGAAAATGAGCTCCTTATTCGTTATCAAATACAGGAAATGCTGCGCGTGGAAAAAATCTTCGAAGAAGACGGCATTCAACACGAACTCGATAGCTACGCCCCGCTGGTACCGGATGGCTGCAACCTGAAGGCCACAATGCAAATCGAATACGCGGATGAGCAGCAGCGCAAAGAAATGCTGGCCAAGCTCAAAGGTATCGAAAACCAGATATGGGTGCGCGTGGAAAACTTTCCTGCCGTGCCCGCCATTGCAGATGAAGACATGGAGCGGGAAAACGAAGAAAAAACCGCCGCCGTGCATTTTCTGCGCTTTGAATTCACGCCGGAGATGATCGTTGCCGCCAAAGCAGGTGCGGCCCTTTCCATCGGCATTAATCACCCGCACTACCAAGCCGAAACCGGACCGCTAGCACCCGCTGTGCATGCTTCACTCGTAGCGGACTTTTGCTAATCAGGTGAAGCATCCCGCTTCGCCATCACCTTTAGGAGACCATCATGGATATTGGAATCAACAAGAAAGACCGCGAAAAAATCAGCGCCGGACTCTCACACTTGCTGGCCGATAGCTACACGCTCTACCTGATGACGCACAACTTCCACTGGAACGTCACCGGACCGATGTTCAACACACTGCATCTGATGTTCATGACGCAATACACCGAGCAGTGGACCGCACTCGATCTCATCGCCGAACGCATCCGCGCTCTGGGCTTCCCTGCACCCGGAACTTACAAGGAATTTGTGCGCCTTGCATCCATCAAGGAGGTTGATGGTCAGCCCAAAGCGCTTGAAATGGTGCGCCATCTCGTCGATGCGCAGGAAGCCGTTGCCCGCACCGCGCGCGGCTTGTTGCCGCTAATGGATAAAGCCAACGATCAGCCCTCGATTGACCTCATTACCCAGCGCCTTGATGTGCATGAGAAGACGGCGTGGATGCTGCGTAGCCTGCTGGAAGAATGAACCTCATCGTAAATTAAGGCCACTGCAACAGTTACCAAGGGCGTGTGATTACCAATAACCGCTAAACTGCTCTCCTTTCATCAAGCATCAATACAAAGGAGAGCGTTCGTGAAACTATTCAGGTTTGGCGCCTTGGGTGAAGAAAAGCCTGGTGCCGTCGATGCACAAGGCCATCTACGCGATTTATCGCTGCTGATTGCAGATTTCACCCCCGACCGGCTGGCACCAGAAAAACTCGCTGCACTCGCGGCCATTGATCTTGCCAAAATGCCACTCGTACCAACAGGCGCGCGCTTAGGCACACCTGTTGCCGGAATACGCCAATTCATCGCGATTGGCCTCAATTACAGGAAGCATGCGGAAGAATCCGGCATGGCCATTCCCACCGAGCCCGTGGTTTTTAATAAAGCCATCACCTCGTTAGCCGGGCCAAATGATGACTTTGCCTTACCGGAAGGCTCCGTTGCAGGCGACTGGGAAGTTGAGCTGGGCATCATCATGGGCCGCAGCGCACAGCGCATTAGCGAGCAAGAGGCCTTGGCGCATGTCGCGGGCTATTGCCTGGCAAACGATGTATCCGAACGCGACTGGCAAGCCAAGCGTAATGGGCAATGGGTAAAGGGGAAAAGTTTTGACGGCTTTGGCCCCATTGGCCCATGGCTTGTCACTACCGATGAAATTCCCGACCCGCAAACCATTCCGTTAGAACTTTCCATCAACGGCCAGCGCATGCAGCATAGTTCCACAGCGGACATGATCTTCCCTGTCGCGCGCATTGTGTCTTATCTCAGCCAGTTCATGACGCTCTTGCCCGGCGATGTGATTATCACCGGCACGCCCGAAGGGGTGGGCTTGGGCATGAAGCCGCCGCAACATCTGAAGCGTGGCGATGTCATTACGCTCTCGGGCGGCATTTTGGGCGCGCAACAGCAGCGCGTGCTCTAACTTCTCTTACTTTTATGGCGCTTAAATCCACCATTTTCAAACTTGATCTGCAAATCGCCGACCTTGATCGCAACTACTATGGCAACCACACGCTAACCATTGCGCGGCATCCATCCGAGACGGATGAGCGCATGATGATGCGGGTTATCGCATTCATTTTGCATGCGAATGAGGCGCTGGTTTTTGGCAAAGGCTTATCGGCAGAGGACGAGCCGGATTTATTGCGCAAGGATTTAACCGGCAGCATCACGCAATGGATTGACGTTGGCCTGCCGGATGAAAAACGCATCCGTCGCGCTTGCGGCCGCGCGCAGCATGTCGCGGTCATCGCTTACGGTAGCCGCGCAACGGAGATTTGGTGGCAACAAAATCGTGCAGCGTTTGAGCGCCAGGAAAAACTCACCATTTATCAAATCAGCCCGGAAGACGCGGCTGCATTGACTGCTTTAACTTCACGCAATATGCAACTGCAATGCACGTTGCAAGAAGGCGAACTGTGGCTCATCATGGGTGAGCACAATCTGCGCGTCGCGCCCATCACGCTGAGCTAAGCAATCCAAAAAAATTGAGTTTGCACATTCACCGCACCAAAATCCAATGACCACCTCCAGCCAAACCAATAATCAAACCGGTAATTCTGCTGCACCATCTGCATCTACAGGGAAAGATTTCAGCCAGCTGCCGCTTTCTCCTGCCATGCTGGTGAATCTGCAACAGCTAGGCTACGCACAGATGACACCGATTCAGGCGGCCAGCCTGCCGCTCTCACTCGCCGGGCATGACCTCATTGCGCAGGCAAAAACCGGCAGTGGCAAGACGGCGGCTTTTGGTTTGCCTTTGCTCACCAAACTCAACCCGCGCAACTTTGCCGTGCAGGCTTTGGTGCTTTGCCCCACACGCGAATTGGCCGATCAGGTCACGCAAGAAATTCGCCGTTTGGCGCGTGGTGAAAACAACATCAAGGTGCTCACCCTGTGCGGTGGCAACACCCTACGGCCACAAATATCCAGCCTGGAACATGGTGCACACGTCGTCGTGGGCACACCGGGTCGCATCATGGATCACTTGCAACGTGGCAGTATGGATCTAACAATGCTCAACACGCTGGTGCTGGATGAAGCGGATCGCATGCTGGATATGGGATTCTTTGACGATATCGCCTTCGTCGCCAAAGCCTGCCCCAAAGAGAGGCAGACCTTGTTATTCTCCGCCACTTATCCTGAAAGCATTGCCGGGTTGAGCCGACAATTTTTGCGCCAGCCGCAACAGGTCACGCTCACCGAACAGCACGAAGCCAGCAAAATTCGCCAGCGTTTTTATGAAGTGGAAAACGAAGACAAATTCGCCGCCGTCGCGTTGTTGCTCAACCACTATCGCCCGGTGAGCACATTGGCATTTTGCAACACGCGCGAGCAATGCCGTGCGTTGTTGCAAGTGCTGCGCGACGAAGGCTTCGTTGCACTCGCCTTGCATGGCGAGCTGGAGCAACGCGAACGCGATCAAGTGCTGGTGCAATTTGCCAACCGCAGCTGCTCGGTTTTGGTGGCCACCGATGTCGCCGCACGCGGGCTGGATATCGCACAACTGGAAGCCGTGATCAATGTGGATGTCACGCCGGACCCTGAAGTGCATATCCATCGCATTGGCCGCACCGGTCGTGTCGACCAGGCCGGATGGGCGTTCAGCCTGGTGAGCGGCAACCAGATGGGGCGTGTGGCCGAGATTGAGAAAATGCAAGGCGTTGAATTCGAATGGCACACGTTGAGCGAATTGCATCCTGCATCCGGCGCGGCAAAAACACCTCTGCTGCCGCCTATGGTCACCTTGCTGATCCTCGGCGGCCGCAAAGAAAAAATCCGCCCGGGTGACATACTCGGCGCGCTAACGGGTGAAGCCGGATTCAGCAAAGAGCAAATTGGCAAAATCAATATCACGGAAACCTCTGCCTATGTCGCCGTTGAGCGCGGCATTGCGCGCGAGGCACACCGCAAGCTGTCAACTGGCTCAATCAAGGGCAAGCGAGTGAAAGTGCATTTGCTGTAGGCGTTTGCCATACGCCATCTGGCGTTATCGCCGTACCACCAGCGCCGACTTTTTACGACAGCTGTCTGCCATGACAGCCGTCCGTACACAATTACGCTGCTTGTTGTTCGCGCTCCGCAGTATCCATCAAGCCCAGCCGGTTCACCCCGCTGACCAGCGCCTTGAGCGAGGCGGTGACGATGTTGGTATCCAGGCCGACACCGAAACGTTCGCCGCTGCCAGCGCCGGCCACCTCGATGAATGCGCACGCACGCGCCTCGCTATCACCGCCGACCGAACGTTCCTCAAAACTGCGCACCTGGATGTTGATGCCAATGCTGCGTAAAGCATTCACCGCAGCGTCGATGGGGCCATTGCCTTCCCCGCTGATCACTTGGCGCTGGCCATGGAAACTAATCGTCAGGCGCACGCCTTGCGCGCTGCCCTGCTCGAAAAGATGGTGTTCAATCAAATGCACGGGCGCTTCGGCGTCAAGATAGGTCGCCGCGAACAACCGCCAGACATCGGCAGCACTGACTTCACCGCCATGCATTTCGGTATGTCGTTGAATGACACCGGCAAACTCGATTTGCAAGCGCCGTGGCATGACGATGCCATAATGTGTTTCCAGCAGATATGCCACGCCACCCTTGCCTGACTGGCTGTTAACACGGATCACCGAATCATAGCTGCGGCCAAGATCAGCTGGATCCACCGGCAGATAAGGCACATTCCAGAGGGCATCTTTGGCCTGCGCGGCAAAGCCTTTCTTGATCGCGTCCTGATGCGAACCGGAAAAAGCGGTGAAGACCAGGTCGCCTACATAGGGATGGCGCGGATGAATGGGCAAGCGCGTACATTCTTCGGCCACACGCGCCACCGCGTTGATGTCGGAAAAATCCAGTCCCGATGCCACGCCCTGGGTATAAAGATTGAGTGCGAGCGTGACAAGATCGACGTTACCCGTGCGCTCGCCATTGCCGAAAAGACAGCCTTCGACACGTTCAGCGCCGGCCATCAAGGCCAATTCCGCCGACGCCACGGCGGTACCTCGGTCATTATGCGGGTGCACGCTCAAGATCACGCTATCGCGCCGCGCCAAGTGGCAATGCATCCATTCGATCTGGTCGGCATACACATTCGGTGTGGCCACTTCAACGGTCGTCGGTAAATTGAGAATCATCTTGCGCTGCGGTGTCGCACCCCATGCGGCAGTGACGGCATCGCACACTTCAAGCGCAAAATCGAGCTCGGTTGCAGCAAAAGTCTCCGGGCTGTATTCGAGCACCCATTCGGTCTCGGGTGCGGCAGCGACAAGTTCGCATACCTGGCTCACAGCGCTCACGGCCAAGGCAATGACTTCGGCCTTGTCCATGCCAAATACCGTGTCGCGGAAAACCGGTGATGTAGCGTTATAGACATGCACAATGGCACGCCGTGCACCACGCACTGCTTCGATCGTGCGCGCAATCAATTCAGGCCGTGCCTGGGTCAACACGCCGATGGTGACGCCCTCGGGGATCATGTCTTGCTCGATCAACTGGCGCACGAAATCAAATTCTGGCTGCGAGGCGGCAGGGAAAGCTATCTCGATTTCCTTAAAGCCGATCGCGCAAAGCGTGCGGAAAAAACGCAGCTTGCGTTCGGCATCCATCGGTTCAAACAAGGCTTGATTGCCGTCACGCAGGTCGGCGCTCATCCAGATTGGCGCACGATCGATTGTCCGGTTGGGCCAGCGGCGATCTGTCAGCGCAATGGGTGCAAAGGGACGATATTTGGTAGCGGGATGAGCAAGCATGATGGACTCCTTTCAAGACGGCGTGACGAAATTGATCATTCGATCTACCTGGCAGCAATCACAGTCCTGTTGTCCTCAACCTTTGTGAGGTTGGCGACGTCGCTCTTTCCTCGTGGGCGAGCGGCATGCCGAAGCGCTTTGTGGGAGTCCGGTAGTGACTGCAACTGCTGTCATGTAGAGAAGGCAGTGTATTCCAGAAGCCGAGGAGAATGATTGCTAAGCTTACCCATAAAAGACATCATATTGATATAATATTGCTAGAAAATATTAAATATTGATATTATTTATTCTAATTGCCACATCCTTAAGCAATCAATGGAACTAGATCGATACGACCGCCATATTCTGACCCTGCTGCAAACCCAGGGGCGCTTGACCAATCAGGATCTGGCCGATCAGATCGGCCTCTCACCTTCGCCTTGCCTGCGGCGCGTGCGCGCGCTGGAAGAAGCCGGGCTGATCACGGGCTACCATGCTCAGGTAGATGCCCGCAAACTCGGCCTCTCGCTGATGGCGCTGGTGCATATTTCAATGGATCGGCATACGCCGGAGCGCTTTACCAACTTTGAGACGGCCATAAGTGAACTGCCCGAAGTGGTGGAATGCCTGCTCATCACCGGGCAGGATGCCGACTACCAGCTCAAAGCCGTAGTGCGTGACATGGATGCCTACCAGGATTTGCTGCTTAACCGCATCACACGCATTGAAGGCGTGACCGGTGTGCATACCAGCTTCGTCCTGCGACAGGTTATCGCCAACCGCAGCCTGGCAGCGTGACAGGCGAACAGCCCGTGCGCCTTTATGTTCTCTGTCTGACGGATTCGCCGTCTCGCCAGCGCCGACTTTTTGATGCCAAGTGAAATGATTCACGCTGCCACGCCATTCCTGCTGCGTGATGACGAGGTTGAATTCACCGCTATTCGCGCCCAGGGCGCAGGAGGGCAGAACATCAACAAGGTCTCGAACGCGGTTCATCTGCGTTTCGATATTCGGGCGTCCTCCTGCCCGAGGAGATCAAGACACGCCTGCTGCAAGTGAGCGACCAGCGTATCAGCGCCGATGGCATCGTGGTCATCAAGGCGCAGCAATATTGCAGTCTCGAACGCAATAGCTTCGCTGCCCTGACGCGGCGGCGCGACCTGATTGCCAAGGCTGCCTTCATCCCGCGCCAGCGCCGCGCGACAAAGCCATCCCGCAATTCACAGAAACGCCGTCTCGACAGCAAGATTCTGCATGGAAAAGTCAAAGCTCAGCGCGGCCGTGTCAGCAACTTGGGGTAGCTTTATGCCACTCTCCAGCAGCACTGCTGACGCTCGAAGTTGGCTCTTTCCGCCGATCTATGGTACATTGCGCCCCGCTTCACCCTCTAAACGGCTGCGATTCAGTCCCCTAGCCGTGCCTGATGAAAACCGCTTCATGCCCGCTTTATGTCTTTGGGGCGAAGCGCTTCTCCGGTTTCAACCCCATCGAAGTTTCCGTCCGGACTGAGTTGCACTGAACACCACAGCGCGGCCGGTCGGCTTCAGAGGTAAATATCATGCAGTTCTCCGAACTTGGGCTCTCGCCCGAGCTCCTGCGCGCCATTGGCGAACAGGGCTACACCACACCGACACCGATTCAAACACAAGCCATCCCGTTCATTCTGGCCGGACGCGATCTGGAAGCGATGGCACAAACCGGCACCGGCAAAACAGCCGCCTTTGTGCTGCCGTTATTGCAGCGCCTGACTTATGCACCGCAAACGGCTAACACCCCCTTGCAGCGCGTCACGCACACAGCCCCGCGTGCGCTGGTGCTCGTTCCCACCCGTGAGTTGGCAGCACAGGTTGAAGAAAGCGTGCGTGCCTATGGCAAACATACCGGCATTCGCAGCCTGGCCGTTTTTGGCGGCGTCAGCATCAACCCGCAGATTCAAACCATGCGTCGCGGGGTGGATGTTCTGGTCGCCACGCCAGGACGGTTGCTGGATCACATCAGCCAGCGCACTGTTGATTTATCCAAAGTAACTACGCTCATTCTCGACGAAGCCGACCGTATGTTCGATATGGGCTTTATCCGCGATATTCGCAAAATCATCGAGCGTCTGCCACGCGAACGGCAAAACCTGATGTTTTCCGCCACCTTCGCTCCTGAAGTGCGCGAGCTGGCCCATACCGTGCTCAAAAACCCGGCACTGGTTGAAGTAGCTCGCCGCAATGCGCCCGCTGAGCTGGTAGCGCAATCAGTGATTCGTGTCGACCAGAATCAAAAGCGCGACGTGCTGCTGCACCTTTTTGAAGCGCACGGCTGGCATCAAGTGTTAGTGTTCTGCCGCACCAAACACGGTGCCGATGCGCTGGCGAAAAAGCTCGATCAATCGGGCATTCGCTCCGCCGCTTTGCATGGCAACAAATCGCAAAATGCACGCACCCGCGCGCTGGCTGACTTCAAATCAGGCAAGCTCGCGGCATTAGTAGCCACCGATATTGCCGCTCGCGGCATCGACATCGATTCATTGCCGCGTGTGGTGAATTTCGAGTTGCCGCATGTTGCTGAAGACTACATTCACCGCATCGGTCGTACAGGACGTGCGGGCGCGAACGGAACCGCATTATCTTTGGTCAGCATTGATGAGCGCATTCAGTTGCGCGACATTGAGCGGCTCCTGAAGCGCGAGCTGGAAACCTCCATCCTGCCGGGTTTTGAGCCGCAACAAACCCATCCTTCGCGCACAACCACGGATCGCCCTTCCGCACGTAAGCCATCGTCGGCCGCAAAGCGTCCGGGTCGATCCGCTACCAACCGCGGCTCTGGTGAACGTAACAGCGCGCCGCGTCCGGCGCGTTCCAGCCAGCGTGATGCCAAGTCGGCTAATCATCACAGCGGGCAGCGCCATCACTGACGCTAACGAGCCGTTACTGGTAGAAATAAATAACGCCCTTGACTGGGCGTTATTTATTTGGGCTTGCGTGGTGGCTCTTTGCCAATCAGAGGAAATAAACTTAACGACACGCAACTGCTCGCAACCGCACACAACGGTCCCGCCAGTTATTCAACGCGACTTATTCCACCGAGCCGCCCGACAATAGGTGGCTGTGCATACGCTGACCCGCGAGGGCGGCATCCCGTGCCAGGAGCGCCTCAAGAATGGCGCGATGTTCCTGCAACGATTGCTGAAGCCGTCCTGCAGGGCGCAACGAATCGCGTCGGGCAAGCTTGGCCACCTGCCGCGTATCGTTAATCAATTGCGCAAGATAGCGGTTACCCGCGATTTCTTGCAAGGCGATATGAAAGCGCTGGTTGGTTTCAAAAAAATGATCCACGTCATTCGCTGCCGCATGGGTTTCCAGTTCTTCATGAATTGCAGTCAAGCGCGAAAAGTCGGCGCTGGTGGCACGGCGCGCGGCGTCTTCAGCGACGCGACTTTCAAGTAACGCCATCACCGGGAAAACCTCGCTGCGTTCTTGTTCTGACAATTCCGTGACATAACAACCCCGGCGCGGCTTCAAGGTCACCAAGCCTTCTGAGGCCAATACTTTGAGCGCTTCGCGCATGGGCGTGCGGCTGATGCCATACTCGGCAGCGAGCACTTGCTCATCGATCCAACTGCCTGGCAAAAGCTCGTGCGCAAAAATTCTGGCGCGCAAACGCTCTGCTACCTGCGCATAAAGTGCTGGGGCATTGAGTGTGTTCGCGTCAGAATGAAGCACGCTTTGGGCTTGTTTTCTTGCTATCATAATTATGAATGCAGTATCATATTAGACAGTCAGAAAGTCAACTGCGCCAGCACTGCATCGGCATCGCCTGGTCATCGCACAGTTTTTTTGAAAGACAATGCAGCAGAGAGGTCACTACCCATGAGCACCCATTCCAATCATTCCAACGGTTCTAATCCCGTGCCGACACCTTCACTGGAAACCTGGGTCAAAGCCGCTGCCAAATCGGCACCCGGCGGTGATGTCTCGCAACTGAATTGGGAAACGCCGGAAGGCATTACCGTCAAACCGCTTTACACACAGGCAGATACGGCGACATTGCCTTTTGCCAACACCTTGCCCGGTTTTGCGCCCTATGTGCGCGGCCCGCAGGCGACGATGTATGCCGTACGGCCATGGACCATCCGCCAATATGCAGGGTTTTCCACGGCGGAAGAATCCAACGCGTTTTATCGCAAGGCGCTGGCCGCCGGTGGTCAAGGGGTCTCGGTGGCTTTCGATCTGGCCACCCATCGCGGTTATGACTCCGACCATCCGCGCGTTACCGGCGATGTCGGCAAGGCCGGCGTGGCAATCGATTCGGTCGAGGACATGAAAATCCTGTTCGACGGCATCCCGCTCGACAAGGTTTCCGTTTCGATGACCATGAACGGCGCCGTGCTGCCGATCCTCGCCGGCTACGTGGTGGCGGCCGAAGAACAGGGCGTGCCGCAGGACAAGCTTTCCGGCACGATCCAGAACGACATCCTCAAAGAGTTCATGGTGCGCAATACCTACATCTACCCGCCGGAACCGTCGATGCGCATCATCGCCGACATCATCGGCTACACCGCGCAGCACATGCCGAAGTTCAACTCGATTTCGATTTCCGGCTATCACATGCAGGAAGCCGGGGCGACGCAGGCACTCGAATTGGCCTTCACGCTAGCCGACGGCCGCGAGTATGTGAAAACGGCGATTGCCAGCGGCATGGATGTGGATGAGTTCGCCGGACGGCTGTCGTTCTTCTTTGCCATCGGCATGAACTTCTATCTCGAAGTGGCCAAGCTACGCGCCGCGCGCCTGTTGTGGTGGCGCATCATGGACGAGTTCAAGCCGAAGAATCCGAAATCCTCGATGCTGCGCACCCATTGCCAGACTTCCGGCTGGTCGCTGACCGAGCAGGACCCGTACAACAACATCGTGCGCACCACGGTTGAGGCGATGGCTGCCGTGTTCGGCGGCACCCAGTCGCTGCACACCAACTCGCTCGACGAAGCCATCGCCCTGCCGACCGAGTTTTCATCGCGCATCGCGCGCAACACCCAGCTCATCATCCAGGAAGAGACCCACATCACCAACGTCATCGACCCGTGGGCCGGCAGCTACATGATGGAGAAGCTGACCCAGGACCTCGCCGACAAGGCCTGGAGCATCATCGAGGAAGTCGACACGATGGGCGGCATGACGCAGGCAGTGCAAAGCGGCTGGGCCAAGCTGCAGATCGAAAAATGCGCGGCGGAAAAGCAGGCGCGCATCGATTCCGGCAAGGACGTGATCGTCGGCGTCAACAAATACAAGCTCAAGGAAGAGGCGCCGATCGACATCCTCGACGTCGACAACCATGCCGTGCGCGACGGTCAGATTACCCGCTTGAAGCACATCCGCGCCACGCGCGACACGGCCGCCGTCAAAGCGGCGCTGGCGGCGCTGACCGAGGCGGCAAAGAGCGGTCAGGGCAATACGCTCGACCTGGCCATCAAGGCCACGCGCCTGCGCGCTACCGTGGGCGAAATTTCGGATGCGTTAGAAGAAGTCTGGGGGCGTCATCGCGCCACCAACCAAACCGTCTCCGGCGTTTATAGTGCAGCTTATGGAACAGGCGAGGGGGACAGCACGATGAATGACATTCGCACCGAAATTGAAAGCTTTGCCGCCAGGGCTGGCCGTCGGCCGCGCATCATGATCGTCAAGCTCGGTCAGGACGGTCACGATCGCGGTGCGAAAGTGGTCGCCACCGCCTTTGCCGACCTCGGCTTCGACGTCGATGTCGGCCCGCTGTTCCAGACTCCGATCGAGGCCGCGCGCCAGGCGATTGAAAATGACGTTCATGCCATCGGCGTGTCCACGCTTGCCGCCGGCCATAAAACGCTGGTGCCGGCGCTGATCCAGGCGCTCAAAGCACAGGGGGCGGACGACATTGTGGTATTTGTCGGCGGCGTGATTCCAGCGCAAGACTATGCTGAGCTTTACCAGGTCGGTGCTGCGGGAATTTTCGGCCCGGGCACGCCGATTCCCGACTCCGCACGCGAAGTTTTGCGTGCGATTGCTGCTGCGCACAAGGCTTGATTCAAGGTGCCAGCTTCACCCGCCATTGACTACAGCGCGCTCGCTGGCGAGCTGCGCAGTGGCAACCGTCGTGCGCTGGCCAAAGCGATCACGCTGGCAGAATCCACTCTGGATGCGCATCAAACCCAGGCACAAGCGCTGCTCACCGAGCTGCTGCCACACACCGGGCGTTCTATCCGCATTGGTATTTCCGGCGTGCCGGGTGTTGGTAAATCAACCTTTATCGAAGCACTCGGGCTTTTTCTGATTGCACGTGGCCACCGGCTGGCCGTGTTGGCGGTGGATCCTTCGTCGTCGCTTTCCGGCGGCTCGATACTGGGCGACAAGACCCGCATGGAATTACTGTGCCGTGAAGAGGCAGCGTTCATCCGGCCCTCGCCAGCATCCGGCAGCCTGGGCGGCGTGGCGGAAAAAACCCGCGAGGCCATGCTGCTGTGCGAAGCGGCTGGCTTTGACACCATCATTGTCGAAACGGTTGGCGTGGGTCAGTCGGAAATTGCCGTCGCCGGGATGACCGATGTTTTCGTGCTGCTGCAATTGCCCAATGCCGGTGACGACTTGCAGGCGATTAAAAAAGGCATCGTTGAGCTCGCCGATTTGGTCGTCTTTAATAAAGTGGATATTGACCCCATGGCAGCACAAGCCGCAGCGAGCCAAATGCGTTCGGCGCTGACCATGCTGCGCCCGGCCTCCCCCCATTGGCAGCCACCCGTGCTGATGTTATCGGCGACAAAAAAAGAAGGGATTGCTGAATTCTGGCAAACCATCGAACAATTTCGCATCACGATGACTGCTGCCGGTGACATGGAAGCGCGCCGCAAACGTCAGGCAAATGACTGGATGTGGCAGCAGATTGACGCAACGCTGCGCCACCGATTTCGCTCGCATCCCGCTGTCATGGCCGCTTTGCCAGAAGTAACGCGGAACGTAACCTCTGGCATCTTGCCGCCAGCACTCGCTGCGCGGCAACTGCTGGCTCTTTTTAAATAAAACGATTTTTTGGGAGGCAATTCGTGTGAATGACATTATTAATCAACTCGATACCAAACGCGCCAGGGCTGCACTGGGCGGTGGCCAGAAGCGCATTGATGCGCAACATGCCAAAGGCAAACTGACCGCGCGCGAGCGCATCGAACTGTTGCTCGACGAGGGCACGTTCGAAGAATGGGACATGTTCAAAGAACATCGCTGTGTTGATTTCGGCATGGCGGACGAGCATGTTCCGGGCGATGGCGTGGTCATTGGTTATGGCACGATTAACGGCCGCATGGTGTTTGTTTTCTCGCAGGATTTCACTGTTTTCGGCGGCGCGCTTTCCGAAGCCCATGCCGAAAAAATCTGCAAGGTGATGGATAAAGCCATTCAAGTGGGCGCGCCGATCATTGGCATCAACGACTCTGGCGGCGCACGTATTCAAGAAGGTGTGGCCGCGCTGGGTGGTTACGCCGAAGTATTCCAGCGCAATGTCATGGCGTCCGGCGTGATTCCGCAGATCTCGATGATCATGGGGCCCTGCGCCGGTGGCGCGGTGTATAGCCCGGCCATGACAGATTTTATTTTCATGGTCAAGGATTCGTCCTACATGTTTGTCACCGGCCCTGAAGTCGTGAAAACCGTGACCCACGAAGAAGTGACGGCAGAAGAACTCGGTGGTGCAGTAACGCACACCACGCGTTCGGGCGTGGCTGACCGGGCGTTTGAAAATGACGTGGATGCCCTGCAAATGATGCGGCGCTTCTTCAACTACATGCCGCTCAACAATAAAGCCAACCCGCCCGCCAGACCAACGGACGACCCGGCCGACCGGCTGGATTATTCGCTGGATACGCTGGTACCCGACAGCGCCAACAAGCCTTACGACATCAAGGAGCTGATTCTGAAGATGGTCGATGATGCGGATTTTTTCGAGCTACAGCCGGATCACGCGAAAAACATCATCGTCGGCTTTGCCCGCATGGAAGGTGATGCGGTGGGCATTGTGGCCAATCAGCCGATGGTGCTGGCGGGTTGCCTGGACATCAAATCGTCGATCAAGGCAGCGCGGTTTGTGCGCTTTTGCGATGCGTTCAACATCCCGGTCATCACGCTGGTCGATGTCCCCGGTTTCATGCCGGGCACGGCGCAGGAATATGGCGGCATCATCAAGCATGGCGCCAAGCTGCTGTATGCCTATGCCGAATGCACCGTGCCGAAAGTCACGCTGATTACGCGCAAGGCTTACGGCGGTGCATATGACGTGATGGCCTCAAAACACTTGCGGGGCGACGTGAATTTTGCCTGGCCTTCCGCTGAAATTGCGGTGATGGGCCCCAAGGGTGCAGTGGAAATCATTTTCCGCGACGAGAAAAATGATCCGGTCAAAGTGGCCGCGCGCGAAGCGGAATACAAGGCCAAGTTTGCCAATCCCTTCGTGGCCGGCGCGCGCGGGTTTATTGATGATGTGATCATGCCGCACGAAACCCGCAAGCGCATCTGCCGCAGCCTGGCGATGCTGAAAAACAAGAAAATCGAAAACCCGTGGCGCAAGCACGGCAACATTCCACTCTAAGCGCGGGCAAGGAAAAATCATGTTCAAGAAAATACTTATTGCGAATCGTGGAGACCAGCCGCGTAGCGGCGCAGCAACGAAGCTAAATTGCCTTGCACGCGTAGCGTGCCCAGGCTATTTCTCCCCGGAGGTGAAGCATGTTTAAGAAGATCCTAATTGCGAACCGGGGGGAAATTGCCTGCCGCGTGATCAAAACAGCCCACAAGATGGGCATCAAAACCGTGGCGGTGTACTCAGAAGCCGACCGCGATGCGCGCCATGTTGAACTCGCCGATGAGGCAGTTTGCATCGGCCCGGCGGCCTCGAAAGAATCTTATCTGGTGATGGACAAAATCATCGCCGCCTGCAAACAAACAGGCGCCGAGGCGGTGCATCCGGGCTATGGTTTTCTTTCCGAAAACGCGGAATTCTCGCGTCGGCTGGAAGAAGAAGGCATCATTTTCATCGGGCCAAAGCACGAGTCGATTGCTGCGATGGGCGATAAAATCGCTTCCAAGAATCTTGCGTTAAAAGCTCGTGTCAATGTCATCCCCGGCTACAACAAAGCGATCAACACGCCAGAACAGGCAGTTGAAATTGCCAAGGACATTGGCTACCCGGTGATGATCAAAGCCTCGGCGGGCGGCGGCGGCAAGGGACTGCGCGTGGCTTACAACGACCAGGAGGCGCACGAAGGGTTTACTTCTTGCACGACTGAAGCCAAAAATGCGTTTGGCGATGATCGCGTGTTCATTGAAAAATTTATCGAAGAGCCTCGCCACATCGAGATTCAGCTCATCGGCGATGCGCATGGCAACATGGTGTATTTGTGGGAACGCGAATGCTCGATTCAGCGCAGGCACCAGAAAGTCATTGAAGAAGCGCCATCGCCATTTCTTGATGCAGCCACCCGCAAAGCCATGGGCGAGCAGGCTGTGGCACTGGCCCGTGCGGTGAACTACCAATCGGCTGGTACGGTTGAGTTTGTGGTTGGCAAGGATAAAGGTTTTTATTTCCTCGAAATGAACACCCGGTTGCAGGTGGAACATCCGGTGACGGAAATGATTACCGGGCTTGATCTGGTCGAGCTGATGATTCGCGTTGCCGCCGGCGAAAAGCTGCCCATGACGCAAGAACAGGTCAAGCTTGATGGCTGGGCGATGGAATGCCGCATCAACGCTGAAGACCCGTTCCGTGGCTTTCTGCCTTCCACCGGTCGGCTGGTGAAATACATTCCACCGCCGGAGAGTGCCGGTGCCGTGCGCGTTGATACTGGCGTGGCGGAAGGCGGCGAGATTTCGATGTTTTACGATTCAATGATCGCCAAGCTGATCGTGCATGCGCCCACCCGCGAAGAAGCGATTACCCGCATGCGCGATGCGTTGAACCGTTTTGTGATTCGTGGCGTTTCATCCAACATCGCTTTTCAGGCGGCGCTGATGCAGCACCCGCGGTTTGTCTCGGGTGATTTCAACACCGGCCTGATCGCCGAGGAATACCCGAAAGGTTTTGACGCAGCCGATGTGCCGCACGATGATCCCGCCATGCTGGTCGCCGTTGCCGCCGCAATGAACCGCCAGTTTTTGAAACGTAACGCCACCATTTCAGGCCAGATGCGTGGGCACGAGTTTCAGCCGAGCAGTGATTTCGTCGTGCTGATCGGCAAGGAAAAATATCAGGTGAAAGTCACGCCCGCGTCAGCGCGAGAAGAGGGATGGGATGTTCAATTCGCTGGCCAGCACTACGCCGTGCGCTCACGCTGGCAATTTGGTAATCCACTGTACCTCGGCGCCATCAATGGTGAACCGATGTGCATGCAGGTTGAGCGCCGCGGCCTGGTGTATCGCCTGTTCCACTGGGGCGTGCAGGCTGACGTACAGGTGATGTCAGCACGTACGGCCGAGCTGCATGCGCTGATGCCGGTGAAATCCGCACCCGATATGTCCAAGTTTTTGCTGTCGCCCATGCCGGGGCTACTGACACAGATTGCGGTGACGACGGGGCAGGAGGTCAAAGCCGGTGAAATCCTGGCCAAGATTGAAGCCATGAAAATGGAAAACGTGCTCAAGGCCGAGCGCGATTGCGTGGTGGAAAAATTGCTGGCCACGCCGGGCGAGAGCCTGGCGGTTGATCAGCCGATCATCGCCTTCAAGTAAAAAAGTCGGCGCTGGCGAGACGGTGAAAAACGCGGTGGATTGTGGTTCTGCTGCCGTATCACCAGCGCCGACTTTTGGTGTTTAGCGAATAGCCTAACCAGCAATGCGCGCAAAAGCGTCGATCACCTCAGGCGGGGCTTGCACCAGCTCAATCAGCACGCCCTCACCCGCAATCGGAAATTGCTCATTCGCCTTGGGGTGCAAAAAGGTAATGTCGTAGCCTGCTGCGCCTTTGCGAATGCCGCCGGGTGCAAAGCGCACGCCTTGTTCTGTCAGCCACTCTACCGCACGCGGCAAATCGTCTATCCATAGTCCGATGTGGTTGAGCGGCGGTTCATGCACGGCGGGTTTTTTCGTGACATCGAGCGGCTGCATCAGGTCAACTTCGACCTTGAACGGGCCGCTGCCCAGCACCGCAATATCCTCATCGACGTTCTCACGCTCGCTGACGAAATTGCCTGTGACCGACAGACCAAACATGTCTATCCAAAGACGGGAAAGGCATTGCTTGGATGGGCCGCCAATGGCGATTTGTTGAATACCGAGTACTTTGAAGGGGCGGGGGGTCATGAGCGTGTTCCTGTGTGAGTTGTTTTTTGATCGCAATAGCCCGCGATGAGGGCGAGCAATTGGTCTTCGTTATAGGGCTTGCCCAGGTAGTGATTGATACCCACATCCAGGGCGTGCTGACGATGTTTATCGGCAGTACGCGAGGTAATTGCGATGAGTGGAATCCCTGCCAGACGCGCATCGGCGCGAATGTTTCGTGACAAATCGAAGCCGTCCATGCGCGGCATTTCAATATCAAGCAGCATCACGTCAGGCAATGCTTCGCGTAACTGTTCGAGCGCATCGACGCCATCTTTTGCAGTCAACACACGGTAACCCTGCCGATCCAGCAAACGGCTGGTGACCTTGCGCACCGTGAGCGAATCATCCACCACCATGACCAACGCCCCTTTAGGTTGCGCGGGGGCATCCTCTTTTATGCCGGCAATATCGATGGGGTGTTCTGCGGCTCGGGCAAGAAGAACGACAGGATTCACCAGCAATACCACTTCGCCATCAGCCAAAACAGTGGCACCAATCAACCAGGGTATTCGAGCCAATTGCGGGCCGATGGGTTTAACTACAATTTCCTGGTTCCCCAACAAACCATCGACTTCAAGCGCGATGCGCCCCGTACCGCTTTTGATTTGCAATAGCCACGTGCGTTGCGCCGAGACTGGCGCGGCATGACGCTCTCCCAAAAGTTGCGGCAGATAGTGCCAGGGATAATGCGCACCCTGCCATTCGTTGCCGCCTGCCTGGCGAATGGCGGCAATCGCATCCGGTTTGAGCTCATTCACTTGCTCGACCATCGCAGAGGGAATAGCGTAATGCCGGTCGCCCATGTTCACCACAACCACCTGCGCCACCGCCATGGTTTGTGGCAGCGTGAGCAGAAATGTCGTGCCCTCGCCTACGGTGCTACGCACATCAATGCGACCACCAAGCGTAGTAGTTTCATTCTTGACCACGCCCAGGCCCACACCACGTCCGGACAACGCCGTGACTTCGCTCGCTGTAGAAAACCCGGGGTGAAAGATCAGGGCAGACAACCGCGCTTCATCGGTGGCCGCACTGCCTGCCTCACTTGAAAGTAAACCCTGCGCAACCGCCTGCTGCCGAATGCGCGAGTAATCGAGGCCTGCGCCATCATCTGCAAGGCTAATCACAATGTCATTGCCTTCTTGCGCCAACGTCAGGGTGATCTGGCCGATCTCCGGCTTGCCAGCGGCTACACGCTGCGCTTTGGCTTCGATGCCATGCGCAATGCTGTTGCGCAGCAGGTGTTCTATTGGCCCGGCCATTTTTTCAAGCACCGACCGATTCATCTCGATCTGGCCATTGTGAATATCCAGATTCACGCGCTTGTCGGCGTCTTTGGCCGCTTGCCGCACGACCCGATGCAAGCGCTCAGCCAAGCTATCAAAAGGCATCATGCGCGCGCGCATCAGATGCTGTGAGAGATCGCGATTAAGCCGTGCCTGCGCCATCAACGCCGCATTGGCATGATTCAGATTGAGCAATAAATTGTGCTGCACCGTGGCGACATCATTTACGCTTTCTGCCATCATCCGCGTGACTTCCTGGAAGCGAGTGAAGCGGTCAAATTCGAGCGGATCGAACAGCTGCGCATGATCAGCAGCAAGCGCCTGCTGCGATTGCATTTGCGATTCCGCCTGGATTTCTACTTCGCGCAATTGGCCACGTAGCCGCAACACACTTTCGGTGAGATCAAGCAGCGTCGCTTTAAGCTCGCGCAGCTCGCCTTCGATGCGTGTGCGCGCAATAGAAATTTCGCCTGCATCGTTCACCCATTGATCCACCAGATCGGCACGCACACGCAACACGGACTGGTTACCGGTTGCAACGGGTGTCGCTTGTGACACGCCGGATGGCGCAGTAACTTCTTCATTAAGTACGGTGGCTTGTCCACTGGCATTAGACGAAAAATCCGACGTAAAGTCAGCCGTCTTGGCCAGCCCGTCATGACGCAAGCCATCCAGCAAACTTGCCGCGTGATCGAGGGAAACTTCCAGCCCATCAATAATGTCTGGCGACACGTGTTTTTTTATCAGCGCATCTTCGATGCGAGTTTCCATCGAATGCAGCAGATCCCCGCACGTCATAGCCCCGGCCATGCGCGCACTGCCTTTCAAGGTGTGAAGCGCGCGCGCCAATGCTTGCGTCACATCAACATCACCCGGAGCCGCACGCCAAGCGCGCAAATGCTCCCCGATTTCACGCACCAGATCGGTACTCTCATCAAGAAAAATAGCCAGCAGATGGCTATCTATTTCTTCTTCGCTCTGCTGGATGCGTGGATACGCCGGCTGCTCGTTCAGCCCATGCGCTAACGCTGATGGTTCAGCGGCTAGAGCATCCTGCGCCTTGGGCATCGGCATCATGGCATTGAGCGTAGCGGCCAACGCACCTTCTTCTCCCGGCATGCGGCGCTCTGCCACCGCTCCCAGCATGCCGGCGAGCGCACCGGCACACCGGGCAAACACAAAGCGTTGCGTATCGCTCGGTAGGGTGGCGAGCTGCTCAAACCGCATGAGCGCATTTTCCAGGGCATGCGCTAAATGATGGATAGGCAAAAATCCTGTGGCTGCTGAAATGCTCGCCAGCGTGTGCGCAGCACGAATCACCTCCTGGCGTGGAACAGTTTCCTGGCCCAGTTGCGCTTGCAGCGTGGCGGAGTACCCGCGCGCTTCGTCCAGATACAAGCTATACAGTGCGGGCGATACGTCGACTGTTCCCACACGTACGGGAGGCAACTCAGGAAAAGCAAATACCTCGGCTGATTCTGTGGCCGGTAGCGAAGGGGTTTCTGCTGTTTCTACTAATAGTTCAGCCGCCGCTGGTGATTCCAGTTCTGTGATTTTTTCCGGTACGTCAACAACAGGAACTGTTGGACTAATAGGGCCAACAGGACTAATCGGCGCGGCAAAAGTCGGTGCTGGTAATCCGCCGCTGAGAGCGGCACAGCATTGCAACAGCTCACTCAGCCCCGGCGGGGTGCCCTGACGCAAACCCTGCAGGGTAACCCACTGTTGAAAAACATTCACGGCGTGGTCGAGCATGGCGAGTAAATCTGGTGTGACGACACGTGCTTCGTCCAGCCAGCGATTCATCACTTGCTCAACCGACCAAGCTGCTTCGCCCAGATCATGCAGACCAACCATGCGACCACTGCCTTTTAACGTGTGAAAGCCACGGCGCAAAATCACCAAACTATCTTTATCGTCTGGCGCGGCATGCAAATGCGGCAAATGCGCAGAGAAAGTGCCGAGTATGTCGCGCGCCTCCTCAGTGAAAATATTTCGCAGTTCCGCATCGAGTGCGTCGGCTTCTGCATCCGGTGGTGCAGATGGTGCATAGTTTTCAGTGGCAGTTTGCGCACTATCTTCTGTAGCGACACCTTCGATTGCCGTGCCAAAAAAAGACTCTGGACTGGCGGGGCCCAACGCAAGCTGAGAAACAAAAAACCCGATCGACAACAGTTTTTGCGCTACCCGATCAAAATCTTCTCGTTGAGGGATAAAGTTTGGCTGAGCAAACTGCTCAAACGTTGCGACACATTCATCGAGCACCGCAATAGCGCGGGTTTCATCCAGTGTGACCAACGCGTCTTTAACCTGTTTCAGCGGCGTCTGTAGCTCATTCAACCGATCCTTCCGCGAAGGATCGCGGAAGAAGCCATCTAACACCTGCTCGATTGCGCCCAAATTAACATGGATTTCATTGGCGACAGATTCGAGTAGCAGCCGCCCCGGCGCGCGTTGTGGCACGGCATCAATCAAGGATGCTTCGGGTGCCACCAGTGCTTCACCAGAAGCCACTTTTGAAAGACGGGCAACGGCCACATTCACCTGCTGGGCAAAATCATCCCCCAGCAAAGAAAAATGATCCAGGGCGGATTCCGCCAGATGCAATACGCTGGTCATTTCCATTGCCAGCGCCTCGGTATGTCGCATGGGATTGCGACGCAATAAATCAGCCTGCTCGCAGATCGCGGCGGTCAGCTGTACATAAGAAAACTCGTGCGTTGCCGCCGCTTCATCGGCCAGCCACTTGGCATGCTCGTGAAAAGACACCAAGGCAGCAATCGTGCCATCGCAGAGCTGGACCCAGTCTTGCCGAGCAGCGGCTACCAGCTCACGCAAACGGCGTATGTGTTCGTCCCGCCGACCGACGGTTACGGGCGCCGCGGGTATCAGGCTTTCCAGCCTGTAAGCGGCACGCACCACGGCGAGCGCTGCGTGGCCCTGCTTTGCAGTGGCGGCTAAATACAGTGCCTCACGCAAGAAAGGGGCGGGCACCTCGGGTACGCCATCCACCAGCTTTTTGATTTGCGAGGCAAGACGCAATAAAAAGCGTCTTGCCTCAACCACATCCGGCAAGCCATCGGCACCTAATGCATCCAGCACACCCAGCGAAACCCACCAATACGCGCGTGCGGCGGGCGTCGTGCGCGTTAGCTCGATCAAGGTAAGCGAGGCTTTCATCTCGCTGATACCTTTCGCGTCAGCTTTGATCCATTTCAACAGACCCCGCTCGAAATCTATGCGCGCAGCGCGTAAACGCAATGCCAATGCCTCGCCCGTCAATGGCTCGGGTTCGCTCTCGCGCCTAGGTGGCCGCTGCGTCAAGTCAGGGAAAAACAGCTCGCTTGGACCCGGCTCGGGTAAGCCCCGTTGCACTACCAGGGCCCGATAGCTAGGCAACAGTTTCAGCGATTGATGCGCTCCTCCCGCCATCAACTCATCAAGATAAAGGCGCAGCGCAGCGATGCCCTCTTGAATAACCAGCACGGCAGCCGAAACATCCGCCACTTTCTCTTCAATAACGGCAAGCAGCAGTTGCTCAACGGCCAGAGAAAACTCAGTGACTCCATTCAAACCGACAATAGCCAGGGCTCCATGCACCTGATGCAAGCTGGCAGAGGCTTTCGTTAAAAATGCGTCTTCAGGATGGGTTGCATAGGCGGTGAGCTCGGTCCTGGCCAGATCAAGCGCCAGATCAATTTCGCCTTTCACCCAGGAAAGTGGTCCGATATCCAATGCTGTGGCCATGAGCAGTTACCTATACTGTGAACCCGGCAACCGAGCCCTTCAACTCAATCGCCAATTGTGCCAATTCGGATACCGCCAGGGCAGTTTGTTGCGTGCGCGTGGTGGTTTGATCGGTAATTTCGAGAATATGCTGCATCGACGTCGCCACCTGCGTCGCACTTTGTGCTTGCGTTTGAGTTGCCAGAGCAATGGTCTCAACACGCTGCGCAAGATCTTGCGAAACAGTATAAATTTCAGCCAGCGATTGGCCTGCTGCATCAGATAAACGCGCACCGGCAACCACGCCTTGCGTTGAATACTCCATGGCAGCCACCGCATCGTGAGTATCCGCCTGAATCGTCTTGACCAGCGCAGCAATTTGCTTGGTTGCCTCGCCCGAGCGCTCAGCCAAACGCTGCACTTCTTCGGCCACAACCGAAAAGCCGCGCCCGGCTTCTCCAGCGGATGCTGCCTGAATGGCTGCATTCAAGGCCAACACGTTGGTCTGCCCGGTAATATCAGAAATGAGTTCAACAATCTCGCTAATCTCCTGGGATGACTCGCCCAGTCGTTTGATCCTTTTAGCCGTCTCTTGCATTTGCCCCCGTATGTCGTGCATACCGGCAATCGAATCCGCGACTGCCTGCGCGCCTTTTTGCGCAACAGCTACCGATACGCGCGCTACATTGGCCGATTCCTGCGCGGACAACAATACGCCTTCCATAGAATGGACTGTTGCCAGCACCACCGCGCTGGCATGTCGAATTTCACTCGCTTGCGCATCCGTTGCAGCCAGCAGCTCGCGTGAAATATTTTGCGCAACACCCGTGGTGCGCGTCACCCGCTCAGAGGCATCGTTTAATCGACGCACCAAAACTGCAAGCTCTTCAATGGCGTAGTTCACCGAATCAGCAATCGCGCCAGTCACATCTTCATTCACGGTTGCGCGCACAGTCAAATCGCCATCAGCGAGATCACTCATTTCATTGAGCAGCCGCAAAATAGCATTTTGCGTTTGCTCCTGTTCGGCCTCTGCGATACGACGCTTTCGTTCCACCTCGACACGGCGGCGCGCGCTGTCACGTTGGTAAAGCCTGACCATCAACAAGAAAGTCAGCAGCGCCAGAGAACCCATCATCGCCACGGCCAGAACCATCAGTTTGGGGGTGGCATATTCGCGCGTGTAAGCTGCGATCAGTTCATCTACCGCCAACGCCAGTGCATCCGCCTGCTGTTTAATTTCAGCCCCTGCAAGGCGCGCCTGGCGCAAGGATTTAACGTCGCCAGACAGCGTGTTGATATGCATTTGCAGCGCATTTAACTCATTAATCAGCAGCCCGCTGCCCGGCGACAGCTCTCGTGCCACTTTAATTTCCGCGCTTAATTGGAACAGAGAATCCTCATTGAAATCGGTGGCCAGCGGCCAACGCGCGAGGGTATAAAGAATGTGTTCAACCAGCGTAGGCAATCGCCCGCCAGCAGCCTCTGCTTCTGCCATCATCGCCGGCCCCTGGGTGAGCGAATCAGCCAGCATCTGACCCATCAAGCGCATGGGTTTTTGTTGTGTCAGGAGTGTTGCAATCAGGGTATCGTGTGTGTGCCATGTCTGGCGCAAGGCGTTCAGCATCGTGCTCACTTTGCCACTGGTAGGGGGCACCGATACACCGTCCACCTCACCGCCTTGAGTCAAATCATCAAGCAACGAATCAAACGCCTGGCGCGTCGCACTCAGCTCTTCAAACCCGCCCGCTTCACCGCGTAATGCGTTTTGCGCCGCCTTGGAAATTTTCTGTACCAAAGGACGCAAATGACTGGCAACCGCCGCGTAGGATGTGCTACGCACCCCATTTTGAATGTACACATACATCAAAGCTGTTGTCAGCAAAACACAAACAACAAACAGCATGCCCAGAATACGAAACTGCATATCCAGCGCTACCCTGCTCAACGTTTGCGCTCCGGGCGAGCTCGCCTTGCCAGCAGAAGACTTACGCGGTCGATTGAATAAAGTGCTCACACTAAATGCCATAAAAGAAGATTTTCCTGATCATTGCCACGCTTACCGCGTCACATCCAGGAAATTGGGGTCAGCGAATAAGGCGGCAATATCCAGGCATGTCCAACAAGTACTCGTGGAGGCATCTTGCAAACGTTCTCCCTGCCAAGCTAGCGTCTCAGTAGCGCCGACTTTTTCGACGACTTGTAAATCATTACCCGCACGTAACCCCCACGCGCGCTGCACCAGCAATGCACTATACGTTCCCTCGCGCACTCCCATCAGGAGCAAACGAGCTTGTGCCGTCCGTGGCGTCGGCTCACCACCACGCCAGATTGAAAAATCCACGACGCTGAACAGCGTGCCGCGAATATTGGCGATACCCGCAAACCACGGTCGGGTCAGGGGCACCGACGTGAGCGCTGGCAGCGGCAGAACCTCGCCAGATTCGGCTAGATTAACCAGCCAGCGGCATCCCCCAGGCAAATTCTCGGTGCCTGATTCGATATCTAGCCACGACTCCTTTGCCTCGTGCGGCTGCGCCGTCTGCAAGCGCTCGGCAAGTTGCGTTTGATAACCGCCCAAATTACCTTGATCACTCATGGGCAACTCCGAGGGCGGCGATCTTGGCAAGCAAAAGAGGCCCCTCCACGGGCTTAGTAACATAGTCAAGAGCACCCTGGCGTAAACCCCAGGCTTTATCCGATTGCTGACTCTTGGTGGTGCACATGATGATGGGAATATTTTTAGTTGCTTCGTCTCGCGACAACTGCCGTGTGGCCTGAAAGCCATTAATTCCCGGCATCACCACATCCATCAAAATCAAATCTGGCTGAAGGTTTTTTGCGCGCGCGATACCCTCTTCGCCATTATCTGCGGTGAAAATCTCGAAATGACCTTCGGCAAGAATCTGGGTTAGCAAAAAACGCTCAGTAGGCGAATCATCAATGATTAAAACTTTCTGAATGCCCCTGGTCATAGATTTTCCCTGATCTGCAGGGCAACTGCATTGAGCAGATTATCTTTAGTAAAAGGTTTGGTTAAATACTCATTGGACCCCGCCGCCTGGCCACGGGCACGATCAAACAACCCATCGCGCGAGGACAGCATAACTACTGGCGTAGCAGCAAAAAGTGAATTTTTCTTGATCAGCGTGCACGTTTGATAGCCATCCAAACGCGGCATCATAATGTCGCAGAAAATAACCGCTGGTCGATAATCATTGATCTTCGCCAGCGCATCAAAACCATCATCTGCCAGCACCACATGAGCACCCGCTTGCGCAAGAAAAGTCTCCGCAGTTTTACGAATGGTATTCGAGTCATCAATCACCATGACGGTGATGCCGGAAAGCACTGATTGCGTTGTCATATCATTGCCATTGCATCATGCGGTTTTCTCTCCGCAGACTACCGGCATCGAGCACTCACGCGGTGGAGTACACACCCTCACATCAGGCCTCCACCATCTCAAAATCGTCCTTGCGCGCATTGCAATCAGGGCAAGTCCAGTTGGGCGGCACATCCTCCCATCGTGTTCCTGCGGGAATGCCATCCTCTGGCCAGCCCTCGCTTTCATCATAGATCAAGCCACAAATCAGGCACAGCAGTTTGCGATAAGGTTGTTCGGTAGTAGCCATAGTGCATAGTGCGCTGTTGAGTTAAAATTAAAAGCATATTAACTCAAGCTGCCTGCTATGGTTATCCTCGGCGGTGGTTATCCTTGCATATCCTGCCGAGCCCATCAAAGTCTGCCATGTGCCGCCCTGTAAGCACATAGCCCAAAATAACCACACCAGGTAAGAGTGCATGAATACCACGTCACCAAAAAATGAATCGCCACCCATTGTCTTAACCTTCGCTGGGTCTGACCCCACTGGCGGGGCAGGTTTGCAAGCTGATATTCTGACCCTGGCCAGCCTCGGTTGCCACCCGCTCAGTGTCGTCACCGCGATCACTGTGCAGGACACCGCCGGGGTCGAGGGCATCCTGCCCATGGAGGCAGGCTGGGTAGCCGATCAAGCACGCGCGCTACTTGAGGACATGCCGGTGGCTGCGTTCAAAATCGGCATGATTGGTAGCGTAGAAACCATTGCGGCTATTGCCGAAATCGTTGCCGATTACCCTGAAATCCCCCTTATCCTCGACCCTGTGCTCGCCTCGGGGCGGGGCGATTCGCTCGCCGATGAAGAAATGATCGAAGCCCTGATTGGTCTGCTGTTGCCGCAAACCACTGTGCTCACACCCAATAGCCTGGAAGCGCGCCGCTTAGTGCAAAAGTCTGAAGAAGAACAAGACGATGCCCAGCAGAGCCCGGACCTTGCCGGTTGTGCGCATCAGCTGATCAATGCGGGTTGCGAATATGTCCTGATTACCGGTACCCACGAAGACACACCGCAAGTGGTCAACACGCTATATGGCAGCCATGGCGTCGTGCGTACTGATCGCTGGGAGCGGTTGCCCGACAGCTATCATGGCTCTGGCTGCACGCTGGCAGCCGCCATCGCCGCACACCTGGCCCATGGCATTGATTTGCCCGAAGCCATATTCGGCGCACAGGAATACACCTGGCAAACGCTAGCCGCAGGCTTTCGCCCCGGTATGGGACAATTCATCCCTGACCGCCTTTTTTGGTCACGCGATGATGACGATAACGATGGCGATAACCAAGAAGCAAACCAGGCCTAGCGCCTTTTACGCATGAAAAAACTCTCTGGCCTTTACGCAATTACCCTTGACGACGCCCTGCTACCACGGCTTTCGGCACTGGTTCATGCCGCGCTGAAAGGCGGCGTGCCGTTCGTTCAATACCGCAACAAAACAGCCTCGCGCCCGCTGCGCCGTGCGCAAGCAGCCGAGTTGCTGCGCATTTGTCGCGCGACCGGTGCCAAGCTCATTATCAATGACGATATCTGGCTAGCGATCGAGATCGGAGCCGATGGCGCGCATATTGGTCGCGATGATGCGCCTGGCGGCTCGCTCACCGCCGCGCGCAACGCACTCGGGCCACAACGCATTCTCGGCGTCTCGTGCTACAACGATCTAGCCCGCGCGACAGAAGCCGCCGCTGCGGGTGCCGACTACCTGGCGTTTGGCAGCGTTTTCGCCTCGCGCACCAAACCCGACGCCGCCCATGCGCCGCTGGAACTCCTGACTGAAGCCAGGCAGCGATTCAACCTGCCCATCGCCGCCATCGGTGGCATCACGCTGGACAACGCACCGGCTGTGTTAGCTGCTGGCGCTGACCTGTTGGCTGTTGCCAGTAATCTGTTCGATGTGATGGATATTCAGTCACGTGCAGAAGCGTATGGCAACTTATTTCGTCCCGCCGCAATTCGCTCAACCACAGCCGATCCCTCGTCAGCCTCTCACCGACCCGCGCATAAAGCCATCCGCCATGACCGCTAACGAAACGCTCTTTGCACGTGCACAGCGCACTATTCCCGGCGGCGTCAATTCACCCGTCCGCGCGTTTCGCTCGGTCGGCGGCACACCGCCATTTTTCACCCGTGGCATGGGTTCGCGAGTATGGGATGCGGATGGACACAGCTATATCGACTATGTGGGCTCCTGGGGGCCGCTAATTCTCGGCCATGCTGATCCGGCGACAGTACACGCCGTGCAGGCAGCTGCGGCCAATGGTTTATCGTTCGGCGCCCCCACGGAAGGTGAAGTTGAACTCGCCGAATTGCTGACCCGGCTGGTTCCCGGCATGGACATGGTGCGCCTTGTCTCCTCTGGCACGGAAGCCACCATGAGTGCGATTCGTCTGGCACGCGGGCATACCGGCCGCGACACCTTGATCAAATTTGAAGGCTGCTATCACGGTCACAGCGACAGTCTGCTGGTCAAAGCAGGCTCGGGCATGCTGACCCTGGGCAACCCATCGTCCGCCGGTGTACCGGCCGATCTGGCACGCCACACGCTCGTCCTCAACTACAACGATGTTGAAGGTCTGCACGATGTCTTCGCCAATGAGGGCGACCGCATTGCCGGAGTGATTGTTGAACCGGTCGCCGGCAATATGAACCTGATCACTCCTCGACCTGAATTTCTTGCCACCTTGCGTGAGCTGTGCACACGCTACGGCACGGTACTGATTTTCGACGAAGTGATGACTGGCTTTCGTGTCGGGCTCACCTCAGCGCAAGGACTGTATGGCATCACGCCGGATCTTTCCACCTTCGGCAAAATTATCGGCGGTGGCATGCCCCTGGGCGCCTTTGGCGGACGCCGCGAAATCATGGAAAAAATCGCCCCGCTAGGGCCGGTGTATCAGGCGGGCACGCTCTCGGGCAACCCCTTGTCTGTTGCGGCGGGCCTGGCAACTCTCAGGCAACTGGAAGCCCCGGGTTTTTACGCCGCTCTGACGGAAAAAACGCGTGCATTGACTGAAGGCCTCACGGCTGCAGCAAAGCGCCAAGGCCAGCGCTTTTCGGCGCAGGCTATCGGCGGCATGTTCGGGCTGTATTTTGCGGCGACCCCGCCGGGCACCTATGCTGAAGTCATGGCAATGGATACAGCCGCCTTTAACCGTTTTTATCACGCCATGCTCGACTTGGGCATTTATCTTGCCCCCTCGGCATTTGAAGCGGGTTTCGTCTCGGCCGCACACACGCCGGCGGATATTGCAGCGACACTTGCTGCGGCGGAAAAAACCTTCGCCGGGCTGGCCGCGTAAAAAGCCGCACCCCGAGGGGACTTCCTGCGGGACGCGCTGGTGGGTGATACGCCTATCCCCTACAATGCCGCGCTACTGCGCAGCGGCTAATGAGTAAATACCAGAGTAAATACCACGCTGGTTGGTTTTTTAGCGCAACCAACCCTTGCGCCGGAATACCGCAAACGGCACCGCGACCGAAATCACCATCAACGCGATGGAATATAAATAGCCGTATGACCATTCCAGTTCCGGCATGAATTTAAAGTTCATGCCGTAGATGCTGGCGATCAGCGTGGGGGGCAACAACGCGACCGAGGCCACCGAAAAAATCTTGATGATCTTGTTCTGGTTAATATTAATGAAGCCCACCACCGCATCCATGAGAAAGTTGATCTTGTTAAAAATGAAAGCCGTGTGGCCATCGAGCGATTCAATATCGCGCAGAATCTGCCGTGCATCTTCATGTTGATTGGGCGCGAGCAACCGGCCACGAATCAAAAATGACAACGCACGGCGCGTATCCAGCACATTGCGCCGGATGCGCCCGTTCAAGTCTTCTTCTTTGGCAATATCCGCCAGGATCGAGGCGGCTTCCGCGTCGGTCACATTGGTGCTTAACACCTTGCGGCCAACCGCCTCGAGCGCGGCATACACGTCCTCCAGCGCATCGGCGGAATATTCCACATCAGCGGCATACAGATCCAGCAATACATCTTTGCCCTCAGACACGTAGCCTGGCTGAATACGCGCGCGCAACCGTTGCAGACGAAACACCGGCAGCTCTTCATCACGCACTGAAAACAGAATGTTCTGATGCAGCACAAAAGCCACCGGCACGTTGCGCGATTCATCGGCCTTGTCGAGCAAAAAGTCGGAATGCAAATGTATTTCGCCGCTGTCTTCAATGTAAAAGCGTGCGGATTCTTCCAGATCGGAAATGTCATCGGTATCCGGCAGTTTGAGGTCAAAAATTTCCTTGATCCATGCGCGCTCTTCGGCTGAAGGGGCGATCACGTCGACCCAGATCGGCTGCGTTGCGGCAAGCCCTGCGCGGCTTTCCACGGGAATCTGCCGCAGGCGGCCATTGTGTAACTCAAACGCATTGAGCATGATGGGCTTGCGGCGAGAAACCTGTGTCGCGGCAAGCGTTTCGCGCACCGCCTCTGATAGCTCGTCAAGAATTTCAGCGCCTCGATCAAGCGCAACCAGATCCCACACCAGCAGGCTTTCATCCTGAGGCAGTGCTTCCAGAATGCGCGCTACATCCGCTGTGGGCATTTGCGTCAGCTTTTCACGCAGCGCATTCAAGTGCTGCTTATGCACCATGGTTTCGATCAGCTCCTGGCGCGGCATATCCTGCCGATGCACCAGGTTTTCCACCCGCTTTTGCCGTGCCAGCAGCGTCTGCACTTCGCGCAGGCTGTCTTGCACCTCGGCCAGACGATGCGTATCGTTTGGCGGGGCGCTGTTGTCCGGCGGGGTCGAATCATCGATAGGCGAGGTCATGGTCGCGATTTCCGGCACGGGAGTCGGCAATAGCGCCATTGTAGCTGCACAACATTACGCTGGCACCATTACGCTGGCACTTCAGCATAGCGCATGCGCCCCAGGATGCGCTGCGTGCGGTGGTTGATATAGGCGGAATACGGGTTTTTTTCAAACCGCCGTGGCGCAGGCAACATCACCGCCAGGCGCGCTGCCTGCGCGGCAGTCAACTGGCTGGCAGAAACGCCGAAATAATGCCGCGCGGCGGCTTCTGCCCCGAATATGCCCTCGCCCCATTCGACCTCGTTGAGATACACCTCCAGAATGCGCCGCTTATCCCACAATAACTCAAGCCACAGCGTAATGATTGCCTCTTCGCCCTTGCGCAGCGCCGATTTATTGGGTGAGAGCAGCAGGTTTTTAGCCAGTTGCTGCGTGATGGTTGAGCCGCCCGCGACCACGCGCCCTTTTTTCTGGTTTTTCTGAATGGCTTTTTGCATGCCATCCCAATCAAAACCTTCGTGATCGATAAATTTATCGTCCTCGGCTGCCACCACAGCACGTTTTAACTGAATGGAAATTTTCTCGTACGGCACCCATTGGCGATGGAGCTCAGCCTGCGGATTTTTTTCATGGATTTCCGCCAACTGCTGGCTTTGAAAACTGGTCGTGCCAGGGTCCACCCACTTCCACCAGGCCACCCAGCCCAGATACCAGAACTGCCACAACAGCAGTAAACCGATCATCCACGCCAGGCCGAGTTTCAGCCAATGCGGGGCGGACCTCATGCGTTCAAGCGGGGGGTCAAATGCACATTCAATTGCGCACGTAGTTGAGCACGCAGCGCAGCCAATACAGGCGCAGTGTCAGGCCGCATGCCACGCCAGACATAAAATGCTTCAGCCGCTTGTTCAACCAGCATGCCCAGGCCATCGGCCACGCGCGCACCCGCCGCGCGCGCGGTCTGCATGAAGGGCGTCTCAACGCCATACACCATCTCGTAAGCCAGGGCATCCGGCGAAAAAGTCGGCGTTGGTAATGCGGCACCGGAGAGTCCGGCCGAGGTGGCATTGATCACGAGATCGAAGGTACGCTGATTTAAGTCATCAAACCCGCCGCCGGTCACACCCAATACGCCCGCCAGAACCTGCGCCTTGTCAGCGGTGCGGTTGGCAATAAACAGCTCCGCCGGGTTTTGTTCCCGCAACGGAAGAATCACCCCACGCGCAGCGCCCCCTGCACCCAGCACCAGCACGCGAAGGCCTGCCAGCGGCACACCAAGGTTAGCGACCAAATCGCGCACCAACCCGGCGCCATCGGTGTTGTCACCGCGCAGGCCATCGGCGGCGAAGCTCAAGGTATTCACCGCGCCTGCGGCCTGGGCGCGTGGCGTGAGCTGCCGGGCAAAGTTAAAAGCCTCAACCTTGAACGGCACGGTGACATTCGCCCCTTTACCGCCAGCGGCAATAAACGTATTCACCGCCTCGGCAAAGCCATCCAGCGGCGCACAAATCGCCTCATACCGGATGTCCTGCCCGGTTTGTGCGGCAAACAGCGCATGAATTTTTGGCGACAAACTATGGCTGACGGGGTTGCCAAACACCGCGTAACGTTCAGCTGGCATACATTCAGTTGGCATGCAATTGATCCTGGCGAGTAAACGACCATGTGCGCGTAATTTCGATGATATCCGTATCGCGCCGTATCGCCGCCGGAAAAGACGCATACGGCGCGGCCATTTTGACAATGCGTACGGCAGCTTGATCCAGCACTTTTTGCCCCGAAGATCGGTTGATCTCTACCTGATCCAACTCGCCATCACTTTTGATCACTACCGTCAGAACCAGGCTGCCGTACAGCTGGCCTCGGGCGGCGGCGGGGTAATTCAGGTTACCAATGCGTTCAACTTTCTGCCGCCAATCTTCGACATACTGAGCGAAGCGATACTCCTCCACCCGTGCGCCGATAAATTTTTTGCGTGGCCGCTGGTTGTATTCCTCCATGCGCCGCGAAATTTCGCCTTCGATACGCGCAACCGCCAGGGCGCGGGTGGCTAAATCAGTGCCCGACAGCACGGGAGCTGCCAAGGGCGTAGGCATCTGGGGTGCAGTTTCTTGGCGCACCGTCTGGCGGCTATTTAATTGCTTCATCATCTGCTGCGTCTGCGCTTCAAGCTGCGCTACACGTTGTTGCGCCTGGATTAAATCGTCCCCTTGTTTGCTCTGCATCGACGGGGGCAGCGGCGTTTTCGCGCGGCGGTCGTCTTCCGTTGTGCCACCGCCATCCAGCGATGTCTGCGCGCGCGCCTGAGCTTTGCTTGGCCGATAGCGGCTTTTGCTGTTGACCAAAATAACATCCAGCGCTCGTTCCGTTGTTTTTTTCTGCCAATCTGGCGGCATGAAATTCACAACGAGCAGCCCGGCATGCGCCAGCAGCGAGGCACACAACGCCCACGTCAGGTTGCGTCGAGAAGCCATCATTGCGGTAGACAAAGGCGATGCGGGCGCAGCGAACATGGAGAAAGATTCTACCCTGCAGCTGCGGCATCCTCATCCGCAGACAACGCGGCCTTGGTTGTCACGCCAGTTGCTACATGAGTTGCTACAGGGTTTACTACATCGGCAGCAACATCGTCTGCGTCCCCGCTTTCCCCATCAGCCGCTACATCCACGATCACCCCTGCCACAACCTCAACAAACCGCACGCGAATTTCTGTGGTCAAGAGGTCTATGCTCTCCACGGTGAGGCGCACCCGTGCGCCGCGCGGTGCCACGCCGAGCTCGGGCAACGAGGGCACGCGCAGCACCAGCGGTAAATCCATGGCCCGTACCAGCGATTCTTTCAGCACCACGGCTTCCAGCGTGCGCGTATCCGTCTGCGCCAGCCAACGCAAACACCAGTAGCGTTCCATGTGGCGCTGAAATTCAGCATACGCTGCGTAAGTCAGCTCAAAGTCGCGCAATGCGGCAAATAGATCCGTTGATGGCGCCGACTGTGCCACGAATGGCGGCGGCTCGTTGCGCAGCCAGGCAATCAATTGCCATTGATTGACCAGGTCAGCATATCGCCGCAGCGGGGAAGACGACCATGCATAACACGCCACGCCCAGCCCTTCGTGCGCAGCGGCCACGGTGCTCATGCGCACCTTGCCGCCCGTTTGCACCCGATACAGCGCAGGAATACCCGCGTCGCGCAATTCTCCGCCCCAGGTGGCGTTGGCAAAAATCATCAACTCAGCCACCAGCGTATCCAACGGGCTGCCACGCGGGCGCGCGGAGATGGTGACGACTCCGGGGCCATCCACACCCTGGCCACCATCGCGGCCATCGTTCACCGCCCAATCCACGACGAAGTTGTAATCCTTGCGTCCGCCACTATCGGCTTTATCTTGCTGCCCGCGGCCTGCGGCCAGCACTTGCGCAAAATCCCACAACACCATGAGCTCATCGCGATAGGGGAAATCCGCCAAAGGCTGCGTCAGGGTAACCGCTGCCAGCGCGGTCGCATTGAACAACGGCTCGATCTCATGATGGCGCAAATTCTCGGCGATGGTGATACGGTTCAGTTGCGTGCTGCGCCCCAGCAAACGCAAGTCAGAGGCCACCTCCAGATACAACGAAATCGCTGGCACGGTGCGCCCGGCAGCCAGCGTGAATTGATCCACCACGGCTTCTGGCAACATGGTGATCTTTTGCCCCGGCATATACACCGTGGATAAGCGCCGCCGCGCAATCTGCCCTAAATCCGAATCCGCCGCAAACCCCAGCCCGGGCGCTGCGATGTGCACGCCAATGTGCCAACCGCCCTCTGCGCGCGGCGTGACAGAAAACGCATCGTCAATCTCCGTCGTTGCGGCGTCATCAATACTGAACGCACGCACACTCACCAGTGGCAACTCGTCAGCCGCTGGCACAGCGGGTGCATACGGCGCAAAACCCGTGCCCTCACGAAAGCATTCATACAAAAACCGACCCAGATGATAATCATGAGCCGAGGCCACGGCACCTGCGGCAAGCAATAGCTGCGCTTCGCTTTTACCGCTTTGCGCGGCAGCCTCGGCAAGCGCTTTGGCTTCTGGCCGATTACGATCAGCGGCATATAACAGTTGCGGCAGTTGCGCTTTAAATTCTTCCGGCAGGCGGCCCGCCACGAGTTCGGCTGCCATCCGTGTGATCGCTTCGGCCTGTAAGCGCTTTTTTTCCAGCCCGGCCAGCGCTGCCTGCAAAATCTCGGGCGGCGCCTTGAAATAACGCCCGCGCCCCTTGCGGTGAAAATACATCGGCGCTGAATGCAGGCACAGCAACACAGCGGCCGCTTGCGCGGGCGTGGCCCCCGCACCAGACCCTGCCCCAAAATATTCCGCCGCTAACTCGGCAAAACCGAATTCTCCGGTGGGGCCGGCTTCCCACAAAAACCCGATCTCAATCTCTTTTGCTGCCGCCTCCGCCTCAGCCAGCAGCGCGGCAGCCGCAGGCGTCTCAAACCGCAACAGCACGTGCGCAGCCTTCACCTTGACGCGACGGCCAGTGGGCAGGGTGACTTGCAGCGAACCCACATTGTCGGCCAGCACGACACCCGCGCGAAATACGCCATCCTCTTCAAACAGGACATTCATAAAAAAGGGGAAAATAAAAAAAGCAGGAGCGAAGAATTATACGGGTGGGTGCCGCGTGGCGAGCAACCGGACGGTACGGGGCGACCCTGACGAAACTCGCGGAGCAAGCAAGATGAACCCGCAGAAACAAGCCCCAAAGACAAGCCCCCGGCAGCACCTGTTCGCTGCCTGTTGGTTATCTGTTGCAAAAAACCAACAGATTTGCCGAAATCCCCCCGGTTTGGTTGATTTTTGTTGTCCTGCACCCAGATGCCTCGCATAATCCACACACCTTTTCGGTAATTCACTGTTATCGACAAGTCGCCATTGACAGTGGCAACACGTGAAGCCATTGTCGGTTGTGCTTTTAGATTTGTATGTCGTTTGTAGTTTGTAGTTGCTTAAAAAGAAGTTATCGCAGTTCAATTCGCAGTTCAATTTTTATCTTTTAGGAGTTCCTCATGCAAAAGAAACTTATCGCTCTGGCTATCGCCGGTCTTTCCAGCGCAGCTTTCGCGCAAACCAATGTGACGATCTACGGCGTCGCCGACGCATCATTTGATGTCATCCGTGTCAGCGGTGGATCAGGCGCCCTTTCGGACAATACCCCTAACTTCACCCGTGTGTCGACCAATGGTTCCTATATCGGCTTCAAGGGTACGGAAAACCTGGGCAATGGCCTGAATGCCATTTTCCAGTTTGAATCCGATGCCAAGTTTGATAACGGCGGCAGCCTGAGTACCGGCCGCGACAGCTTTGTTGGCCTGTCTGGCAATTTCGGTAAAGTGTTGTTGGGTACGCTGACCGCCCCGACCCGCGCCCTGGGTGCCCGTCTGGACGTGAACACCGGCGAAGGCATCGGCAGCAACACCGCTATCCTCGGTAAACTGGGTGGCGGGCTGGCATATGGAAACTTGCAGAAAACATTGATCAACGTAGGCAGCATTGCGAGCGTGACAGACTACAACCTTAGTGGCCGTTCGAATGACACCACTTCCCTATTCGATAGCCGCCACAAGAATTCGATCGCTTATGTTTCCCCCTCGTTCTCCGGCTTCCAGGCAAGTGCTGTCTACATGGCCAATGAAAACAAGAGCGAAGGCGCTGCTGCTTTTCCATTTGGTCCAATTAACACTTCAGCCTATGATCTCGGCCTGACCTATGACAATGGCCCGATATACATTGGTGGTACTTATGCTGAGCTGCGAGTGAAGAACGACAATCCGATTCCTGTCCTATTAGTAGTAGGAGGCCTACCTTCGGATACCAAGGTGAAAGAAGCGCGTTTGGGCGGCATCTATGACTTCGGCATGGCCACCATCCGTGGTCTTTACGCCCGTACCAAGGTGGAAGGCGGCGGGACGGATGTCAAGCAGAATGTCTGGGGTCTTGGTGCCACCTACAACGTGACAGCCAATGGCCGCATCACCGCCCAGTACTACCGGGCCAATGATCTGGATGGCACACCGACTGATGATGACACCGGCGCCAAGTTCTACACGATTGGCTATGAGCACAGCCTGTCCAAGCGCACGATGCTGAAGGCCAACTACACCTACCTGAAGAATGACTCGATGACCTCCACCAATGGTAATGGTGGTTATGACTTTGGTTACAACTCGTCCGGCTTTGCTGGCGACGAGATCAAAGTCTCCGGCCTACAACTCGGCCTGCGTCACGCGTTCTGATCCGGCATTGCTGTTGTAATACAGCCGGTTGAAACTAAAACGGGCAGCCTTTCGGGGCTGCCCGTTTTTTATTGCGGGCGCCAGTCGATGATCTCGTCCAGATAATCGTTCCAGCGCGTAAAGCTGTGGTCGCCGCCGGGCAACACGGTTTGCCGCGCACCGGCGTAATATGCGACGGCCGCGCGGTAATCGAGGGTTTCATCGCCTTCTTCGGCCAGCAGCCAGAAGCGTTGCGGCTGGCTTAAGCGCGGTAACTCGAGCGCGCGCAACTCATCGATGTGCTGAAGGGTGAAATCGAATGGTTCGCCGGTGTAAAGCCAGCGCTGCGGGCCGACAAAACTTTCCAGCGACAGGCGGGCGACTACGGCGGGATTCACCAGCACGGCGTTGAGATTGAATTTTTCCGCCAGCCAGGTGGCGTAAAAGCCGCCAAGCGAGGAGCCGACCAGCATGATTTTCCCATGGGTCGCCGTCTCACCATCGCCGACTTTTTGCCGCATGATGATTTGCTCCGCCAGCGCAAGCGCTGCGGCGGGCGAAGCGGGCAGTTGCGGGCAAACGAAATCAGCCGCCAGCCCGCGTGCTGCCATGCGCTCGCCGAGCGCGCGCGCCTTGACTGATTGCGGGCCGCTGGTAAAACCGTGCAGGTAGAGAATCATGTCAGCCTTACCTCAATTAAATCAAGCGGCCCACGTCACCCAGCCCCAGTGCCACGAGGCGAGAATCAGCAAACCAAAGCCAATGCGATACCAGGCAAACGGGGTGAAATCGTGGTGCGCAATAAACCGCAACAGCCAGCGCACGCAGACGAAGGCAGACACAGCCGCCGTGACAAAACCGATAATCCATAAATCAAGATCTTGCCACCTGAGCAGTGCGCGGTCGCGATACAGCTCATACATGCTGGCCAGAATCAGCGTAGGCATGGCCAGAAAGAATGAAAACTCGGTTGCCGCGCGGCGCGACAAACCATACAGCAGGCCACCAATAATCGTGGCGCCCGAGCGTGACGTGCCGGGAAACAAGGCCAGCGCCTGGAACAAGCCCATCACCAGCGCATCTCGCGGGGTAAGCGCTTCGATGGTTTCGATGCGCACGGTATGCGTGCGCCGCTCTGCCCACAGTATGACCAACCCGCCGCCGATCAACAGGCTGGCCACGACGGGTGCGGTAAATAAATGCGCCTTGATGACTTTGCCAAACGCCAGCCCAAGCACGGCCAGTGGCAAAAAGGCGATGGCGATATTAAGGACAAAACGGCGCGAGGCTGGGTCATTACCTTGCCACACACCGCGCCCTATCTGCGCCAGGCGCTGGCGATATTCCCAGCATACGGCGAGAATCGCTCCGGACTGGATGACAATCTCAAACAGCTTGCCGCGCTCGTCGTTAAAATCAAGCAGAGAACCGGCAAGAATCAGATGGCCGGTGGATGAAATGGGCAAAAACTCGGTAAGCCCTTCGACAAGCCCCAGAATCAGGGCTTGCAGGTGTGGATAGAAGTCCATGAAATGAAATTTCCTTTTATGTTCTCCGCGCTGACCTCAATCGGTCCACGGGTTGATGACATCCAATCCTGAATCAACAAAATCGCGCACGTTGCGAGTGACCAGGCTCAGGCCATGATGCGCGGCGGTCGCTGCCAATAGGCTGTCGATAGCCGGAACCGGGCGCTTCGCTGCCGCCATCAACCGCCCCCAGCGGTCAGCCACCTGCACATCGACTGAGAGAATCCGGCCGGTAAAGAAGATCGGCAGTTCCGCTTCGAGCCAATCCAGCAGGGCGGTCCGGCGATCTGCGTCAGCCATGCCTTCGACACCCTTGCGCAATTCGCCCAGCGTCAACACACTCAGGAACAAGGTGGATGCCGGACGCCGGGCAAACCACTCGACAACACCAGCGTTGGGCGTTTTGCGGCGCAGTTCCGAGAGAACATTGGTATCGAGCAGATAGCTCAAAGCACGACCTCACGCGCGGCGCTGCGGTCGCGTTCGAACTCGATTTCTTCGAGCCCATACAACGGCGATTGGCGCATGAACTCCACGAGTGATTGTCCGCTGCCTGAGAGGTGCTCAAAGGTTGCCCGTGACAGCACCACAGCCACTGACCGGCCGTGCAGCGTGATGTCTTGCGGCCCCTCGCTTTCAGCGAGTTTTACGACTTCAGACAGGCGCGCTTTCGCTTCTTGCATTTGCCATGTGTGCATAATAACTCCCAGCTCTGACTATACAGGTCAGAGTTTAGCAGGCCACAACGTTCAAACCAAGTACATATCAGCCTTGCTATTGAAACTCAACTTTAAGGATTACTTGGAAAAAGTCTTGTGTACGACGTTATCCATCAAGGCGCAGTGGCTGTTTCCAGCTGTGCTAGCCAAATAAGCGCGGCCTCGCGGGTTTCGCCACACATCTCAACAGAAGGCTGCAACCCGCCACAACAGGCGGGGCGTTCCGGTAACCCAAACAGGGCGCAACGATAATCTGTCGTCAAATGCTGGCACGGTAAGCGGGCCGGTTTATTGAGCGAGGAAATGGAGGGCGCAATGCAACACGCCCCGCAGCCGGGTCGACAGACGGGGGCGTGCTTGGCCGATACGGCCACGCCGTTAACTACGTTCAGCTGACAGCCCTTTTATACAGTTCTGAACCGCTTTTAACGAACTCGACGGCTTTAATTTCCATGCCTTTTTGCAAGGCTTCTGCTTCCGATACGCCCAGTTTTGCAGCGTAGTCGCGCACATCCTGGGTGATTTTCATGGAGCAGAAATGCGGCCCGCACATCGAGCAAAAGTGCGCGGTTTTAGCACCATCCTGCGGCAAGGTTTCATCATGGAATTCACGCGATTTATCAGGATCCAGGCCAAGATTGAACTGGTCTTCCCAGCGGAATTCAAAGCGCGCCTTGGAGAGCGCGTTGTCGCGCACCTGCGCGCCGGGATGGCCTTTGGCCAGGTCGGCCGCATGGGCAGCGATCTTGTAGGCCATGATGCCGTCCTTGACGTCGTTCTTGTCCGGCAGGCCGAGGTGTTCCTTGGGCGTCACATAGCAGAGCATGGCCGTGCCGTACCAGCCGATCATCGCCGCGCCGATGGCGCTGGTGATGTGGTCGTAGCCGGGGGCAATATCCGTGGTCAATGGGCCCAGCGTGTAGAACGGGGCTTCATGGCAGATCTTTAATTGCAGTTCCATGTTCTCTTTGATCATGTGCATCGGCACGTGGCCGGGGCCTTCGATCATCACTTGCACGTCGTGTTTCCACGCGACTTGCGTAAGCTCGCCGAGTGTGGCCAACTCACTGAGTTGCGCTTCGTCGTTGGCATCATAAATCGAGCCGGGGCGCAGGCCATCGCCGAGACTGAAGGCGACGTCATACGCCTTCATGATCTCGCAGATGTCTTCAAAGTGCGTGTAGAGGAAGTTTTCCTTGTGATGCGAGAGACACCATTTGGCGAGAATCGAACCGCCACGGCTGACAATGCCCGTCATGCGTTTGGCGGTCATCGGAATGTAAGCCAGGCGCACACCCGCGTGGATGGTGAAGTAATCGACGCCCTGCTCGGCCTGCTCGATCAAGGTATCGCGGAAAATTTCCCAGGTCAGGTCTTCGGCTTTGCCGTTCACTTTTTCCAGCGCTTGGTAAATTGGCACAGTGCCGATCGGCACGGGCGAATTACGTACGATCCACTCGCGGGTTTCGTGGATATTTTTTCCGGTGGAAAGATCCATCACCGTATCGCCGCCCCAGCGAATCGCCCAGGTCATTTTGTCGACTTCGTCCTGTATCGTCGAAGCAAGTTGCGAATTGCCGATGTTGCAGTTGATTTTGACGAGGAAGTTGCGGCCGATAATCATCGGCTCGCTTTCCGGATGGTTGATGTTGTTGGGGATGATGGCGCGGCCACGGGCGACTTCATCGCGCACGAATTCAGCGGTGATCATTTTGGGCGCATGGACGAATGATACGGCACCAAAGTTATGTCCGGGATGTTGCCGACGTAAATCTTCGGTAAGCGCTTCCAGGCGCTGATTTTCGCGGATGGCGATAAATTCCATTTCCGGCGTGATGATGCCGCGCCGGGCATAGTGCATCTGGGTGACGTTCGCCCCCGCCCTGGCAACGCGCGGCCGTCGCACGAGGTCAAAGCGCAGCTCAGCTAGTTCCGCATCTGCCAGGCGCTGCCGACCATAGTCGGAACTGAGGTCAGTCTGCTCAACGGTATCGTTGCGCTCGGCAATCCAGTCGGCACGGAGTGCGGGCAAGCCACGGCGGATATCAATGTTTACGCTTGGGTCGGTATAGGCGCCGGAGGTGTCATAGACACTGATCGGTGGATTGTTCTCGCCAGTCTGAGTAATTTCGCGCATCGGCACACGAATGTCGGGGCGGCTGCCGGTGACATAAATTTTGCGTGAATTCGGCAAAGGGGCAATGGCGGCCGAATCAACCAGCGCTTCGGCGGCGACAAATTTTTCATTAGCGTTCATAGCAGACTCTCGATTCTTTGGAGCAACGGGGAAGGAGAGAAATTACTGGAAAGACCCCATAAATGCAACCCATAGCGCAAGAGGGGCAAAGGTGCGGTGCGGAATACCGGGCGTTCGCCAGAATCACCTCCATGCCGCAATCCTCCAGAATTTCGAACCGGCACCCAGTCCACGTTCGTCGATTCCATGGCAACCGTGCGCTTGCCCACGCCAACAAGCCAGTCCGCCATTCGCTCCAGAGCTGCGGTGAAAGCCTGAAACGGCTGAACGGGCTCGTCACTGACGTCTGGGGGGAACAGCGTACGGCAGCAGCCTGTTTCTATCCATACGGACCGGGCTGTTCCCGAAGGGCGGCTTTTTAGAAACTATGCATTTCAGTTGCTTTTTTGCAGCGCACCATTTATAATAACCCGATAGTTATTAATGGATAATGCCCTATGACTGCCAAGACAATGGTTACCCGCCCAACGCCTGTCGCCAAACCCGTCCGCCGCCGCAGAAAAGAAGCCCGCCCAAGTGAGCTGATGGAAGCAGCGATCGAGTTATTCATTGCGCGCGGCTATGCAGCTACGCGCAGCGAGGATATTGCCGCACGCGCGGGCGTCTCCAAAGCCACACTTTACCTTTATTTTGAGGATAAAGAAGCGCTGTTCAAGGCCGTGATTACCCAGGGGGTGGTGCCTATTCTTGATGAAGGCGCGCACCTGATCGATGAGTTTACCGGTGATTCTGGCACCTTATTGCGCGAGTTGCTCACGCGGTGGCACGTCCGTTTCAGCGCTTCCCCGCTGGGTGGAATTCCCAAACTGATGATTAGCGAGGCGCGCAATTTTCCTGAGCTGGCGCTTTATCACGAACAAATCGCCTATGCCCGCGCCCGTACGCTGCTAGGCCGCGTTATAGATCGTGGCGTGGCACGGGGCGAGTTTCGCTCGCTTGATCGGGATGCGGTAGTTGAGCTGCTGATCGCCCCACTACTGATGCATTTCGTGTGGCAGCACTCCATGGGCGCCAGCGGCTGCCCAGTGGTTGATCCAACGCGCTATCTGAACACTCATCTTGATCTCATCCTCGCGGGCCTGGCGGCGCAGCCGCAGCCCCAATCGACTAAACGCTGAGCACTCACTTCACTCATTTTTTATTTGCGCTACCGCATGGCTCGCCACACACCTTTTCCGGATTGATTTACCTCAATGAAAAACCTGCCAATTGCCACCTGTTCTGCATTGCTTGCCACCACCTTGGCGCTGTCTGCCTGCCATCAAGCACCACCACCGCCGGTAAAAATTAAATCCGTGCGGGTAATGACAGTCGGCGCAGGGGCGGCGGCAGAGTCACGCGCATATTCTGGCGAAGTGCATGCACGGTTTGAAACCTTGCTGGGATTTCGCGTGCCGGGCAAGGTGGTTAGCCGCTTGGTTGATGCAGGTGCCGTGGTCAAACGCGGCCAGCCGCTAGCACGCATTGATGCAGCAGACTTTGCCTTGCAGGTGGAACAATCAGAAGCACAATCACGGCTGGCGGCAGCGGAACTCAAACGCTATCGCGATCTGCGAAGCAAAAACTTTGTCAGCCAGGCCGCCCTGGATGCGCGCGAAGCGACAGCCATATCAGCCCGGGCGCAAGCGCACATTACCCGTAACCAGGCTGCGTACACCACATTAACCGCCGACCGTGATGGCGTGATTGCGGCAGTGCTGGCCGAAGCCGGCCAAGTGGTCGCTGCCGGCCAGCCCATCTTCCGCCTTGCGCCCGATGGTGAACGCGAAGTGGCGATCAGCCTGCCGGAAGGCGACATCAGCCGTCTTAGCGCAGGCGCGCCGGCCGAAGTCAACTTATGGGCTCAAGGCGATCAAGCGCCTGCGCTGACTGGCAAGTTACGCGAAATCTCTGCCGCAGCAGACCCTGTGACGCGCACTTATGCCGCGCGCGTGGCCTTGCCCGCTGCGCCCATGCGCCTGCCTGTAGGCCTCTCGGCAACGGTGCGCTTTACCTCGCCAACCGCGGTTGGCGCCACGTTTGCGGTTCCACTCAAAGCAATTTTCCAGACAGCAAAACAAATGGCTGTCTGGAAAGTCGGCGCTGGTGATACGGTGGCACTGGCACCTGTCAGCGTGAGCCGGTACGAGGGTGACCAAGCCATCGTCACGCAAGGATTGTCTGCTGGTGATCATATTGTTAATGCAGGCGTCACCCTGCTGACAGCCGGGGAAAAAGTGCACGCCGTCGAGGCGCAACAATGAAAAACTTTAACGTCTCCGCCTGGTCCATTCGCCATCCGGCGATGGTGACGTATCTGATCATCGTACTGATGGTCGCGGGTGCCCTGGCCTACTTCAAACTGGGACGTGCCGAAGACCCCGACTTCACCTTTCGGGTGATGGTGGTGCGTACCCTCTGGCCGGGCGCAACCGCAGAAGAAGTAGAGCAGCAGGTATCCGAGCGCATCGAAAAGAAGTTACAAGAGACATCAAACCTCGATTTCGTCCGCTCCAGCTCCAAGCCAGGCGAATCGTTGATCTTTATTACGCTCAAGGAGGACACCCCCAAAACCTCCGTGCCCGAAGCTTGGCGGCAGGTGCGGCGCAAGCTGGACGATATACGCACCACCCTGCCCGCTGGCGTGATAGGCCCTTTCCCTAACGAAGAGTTTGGCGACGTCAACATGAATATCTTTGCCTTGGCCGGCAAGGATTTCACCATGGGCGAATTACGTCGTGAAGCGGATCGCATCGCACGTGAATTGCGTAATGCCGCCGATGTAAAAAAAGTCGAGTTGTTTGGTGTACAGGATGAAAAAATCTGGGTTGAAGCCGAGCCGCAACGACTTGCCGCCTTAGGCATTACAGCACCCCAATTGTTTGCGGCGCTGCAAAAACAAAATGCCGTCACGCCAGCGGGCTTTATCGACACCACCAGTGACCGCGTGCAAATCCGCATTACCGGCGCTTACAGTGCGGTGGAACAAATTCAGAATACGCAATTGCGCGTTGGTGGCCAGAGTTTCCGTTTGGGTGACATCGCACACATTCGGCGCGGCTACGCCGAACCTGCCAACTGGCGCATGCGCGTCAATGGCCAGGATGTAATCGGCATTGGTGTGGTCATGAAAGCCGGGGGTAACATTCTGGCACTCGGTCGCGACCTTGGCGCACGCACCGCTGCGTTAGGCCGCAATCTGCCTTTAGGCATGACGCTGCATCGCGTTGCCGATCAACCGAGCCTTGTCGCCAAGGCAATTGGCGTATTTCTGACGTCACTCGCTGAAGCCATTGCCATTGTGCTGGCAGTCTCCTTTCTCACGCTCGGCTGGCGTACGGGCCTGGTCGTGGCTTTGTCGATTCCGCTGGTGCTCGCCATCACCTTTTTGATGATGGACACTTTGGGTATCGATCTGCAGCGCATTTCGTTAGGTGCATTGATTATTGCGCTGGGTCTGCTGGTCGATGACGCCATCATCGCTGTTGAAATGATGGTCGTGAAAATCGAACAAGGCTGGGATCGCGCCAAAGCCGCAAGCTTTGCCTATACCTCCACGGCTTTTCCAATGCTGACCGGCACACTCATCACTGCCGCCGGATTTATTCCTGTCGGCTTTGCTAAATCCGGCCCGGGTGAATATGTATTCTCGATGTTTGTAGTCGTTACCACTGCGCTCGTTACTTCGTGGATTGTCGCGGTGGTATTCACTCCTTTTATTGGCTACCGTTTGCTGGATGTCGACAAGTTGCGCAAATTTGGTAGCGAGCACCATAGTGATATTTACGATACGCCTTTCTACCAGCGCTTTCGCAGGGCGCTGGAAGCTTGCCTCACGCATCGCTGGAAAGTCATTGGTGTCACACTAGCTGTGTTTGCTCTCTCGTTGGTGGCTTTCAATCTGTTTGTACAAAAACAGTTCTTCCCCCACGCGGATCGGCAGCAATTGATTGTAGACGTCTGGCTTCCACAAGGCGCGTCGATCCAGGCAACGACACAGAGCGTCGAACGCGTCGAGAAACTTCTCGCAAAAGAATCGGGTGTCGAGAGTTTCTCCAGTTATATCGGCAATGGCGCGCCCCGTTTTTATTTGCCGCAAGACCAGCAATTGTTTAATGATAATTTTGGCCAACTTCTGGTCGTAGCAAAAAATGTCACTGATCGGGAAACACTGAAGAAAAAGCTCGAAGCCGAGTTTGCCGCACCTGATGGCCGCTGGGCTGAGGTACGGGCCCGCGTTATCCGGCTGGAAAATGGGCCGCCCGTGGGTTACCCCGTTCAGTTTCGCGTGATGGGTGAAGACCTCGAGCAACTACGCACAATAGCTGGCAATGTGGCAGCCATCATGCGCAAACATGACAACCTGCAAGACGTTCACCTCGACTGGAACGATAAGGTGAAAAGTTTGAAGGTCGAGATCGACCAGGGTCGCGCGCGCGCACTGGGGGTGTCAACGCAAGAGGTTGCACAAGCCCTGCAAGCTTGGCTTAGCGGTGTAGCGATCACACAGTATCGCGAAGCGGATCAGCTCATTGATGTTGTCTGGCGTGCCGAAGGCGCGAGCGCACGCACCCTGGAGCGTCTGCCTGATCTGGACATCCAGACAGAAGAAGGACGCCATGTGCCGCTGGCCCAGGTAGCGCGGCTCAAGCCGGTGCTTGAAGAAGGTCTGATCTGGCGCCGTAATCGCCTGCCGACCATCAGCGTACGCGGCGATATTCGCGGGGAAGTTGAAGCTCCTACCGTGTCATCGGCCATCAATCCGCAACTGGACGCCATTCGCGCAAAATTACCGCCCGGCTTTCGCATCGAGATGGGTGGCTCGATTGAGGAATCGGCCAAAGCCGAGAAATCGATTGCGGCGGGGGTTCCATTGATGCTGGTGGTTGTGTTCACGCTTTTGATGGTGCAGCTGAACAGTATTAGCCGCAGCTTCATGGTGATTGCCATGGCGCCATTGGGCATGATCGGTGTGGCCATGGGGTTGATTATCTCTCGAGCACCATTTGGTTTTGTCGCCACAACCGGCGTGATTGCACTCATGGGCATGATCATGCGCAATGCCGTGATTCTCGTCGATCAGATCAGGCAAGATGAAGATGCCGGTAAAGCCCCGTGGGAGGCCATCGTGGATTCCACCGTGCGCCGTTTGCGGCCCATCATGCTCACCGGCGCAGCGGCAGTTCTGGCGATGATTCCGCTGGCATTTCAAGATTTCTGGGGACCGATGGCCATTGCCATCATGGGCGGGCTGCTCATTGCCACTTTCCTTACCTGTCTATTCTTGCCAGCGCTCTACGCCGCCACATTCAAAGTGCGCAAGCCCACCGCACCACTACAGCAAGAACCCCTGGATCAAACCAGCAGTCTCACGGCCCCCGATACGATAAAATCAGATGATGGATACTAAACAAGCCCGCTTTAACATGATTGAACAGCAACTGCGCCCTGCACGAGTGCTGGCAGCTAATGTGCTGACATTGTTCTCCGAAATAAAACGGGAAGAATTTGTGCCGCCGGCTTATCGCCATCTGGCGTTTGCCGCCGCTGCGATTCCCTTGGGCAATGGCGCTCACATGTTTACGCCCGAGCTGGAAGCCCGCGCCTTGCAAGCATTAGCCATGCGCCGTCACGAGAGAGTACTCGAGATCGGCACTGGCTCAGGCTATATGGCTGCGTTGCTCGGTGCGCATGCGGCCCACGTGTTGTCCTATGAAATTGATCCAGCGTTGGCTGATTCAGCACGCGTTAATCTGGAACACGCCCGGGTGCGCAATGTCCAGGTTGTGACGGGGGATGGCTTAGCCGGGCTACCGACGCAGGCCCCGTTTCACGTCATCATGGTATCCGGTGCGGTTGCTGAGGTGCCGCAAACTTTGCTCGATCAATTAACGCCTGGCGGCCGTCTGTTTGCGGTAACAGGCACACGTCCCGCGATGGAAGCCACCCTGATACATCGCATTGAGCATCATTTTGAGCGTGTTGCCCTGTTTGAAACCGACGCCGATTTTCTGCGCGGTGCAGAACCAGCGCCGCGTTTCGTTTTCTAAAACGATACTTTTGCCACACCCTTCTGCCACCCCATCACTCGTGCTGATTAAAGTTTGCACGAGCTTGCGGCAACCCATCGGATAGCCCGACTGGAGAGACAATGCATCAGATAACCGCCACGCAATTGCAAGAATGGTTAAGCGATAGCACACGCACACCGCCCGTATTACTGGATGTGCGCGAGCCGTGGGAATTTGCCACCTGCCATATCCCCCATGCGATCTCCATACCGATGAGCACTCTGCCTGCGCGTTATCCAGAACTTGATCACACGGCAGATATTGTCATGATTTGTCACCACGGCGCACGCAGCTTTCAATCCGGACTGTTTCTTGAAAACGCGGGGTTTAGCGCCATCACCAATTTGCAAGGTGGCATTGCAGCCTGGGCGCACGACGCTGACCCTGCTATGCCGACTTATTGACGACTTATTGACGGCGCATCGATCTTTTACGGGCAGGCTCACATTTTTCTCGCATGCTCTTAGCCGCTGCATTTTGTCAAATAACACCGACTTTACGGAGCACCTCATGAAAAAAATACATTCCCTGTGGCTCATCAGCTATTTATTTACCGGCGGGGCCGGGGCTGCTGATCTGCTATCGGCCTATCACGATGCCGTAGCTTATGACGCACAGTTTGCTGCTGCGCGCGCGGCGCTGGATGCGGGACGCGAAAAGCTGCCGCAAGGACGCGCAGGTCTGCTGCCCAGTATCGGTTTAACAGCCAACACCGCCTGGAATGACGACCACCGCACCCCGCGTGCCACAGGCACTGAAAACACCCTTCAGTACAACAGCAATGGCTGGACAGCCAACCTCTCGCAGCCATTGTTTCGCTGGCAAAACTGGGTTGCCTATAACCAGGCAGAGCTGGCCGTGTCTCTGGCTGAAGCACAATTTGCCCAAGCGCGCCAAGACTTGATCTTGCGTGTCGCACAGGCTTATTTTGATGTGCTGCTCGCCCAGGATGCACTCGCTACTGTGCAAACCCAAAAAACGGCGATTGCCGAACAACTTGAATCAGCTAAACGCTCGTTTGAAGTAGGCACCACGACCATCACCGACACCAACGAAGCGCAATCGCGCTATGACTTGATCATCGCTCAGGAAATCGCTGCGCAAAATGATCTGGCTGTCAAACAGGAAACATTGCGCACCGTCATCGGTAAAGAAACGGGCACATTGCAAAATCTTCGCCCGGGCGCGGCCTTGATTAGCCCGCAACCGAACGACATTAACGCGTGGGTAACCATGGCGGAGACAGCCAACCCTGGTGTTCATACGGCGCAGGCGGCGTTTGAGATTGCCACGCGCGAAATTGAAAAGCAGCGCGCCGGACATTACCCTACGCTCGACCTGGTGGCCAGCCGCAACAGGAGCGCACTGGGTAACAGCCCGATTTTCGGTGGCAGTGACAGTCATAGCAACAGCATTGGCTTGCAGCTCTCGATTCCTGTTTTCTCCGGGGGCGCTATCGCATCAAAAGATCGCGAGGCTGTCGCACTGAAAGAAAAGGCGGCGGCCGATCTGGAAAACGCGCGCCGGCAAGCGGCGTTGGAGGCACGGCAATCCTACCTCGGCGTAAACGCCGGGCTGTCGCAAGTTAAGGCGTTCGAAGCCGCGCTGGTTTCATCGCAATCGTCGCTGGATTCAAACAAGCTGGGATATGACGTGGGAGTGCGCATTAATATTGATGTGTTAAACGCACAAAGCCAGCTGTACGCCACGCAGCAAAGCCTTTCCAAAGCGCGGCTGGATACTTTACTTGCCTTGCTGCGCTTGAAGTCTGCGGCAGGCAACCTGACCGAGCAGGATGTGCAGGCGATTAACGCATTACTTCACTAATCAACGTCAGGCTGCGCGCCGTGGCACCACGATGCCGCCGTGCGAATTCACGGCCCGCCTCGCTCATACGCTGGTGTTGCGTGGGTTGCCCAGGTTGCCCCGCGTCAGCAAGCAACTCGCCTACCTGACGCACCAGATCATCGGCATCACTAATCGCCCGCGCAGCACCACAGGTCAGTGCTGCACGGGCAGCCTCGGCAAAATTATAGGTGGATGGGCCGATCAATACCGGGGTGCCAACGACGCACGCTTCGATCAAATTCTGGCTGCCGTAGTCCTTCAAACTGCCGCCGATAAACGCCAAGTCCGCCGCGGCATACCACGCAAACATTTCACCCATGCTGTCGCCCAACAGCACGTGGGTTGTCAGTGCAATCGCGTTATCTTCGCTACGCCGCTGCAAGCATAAACCACGCTCAGTCACGAGCTTTGCCACATCATCAAAACGCTGCGGATGTCGCGGCACGATCACCAGTAGCGGGGTAGCCCCCATCACCGTATCACCATCCGCTACGGCGAGGATCCGCAGCGACGAGGAGAGCGTACTTTGCTCGACCGTCCTGCTGCGCCGGGGCTTTATCAGAGCGTTTTTTGCTCGACCGCCTTGTAGCGCATCCACAGCGAAGCGGGCAGGGTTCTGTCCTGCCCCTTCTTGCTGTGCAGTTGTCTCATCAGTTGCTTCATCAGAGCCGACTTTTTTCGAATTCATTGCTGAATGCCATGCATCGAGAATCAGCGCTTCTTCGCCCTCACGGGTGCTGGCTGCCAACCACACAGGGCGCGTACCCATACGGGCACGAAACACATGGCTCAGTGCCAGTTGCTCAGGCGGTGCATCCAGATCAAACTTAAGATTTCCCGTGACAGTAATCTCTGCCGCACCGAGCTTTGTCAAGCGTACGGCATCATCCAATGACTGCGCACCAATCGCACTGAGCGATTGCAGCGCTTGCCGCGTGAGATTCGGCCAGCGGGCATAACGCCGCGCCGAGCGCGCCGACAACCGTGCGTTAAGCAAACACACCGGCACGCCTGCGGCACGGCATTCGGCGAGCAGATTCGGCCATAACTCGGTTTCCATAATCAGGCCGATCCGGGGTTGGTAATGGCGCAAAAAACGCCGCATCGCCCAGGGCGTATCGTAGGGCAGATAAATGCGCTCCACCGTGTTACCGAACAAGGCTGCAGAGGTCGCGCGTCCAGTGGGTGTCATGTGAGTAAACAGAATACGATGGTCAGGATAGCGGTCACGCAAGGCAGCGACCAACGGCTGCGCGGCACGTGTTTCACCCACCGAGACGGCGTGCAGCCACAGCGTGGGTGGCCGTCGGTGACCTGATAGCAAAGGCTCCGCTCGTGGAAAAAAACCCCAGCGCTCGCCCCAGTGATATAAATACTCCTTCTGCTTTCTGGCACGCCATAACAAATGAATGGCCGCCCACGGAAGCAAAGCCAGCACCGCCAAGGTATACATAAAACGCCGCATGGTCATAGCCACGGCTGCGCTGCAGCCAACACCTCAGCGACGGCAGGGGGCGCACCTTGCATCCCCAGATTGATGGCCAAGGGCCCCGCCAAAACCCCCGTCGATGCGGGGTCAGAGGCGCAAAACAAAGCCAGCGTGGGACGGCCCACGGCAGCCGCTAAATGCACCAGCCCGGTATCCACACCCACAACTAATCGCGCGGCGGCACAGTAGCTGGCCAGGTCACGCAAGGATAAGGGTGGCAGGGCAATTGCGCCCGGAATCACTTGTGCCAAGCGGATGGCACGCGCGCGTTCAGCACGATTGCCACTGGGTAACAAACATATGAGCCCCCGCGCAGCCAAGGCACTCCCCAGCGCCTGCCAGTGAGGCTCTGGCCACAATTTATCCGCGCGCGAGGTGACCGTTAGCAGCAGTACCGTATTACTTGCCACAGGCGGGGATGGCGCGGGTGACGGCAGGAGCAACCCATAGTCAGGTGCCATCAAAGGCTCTGCCACGGTATAACCCAGCGCAGCAGCAGCAAGCCATCGGCTGCGCGCCACCGCATGCAGCTTATTGTCTACCGTAACCGTCTTGTTATAAAACAATGCGGCGATGGGCTCGCGCGCTGAAGCGACCGAAAAACCGGCGCGTCCTCCACACGCCAGACGCGCCAGCAGTGCGCTTTTGAGCAATCCCTGGGTATCGATGACCGTGTCGTAATTTTCACGGCGTAACGCAGCATAAAACTGGCGCATTTCATGCCATGTGCTCGCCTTGAGTAAAGACTTTCGCCAGCGCCGTAACGCGACAGGAATAACCGCTCGTACACCCGGATGCAACAGAGGAATATCCGCAAAGCTTTCTTCTACCAGCCAGTCAATCTGTGCTCGCGGAAAGGCTTTGCGCACATCCGATATCACGGGCAGGCTGTGAATAATATCCCCGAGGGATGAGGTTTTAACAAGGAGAATGCGCATATCGCCGCTGATTATACGTGGCGGCATCATTACGCCAGAAACGTCTCTGGCGTGCTAAATTCAGCCGCTATCTCTGTCTATATAGCCATAGCGATTCACTGCCCACACGTTTTTTAGCATGATAAAAACCCCTGTATCGGCTGTTCTGGTAACCAAAAATGCCGCGCACACGCTGCCGGCTTGTCTTGCCAGCGTTGCCTTTTGCGATGAGATTCTGGTCGTCGATTCGGGCAGTACGGATGACACGGCTGCCATCGCGCTCAAATACGGCGCGCGGGTCATTCACTCGCACTGGCGAGGATTCGGGCCGCAAAAACAGTTTGCCGTTGGAGAAGCAGCGCACGATTGGGTGCTTTGCATTGATGCCGATGAGCGCGTCAGTGATCACTTACGTCAAAGCCTGCAGGCTGTACTTAATGACAAAACGATTGCTACACCCGCCGTATCACCAACGCCAGTGCGGTGCTTGCCTTGCACTACCTTCAGGTCGCCTCCGGGAACTTTTTATGCCTATCGCTTTGCCCGTTGCAACCGCTTCATGGGTCATTATTTACGTCATGGCGAAGGCTACCCCGATTGGAGTTTGCGTTTCTTTAACCGGCACCATGCGCAGTGGTCTGCCGACGTAGTGCACGAAAAAGTGTGTGCCACCGGCGCGGTGGGTACCCTGGCCGGCGACCTGTTGCACGATTCGGCAGAATCGCTGGCAAACTATCTGGATAAACAAAACCACTACAGCACCCTGGCCGCCAACGCGGCACGAGCGCAAGGCAAGCGTGCCCATGCCGCGCACTTACTGCTCTCGCCCCTGGTGCGATTCATCAAATTTTATTTTTTCCGGCGCGGGTTTCTCGACGGTTTGCCTGGCTTGACGCACATCCTGATCGGCTGTGGCACCAGCTTTGTCAAGTACGCCAAAATGGCAGCCTTGCAGCGCCAGCCCCCAGACCTAACCCACCCAACCCGGCCGCCCGGCACCCACTCATGATGACAATGACTTTTTTCACAGCGCAACCAAAAGGCTGCTGACGTGAACCTACGTGCCGCCTTGCGCCAGAAAAACCGCATGGGTTTGCGCATCACGCTAGTGATTCTGTTCGACCTCATCGCTGTCATATTGGCGTGGGGAATGGCTTATTCACTCCGCTATAACTTTTCGTTGCCGCAAAATTTTCCGTACGTCATCGCTATCACGCTGCCTTGGGTGCTGATCGTGCATGCGGCCGCCTTTTATCGCTTCGGGCTGTATCGCGGCATGTGGCGTTTTGCCAGCCTGCCTGATTTGAAGCGCATTTTGCTGGCAGTGGGATTAGCGGCATTGGTCGTACCGCCGCTGTTGTTCATGGTGCAGCGTCTGATGGATGTGCCACGCTCGGTCCTGATTCTGCATCCGTTGCTGCTGGTGCTTGTCATGGGCGGTGCACGCTTTGCTTATCGTTCCTGGAAAGACGGGCATCTACTCAGCGTGAGCGAACTCGGCCGCGAACCTTTGTTAGTGCTGGGCGCAGGCTCGGCTGGGGCAGACCTGCTGCGCGCTCTGCATGGCAACCGCACCTGGCGTGTGGTCGGTTTTCTGGACGACGATAGCAGCAAGATCGGCCGCCAGATTAACGAAGCACCCGTACTTGGGCAGCTGTCAGATATTGCCGCAACCGCAGCAGCACAAGGTGTCAAAAATGTGGTTATTGCCATGCCACAAGCCGCGGCAAACGTACGCCGACGCGCTGCAGAACTCGCCGCAGCCGCCGGGCTGATAGTGCTCACTGTGCCCACCATGGATGATCTCCTTTCCGGCAAACTGATCATTTCGCAACTGCGTCGCGTCGCGTTAGAAGACCTGCTTGGCCGCGAGCCTATTGCGCTGGATGAAGCAGGCCTGCGTGATTTACTCCACCAAAAGACCGTACTGGTCACCGGCGCGGGCGGCTCCATCGGTGCCGAGCTGTGCCGCCAGATCGCACGCTTCTCGCCCCAGCGATTGGTGTTGCTCGATCAATCCGAATTATCGCTCTATCAGATGGAACAAGAATTTTCCGGCCCGCAGTTCGCCACCGTAAAGCACGCGGCACGTTACGTGATCGGCGATGTCAAAGACGCCGCACGACTGGCTGAAATTTTCGCCGAACACCGGCCGCATGTGGTGTTCCATGCCGCAGCCTACAAACATGTACCACTGATGGAAGCGGCCAATGCCTGGCAAGCCATGCGCAACAATGTGCTGGGCACATTGAACGCCGCGCGCGCTGCCATGGCCTGTGGTGCCAGCGAGTTCGTGCTGATTTCAACCGATAAGGCGGTAAACCCGACCAATGTCATGGGTGCCAGCAAACGGCTCGCAGAAGCCGTATGCCAGGCGCTGCAAAAGCAATCACAGACGCGTTTTGTGGCGGTTCGTTTTGGCAATGTCCTGGGGTCTTCCGGCAGCGTGATTCCGCTGTTTCGAGAGCAAATCGCGCGCGGCGGGCCGGTGACGGTGACGCATCCGGAGATCATCCGTTATTTCATGTTGATCCCCGAAGCCGTACAACTGGTATTGCAGGCCGGGCTGTTCGCTCACCGCGATAGTGAAGGTGGCAAAATTTTTGTCCTGGACATGGGCGAGCCGGTAAAAATTGTTGATCTGGCGCGCGACATGATTCGGTTGTCTGGCCTTGATGAGCACGCGATAAAAATTGAATTTACTGGTCTGCGGCCGGGCGACAAGCTTTTTGAAGAACTGCTGGCAGACAACGAATCAACACTGCCAACACCACACCCCAAACTGCGTATTGCAAAAGCCTCAGACGCGCCTGAATCCACTTGGCTGACGGCACTCGAGGCCTGGCTTAACGCCACTTCACGCAATGAGCAAGAAGTCAAGCAAGACCTGGCAACGTGGGTGGCGGAATATCAACCACAGGGGACACCGCCTGCTCAATAAACTCGCCGCCGTATTACTGCCACCGTATCAGCAATCAGCCATGCGGCGCATAGTTGCGCTGCAGCGCTGCTAACGATTGCGCGGCCAGCAGATCCACCTCATCATTAGCCGAGACAATAAAACCGGTGTCGCGCAGCAGGCCATCGGTCAGGCCGTAAATCCAGCCATGCACCGTCAGTGCCTGATCGCGCGCCCAGCTATCGCGCACCAGCGTCGTGCGGGCGACATTGATGGCTTGCTCCAGCACATTCAGCTCGCACAGGCAGGCCCAGCGCTGATGCTCGTCCGAAATGCCGGCCAGTAAATTCTGGTGTTTATCGCGCACATCCTGAATATGGCGCAACCAGTTGTCGGCCAACCCGACCCGTGCATTATCCAGCGCGGCGCGCACCCCGCCGCACCCATAATGCCCCACCACCATGATGTGCCGCACACGGAGCACATCAATCGCAAACTGAATAACCGAGAGGCAGTTCAAATCGGTATGCACCACCACATTGGCGATATTGCGGTGGACGAACACTTCGCCCGGTAACAGGCCAGTGATTTCATTGGCCGGCACCCGTGAGTCCGAGCAGCCGATCCATAAATACTCCGGGGCTTGCAAGTGGGCGAGCTTGTCGAAGAAAGCGGGGTCCTCCGCACGTACACGCTCAGCCCAGTGGCGATTGGCCGCAAAAATTTTTTCCATGTTCTGTTCGCTATTCATCGGCCAAAAAGTCCTTTTAGCTTATCTTTCAATTGATCGGTGGCTTTCTGTCGGATTTCCTGTTTCTTCTCGTCGACTTTTTGCTGTAGTTGCTGTTTCTTTTCGTCGATACGCACCTGAGTTTTTTCTTTGAGCAAATCACCTATCGCATTGGCAAACTCAATCTTCCACGTGATTTTATCCAGCGGGCCAGTGACGCGAACAGGCACTGTCACCCCCTTGACTTGATCGACCTCCTTGCCATCCTGGCCTGCACTCGTATTCACCACGCGAGCTTTGGCCAGATAGTTAATCCGATTATTACCTATATCAATATCGCCCGCACCCGAGAGCCGCAAAAAGGGGGACTTCATGGCTAAATCATCGTTATGTGCAACCCCACCGGCGATGCGAAAAGAGGCGGCGAGTTCCGAAAAATCGGTTTTATCCACCCCTCGGGAAACCTGGGTCACCTCCTGCTTGGCCCCCAGCGTGGCTTTAATATCGCGCAGGCTCTGCGCCAGATTGATGCCTTTGATGGCGCCATCCCGCAAGATCAATGAAGCGGAACCCGCCAACGATTTTTTCAGCGCGAGCACGGTCGCGCCCTGGCCTGTGGCATCTACCGTCACGGTGCCTTTTCCTGCAATCAAATCTTTATCAGCCAAATCTTTCAAGAGCGGATTAATACTCACACCCACCAATTTTTGCCTCACCGCCACGCCATTGCCTTGCGCATTCACAGTCAAGCTACCGTTCATCGAGCCTTCATAAAGATTGGCCGAGAGTGGCGAGATATCCAACCGGCCATTGGCTGCTTTGAGTGTTGCGTTAAGCTGGGCAAACTTGAGATTTTTTACTTGCAGCGAACCGATGCGCACAGCCCCATGCAGGTTCAGGCCGTGCAGGGCTGAAAAATCCAACGGGGAATCAGCACTCGCACTTGCTTGATCTGCCGCGCCTGCGGAAGAGGTTGCCACAGCAGGTTTTGGCGGAAAGTATTTATCCACATTCAAGCGATCGATGGTGAGATCGAAACCCGAAGCGGGTGGTGAAAAATGATCAATCCGTGCGTCGAGAAAAACCTTCGATTCGTCAAACTGAGTGGCCAGCTTAACCGCCGCTCTTTGCTTTTTCACATCCACCTGAGCGCTGCCATTGAGCGGCAAGCTCACCTGCTTCATGGGCAGGACAGGATTTTTCATGTCCACCGTACCTGCAATTTTTTGCAGCGTGACGGTTTGCGTTGTGAGATTAGCGCTCAGGGGCGATGCCAGATGAATCTTGAGTGCCGTTGTACCGCTGTTTGAATCGGCATCGAGCACCATGCGGGTAACCTTGACATCGCTCAGGGTGCCTTCCACGCCGGATAGCGCAATCTTCGCGGTGGTTTGGCGCCCACCCCCATTGAATTTGGCGTTCAGGCTGATGGTCTTGCCGGTCACCTTGCCTGGCGTCAAAGTGAGTTGTGGCGCAGCCAAATCGATATCAAACACATTACTGCCTCGCTTGCCCCGCGTGGCCAGCGCGACATCGTCCACTGCCAGGGTTTGCCGGCCACTATCGGCAGCGACATGGGCCGCTGAAAAACTGAGGTCATCCAGGCGCGTCGTCTCACCCGTTTTTCCATCACGCTGGCTAAATTGTTTATTTTTCAGGGCAAGCGAATCCACCACCAGCGTTTTTAATTCGCTGCTTGCTGCAACATGATCGGCAGAAAACGACAGCCCGACCAGCGCCATCGTGCTGCCTGTAGTTTCATCGCGCCGATTGATCTGCACATCCTTTAAGGCAACCGCATCGACTGCCAATGTTTGATGCTGACTATCCGCTAACACATGGCCGGTGGCAATGTTCAGTTTGGCCAGCGTAGTCGTGCTTCCTGCTTGTTCATCGCGCCACACCACATGTGCATTGGTCAGCGTAATTCCCGCGACATCAAACTGCGTTGCCGTCTCACCAGCGCCGACTTTTTCTTTCTTGTCTTCTGTCTTATCGCTGCTGAGATCGGCTGTATTCAAGGTGCCATCTTTTCTTTTGATCAGCGTGGCGGTTAACCCATCGGCTTCCAAGCGATTGACTACCACTTGTTTTGCTAACAAAGGCATAACAGCCACCGCGATACGCGCTGAATCAAGCGTGAGAAATTCGCGTGAGCTTGCCGGTTCAGACAGCGTGGTGTGTCCGAGCTTTACGCCGACATTGGGCCATAACGAGAGTTGCAGCGGACCAGTCATTGTGAGCTGGCGCTGTGTCTTTACAAAGACCGCACGGGCGAGTTCAGCCTTGATTTTTTCGCTATCGAACATGGCGTAGAGCACGCCCGAAAAAATTGCCAACAAAAGCAATCCAATGCTGACAACGATGCCCGCCAACCGTATTATTTTCATCCGGTTCACCTATACAGAAAAACAAGCTAACCTAGCAAGCCAAACAACGAGGAGTCATTCTATGAAAGCCAAGTTTACCCTGCTTACACTCTCTGTTTCACTTGCCTTGAGCCTTACCGCCAATCTTGCATTGGCTGAAAGTGGCGGCATAGGCTCAGTAACTGTCGAACCGAACCCCGCTCAAGCCGGACAGGCCGTCAAAATCACCATTGCAGCGGAAGGCGATGCACCCAGCCTCTGCGGCTTAGCGGTTGAGTTTGGCGATGGCACGAGCGATAAAATAAAAATCAATGGCTCCGAATCAAAATTTCCAGTCACGCTCACCAAGACGTATGCCCATCCCGGCACTTATGTCGTGAAAGCCGAAGGCAAAAAAATTACCACGCATTTCCGTTGTGCTGGTGAAGCCACGGCCACTGTAGTTGTCCAAGGCGCCGCAAAAGCCGTTGCGCCAACCGCCGCCGCTGTTGCACCCAGCTGCCCACCCGACTACAAAATGACGGGTAAGCCAAGCCGCACCGGGGCTTACCGCTGCAAAGCCGGCAAGGGCGCCGTTGCCCCTGAGGCGGATCTGGTTTGCCCGCCACCACTGGCTGCTTACAAAACCAACACAACCGTCGGTTGTCAGGACGTCAAACAGACCAAAAATAAGCATCGATAGCATAAAAAAGCGCATGAAAAAACCGCGCCTGACAAGCGTCAGGCGCGGTTTTTTTGTGGACAACCGTTGTTAGAATAGTCTCAGAAAGTATGTCTGATGCCAAACTGAAAGCCGGATAACTTGACATCATCTCCGATCGTCACCCCGGAATTTTCACTGGCATACCCGTTGCCAAAATCATAACCGCCACGACCGCTGGTATTCGTCCCTGTTTTTGCATCATTGCGCAAAGCCGCATAGTGCGCCTTGAGTAGCGTACGTTTGGATAACGAATACTCGAAGCCAACAGAATAAAACTTCGCGCCGGTATCCTCACCCGACAAGTAAGGTGATGTCGCAGCACCTACCGCACTGCCGGAAATATCCCTGGCGCGATAATACTGGCTCGTCAATTTGCCGTTTGCCATCACCTGATACGTTGCGCCAACACCCCAGGTATTTTGCTTGATTTTCCCCAGGCTGCCTTTGGCTGTTGCCTGGCCAAAAAGCCCGCGCACACTGAACTGATCGCCCTCATACTTGCCTGCAACGCGTAATTCATCCAGCTTTTCATCCATCCCCAAGCCGGCCAATCCACCGGGGCCCAAACCGGGGAAACCGGTCTCATTGCGTTCGGAGAGTTTGCCATAGCCGACACCTGCCAACCAGCGACCGTTAACATATTTCACCCCGGAATCAAAAGCGATCGGCCGAAACCGCATACCCGGAGTTTCCGTTTTATCTTCCGGCGTTTGCCAGGACAGAATGACTTGCAAGCCGCTAAAAACCGGTGACATATAGCCGATCCCGTTTTTGAAGCGAACATCCCACATCGACGGACCTGAACGCGTACCTGTCCTGATCTTGCCATCATCAAAGACCCCGCCCAATTTACCCACAATGGCACGATTGCTCGCAATACCATCGCTATCCACATTCACATCCACGGCTTCGGCCAGTGCCCGGGTGGGGCCGGTCGCGTTGCCCAGAACGAACACACCCCAGGGGCTCGCAATCCCCACGAAATTATCGCGGTTGGTATCCAGTGCCCCGCCTTTATCGAAATTTGCATTGGACTCGAATTGAAATATCGCCGTCAGGCCATTGCCCAGGTTTTCAGCGCCCTTGAAACCGAGGCGCGAGCCATTGCTGGAAACGCGGTTGAAGCTGGGGTTGTTAGCCGTCGTTTTGCCATCGGTGACATGGATCACATCAAACGTGGCATCCGCCACGCCATACAATGTGACCGCCGATTGCGCCGCGGCTGCGCCAGATAAACCCGCCAGAATAGAAAAAACTACCGCTCTTTTACCGTGCTGCACCATCGTTTCTTCTCCCTTTTTTGTAAAAATCGATTTGGATTGCATGCAAGATCGAACATTATAGGTGGCGTCGTGAGCGAGTCGATTCGCCACTAATAACTAGCCGCCGACACCTAGCCGCTCAACCCGCGCCGATAGTGGATGGCTTCGGCAATGTGAGCTGCGTTAATCGCTGGTGCTGACGCAAGATCCGCAATGCTGCGCGCTACCTTGAGGATGCGGTGATAGCCGCGCGCTGACAATGAAAGCTGCGCCATGGCCTGGGCAAGCAGCTTTGCCCCGGCGACATCCGGCGTAGCAAACTTGGCAATCTCGTCGGGGGTAAGTTGCGCATTCGGCTTGCCCTGGCGCTGCAATTGCCAATCCCGCGCATCCATCACCCGTGCGCGTACAATCGCGGAGGTTTCACCGGCGGCTCGCGAGGATAATTCCGCCTCCGAAATGGCCGGCACGTCCACCATCAGATCAATCCGATCCAGCAACGGCCCGGAGAGTTTGCCGCGATAGCGTGCCACTTGATCTGGCGTGCAACGGCATTTTCCGGAAGGATGCCCCAAGTAACCGCAAGGGCATGGGTTCATTGCCGCAATAAGCTGAAAGCGTGCGGGAAACTCAGCCCGCCGCGCAGCGCGTGCAATATGGATATGCCCGGTTTCCAGCGGCTCGCGCAGGGCTTCGAGCACGCCGCGCTGAAACTCGGGCAGTTCATCAAGAAACAACGTGCCGTTATGTGCCAGCGAAATCTCGCCCGGGCGCGGCACACTGCCACCACCGACCAACGCGGCCGTTGAGGCGGAATGATGCGGCGCACGAAAGGCGCGCTGTCCCCAGTGTTCGAGTTTGAAGAGTCCTGCCAAAGAATGCACGGCGGCCGCAGCCAGTGCTTCGTCGTCCGTCATGGGCGGCAGCAAACCCGGCAAGCGTTGCGCCAGCATGGATTTACCTGCGCCGGGCGGGCCACTCATGAGCAGGCTGTGTCCGCCTGCAGCCGCCACTTCGAGTGCGCGCTTGGCCGGCGCCTGGCCCTTGACCTCGGCGAGATCGGGATAATGCGCAAAAGTCGGCGCTGGTGATACAGCGCGGGAGGCGATCGTTTCCCGTCCGGAGAGATGCGCGCACACCTGGAGCAGATTTTTTGCGGGCAGAATGGTCATATCCGCGATCAATGCGGCCTCTGGTGCACTATCTGTTGGCAAGATGAAAGCGCGTCGTGCGGTTGCATCGCGCTGCATGGTGGCGCACATCGCCAAAGCGCCGCGAATAGCGCGCAACTCGCCAGAGAGCGCCAGCTCACCTGCAAATTCGTAGTCATCAAGGGTGGGCGCTTTGAGCTGTCCGGACGCAATCAAGACCCCTAAGGCAATGGGTAAATCAAATCGGCCGGATTCTTTGGGTAGGTCGGCCGGGGCAAGGTTCACCGTGATGCGCCGCTGGGGAAACTCAAACCCGCAATTTTGAATGGCCGCGCGCACCCGATCGCGCGCTTCTTTGACTTCTGTATCGGGCAAACCAACGAGGGTGAAAGCGGGCAGCCCGCCCGTCAAATGCACTTCGACGGTGACTTCCGGCGCCGATAACCCCGCTAACGCTCGCGAACGAAGAACTGCTAGCGCCATTAGACCAAATCAGGCTAAATTATTTCTGTTCACCAGCACGCGCCGCTTCAAGCTCAGCGACACGCTTCTCAAGTGCGGCAAGCTTTTCGGACGTGCGGGTAAGCACTTCACGCTGCACGTCGAACTCTTCACGCGTGACCAGATCAAGTTTGGCAAAAAAACTGACGAGCAGGGCGCGCAGATTCTTTTCGACATCACTTATCGGACTAGCGGCCAGCAAAGCGCTAACGCGAGTGGACACTTCATCGAGCAGTTTGGAGTTGAGCATAATAGTTTCTTCCGAGCAATGGGATTAGTCTATCAGGGTTTGCTGCTGATCCATAAGGCATGGCAATGACGTGATGGTGCCATTGAGCCATATGGCTTATGATCAGCCTCTCGAATCAAACGCACCAACACGGTGCAAAAACTTGTAATGCACGCCTGTTACGGTGCGTGAAATTTTGCTTATCCCCGGAAAATCTTTATTATCTATTGATTCTATAAGATTTTTTAAAACTGGCATGGTCTTCGCATATCCGAGAGTGTTTTTTTAACCCTTCAGGAGAATTAAGATGCGTAAATCCCTACTCGCCTTTGCAGTCGCCGGAGCCTTTGCACTCCCTACCCTGGTCATGGCCGATGAGCCAGCCGCACCAGCCTCGCCGTGGACTGTCACCACAAATGTGTATGGTGTCAGCGACTATTACTTCCGTGGTATTACCCAAACATGGCACAAACCCGCTATTCAGGGTGGCGTTGATGTCGCTCATAGCAGCGGCTGGTATGCCGGTCTGTGGGGCTCCAATGTTAGCAACAACCAGTATCCTGGCGGTTCTGGACTGGAGTTTGATTACTATGGCGGCTACAACGGAAAAATCAATGACGATTGGGGCTGGACTGCCGGCGGTCACGGCTATTACTACCCAGGCGCCGATTTCAACAAGGCTGCGGTGCCCTTTGCCAGCGAGAAATTTAATTCGTTCGAAGCGAACATTGGTGCGTCCTACAAGTTCATGAGCGTCAAGTATTCCTACTTCCTCACGGACTGGTTCGGTCTCACCAAGAATACTGGATTTACTGATGATTCCAAAGGCACCAGCTATCTCGAATTCAACCTCGCTTATGAGTTCATGCCAACGTATACCGTCAACTTTCATGCCGCGCACACCGACGTGAATACCAAAACACTGGGTGGACTTGATCCAAGCTACAGCGACTATCTGGTTGGAGTTACCAAGGCGTTCAACGCCGGATGGGTTGGCTCTTTGGCCTATGTTAAAGCCAACTACAAGGATAGCTCGTTCTACAAGCCGACGTTCTCGTTCGCAAATAGAGATACCCTTTCCGATCCGGGTAGCAGCCGCGTCATTCTCTCAGTCGGTCGCGTATTCTGAAACTAGTTTCGACTCCCCGCTGGAACCTTGATCGGTGTCGGCAGAGAGTATTTCAACTCACATCAAAAGGACACAACCATGAAACTAATCACCGCCATCATCAAGCCATTCAAACTTGATGAAGTGCGTGAAGCCTTGGCCACTGTGGGTGTGCAAGGCATCACCGTCACTGAAGTCAAAGGCTTTGGCAGGCAAAAGGGGCATACCGAGCTGTATCGCGGCGCGGAATATGTCGTCGATTTTCTACCCAAGGTCAAAGTGGAAGCCGCCGTAGGCGACGAGATGGTTGATCAAGTGGTCGAGGCACTCGAAAAGTCTGCCCGGACAGGGAAAATTGGCGATGGCAAGATTTTCGTCTACAGCCTGGAACAAGTCATCCGCATCCGCACCGGTGAAACCGGTGAGGCTGCCCTTTAAGGGGAATACTATTATGAAAAAACTACTCGCTGTTTTGCTGGCAACCTGCGCTATTGGTGCTGGCAACCTGGCATGGGCAGACGACAAGCCCGCCGAAGCTACCGCAGCTACTACCGCGACGGCACCTGCTGTTGATACCGCCACTGCCGTGGCACCTGCGGCAGCACCTGCCATCGCAGCAGTTGCAGCACCTGCCCCTGCTGAAGCTGCTCCAGCACCGGCACCGTCTCCCAATAAAGGCGATACAGCCTGGATGCTGATGTCGACAGCGCTCGTGCTGTTGATGTCTGTACCCGCGCTGGCTTTGTTCTATGGCGGCCTGGTGCGCACCAAGAACATGCTCTCGGTGCTCATGCAAGTGTTCGTGGTGTTCTCGCTGATTACCGTGCTGTGGTGCATATATGGCTACAGCTTGGCGTTTACTGAGGGCAGTGGCGCCACCAGCCCATTTATCGGCGGCTTTGATCGACTATTCCTCAAAGGCACGTTTGATGCTGTGACCGGCGTATTTGCCCTGGGCGCCACGTTCAGCAAGGCCACACCGATGTACGAGCTGGTATTCGTTGCCTTTCAGTCCACATTTGCGGCCATCACGGTTTGCCTGATTTTTGGCTCACTGGTCGAGCGCGTTAAATTTTCGGCGATCCTTATTTTCTCGGTAATCTGGTTCACGATCAGCTACCTACCGATCGCTCATATGGTCTGGTTCTGGCCTGGCCCGGATGCTTACACCGCAGCGAACGTCGTCGACGCGACCAACGCCAAGGCTGGCTTGCTCTGGCAGTGGGGCGCGCTCGACTTCGCAGGCGGGACGGTGGTGCATATCAACGCAGGCGTCGCCGGTCTGGTTGGCGCTTTCGTTCTGGGCAAGCGTATTGGTTTCGGCAAGGAGGCTCTGTCGCCGCACAGCCTGACGATGACCATGATCGGCGCCTCGCTGCTGTGGTTTGGCTGGTTCGGTTTCAACGCCGGTTCTGCCCTGGAAGCCAATGGCTCTGCTGCGCTGGCTTTCATGAATACCTATCTGGCCACAGCCTGCGCGGTGCTGTCCTGGATGTTTACCGAATGGCTCTTCAAAGGCAAACCCTCCATGCTGGGCGCAGCTTCCGGCGCGGTTGCAGGTCTTGTGGCAATCACACCGGCTGCAGGTAACGTAGGTATCCCGGGCGCCTTCGTGATCGGCCTTCTGGTGGGCCCACTTTGCTTCTGGGGTGTTACCGGCCTGAAGAAAATGTTGCGGGTTGATGATGCGCTTGATGTCTTCGGGGTGCACGCTTTAGGTGGTATCTTCGGTGCGCTGATGACCGGCATCTTCAACTCGCCCCGTCTGGGTGGCCCCGGGTTCTACAACAACTGGTTCGAGATGAAACCGGGGTACGGCGCCATTCTTGACCAGCTCATCATCCAGGCCAAAGCGGTCGGCGTCACGGTGGTATGGACAGCGGTGGCGGCATTTATTGCCTTCAAAATCGCGGATATCATTGTCGGTCTGCGTGTTTCCGAAGATGAAGAGCGCGAAGGGCTGGATATTACCTCGCACGGCGAGGCGGCTTATCACGACTAAAAGCAATTACCCTCTTGCCGTCTGACAAGAGGGTTAATCTTGCAAGCCTTTTAGGGCGCTCTACTTAGAGCGCCCTTTTTTATGCGGCCGCAAACACTTCGGAGTTAACACAGTCACGCGGACGTTTACCAGTTAATGCCTCAATTAAATTATCCACGGCACGCATACCCATTGCCATCCGTGCCTGATAAGACGCCGAGCCAATGTGCGGTGTGAGAACTACATTATCCAGTGCAAGAAAATCCGGGTTGAACTTCGGCTCCCCCTCAAACACATCGACTCCTGCGCCACAAATTCGGCGCTCGCGTAACGCCGTAATTAAAGCCGCGTCATCCACAATCCCTCCGCGCGCCACATTGACGAGATGCGCTGTCGGCTTCATCAAACTCAACTCAGCCGCCCCAATGTAATGCTGCACGACGGGCGAATAGGGTAAAAGCAGAACAACAAAATCTGCTTCGCGCAGGAGTGTTTCTTTATCCACCCACGTGGCGTTGTGTTGAGCCTCGATGTCAGCAGGCAGGCGAGCGCGATTGTGATAAATCGTTTTCATACCAAACCCGGCCGCTCGACGCGCCAAGGCTTGGCCAATCCGCCCCATGCCAAAAATACCTAAGGTGGCGTGGTGCACATCCGTACCTAGCCAGAGGTCATAACGCCACGCACCCCAATGACCTTCGCGCAACCAGCGTTCGGCCATCGGCAACCGCCTTGACACCGCCATCAGCAATGCCCAGGTGAGATCGGCTGTTGTTTCCGTCAATACGTCCGGCGTGTTAGTCACCATGATGCCCGCCCGCGTGCACGCAGCAACATCAATGTTGTTATAGCCCACCCCCACATTGCACGCAGCACGTAATTGCGGCGCGGCAGCGATACTCTCGGCGGTTAGTGGGTCAGCCACCGACAGCAATACACCCGCCTTATCCGCCAGCCGTGCTTTTAATTCAACGGGGTCAAGCGCTTCGTTACTGGCATGGTCATCCACCTCAAAATGCTCCTGTAGCCGCACGACCAATTCAGGAAAAAATTTGCGTGTAACAAGCACCTTCGGCTTCATTGCTCTCTCCTAATCGTCGTTTATCTAAGAATAACTTCGTATGCCATCTCACCTATACTTCTGCCGGGAATATTACCTTCCCTTCATATTGGTATTTTTAACTCAGGAGAAAACCATGGTCATGATGCAAGAGTTTCGCGATTTCGCGATCAAGGGCAACGTCATGGATTTGGCTGTCGGCGTCATCATTGGTGGCGCATTTGGCAAGATTGTGGATTCACTCGTCAAAGACATCATCATGCCATTGATCGGCAAAGTCATTGGCAATGTCAATTTCACCGAGATGTTCATACAACTCTCGCCCCCAGCGAAAGCGGTCGAAGGCGCTGCAACGTATGAATCGCTGACCAAAGCGGGCGCCTCGTTGTTAGCTTATGGCAATTTTTTGACCATTTTGATCAACTTCCTGATTCTCGCTTTTGTCATTTTTCAAATGATCAAGATGGTTAATCGCTTAAAAGGCCCAGCACCTGCCGAAACGCCCGCAGTCACACCAGAAGACATCGTGCTGCTGCGTGAAATTCGCGACAATCTAAAAAAATAAGTCGCCATACAAAAAGGTAAACCGCCAGGCTGAGATAACCCGCTACCGAAAGGTGGGAGGTTATTTTTTTATGCGCACCAGCCGCGTTAAATCGTCCACGATCTCTTTTGAGTGGCGTGATGTATCCACCTGAAGATAGGCTTTGACAATCTTGCCCTGCGGATCAACCAGGAACGTGTAACGCTTGGCGTACTTGACAACCAGCAAGTCAGACAGCGCACCATAACTGCGTGCGACAGCCGCATCCTGATCTGCCAATAGGGGAAATGGCAGATGGTATTTGTCAGCAAATTTTTTGTGGGATGCCGAATCATCCACACTCACGCCAACAATTTGCGCACCGAGTGCTGTCAATGCCTGCAAATCATCTCGAAATTGGCAGGCTTCCTGCGTGCAGCCCGGCGTATCATCCTTAGGATAAAAGTAGAGCACTACCCATTGGCCGCGCAGATCCTTGAGCCGCCACATTTTGCCATGCTGATCGGGCAGCGTAAAGCTTGGTGCCATCGCGCCGACGGCCGGTACCTCGGCATGTGCAGGCAACGCATGCAGAAAACTCAGTCCACCGATAACGCCAAGGCAGACGACCATAAGGCATCGCACTGAAAAGAAACGTCGGTACATAAAGCGCACTGTATCGACCATATTTGATGGGTGCATGGACTGGTGCAAGTTTTTATTGATCATCGTTATTTCCTCACGGTAGAAAATCGCTGCAAAGTACGTTCTCGGGCGACGGCATGGTCGACCACGGGCAACGGATAATCGCGGCCTAGTAACACGCCGCATGCTGCTTGTTGTGACGCATTCATTTTCCATGGAGCATGAATGAACTGATTCGGAAGCGATAGAATCTCTGGCACATAACGACGAATAAAATGGCCCTGCGGATCAAATTTTTCAGATTGCGTCACGGGGTTGAAAATACGGAACCACGGCTGCGCATCACAACCCGTGGAAGCTGCCCATTGCCAGCCGCCATTGTTTGCGGCGAGATCAAAATCAAGCAGCTTTTCAGCGAACCATCTTTCTCCCAGCCGCCAGTCTACCCCCAAGTCTTTGGTCAAAAAAGAAGCTGTCACCATGCGTAGCCGGTTGTGCATAAACCCTGTGTGCATGAGTTGGCGCATCGCGGCATCCACTAGCGGATATCCGGTTTTTCCTTGTTGCCATGCCGCTAAGAGATCAGGCGCGTCATCCCACACCAGCGTCTCCATTGCAGGCTTGAACGCCTGCGTGACGACATGCGGATGATGCCAAAGAATCATGTGATAAAAGTCGCGCCAGATCAGTTCGGACAACCATGTTGCAGCCCCCCGGCCCGACTGGCTTTGCGCATAGCCGGTCAGTTGGCGGATGGACACCGTACCAAAGCGCAGATGCGCTGAAAGGGTTGACGTGCCATTCACTGCCGGAAAATCTCGATCGCTTGCATAGTGATCCAGGCGCTCAGTGAACGCGAGAAATAAACGACGCGCACCGCGCATGCCGGTGGGCAAAGGCAAGCTGGCCAGGTCGGCCGGAAGAAAGCCCAGTTCCGATAAAGTCGGCGCTGGCAATACGGCGTCCGGAATAGCCAGGTGTGCAGCATAGCGTTCCACCGGATATGCCTGCAAATAAAACGGGGACAGCCGCTTTAACCAGGCATTTTTATATGGCGTAAACACCGAAAATGGCGTGCGCTGCTGCGTGAGCACTTCATCGCAGTCAAAAATGACTTGGTCCTTGAACAAGAAAAATTCAACTTCGGCGAGACGGCGGATATTGCCTTCAACGGCCGCATCGCGTTGCAGCGCTGCGGGTTCGTAGTCCCGATTAGCGTACACCGCCTGAACACCGAGCCTTGCCGCAAGCTTTGGAATTTCATCGCACGGGTCGCCCTGCAAAATGATGAGCGCTCCGCCCATGCGGCGCAGCGCTTCGGCAACCTCGACTACGGCACGCAAAATAAACTCTACCCGCCGGTCGGATCGTGGCAGCTTGGCAAGCATCGTAGAATCAAAAACAAACACGCAATACACCTGGTCATGGGCTTTTAGCGCATGAAAAAGCGCGGCATGATCATAAGTGCGTAAATCGCGGCGAAACCAGACAAGTGCGGATGTCATGCAAAATGAACCTGAGCTAACTTGCGTTAACCTGAACGTGGATTTACTGGGAAGCAGTATGACAGATTACAATACTGCCATTGCCATGGAAACCACATGCCTCGTTAATCACTTTCTCATCGCCATGCCCGCCATGGACGACCCGCATTTTTCGCGCACGCTAACTTACATTTGCGAGCACAACGTGGAAGGTGCCGTGGGCATTGTCGTTAACCGGCCGCTTGATATGCGCCTGGGCGAACTTTTTGATCGCGTCGCCATTCCCCTCGAAGAAGGCTTGCCCGCACAGTGCTTTGCTGATTTGCCCGTGTACGCCGGCGGCCCGGTGCAGACTGACCGCGGGTTTGTTCTTCACCGCACCACAAGGCAATGGCAAAGCTCGCTCAAGGTGACGGATGACATGGCGCTCACCAGCTCACGCGATATCTTGCAAGCCATGGGCAGCACCGGCCAGCCGAGCGACGTGCTGGTCACCCTGGGCTATGCCGGATGGATAGCGGGCCAGCTGGAATGGGAGCTCGCGCAAAACACTTGGCTGACTGTAGAAGCATCCCCGCATATTTTGTTTGATGTGCCAAGTGAAGAGCGCCTTGCGTCAGCGATGCAATTGCTGGGCGTTGACTTTGTCAACCTGTCCGAGGTCGCCGGCCATGCATGACGAAACACTGCTGGCCTTTGATTTTGGTCTTCAACGGATTGGCGTGGCTCTCGGCGAAATCCGTCTGGGCCAGGCACGCGCGCTCACCTGCATTGCCCATGAAGCCAATGCCGCACGCTTTAATGCGATCAGCCAGCTGATCACCGAGTGGCAACCCGTGCGCCTCTTGGTTGGCCGACCACTCAATGAAGATGGCAGCGCACACGACATGACGGCGCGTTGCACCCGCTTTGCCAATCAACTGCGCGGTCGTTTTGCTCTGCCTGTGGAAGAAGTCGATGAACGCTTCAGCTCGATCGAAGCCGATGCCACGCTCAGACAAACACCCGACGCGCCGTCTTACCAGCACCGGCTTTCTTTGAATCCGTATCTGGACTGGCAAGAACGCAAAGCCCAAATCGATGCTGAAGCCGCGCGCGTCATTTTACAAAGCTGGCTGGAAACCCATGTCCATCAAGCGGCCTGACGCAGAGGCACTCTGTCACATCCTTGCCGACCAACTGCGGCCACATGTTGACCTGGCGCGCACCGCACTGGTCGGCATTCACACGGGTGGCGCATGGGTGGCTGAGCGTCTGCACACCCTGCTCGGACTGCACACCGCGCCTGGCGCCATTGGTGTCTCCTTCTACCGTGACGACTACAGCCAGCGCGGTCTGCATGCCAACACCAAAACATCGCACATCCCGTTCGAAATCGAGGGCGCGCATATCATCATCGTCGATGACGTGCTCTACACCGGCCGCACCATACGCGCGGCGATGAATGAACTGTTCGACTATGGCCGCCCAGACAAAATTGAACTGGCCGTGCTGGCTGATCGTGGCGGACGCGAATTGCCCATCGCGGCAGACTTCTGCGCCCACACCCTGAACCTGCCCGCTGCACAGATGCTGGAGCTAGAGCGTGCTGCTGACGGCACGCTGGCTTTCCGGTTGACAGAGAAATAACCTTGTCGAACGCAACTCACAATCCCCAGCTCAACAGCCACGGTGAGCTCAATCATCTGCTCAGCATCGAAGGTCTGTCGCGCGAGATGCTGACACGCATCCTCGATACTGCCGTGCCCTTCACTGAAGTCGCGGAACGCGAAGTAAAAAAAGTGCCTTTGCTGCGCGGCAAAAGTGTGTTCAATTTGTTTTTCGAAAACTCGACGCGCACACGCACGACATTTGAAATTGCAGCCAAACGGCTTTCTGCCGATGTCATCAATCTCAACATCAATACGTCTTCTGCCAGCAAGGGTGAAACGCTGCTCGATACCGCCGACAATCTAGCCGCCATGCAAGCGGACATGTTTGTTGTTCGGCATGCGGCCAGTGGCGCGCCCTATCTCATGGCCCAACATCTGGCAACTACCGGGCAGGATCACATTCATATCATCAATGCCGGCGATGGCCGCCATGCGCACCCGACGCAAGGCCTGCTCGACATGTACACCATTCGCCACTACAAGCAGGATTTCACACAACTAACGGTGGCCATCGTCGGCGACGTGCTGCATTCTCGCGTGGCCCGCAGCCAGATTCACGCACTGACCACGCTGGGTGTTCCGGAAGTCCGCGTGATTGCGCCCAAAACGCTGCTGCCGAGCGGCATCGAGCGGCTTGGTGTGCGCGTATTTAACGACATGAAAGAAGGCCTGCGCGGTGTTGATGTGGTCATGATGCTGCGCTTGCAAAATGAACGCATGCAGGGCGCGCTATTGCCCAGCGCACAGGAGTATTTCAAGTCCTATGGCCTGACGGTGGACAAGCTGGCGCTGGCCCGCCCGGACGCCATTGTCATGCATCCGGGGCCGATGAACCGCGGCGTGGAAATTGAATCCGCCGTCGCCGATGGCGCGCAGGCGGTAATCCTGCCGCAGGTCACTTTCGGCATCGCCGTGCGCATGGCGGTGATGGCCATGCTGGCAGGAGCCTGAAATGAATGTGCATATTCGAGGCGGCCGTCTGATCGACCCGGCCAACGGCGTCGACAAACACACCGACCTGTTTATTGCGGAGGGAAGAATAGTCGGCGCTGGTGATACGGCACCAGCCGGTTTTAAGGCCAGCACCATACTGGATGCTACCGGCTGCATCGTCTGCCCCGGCCTCATTGATCTTTCCGCGCGGCTGCGCGAACCGGGCTTTGAATACAAAGCCACGCTGGAATCCGAAATGGCTGCTGCCGCCGCCGGCGGTGTGACACGGTTGGCCTGCCCGCCCGACACTGACCCGGTGCTGGATGAACCCGGCCTGGTCGAAATGCTCACGCATCGGGCGCGCTTGCCTGAATTCCCCCATGTGCATCCGATCGGTGCACTGACCGTGCAACTGGGCGGGAAAAAACTGACCGAAATGGCAGAACTCAGTGAGGCAGGCTGCGTCGCTTTCGGCCAGGCGAATCAAGCCATTGTCGATACGCAAGTGTTGTTGCACGCAATGAATTATGCAGCCACCTTTGACTTCCCTGTCTGGCTACAAGCACAAGACCCGTTTCTTGCCCAGCTAGGCGTGGCGCACGATGGTGAAGTGGCTGCGCGACTAGGGCTGACCGGCATTCCTGTGGCAGCAGAAACCATTGCGCTGGCCACGCTGCTGCAATTAGCACGTGAAACCGGCGTACGTCTGCACGTCACGCGAATTTCCTCTGCGGCGAGTGTCGACATGATTGTTGCCGCCCGCGCGGCAGGCATTGCTGTCACGTGCGATACCGCCGTGCATTACCTGCATTTATGCGACCACGATATTGGATTTTTTAACGCGCATGCGCGCCTGGACCCGCCTTTGCGCACTCAGCGCGATCGTGATGCGTTACGCGCGGGCTTGGCCTCGGGTGCGATCACCGCCGTATGTTCCGACCACACGCCGGTTGATGATGATGGCAAACAAAAACCGTTTGGCGAAGCCGAAATCGGCGCCACAGGCCTGGAGCTATTGCTGCCACTCACCTTGAAATGGGCACAGGAAATGCGGGTGCCACTCCTTACTGCACTGGCGCGCATCACGTCCGATCCGGCGCACATCATGGGCGTTAATGCAGGTCGGCTGGATGCGGGGCTACCGGCTGACATTTGCGTGTTTGACCCGGCCGCCGATTTTCATGTCAGCCGCAAAAACCTCAAAAGCCAGGGCAAGAACACGCCCTTTCTCGGCTTGGACCTTCCCGGCCGCGTGCGCTACACACTCATCAATGGCTATTTAGCCTACGACGGCACAACGCAACCTGAATCGTACTGAATGCTTCTTGCAGGATTAACTTACCGCGTTCATTCACCGCGCTAGTTCACTGATTGAATTTACCAGGCTGGTTCGCCCAACTGCGCCCTGACACACGCCGCATCAATACCCGCCACGCGCACCCGCTTGGCACGCGAGGATTCGCCCGCTAGCAACGTCACCGCACGTTTGGGCAATGCCAGGCGCTGCGCAAGAAAGGCAATCAGCTGCGCATTGGCTTGACCGTCCACCGGTGGTGCGTGCAATCGAATCTTGAGTGCTTCGCCATGCAACCCCACCACCTCGGTTTTTTTCGCACCCGGCTGGATGTATAGCGTCAGCGTGACGCCATCATCATTTACCCGCAACCAGCTCATCCTGATAACACAACCCAGCGCAGACGATCTAAAACCATCAAGCCGATTTGCAGCAGCAAAATAAACACGAGCGGCGAGAGGTCTACCCCGCCAATGTCGGGTATCCATCGGCGAAAGGGGCGCAGCAAGGGCCGGCTGATCGCATTAAAAACGTCCGCCAAGGGCGCATGCGGATTGACCCAGGAAAAAAGTGCCGACACCAGCACTGCACCTAGCAGCAAATAACAAGCAATCTTAAGCATTGCCAACACCGCCAATAAAGCCACCATAAAAGTCGGCGCTGGTGATACGGCGATTAATGTGCCAGATAACCCTAGCGCCAGGCCTAACGCGAGTGCCTGCACCAGCCAGGCGAGCAAAAGGCTCGCCATATCCCACCCAAACAATCCAGGGATTACCCGCCGCGCAGGGCGCACGATCCAATCGGTCACCGCGATGACAAATTGCCCTAGCGGATTACGCCAGGATGCTTTGACCATTTGCAAAATGAACCGGGTCAGCAGCGCCAGCGTGAGAAAACCACACACGGCGTCCAGCAGAAAAATAAATAGTTGTATCAACATTGAATGCGTTGCCTTGGTTTAACTCTTGGTTTAACTGTTTGACTTGCCCGCTCCCTGTCTACCCAGCGTCTCGCCCAACTCACGCCCCCGCGCGTTGGCCGCCATCACGCCTTGCGCAATGGCGGCGGCCACACCCTGCGCGGCAAACGCCTGCAAAGCGGCTTCGGTTGTACCGCCTTTGGATGTCACCCGTTCGCGTAACGTAGCAATACGTTCACTACTTTTTGCCGCCAGTTGCGCTGCGCCAAGAAAAGTTTGCACCGTTAATTGGCGCGCGGATTCGGCATCCAGGCCTAACGTGCGCGCGACGGACTCAATCGCTTCAATAAAATAAAATACATACGCCGGGCCACTGCCCGAAATGGCGGTGACGACATCCATCTGTGCTTCATCATCCACCCATACACTAACCCCTACCGCCTGGAGAATTTTCTCGGCCTGGCGGCGTTCCTCGGCATCGACACTGGGGTCGGCAAATAAACCGGTAATGCCTGCGCCAATCAATGCGGGGGTATTAGGCATGGCGCGAACTATTTTGCCATAGCCAAGCCAGGCTGCCATATCTGCCACCCGCAAACCGGCCGCGATGCTGAGCACCACTTGATGCGTCAGCTTGCCGGCAAGCGGCGCCACAGCCGCTTTCATCTGTTGCGGCTTAACTGCCAGAACCAGCACATCACAGTTCAGCGCGGCCGCATCAACTGCTGCCACAGAACGCACACCAAAGCTTTCGGTGATTAGTTCGCGGGCGTCAATAAAAGGCTCCACCACCTGAATGCCTGCTGCAGAAAAGCCTTGTTTTTTCATCCCGCCAATTAATGCGGTAGCCATATTGCCACCGCCAATAAATGTAATTTTCATTAATTGTCCTGTCTTTAATTGGGCACGTTACTCTGTCGTTCACCAAATATGGCGCTGCCCACCCGGACCACCGTCGCCCCCGCCTTGATCGCAACTTCCAGATCATGCGACATGCCCATAGAGAGCGTATCCAAAGCCAAACCCTCTGAGTTGAGCTGCGCAAACAACGTGCCCAACCGGGCAAAGCTTTGGTACTGCACCGCGCTATCCTGCATCCGGGCAGGAATCGCCATCAATCCGCGCAACCGCAGATTAGGCAAGGCTGCAATCGCATGGGCTAAAGCCGAAGCATCCGCTGGTGAACAACCGCTTTTCGATGCTTCGCCCGACACATTAACCTGAACACAAACCTGCAGCGGGGGCAAATGGGCAGGGCGATGGGCCGCTAAACGTTGAGCAATCTTTAACCGCTCCAGTGAATGCACCCAGGCGAAATTTTCAGCGACCGCGCGCGTTTTATTGCTTTGCAATGGGCCAATAAAATGCCATTCCAGATCCAGCGTGGCAAGTGCAGCAATCTTTTCTGCGCCTTCTTGCACATAGCTCTCACCAAAAGCCCGTTGCCCGCATGCAGCAGCTTCACGCACGCTGGCAACGGGCCAGGTTTTAGATACGGCAAGCAGCTGCACAGCGTCGACTGGGCGCCCTGCAGCAGCGCAGGCTGCGGCAATGCGGTCGCGAACAGCTTGCATGTTGATTGAGATTGTTGTCATATAACGCCCTGAAAGTATATCGCACCCCATTTACCGGAAAAAAACATGGACATTACCGAGCTGCTCTCTTTCGTCGTCAAGAATAATGCGTCCGATTTACACCTTTCTTCAGGCTTGCCGCCGATGATTCGTGTCCATGGTGATGTGCGGCGGATCAATCTGCCGCCGATGGAACATAAAGAAGTGCACAGCCTGATCTATGACATCATGAATGACGGCCAGCGCAAGGTATATGAAGAAAATCTGGAATGTGACTTTTCTTTTGCTGTGCCCAATCTTGCGCGCTTTCGCGTCAATGCCTTTGTCCAGAATCGTGGCGCGGCGGCGGTGATGCGCACCATCCCTTCAAAAATTCTGTCACTGGATGACTTGAAGGCACCAAAAATTTTTGCAGAACTCGCGGATCAGCCACGTGGCATTGTGTTGGTCACCGGGCCCACAGGCTCCGGCAAATCAACCACGCTTGCCGCTATGGTCAAGCACAAGAATGAAAACGAGTACGGCCATATTCTGACCGTGGAAGACCCGATCGAATTCGTGCATGAATCGAAAAAATGCCTGATCAACCAGCGCGAAGTCGGCCCGCACACGCTCTCGTTCAACAACGCCCTGCGCAGCGCCCTGCGCGAAGACCCGGATGTCATTCTGGTTGGCGAAATGCGTGATCTGGAAACCATCCGCCTGGCGCTATCAGCCGCAGAAACCGGCCACCTGGTGTTTGGCACATTGCACACCTCATCGGCTGCCAAAACCATCGACCGCATCATTGATGTGTTTCCAGCAGCAGAAAAGGAAATGGTGCGCGCCATGTTGTCCGAATCACTCAAAGCAGTCATTTCGCAAACTCTGTGCAAAACCATGGACGGCACGGGGCGCGTTGCCGCACACGAGATCATGATCGGCACGCCCGCCATCCGCAATCTGATCCGCGAGGCCAAGGTCGCCCAGATGTATTCCGCAATTCAGACCGGCCAGCAGTTTGGCATGCAGACGCTGGACCAGAACCTGCAAGAGCTGGTCAAGCGCCGCATTATTTCACCCGCCGAAGCGCGCAGCAAAGCGGCAAACAAGGATAACTTCCTCGGCTAAACCGCCTGGCTCTAAAAGACAAAACGGGACAGAAAAATAATGGAACGCGATGAAGGTTTAAAGTTCATGTACCAGCTGTTGGACATGATGATGCAAAAAAAAGGGTCAGACTTATTCATTACTGCAGGCTTTCCGCCGGCGATGAAAATTGACGGCAAGATGACGCCGGCAACAACACAAGTTTTGTCGCCACAGCATACTCAGGAGCTGGCGCGCGCCATCATGAACGACAAGCAGGCTGCTGCATTTGAAGAAACCAAAGAAGCCAACTTCGCCATTTCTCCATCCGGCATTGGCCGCTTTCGGGTTAATGCTTTTGTGCAACAAGGACGCGTAGGTATTGTGCTGCGGACCATCAATGTCCAGATTCCGGATTTCGATGAGCTCAAGCTGCCGCCGGTACTCAAAGATGTCGCCATGACCAAGCGTGGTCTGGTGCTCTTCGTCGGCGGCACGGGTTCTGGTAAATCAACCTCGCTGGCGGCGATGATTGGCTACCGGAATCAGAACAGTCATGGCCATATCATCACCATCGAAGATCCGGTGGAGTATGTGCACGAGCATAAGAACTGCATCATCACCCAGCGTGAAGTCGGCGTCGATACCGACTCGTGGGAAGTAGCGCTGAAAAATACCCTTCGCCAAGCGCCGGACGTGATCCTGATTGGCGAAATTCGTGAACGGGAAGTGATGGAACACGCCATCGCCTTCGCCGAAACCGGGCATCTTGCGCTAGGCACGCTGCATGCCAATAACTCGAATCAGGCACTTGATCGCATCATCAATTTCTTCCCCGAGGAACGTCGCCCGCAGCTGTTGATGGATCTCTCTCTCAATCTTAAGGCCGTGGTTTCGCAGCGCCTGATTCCGCTGAAAGAAGGTAAAGGCCGTGCAGCAGCCGTGGAAGTACTGCTCAACTCGCCGCTGATATCCGATCTTATCTATAAAGGCGATGTGCACGAAATAAAGGAAATCATGAAAAAATCGCGCGAGCTTGGCATGCAGACTTTCGATCAAGCGTTGTTTGATTTGCACGAAGAAGGCCGTATCAGCTACGAAGATGCGCTACGCTTTGCAGACTCCATGAACGAAGTACGCCTGATGCTCAAACTGCATGGCAGAGATGCACAGACAAGGGATCTGCATTCCGGCATCAGCCACCTCGACATCGTTTAATCGTTATGCAAACCAATGACCGCTCCCTGCCTACCGGCTCAACCCGTGCAGCGCTGGAAGCGATCGATCATCTGACAAAAAAATCTGTGCCCTGTGGGGGACGCCAGAGTTGAATCTATTCATTCGCCACCTAATTCTGGATTCACGTAACGGTTCCCGCCAGGGACTGCCGATGGAGATCGCTGCCGAAGTGGTTTTTCTTGCTGAAACCAATACATTTGTTCGCGCCATTAACTCGGCAAAACATCTTGGCATCAAGTTCAGCGAAGCGCTCAAGATGGTTGAAGCTGAAGACGATCAGCCATTGAAGTTTGATGCCTTCGATGATCCGTTTGTTTCTCGTGACACCTTGGTGGGTAAAGAAGAACGAGGACAATTCAGTCGCGCTGCGATTTCCCAAGTTCCACATCGTTCACAACGCGCTCCAGCAGGAAGTCAAATCACCGGGCTGCTCGCGCTTTTTTTAATGCTGATCCGCAGCAAGTGGCTGTGGACGATAGGCTTGGTGGTAGTAGGCTATCGATTCATCTGGCCCTGGCTACAATCGCTACGCTGACTTTCGCTTGTTAGCTTTCTTTTTTGTCTTGTGCCGAGACATTGCGGCGGGCACTGCCAGCAACCATATCAAATCCATATAACCGACATTCCAGCGCACCGTTATACAAGGGAATTTTGCGTGAAGTCTGCAAGCGAATCCGCTTGGGCAACTGTGTATCGGCAGAAAGAAACCAGCAGTGCCAGCCGGCAAAATGCTGCTTTAAGGCATTCCCCAACAACGGATAAAACGCAGCGAGCGCTGAAGCACTGCCGAGCCGCTCACCGTAGGGTGGATTAGCCACCAGCACGCCACTCGCAGCAGGCGCCGTGCGGTGCAGCAGGTCAGATTTTTCCAGCACCACGAGACCATCCAATCCGGCATGCGCAAGGTTTTGCCGCGAGCGGCTCACTGCATCCACATCTTGATCACTGCCAAAAATTGCCAGCGGACCTTCTACCATGCATCGCCGTTCTGCCGCCTGGCGCTGCAAACTGCGCCATAGTCCGGCGTCGAATGTTTTGTGATGCTCAAAGCCAAAGCCACCTTGTTCGCGTGACAATCCCGGCGCATCATTCAGCGTCATTTGCGCAGCTTCCAGCAAAAACGTGCCACTGCCGCACATTGGGTCCAGCAAGGGCGTGCCCGGCTGCCAGCCGGACAAACACAGAATGCCCGCAGCAAGATTTTCTTTCAGCGGTGCGCCCACTTTGGCCAGCTTGTGGCCGCGCAGATAGAGTGGCTCGCCGGAGGTATCGAGATAGAGCGTGGCTGTACGATCTGTCAAAAACAGATGGATGCGTACTTCAGGATTTTTGGTATTGACGCTGGGACGGCGGCTGGTCTCGGCGCGAAAGCGGTCGCACACCGCATCTTTTACTTTCAGCGTGATGAATTCCAGACTTTTAAGCGGCGAGCGGATGGCCGTGACATACACCCGAATTGAGCGATCAACAGAGAATAACTGGTGCCAGTTAATGTCATACGCCAGCTTGTAAATATCCGCCTCGCCGCGATAGTCGGCGCTGGCAATACGGTGCAACAAGCGCGTCGCAATGCGCGATTCGAGATTCACGCGATAAGCAAACTCCAGACTACCGCTGGCGGCAACACCTCCTGCCACCGGACGCACCTGCATTCCGCCGCAGGCGGTTAAATCATCCGCCAATAATTCTTCCAAGCCGCGCGGGCAAGTTGCAAAATAAGTGTTCATCGAGAAATGACTGCCTTCAGAAAGAGGGTTTAATGACAACCAATATGCAAATGGCAATCAGTGCCAGCACGGGGATTTCGTTGAACCACCGAAACCAAACATGGCTATGGAGCGACGCACCGCGCGTAAACTGGGTAAGCACTCGGCCACACCAGATGTGATAAACAACGAGCCCTGCCACTAGCGCAGTTTTAATGTGCAGCCAGCCCCCGGAAAAGCCGAAGCCGAACCATAACCAGAAGCCGAGACCAATCGCCAATGCGGCGATCGGGGTGACAAAGCGATAAAGTTTCTTCGCCATCAACAGCAGCCGATCGCGTTCGGCAGCGCTATCGGGGGGCACCAGTGCAAGATTGACAAAAATGCGCGGTAGATAAAACAAACCGGCGAACCAGCTGATGACGAAAACAATATGAAACACTTTTATCCAGAGCATGATGTTTCCTTGATGCCTGTAGCGACGGTTGGATAACACAGACGAAGCCCTAGTTCACGCTTCATGCGGGTATTGTCGAGCTGCCGCGATTCGCTCATGAACGACCACTGCAACGGCGATACGCGTTGCTGTACTGTCTCGCGCGGCAAGCGCGGCGCACGCGGCAGAGCGAAACTGTCGGCCAGCAGGTCGAACCATTCACCCATCAAAAACACTGAGTCGTCGCTGACGTTATACGTGCGGTTGGGGCGACCGCGATGTAAAGCAGCAAGGCAGGCGCGACCAAGGTCGGCCGCATGAATGTGATTGGTGTGGCTGTCTTGCTCCGGCACAAAGAGCGGCAAGCCCTGACGTAAACGCTCCAGCGGCAGCCGGTCGGCGGCATAAATTCCCGGCGCGCGCAGGATGCTGACACAGCAATTGTGGTGACCTATGTGGCGCCCCCCGCGACAAGCGAAAGCCCGCAAGCGGCGTTCGGCGTCGACGCGCCGTATCGCCCGCGCCGACTTTGTGGCCAGCGGGCGCGTTTCACTCACCACGGCGCCTTGGCTGTTGCCGTAAACGCCGCTGGTGCTGATGTACACAATCTGCCGTGGTAGACTTTTCCCACGGCGCAAAGCGCTGAGCAAGTGCGTGGTACGCGAATCCGTCTGGCCTTCTGCAGGCGGTGGTGCGCTGTGAATCACGGCGTCGGCAATGCCTGCCAGACGGCGCAGCGTGGCGGGTTGGTCGAGATTGCCTTCAATCTGGCGCACACCCAGCGCCGTCAGGCGGGGATCGCGGGTACGCACCAGCGCCAGCACATGCCAGCGTTGCAGTAATTCGGGGAGCACGCGGCGAATCACGTCACCGCAACCCACAATTAATATTCTTCGAGACCACTTTTTTTTCACTGGACAATTATCGCATGGCCTCTGCTCAACCCGCCTTTACTCAACCCTTACGCATTACGCTTGCACCCAGCGCGCGCAGTTTTTTGACGCATGGGGAAGATAGCTTGCTGCAAGCCGCGCTGGATGCTGGTTTCGTTCTGCCTTATGGCTGCCGTAATGGCGCATGCGGATCATGCAAAGGCAAAGTTCTGGAAGGACTTGTCGATCATGGGGATATCCAGCCCGGCGCCTTGTCACTGGCAGACCGCGCCGCAGGCTATACGCTGCTTTGCTGCGCCAAACCGTTGTCTGACGTGGTGCTGGAATGCCGCGAAGTGAGCGGCACAAATGACATCCCCGTAAAAACGCTACCGTGTCGAGTAGAAAAAATCGAACGGGTTGCTGAGGATGTGATTGTGCTGTCGTTAAAGCTGCCCGTGAATGAGCGCCTGCAATTTTTGGCTGGGCAATATATTGAGTTTTTGCTCAAAAACGGCAAGACGCGCGCTTTCTCTATTGCCAATGCCCCGCATGCCGAGGGGTTGCTCGAACTGCATATCCGGCATGTGGTTGGCGGTGAATTTACTTCCCACCTATTCAGCCACATGAAAGAAAAAGAAATTCTGCGGCTGCGTGGCCCATTGGGCACATTTTTTCTGCGCGAAACTTCTGATAAGCCGATTATTTTTGTGGCTGGCGGCACCGGCTTTGCGCCGATCAAGAGCATCATTGAACATGTACTGCACAGCGGCATCCAGCGGCCAATGAGGCTCTACTGGGGGGCGCGCAATCGGGCAGGACTTTATCTGAATGATTTACCTGAACGCTGGATGGCAGAGCAAGCGGGCATCCACTATGTGCCGGTGCTCTCCGAACCCGATGCAGCGGATCAATGGGCGGGCCGCACAGGGCTGGTCCATCAGGCCGTGCTGGAAGATCAGCCGACACTAGCCACGTTTCAGGTTTACGCCTGTGGCGCTCCCGCAATGGTGGATGCAGCGCAACGCGATTTCATTGCGCACGGATTGCCTGCGGAGGAATTTTTCTCCGATGCTTTCGCCTTCACCAAGGCAACGGACTAATCAACGAGCTAATCACCAGGCTAACTTTTTCGCCATATCGCCGTGTCACCAGCGCCCTCCAGTAAGGTTTGAACCCGTACTTGGGGCAAGACGTTTACTCGCCCAGATAAGCTGCCCGCACGCGCGGATCAGCCAGCAGATTCGCGGCGCTGTCGGCCAGCGTGATCATGCCGCTTTCCATGACGTAGCCACGGCTACAGACGGTGAGTGCAAGCCGCGCATTTTGCTCCACCAGCAGAATCGTCACGCCGCTTTGCGCGACGCTGCGAATGGCATCAAACACGGTTTGCACCATCAACGGCGCGAGCCCCATTGACGGCTCGTCAAGCAGCAGCAGTTGCGGCTTGCCCATCAAGGCGCGGCCAATGGCCAGCATCTGCTGCTCGCCACCGGAAAGCGTCCCCGCCAGTTGCCGCCGGCGTTCCGCCAGACGCGGAAACAGAGCATACATGCGCGCTTCGTCATCATTGACGGCGGCACGTTCGTCATGCTTGTTGCGGTGATACGCACCCATCGCCAGATTCTCCGCCACTGTCAGACGCGAAAAAACGCCGCGTCCCTCGGGCACCAGCGCCAAACCCTGACTAATCAACCCATGCGCAGGCAAGCCATCAATGCGTCGACCCGCATAATGGATTTCACCAGCGGCCGGAATCATGCGCGCAAGCGCTTTCAGTGTGGAAGTTTTGCCTGCGCCATTGGCGCCGATGAGGCACACCATCTCTCCCGCGGCCACACTAAAAGAAATACCTTTGACGACCGTGATGCTGCCGTAGCGCACCTGAAGATTAACGGCATTCAGCAAGGGCTGATGGTTTGTGGCAGCAGATCGTGGCATGTCATGCAGTTGTGCCAAGATAAGCCTCAATCACTTTGGGGTTGCGTTGCACTTCAGCGGGCACATCATCGGCGATTTTCTGGCCATAATCCAGCACGGCGATGCGGTCGCAGAGCCCCATCACCAGCTTGATGTCATGCTCGATGAGCAACACGGTAAAGCCGTCGTCGCGCAGTCTGACGATCAGTCCGCGCAGCGCTGCGGTTTCGGTGGCGTTCATGCCGGCGGCGGGTTCGTCCAGCGCCAGCAGTTGCGGCTCGGTGGCCAGTGCGCGGGCAATTTCGAGCCGCCGCTGATCGCCATAGGACAGGTTTTTTGCCAGATCGCCGGCGCGTGCGTCGATGCCGACATAGGCCAGCAGCTCATCGGCCCGGCGGCGAATCGCGGCTTCTTCCTCACGCTGCGCCCGGCTGCGCAGCACCGCACCACCAACGCCGACTTTGCTTCTGGCATGGCGGCCGACCATGACGTTTTCGCGCGCGCTCATGTTGGCAAACAAACGAATGTTCTGGAAGGTGCGCGCAATGCCGGCTTGCGTGACGCGATGCGGTTCGCCCAGCGGTAGCGGTGCGCCGGCAAAAATCACCTCGCCCTCATCGCGTGGATAAAGACCCGTCAGCACATTGAAAAAAGTGGTCTTGCCCGCGCCATTGGGCCCGATCAAACCATAAATTTCACCGCGTCGAATGGTCAGCGAAACGTCTTGCAGCGCGCGCACGCCGCCAAAGCGCTTGCCGATGTTGCGCGCTTCGAGCAAGGCCGTCATCGGGATTTGAACTCTTGCCGATGCCGTGGATCAGGCCACAAGCCAGAGGGGCGATAGAGCATGACGGCGACTAGCGCCAGACCAAAGAGCAGCATGCGCAGATTCTCCGGATCGACCAGCACCTGCCCGAAAACCGCTTGCTGCACAGGCCCCGCACCATGACGAAAGGCTTCGGGCAAAACGGTCAGCACCAGCGCGCCGAGGATGACGCCGGGAATATGCCCCATGCCGCCAAGCACCACCATGCACAGCACCATGATCGACTCCATCAGGCTGAAACTTTCCGGCGAGACAAATTCCTGAAAGCTGGCAAACAACCCGCCCGCCAGACCGCCGAAACTGGCGCCCATGGCAAAAGCCAGCAGCTTGACGTTGCGCGTATTGATGCCGCACGCCTTGGCGGCCATTTCATCCTCGCGGATCGCCGCCCAGGCACGGCCGATGCGCGAATCCTGCAAACGCAATCCGGCCAGCATGACGATCAGCACCAGCGCCAGAAAAAAATAATAGGTCAGCACCAGCGCGGGGATATTCACACCAAAAATTTCCAGCGGTTGTGACAGGGCATGGCCGCCAAGCTGTACGGGATCAATGCCGGCGATGCCCTTGGGACCATTGGTGATGTTCACCGGCGCATTCAGGTTATTCATGAAAATGCGCACGATCTCGCCAAAACCCAGCGTCACGATGGCCAGATAATCGCCGCGCAAACGCAACGTCGGCGCACCCAGCACAACGCCAAAGCCGCACGCGGCAAGCGCGCCCAGCGGCAGGATGGCCCACACCGGCCAATGCAGGCCGAGCTGTGGCGAGGCAAGTAGCGCATAAACATAAGCGCCGACGGCATAGAACGCGATGTAGCCCAGATCAAGCAAGCCGGCAAAGCCGACCACGATGTTGAGTCCCAGCGCCAGCATGACGTAGAGCAGCGCAAAGTCGAGCACCCGCAACCAGGTGTTGCCCAGGCCGGAACTCACCATAAAAGGCAACACCGCCAGAGCGATGATGGCAAGCGCCAACTGTAGATTGCGCGGCACATTGCGTTGCAAATCATGCAGCATGGACACCGCACTCATGCTCGCTCCGCCACCTGTTCACCCAGCAATCCGGCTGGTCGCAGCACCAGCACGCCGATCAGGACAAAGAAGGCGAACACATCCTGATACTGGCTGCCCAGCACGCCGCCAGTCAAATCGCCAATGTAGCCGGCGCCAAGTGCCTCGATCACACCGAGCAGCAAACCGCCCACCACTGCGCCGGCGAGATTGCCGATACCGCCCAGCACAGCGGCAGTAAACGCTTTCAGGCCGAGCATGAATCCCATGTTGTAATGCGCGATGCCGTAGTTGGATGCCACCAGCATGCCGGCCAGCGCCGCGAGCGCGGAGCCGATCAGGAAGGCCAGCGCGATAATGCGATTGGCATCGACGCCCATCAGTGCGGCAATGCCTGGGTTCTCTGCCGTGGCGCGCATGGCGCGGCCGAGCCGGGTGCGATTCACCAGCACCAGCAGGGCCGCCATGGTCAGCGCGGCGACGCCAACAATGATGAGTTGAATCGCGGTAATTTGCACGCCGCCCAGCACATAGGCAGTCTCCGGCAAAAGCTGCGGCATGGCGTGATAACTACGCCCCCAGATCATCATTGCCAGTTGTTGCAAAATGATGGATACGCCGATGGCGGTAATCAGCGGCGCCAGACGCGGCGCATTGCGCAAGGGGCGATAAGCGATGCGCTCGATGACGACACCCAGCGTCATGCACACCACGGCGGCAAACAGAAAAGCCAGAACGAACACCACGGGTGGCGGCAGACCGGCGGCGAGCAGGAATTTCGTTGCTGCCAGTGATGCGAGTGCGCCCACCATCACCACTTCGCCGTGCGCAAAATTGATCAGGCCGAGGATGCCATAAACCAGGGTATAGCCGAGAGCGACGAGTGCGTATATGCTGCCCAGCGTGAGGCCATTGGCCACTTGTTGAAGAAAAATATCCACGGCTCGAATAATACGACAAGGATGCGAGCAAGAGACGGCCGAGACACAGCTTCTGCAGCGATCAATGACAGGCCAACACTACTTCGTAAAGGTCGGCGCTGGTGAGACGGCGGTGCTGATGGTTTCCAGTGGTTCCCAGGCACCGTTTTTGCCGACGTAAAGACTGATGACGCCATCTTTCAAATCGCCCTTGGGATCAAACATGACGCGTGCTGTCACGCCGGTGTAGTCGGTCTTCGGCAGTTCGGCCAGAATTTTGTCCGGCTCGCCGGATTGGGCGTGCTTTGCTGCCTCGACGAGAACCATCACGGCATCATAGGCATAAGGCGCGTATGACTGGATGTCGGCGTTGAAACGGGCCTTGTAGCGTTGAGCGAATTGCGCGCCACCGGCCATCTTGGCAAGCGGCATGCCGGGTAGCGAGCAGTAGCATCCCTCGCTGGCATCGGCTGCGTTCTTGATGAAATCCACGTTGCAGCCGCCATCGCCCAAGAGAAATTTAGCAGTGACCCCCAGTTGCTTGATTTGCCGCGCCATGGGCGCCGCTTGCGGATCCATGCCACCGAAGAAAATCAGGTCGGGACGCTTGCCCTTGATGGTAGTCAGAATGGATTTGAAATCGACCGATTTGTCATCGGTATGCTCTTCAGCCACCACGGTGGCACCTGCGGCAACGGCAGCTTTCTTGAACTCCGTCGCCAGGCCTTCGCCATAGGCCGTCTTGTCGTCAATGACGGCGATGGTTTTGGCTTGCAGATTATTGACCGCATACTTGCCCAGCACCTTGCCTTGCTGCTCGTCATTGGCCATGACGCGGAAGGCGGTTTTGAAGCCTTGTTCGGTATAGGCCGGATTAGTCGCAGAAGGCGACACCTGCGGGATGCCGGCAGCGGCATAGAGCCGGGAGGCTGGTATCGTGGTACCGGAATTGAGATGGCCAATGACGGCATTCACCTTGGCATCCACAAACTTCTGCGCCACGAGATTACCCTGACGCGGATCCGACTGATCGTCCTCGCTCAGCAGTTCAAACTTTACTTGTCGGCCACCAAACTTCAGTCCAGCGGCATTGGCATCTTCCACGGCCAGGCGCGCGCCGTTTTCATTATCCTTGCCCAGATGCGCTTGCGGGCCCGTAAGTGGCGCAGCATGGCCGAAGCGAATGACGATGGGCCCGGTGGTGGCATCGGATGGCGCATTCTTGCTACAGGCCACAAGACCGAGCACGGCTGCCAGCGCAAACGAGAGGGAGGTGAAGGAAAAATTCATGGAAATACTCCGTTCAGGATGAATTGCACATCATACGACCATGTGATTGTGACAGAAACAAAAAAGCCAGTCACAACGGACTGGCTTTTCTGCCGGCAACCGGGCAGATGTGTCGCTGAATGCGCCGGTGTGTGAGTTACTTGGCGCCAGCAAGCACCCACTTAACCAGAGTTTTGATGTCCTCATCCTTAACCGCTGCATTCGGTGGCATGGGAATGGGGCCCCAAACGCCGGATCCCCCCTTCTTGACCTTTTCTACCAGCTTGGCTTCCGCTGTCTTGTCACCGGCGTATTTTTTGGCGACGTCCTGATAGGCAGGGCCAACCAGTTTTTTGTCGACCGCATGACAAGCCATACAGGCGCTCTTGGTGGCCAGGTCCTTTTCTTTACTGGCAAAGGCTGAGGCAGAAGACAGAATGCCCACAGCAACCAAGGCAGAGGCGATAACTAATTTCATATGAACCTTCCTTCTAGACAGAGTTAAAAAAACAAATTTTGTGATGGCGTCGATTTTACAATGAGGCGAAACACTATTTGGCGCCCAACTTACAAGAAATTACATTTTCTCTTGTCATTTAACAGCAAGTTGCTGCTTTACGGCTTCCAGGCGATCAACGGGAGCCAAGCAGTGAACGCTGCGACATATCCAGGCGTTGACATGCTCGCTTTCAGGCTTGGCCAGTGCTTCCGGTAAATCAGAGGTTGCATTGAGGGCGACATTGGGCAAACTCAATACCATGCGGCGCGGGTTTGCCCCGAGCGCCTGTTGCCAGGCAGCACATTCTTCGGCCGGGCCGCGCAGAATAACCATATCTGGTGGCGTTAGCGTTTCTTCCAGCGTCAATAGCAGGCTGCTAAAACCCATGGCTGAGTGCGCTATTTGCGGCCAGTAAAGTCGCAAAGTGCGCTCCGCAGCTTCCACATAACGCACATTACCCAGCAGGTAGCCCAGGCGCTGCAAAGCAAATGCCGCAATGCCATTGCCCGATGGCGTGGCATTGTCGTGGCCGGGTTTGGGACGCAGAATCAGTGCCTCGTGGTCATGCGCGGTGAAAAAGAAGCCGCCTGCGGAACGATCTTCAAAATCGGCGAGCAGGACATCGGCCAGCTCCCGTGCAAAAGCCAGGTCGGCGGGCCGAAACTCGGCCTGCATCAATTCAAGCAGCGCGGCCAGCAAAAAGGCGTGGTCGTCGAGATAAGCCGGCAAGTGCACCTGCCCGTTGCGCGAGGTGGCGTAGAGCTGGCCATTCTGCCAATGATTGTTGCGCAAAAAATCAAGCGCCGCTTGTGCGGAGGCGAGCCAGTCAGGTCGATCAAAAACACGCGCAGCATGCGCCATGCCTTCGATCATCAGTGCATTCCAGCTGGTCAGTATCTTGTCGTCGCAACCCGGGCGGATACGCTGTTCGCGCGCTGCGTAGAGTGTCTGCTTGGCTGCTGTAATCAGCGGCCGGCCGGCCTCATCCAGCGCTTTGGCCACCTTCAAATGCCAGTGGCCTTCAAAGTTAGGCGCCTCTTCAAGCCCCCAATGCGGGGCGGCAGCGCGCCATTGTTCGGGGGTCAGCAAAGTCTGAATTTGCTCGCGCGTCCAGACATAATATTTACCTTCTTCGCCTTCTGAATCGGCATCCAGCGAAGAGTAGTAGCCACCACCGGCACCATTGATCGGTACCGGTGATTGCATTTCACGCATCACCCAAGCCGCTGTTTCTTCGGCAACACGCGCGAAAAGCGGATCACGGGTTTCTGCCCAGGCATCGGCATTCAATGCGAGCAAGGGCCCGTTGTCGTAGAGCATCTTTTCAAAATGCGGAATTTCCCAGCGTTCATCCACGCTGTAACGGCAAAAGCCACCGCCCACCTGATCGTAAATGCCGCCTTCGGCCATGCGCTGCAAAGTGACCAGCGTCATCGAGCGCATGCGTGGTTCGGCATGCCGCAGCAAAAAGGACAAATCGGCAGGGTGCGGAAACTTTGGCGCACGGCCAAAGCCGCCATAAGTACGATCAAAACTCTGCGCCAGCGATTCGGTGGCGGCAATCAATGGCTGCGTGTCGAAAACCGTTGCTGCCACGCCAATCGAGGCATCCGGCAGCGTCTGCGCCAGCGCGTTGCGCAGCGCGATGTTTTGCTCATCAATGTTGCGGCGGCGTTTATGAAACGCCTCCGCCACCTGCTCGCAGAGATCGGTAAACGCGGGCAGGCCATGGCGCGGTGTTTTGGGGAAATACGTACCACCAAAAAACGGCGTGCCATCAGGCGTGAGGAACATCGTCAGCGGCCAGCCGCCTGCGCGTTGCGCCAGCATTTGATGCGCCGTCTGGTAAATCTGATCCAGATCCGGGCGCTCTTCACGATCCACCTTGATATTCACGAACAGCCGGTTCATGACCGCTGCCACGGCTATATCTTCAAAGGATTCATGCGCCATGACATGGCACCAGTGGCAGGCCGAATAACCGATGGACAACAGGATAGGCCGATTTTCCTGACGCGCCTGATTCAGCGCCTGCTCATCCCAGGGCTGCCACGCCACCGGGTTATGTGCGTGCTGCAACAGATAAGGCGAGGTGGCTGTTGCTAATCGATTAACCGGGGATTTATCAGCAGGAAACGGCATGAAGACCTCGCACACGAAAGAATAATGGTAACTGAAACAACTGCGGACTATCGCTCTTCCCACCGTCCAAAGGCTTTTTTAGCAATATGCCGCCGTCTTGCCAGCGCCGACTTTTGCAATTTGCTTCTGTAACCGTCGTTAAGCACAATGAGCCAATGAAAAAACCAACCGCTCACGGTTGGGTTTGCAAAAAATGGTGGGCCCAGCTGGACTTGAACCAGCGACCAATCGATTATGAGTCGACTGCTCTAACCAACTGAGCTATGGGCCCGTAAGCGGTGTAGGTGTTACCACGCGTAGTAGATAACTAGCTACCGCACAACATTTTGGTGATGCGGCAGCCCGTATGTCAGGCTCTGTCAGGTCTCCGAATCGAGGAAGCTGCGCAGTTTTTCCGAACGGGTCGGATGGCGCAGTTTGCGCAGGGCTTTGGCTTCAATCTGGCGGATACGCTCGCGGGTCACATCGAACTGCTTGCCGACTTCTTCCAGCGTGTGGTCAGTGTTCATTTCGATACCGAACCGCATGCGCAACACTTTAGCTTCGCGCGGGGTGAGACTGTCGAGAATTTCCTTCGTGACATCACGCAGGCTTGAAAACAGCGCGGCTTCGTTAGGCAGCAGCGTGGCCTGGTCTTCGATAAAGTCGCCCAGGTGCGAATCGTCATCATCGCCAATCGGCGTTTCCATGGAAATGGGCTCTTTGGAAATTTTCAGAATCTTGCGAATTTTATCCTCGGGCATTTCCATTTTTTCTGCCAGTACGGCGGGTAGCGGCTCTTGACCTGTCTCCTGCAATATCTGACGGCTGATGCGATTCATCTTGTTGATGGTCTCGATCATATGCACCGGGATGCGGATAGTGCGCGCCTGATCGGCGATCGAGCGGGTAATGGCTTGCCGAATCCACCAGGTGGCATAAGTCGAAAACTTGTACCCACGGCGATATTCGAATTTATCCACGGCCTTCATCAGACCGATGTTGCCTTCTTGAATCAGGTCAAGGAACTGCAAGCCACGGTTGGTGTATTTTTTGGCAATCGAGATCACCAGCCGCAGGTTGGCTTCGGTCATTTCGCGCTTGGCACGGCGGGCCTTGGCTTCACCAGTGGACATCTGTTTGTTGATGTCTTTGAGTTCTTTGAGCGGGATCCCTGTACTGTTTTGCAGGTCGATCAACTTGTGCTGCTCGTCCAAGACATTAGGGGCATTGCGCATCAATAGGGCAGCATAGGGCTTACCTGACTGGATCTCTTTTTTGACCCAATCCATGTTGACCTCATTGCCGGGGAATGCCTTAATGAAATGCTGTCGTGGCATATGCGATTTATCTACACAAAAATGCAGGATTTTCCGTTCGTGGCTACGCACGGCATCAACAATGCTGCGCACCGACCCGCACAGCCGTTCAATTGTTTTGGCAGTGAAGCGGATATTCAGGAGCTCATCTGCAATCTGCTTTTTGACGCGCAGATAACTTTTATCCTCAGAACCTTTCTTGGATAAGGTCTGCTGCAATTTACCGTAGAGCGCATGGATGAGCGAGAAGCGTTCTAATGCGTCCTGCTTGAGCTTCAGTAATGAGGCAGAAACTTGCGCACTACCGTCATCCCCATCGGCAAAATCTTCTTCAATTTCTTCTTCTGCGGCGGCGGCTTCCAGCTCTTCGTCAGAGGCGTTCGGATCAATCAGACCATCAATGAGTTCATCGATGCGCATCTCATCGCGCGCGACGCGAGCGGCCATATCGAGCATGGCGGCAATGGTGGTGGGGCAGGCAGAAATAGCCATCACCATGTGCTTTAAGCCATCCTCAATGCGCTTGGCGATTTCAATTTCGCTCTCGCGCGTCAACAGCCCAACCGAGCCCATTTCGCGCATATACATACGCACTGGATCCGTCGTGCGGCCAAATTCGGAATCAACCGTCGATAACGCTTGCTCGGCTTGCTCTTCAACTTCTTCGGCATCAACAGGTGCTGGCGTGGTTTGGTTCAGCAGCATGTCTTCGACAGCAGGCGCTTCATCAAACACTTGTATCGACATATCCGCAAAGGTGGCAATAATCGATTCGATCTGCTCTGCATCGACAAGCTCGTCAGGCAGATGATCGTTAATTTCGGCATACGTCAGATAGCCACGTTCTTTGCCCAAGGCAATCAGGGTTTTGAGGCGGCTGCGCTTGGCATCCATATCAAGGGGAGCGGCTTGAGGCGCGATGATCAATTTCTCTTTGCTCTTGCGGCCACGGCCTTTGGCAACCACTTCGACCGCCACAGGGTTTGCTGGCGGAGCCACGGGGGCGGCCGGTGCTTTCTGTGCTTTAACGGCAGGAATCTTTTGCTCGGCCAATGCATTAGCAGCTTTTGATTTGCTTTTTGTCGTGGTGATTTTATTCGGCATGATAATCCTCGGCTGGAACGCAAGAACGGCGCAGTAATAATTTACGTCCACTGTGCAAGACCTTGGGCACGAAGAGTAAATAGTTCAGCACACCGTAAAAGCGCTGGGGAACCGCTGATTATATCAGAGCGGGGTATCCGTCGCAGCAAGCGGAGGGCCGCGTTTTTTTGCCAGCAAATCCGTCAGTCGTTGGCGCTCTTGCAAATTGAGCCCTTGCCGCGCCTGTGCCGTTAGTTTTTCAATTTCAGCGGTGAGTTGGGTGTGCTGAAGATGGGCGATCGCATCATTGAAAACGACTTCGAGGGCGGCTGGATCAAGCTCTTCTTCGCTGGTTGTCGCCATCGCCGCAGCTAGCGGCTCATGCGCCGTGCCACGAAAGAACTCAATCATGATACCCAAGCCTCCCGTTGCCAGCTCACCATGTGCAATCGCCTCGGCAATTGCAAGCAGCGCGGCGCCTGCCGGTTGTTCGCGATCGATCAAATCCAGCGGTAACTGCGCTGCCCACGCCGGTTTATGCAGCACGATTTTCAACAATTTATGCTCAATAGTCGATGGCACCGGGCGCTGCTTCATTTGGGCCGGCGCATACCGATTGCGGGTAAGTGGTTTCAGCTCACATTGTGCTTCCACCTCGGTTTGCGATACTTGGGCGCGGGTAGCGATCTCTTTGACGATTTGAATTCTTAAAATAGGTGCCGCAATTTTTTGCAGCAAAGGCTTTGCGTCATGCACCAATTTTGCCCGGTTTTCTGCCGTCACCAGCGGGTTTTGCTTGACCAATTCCCGCACCAGAAATTCAGATAAGCGGGTGGCGTTTCGCGTGTAATGGATGAAGGCTTCTTTGCCTTGTGTGCGAATAAATTCGTCCGGATCCTGGTTGCCGGGCATTTGCAGTATCTCAACTGTTTTGTTATCCGCCAGGTGCGCCAGGCTCACCTCCATCGCGCGCCAGGCGGCACGGTCCCCGGCACTATCCCGATCGAAACAGAAAACAACACGGCTTGCCAGCTTCAACAGTTTTTGCACGTTAGCATCGGTCGCCGCAGTGCCCAGCGTGGCGACGACATTGTCTACGCCATGTTGCGCCAGGCCCACGACATCCATATAGCCTTCAACCACCAGCACGGTATCTTCTTCTTGAATCGCTTTTCGGGCTTGGGGTAAGCCATACAGCTCGCGACCTTTTTCAAACAACGGGGTCTCGGGTGAATTGAGATATTTGGGCTCCCCTTCGCCGATCACGCGCCCGCCAAACCCGATCACATTGCCGCGTTGATCAAGAATCGGAAACATCACCCGATCACGAAATCGATCATAGCGACGCCCCTGATCATTGCTAATGACCAAACCACATTCAATCAATGCATTATCGTTATATTCAGGGAAAACCTGCTGCAAACCCTGCCAGCCATCGGGGGCATAACCAAGGCCAAATTTAGCGGCTATCTCGCCGGTAAGCCCTCGGGCACGGAGGTAATCAACCGCTTTGGGCGAAATTTTGAGTTGTTCGCGATAAAACCGCATGGCGCGCGCCATTAATTCAGTCAATGGCGCTTTTTTCACCTGCTCGCTGCGATGGCGCTCGGTTTGTGGCACCGATAATCCCACCGATGATGCCAGCTCTTCAATTGCTTCTACAAAGCCGATGCCAGAATATTGCATGACAAAACCCACCGCACTGCCATGTGCCCCGCAGCCAAAGCAGTGATAAAACTGCTTACTGGGGCTGACCGTAAACGAGGGAGTTTTTTCTGAGTGAAACGGACAGCAGGCGCTGTAATTCGCGCCGCCCTTGCGTAAAGGCACGTAGCGCTCAACCACATCCACGATATCGATGCGGGCAAGTAATTCCTGGACGAAGCTTTCGGGGATCACATTATTGTGATACGCTGCACAATTACGCGCCGCTTAGCGCACTAAGTTTGGCTTTAACCAGACGCGAGACTTCGCCCATATCAGCGCGGCCAGCAACTTGGGGCTTAATGTGTGCAATCACTTTTCCCATATCTGAGGGCAAAGCTGCGTTTACAGCGTGAATAGAGGCGGTGATAATTGACTCAATCTGCACTGCGTCCATCGCTTGCGGCATGTAAAAAGAGAGCACTTCCGCTTCAAACTTTTCCGCGTCTGCCAGATCTTGCCGCTTGGCAGCTTCGTACTGGGTAATTGAATCCTTGCGCTGTTTGAGCATTTTTTCAATCACTGCGATGACACCATCGTCATTCAGCTCAATCCGCTCATCCACTTGTTTTTGTTTTATGGCTGCCAGCAACAAAGAAAGCGCCTCTTTACGCGGTCGGTCGCCCGCTTTCATGGCCCCTTTCCAGTCTTCGCTAATACGGTCTTTAAGGGTCATTGATGTCATTTTCGCTTTCCTTTCAAGAAGAACAAAAACCGCCTGGCGGCGGTTTTTTTGACGTCATCAGTGCGTTAGCAGGTGCGCAGCGCAATTGATATGCGGATCTGCGCGCGAACGCCGATAAAGATCAATACAACTTTGGCGGCAGCAGCTGGCTGCTGATACGCTTTTTATGCCGTTTAACCGCAGCCGCTGCTTTACGCTTGCGCTCGGATGTGGGCTTTTCGTAGAACGTGCGAGCCCGCAGCTCGGTGAGGAGGCCCACTTTTTCAATAGTGCGCTTGAAGCGACGAACAGCAACTTCAAAAGGCTCATTTTCTTTGACACGAATACCAGGCATTGCAGTGACCTTGATGGGACGAAGAGGTAAGCATTCTAAAGATTTTCAGGCAGATGTCAAAGGGGTGCAGAGGATAGAATGCGCCCATGCGAGTTTTAGGTATTGAATCTTCCTGCGACGAAACCGGACTGGCCCTCTACGACACCGAACGGGGCCTGCTAGCGCACGCCGTACACAGCCAGGTGGCTATGCATGAGGTGTATGGCGGTGTGGTGCCTGAACTGGCTTCACGCGATCACATTCGCCGCCTGATTCCCCTACTTACCCATGTGCTGGCGGCAAGCGGATGCACGCGCCGGGACATTGACGCTATTGCCTACACGGCGGGGCCGGGGCTGGCCGGGGCACTGCTGGTTGGCGCCAGTTTTGCCGAAGCGCTAAGCCAGGCGCTGAATATCCCTGCGCTGCCCGTGCATCATCTGGAAGGGCATCTGCTCTCACCCCTGCTCGCCGCCGATGCGCCGGATTTTCCTTTCATCGCGCTACTGGTTTCGGGTGGGCATACGCAATTAATGTGTGTCACCCGCGTGGGCGCCTATGAACTACTGGGTGAATCGCTGGACGATGCCGCGGGTGAAGCCTTCGATAAAACAGCCAAATTGTTAGGCCTAGGCTACCCAGGTGGGCCCGCACTGGCCAGACTCGCCGCAACAGGCAAGCCTGGCCGCTTCAAATTACCGCGCCCCATGCTTACGAGTGGTGATTTGTCCTTCAGCTTTTCGGGACTCAAAACAGCCGTATTGACACTGGTGCGCAACACAACGCTGAATGAGACTGATCGTGCCGATCTGGCCGCAGAGTTTCAAGAAGCAGTGACAGAAGTTATCGCGACCAAGGCTTTGGCGGCGTGTCGCCAGCGCCGACTTTTTCGCCTGGTAGTCGCTGGCGGCGTTGGCGCCAATCTGCGCTTGCGGCAGCGGCTGGATGCGACACTCTCTGCCGCAGGCGGGCGCGTGTTTTATCCTGAACTGGATTTATGCACCGATAACGGCGCAATGATTGCCTTTTGCGGCGCGCAACGCCTGGCTCAAGGCCTCACACAACCTATGCAGCCCATGAGCCAAGGCGCTTTCGCTATCCGCCCACGCTGGCCGCTGGATCAACTGTCGATGGATTCTTTGTCCACTGATTCTTTGTCCACCGATTCGTCGCGCCCTTGAGAAGCGCGCTTTGCACCCAGGCGGCTTTCTGTGCCCGCGCGCAGTTTTTGGATATTCGAGCGATGCCGATAAATCAGCACCACGGACATCAACGCGACCGCCAGCACAATCTCGATGCGTTCATGGCGTAGCATGGCAATGAAGGGCGCACTGGCTGCCGCTGCCAACGCTGCCAGTGAAGAATACCGTGTCACCGCAGCCACCAGCACCCACACAGCCACCACCCAGCCACCTAACGCGAGTGAAAAACCGAGCAGCACACCCAGCGCAGTTGCTACACCCTTGCCGCCCTTAAAACCCAGCGTCACCGGAAACACATGGCCGAGAAATGCGGCCACACCGGCCACGGTAATCACCGCTGCACTCGCGCCGCCCGAGGGTGAGCTCAAGACTTTTGCGGCAATGAACATCGCCAACCAGCCTTTGGCCGTATCCCCCAGCAGGGTCAATAACGCGGCGAACTTGTTACCCGAACGCAGCACATTGGTGGCCCCTGGGTTGCCCGAGCCAAAACTGCGCGGATCAGCCAGGCCAAAAATGCGCGAGACGATCACGGCAAAGGGCAGGGATCCAAGAAAATAGCCGAGAAGACACGCTAAACCGATGTTCATGAAAAATTCCCTAGAATGGGGGAATTCTAAACCGGGGGCGCACTGTGGATTTGATTTTCATCGAGGAAATGCGCGTCGAAGCGCTGGTGGGTATTTTCGAACGCGAGAAAGTCGCGCCACAAACGCTGGAGATCAACCTCACCTTCGGCGTGCCCGACGAGGCGGCGCAAAACGACGACATCGCACGCACCATCCGCTATGACGAAGTGATCGAACGCATCCGCATCGAGCTAGCCTCACGCCATTTCAATTTACTGGAAGCCCTTGGTGAATATGTCATTCATCTGCTGCTGGATGAATTTGGTGCGCCCTGGGTCAGAATCAGCATTGCCAAGCTTGGCATCATGCAAGGCGTGCGGCGCGTGGGTGTGCAGATCGAGCGCTCGCGCGAAGCCTGCCTAAAAGTCAACCACGCGGGTGGTGCTGGTGATGCAACTGCTTGAGCCGCTCGCGAGCCACATGCGTGTAAATCTGAGTGGTCGAAATATCGGCGTGACCTAACAGCAGTTGCACCACGCGCAAATCAGCGCCATGGTTTAGCAGGTGGGTGGCAAATGCATGGCGCAACACATGCGGCGAAATACGTTGGGATGGAATACCGGCATGCAGCGCGTATTTCTTGATCAACACCCAGAACATTTGCCGTGTCATGCCCGCGCCCCGCGCGGTAATAAAAATGGCATCTGATACATGCACGCCCAGCAAGTCGCCCCGCGCCCCGGCGAGGTAACGCGCCAGCCAATCGGCTGCCACTTCGCCCAGCGGCACCAGCCGCTCTTTTGAACCCTTGCCCAGCACGCGCACCACGTTGTCGTTCAAACTCAGCTCGAACAAGCGCAGCCCGATGAGTTCAGACACGCGCAAACCCGTGGCGTACAACAGCTCGAGCATGGCGCGGTCACGCAATCCGATTGCGGTGTTGATATCCGGCGCATCGAGCAGATCCGTCACCTGTCTTTCTGCCAGCGTTTTAGGAAACCGCTGAATGGGTTTGGGTCTTTCAATGTTGCGCAACGGGTCGGCCTGCATTCTTCCCTGATCAAGCAACCAGCGGTAAAACCGCTTTAGGCTCGCCATTAATCGCCGCTGACTAGTGGCTTTGATGCCGCCCTCACGCGCATGCAAATGCGCCAGATAATCATTGATCGCCGCTTCATTGGCAGCACGCAATGTCGTGGCACGTGGGGCCAGCCAGAAGGCAAACAACTGAAGGTCGCTGCGATACCCGGCCAGCGTGTTTTTCGCCAAGCCATCCACCAACCAAAGTGCATCGATGAATTCGTCGATTAAGCCGGCATCAATGTCGTTCATGCTGCAACAGCCACCGCTTCACCTCGAGCAAAAATCCGCCACGCTGACGAGCAAAGCCGCCCAAGCCGCGATCCGCCGCGATGACACGATGGCACGGCACCACCAGTGGATACGGATTGGCACCACAGGCATTGCCTACCGCGCGCGGCCCACTGCCGATCTGCGTGGCCAGCGCACCGTAGCTCTGCGTATCCCCTGACGGAATCGCCGCAATGGCCTCCCACACACGGCGCTGAAAAGGCGTGCCTGCAGGCGCCAGGGGCAAGCCAAACACAAAAGCGGGGTCAGCAAACCAGGCGTTAAACTGGCGCACCGCCTCTTTTGCCAACAATGACTGCGGTACCTGTGCAGCACAGGGCGCGAGATATTCGATGGCGGTAATGTCATCGTTATTACAGCGAATGCCCAAAGCAAACGGTGCGCTGTTGCTATCTGACATCGTCGATGGTGCAGGCAAAATCGCGGCAAAGGGCGCAATCTGCTGCGCAGGTTCGCGGCTGGCTACTTTCACCAGGCGAGGCGTAGTCATGGCGCTTTGACTTGGCCCAGAAGGGCCGCTTTCAAGGCGTGATCAGCCGGTCTCTCACCCAGCCAGACGGTCATGAGTGCCTGATAAAAATCTTCCCCCTCGATGTCTTCCCCCTGTTTTTTGCCATTGAGCGTTAAACGCAGTACCCCGTCTTTTTCGTTGGGCAACCAGTCAAAATCAGCCACATCACCCGAATGCGCCGTGCCAATGGTCAACAAGGCAGCCTTGAATACATCCAATCGGGGTTTTAGGCGCGCCATCGCTTCTGTGTCATGATTTTTCTCAATGCCTTTGGCCAGCGATTGGGCCAGGCGCTCAGCAGGCGATTCCATCAACACAACGACACGCAGACGCTTAGCCCCTTTCACCTGATAAGCATCGGCGGCATCGGTCTGTTTTTTTGGCAGATACAAACCAATGGCATACGCATTGAGAAAAAAAACACCCCGCACGCCAGCACCATTGAGCACCGTATCCCCAGCGCCGACTTTTGCCGCCTCATCAAATTTGACACCGGCCACAGTCACTGCAGCAAAGGCGGGCGTGGCGGCCATCAGCGCAGGAACAGCACAAATCATCCAGATCGCAGCGATCACTTTTTTCATGATTAACTCATCCACTCAAGTTACTAAAGGCTGTCAAAAGCTGCCTGTCTAAAACAAAAGCATACATGATTGATGACTGCATACTCGCTCATTGCTCAATCATGTCGGACTAATTTTGGTAAGCAGACGCACCGGGCATGAAGAGACTCATGTACAGTACGGCGAAGTCTATTGGGCCAAGCACAGCAGCAAGTATCGCAACAATAATCATCCTAAGCAAACGCTGGTGCAGCGTCGCTCGGTGCACGTTTTTTATTACACGGAGGAAGTGAAATTGACCGGCATCAATAAATATTTTCTGGGCGTACTCGGTGGTCTTGTTTGCCTAACGTTAAACTTTTCTACGCCGGCATTTGCGCAAGAAATCATCTTGCGTCATGCCTTGGATGGCAAAGCGCAAGATGCCCTTGCGACGCTGGTTTTGCGCTTTAACGATCACATCAAAGGCCAGGGTCGGGTCATTTTGCAAGATGTGCGCAGTCTCGATAATAAACGTCCACTGCCGCTACTGGCCTTGTTGAATGCCGATGACAGCATGAATTTTTTTACTGCACGCATCACATTCATGCCCCTGCACACGCTGATGCGCAACTATGGCCAGCCGCTCAATACAAGCCTCTTCTATCCGCAAATGCTGGATGCTGTTGCGGATAGCACGGGACAACCGCAAGCCTTGCCTATGGGGATGTCACTACCCGTCCTGTTGATCAATCGCGGGCAGGTGCCGCGCGCTGCAAAAACGATTGATCTCTCGCCACGCACTTGGCTGGACGTACAAAATCTCGCAGGCACGCTGTCTGACAATGGCGTTAAATGTCCGTTAACCAGTAGCCGCTTCGCCTGGGTGCATCTCGAGAACACCGCATCCCAACATGGCGAACAGATGGATATTCGCACTGGTCGCAGTGAAAAAGTGAAGGCGAATAACCTCATGAACGTAAAGCACCTGGCGTTGCTGGCCAGTTGGCAAAAGAGCCACTACTTTACGTACTTCGGGCCGGACGCTGAGGCCAACCAGCGCTTTTTGCAGGGCGAATGCGCCATGATTACCGGCGAATCCGCCCTGTATGTCGCTGCTCGCGCTACCGGCATGGATGTCACCCTTGCCCCGCTGCCTTATTACGACGATGCGTATGGCGCACAACGCGAAAAGGTACTGCCCGATGGCGCCGCGTTGTGGGTGCTTCCCGGTCAACCCAAAGCTGCGTATGCGCTTGCCGCTCGCTTCGTGAGCTATCTGTTGCAGCCTGACGTGCAACGCGATTGGGTGCGCGCCAGCGGCTCGTTGCCCATGACGCCGGGGGCACTAGCCGCACTGCGCGAATCAGGCATGCCCGCTGCCCTCGCAGACGCAGCCGAGCAACGGCTTGCTGCCTCGCGCGCTGACAGCACGCGCATTCATCCCGGCGCATTGCGTGACCGCTTACACCTGGCGCTGGATGAGCAAGTTGCCCTCGTCTGGAGCACACCACGCTCAGCCAAACAAGCCTTGGATACCGCCACACTGCGCGCCAATTCGCCTTCTTCAGGCGGCTCGAAAACCAAGGCAGCGCGGCGGCGCAAGTGATCCTGCAAACGATCCCGCACCTGATCCGTTATCCACGCATCATCGCGCATCGCTGTGGCGGCGCGCTGGCGCCAGAAAATACCCTGGCCGGAATGCGCATTGCAGCACGCCTGGGATGCCGAGGCGTGGAGTTTGATGTCGCGTTGACAGCCGATGGCGTACCCATCCTGATGCACGATGCAACGCTGGAGCGGACCACCAATGGCGCAGGGTTCCTCGCCACTAAAACTGCTGCGGAAATCGCCTGCCTCGACGCCGGCGGCAAACATCATCGCGCATTCGCCGTCGAGCCAGCGCCGACTTTTCAGGCGGCCTTGCAAACCTGCGCCGAACTCGGCCTGTGGGCAAATGTGGAGATCAAGCCCACCCCCGGCACAGAAGCCGAAACGGGGCGTGTCGTTGCAAATCTGGTCGCAGGGATCGGTCCGGGCACTGTCTTGCTGTCGTCATTTTCTGTGCTGGCGCTGCAACAGGCGCTGCATGTTGCCCCGGCCATACCACGTGCGTTACTGACCGAAACGATTCCTGCCGACTGGCGCGATCAACTGGTAGCCGCCGGGGCGTCGGCGCTGCATACTGCGGCGTCAGGCATTACCGTAGACCTCATCGCGCCGCTTTGTCACAGCCGAATCCAGCTTGCCTGTTATACCGTGAATGATCGCGCTACCGCAGCAACGCTGTTCGCCGCAGGCGTCAGCGCAATTTTCACCGACCGCCTTGATCTCTGGATGCCGGAAGAAATGTAAATCCGGCACATACCTGCTTACCGAGTGGTCGCCGCTATAACGACAGACAGGTTTGGAAAAATGAACGGCTAGACGCGCTTTCCAGTCCGTGTTGACAATCAATGTGCATGCCAATCTCCCCCAAGTGCCTTGAACAAAGCAGCACTCGCCACCAGCCTGCGGCCAGTGATGTCGAGTTCGCTACGTGTGGCGGCAAGCGCTGTTGCCTGGGTCGTTACGACATTCAGATAGCTTACCGTGCCGGCTAGATACTGGTTATTGGTCAGCATCAGTGCTTCAGCGGCGGCCAACGCTGCTGTTTTTTGCGGCTCGGCCTCATTTGCCAGGATACGCAGCGCAGCGAGATTGTCTTCTACCTCCTGGAATGCACCGAGCACTGTTTGCCGGTAGCGTGCGACATTCTTGTCATAGCCAGCAACCGCCTGTGCTTTTTGTGCCGACCTTGCGCCCGCATCGAACAGGGTCAAAGCGAGTGCCGGGCCAAGCGACCAGAAGCGGTTGGGCAGCGTCAGCAACTGGGAGAAACTGGAACGCTGGTAGCCACCTGCGCCGCTGATGGTCAAATCAGGGAAATAGGCTGCCTGTGCTACACCGATCTGCGCATTTGCCGCTGCCATGTTGCGTTCTGCAGCGGCAATATCGGGCCGGCGTTCGAGCAATTGAGAGGGCAGCGAGAGCGTAATCACGGGTAAGGCAGGCACCAGGCCGTTCGGTTCCAGGTGGAAATTCGCCGGGGTTTTGCCAATCAACATGGCGATCATATGTTCAAATTGCGCACGTTGCACACCGAGATCAATGGCTTGTGCCTGTGTCGATTTGAGCTGGCTTTCAGCTTGTACCACATCGACACGGCCGGTGACGCCGGCTTCATAACGGTTCTTGGTGATTTGCAGAGAGCGTTCATACGCAACGACGATTTCATCAAGCATGCGGCGTTGGGCATCGAGCACACGCAGTTGCAGATACGATTGCACCAGCGTAGCTTGCGCGCTGAGCAGCGCGGCGCGTAGGTCTGCAGCGCTTACCTGTGTCAAGGCTTCATTCGCTTCGACATCACGGCGAATGCGCCCCCACACATCCGCTTCCCAACTGGCGTTGAGCGATACCCGCACGGTGTTGCGGATGGGGGTTCCCGGCGTCACCGTCGAAGTGCTCGAGGGTGACGCCGCGCCCTGGCCGCGACTGCCGGATACGCCGGTAGATACTGTGGGGAAGTACTGAGCCTGTGTTGCATCAAGTAGCGCTGCAGCCTGGCGATACTGTGCTTGAGCCGCACGGACGTTCTGGTTCGACACCGTCACTTGCTGCACTAGCTCATTCAATTGCGCATCGCAATACAGCTCCCACCAATTGCCGATCCGGGCCTCGTCACGCGGGTTGGCCTGCTTCCAGCCTTCGGCTTCCTTATAGGCACTCGGTGTTTCGACATCGGGCCGCTTGTAATCGGGGCCAACGGCACAGCTCGCCAGCCATAGTACAGACAAGAAAACAGCGTTCGAGGTCTCTATCTTCATGACAAATCTTCCATGGTTTTATGACAGCACAGATGGTTCCGCTGGCGCGATAGGATGCGATTTTTTCCTGGACTTTCCCCACCAGATTCGGAACCGGTCGAGATAGAGGTAGACCACTGGCGTTGTGTACAGGGTCAGCAGTTGGCTGAGGATCAGGCCACCCACAATGGATATGCCCAGTGGGCGGCGCAGTTCGGCGCCGTCGGAAAAACCGATGGCCAGCGGCACAGCACCCAGCAAGGCAGCCATGGTAGTCATCATGATCGGACGGAAGCGCAGCAGACAGGCCTGATGAATGGCGTCGCGCGGGTTGAGTCCTTCGCTTCGCTCGACAGCGATGGCGAAGTCGACCATCATGATGGCGTTTTTCTTGACAATACCGATCAGCAGGATGACGCCAATCAGCGCGATCACGCTGAACTCGGTATCGGTAGCAAGCAGGGCCAGCAAGGCGCCGACACCGGCCGAAGGCAGTGTCGAGAGGATGGTCAGCGGATGCATCAGGCTCTCGTAGAGGATGCCGAGAACGAGATAGACCGCGATCAGAGCGGTGAGAATAAGGAGGGGCTGACTCGAGAGCGAATCCTGGAAGGCCTTGGCCGAGCCCTGAAAGTTGCCATGCACAGAGACTGGAACGCCGATGCGCTGTATGGCCTGATCGATTGCCCTGGTTGCATCGAACAACGAAACGCCGAGCGGCAGATTGAATGAAATGGTCGAAGCAACGAACTGTCCCTGATGATTAACAGCAAGCGACGTCGCCGTGGGCTCATAGTGCGCGAACGCCGTCAGCGGCACCTGTGCGGCCGAGCCGTTGGTACTGGGTACGATGACATAAACGTCCTTCAAGGTTTCCGGGCTCTGTCCATATTGCGGCGCAGCTTCCATGACGACCCGGTACTGATTGAGCGGGTTGTAAATGGTCGATACCTGGCGCTGGCCAAACCAGTCATTGAGTGTGGTATCGATCATTTTCTGATTGATGCCGAGCCGTGTTGCTGCGTCCCGATCGACCACCAGCGAGGTTTGCAGGCCCTTGCTCTGAGAGTCCGTGTTGACATCGATCAACTGCGGCAGCCTGCTCAGCGCGGCACGAATGCGCGGTTCCCAGGTACGCAGTTCGCCGATATCGTCGGCCTGAATCGTGTATTGGTATTGCGCGTTGCTGGTGCGGCCGCCGACGCGGATGTCCTGTTGCGCCTGCAGGAACAGGCTGGCACCGGGTTCATGGGCGAGCTTGCCGCGCAAACGGGCGATAACCTGATCGGCCGACAGTTTGCGCTCGGCGATCGGCTTGAGCGAAATGAACATGCGCGCGCTATTGAGTTGGCCACCACCGGTAAAGCCCACCACGCTGTCGACGGCCGGGTCCTGGCGCACAACCTCGACAAAATCGGCAAGCTTGTTGCGCATGGCCTGGAAGGAAATGCTCTGATCGGCCTGGATCATGCCGCCGAGGCGGCCGACATCCTGTTGCGGGAAAAAGCCTTTAGGCGCGATGATGTAAAGATAGATGTTGAAGCCCACTGTGACCAGCAACATCAGCATGGTGATGAGGCTGTGCGCAAGAGCCCAGTCGAGCGTCCGCCGATAGCCATTCAGCATTGCGGTGAACGCACGCTCGCTGACGTCATGGAACCTGCCGTGTTTGCCTTTTGCTTTTTCATCAGCATGCGAATGCAGCAAGAGGGCGCACATCATTGGTGTCGTGGTCAGCGACATCACCAGCGAGACCAGGATGGCAGCAGACAACGTGACCGCGAACTCGCGGAACAGTCGGCCGACGATGCCGCCCATCAACAGGATGGGAATGAACACCGCGATCAGCGAGAGGCTCATCGAGATCACGGTGAACATCACCTCGCGGGAGCCCTGTAACGCCGCCTGCAATGGCGATATGCCTTTTTCGATATGCCGCGAAATGTTTTCCAGCACCACCACGGCGTCATCGACAACAAAGCCGGTGGCAACTGTCAATGCCATCAACGACAGATTGTTGAGGCTGAATCCAGCCAGATACATCACGCCGCAAGTGCCGACCAGCGATACCGGTACGGCGACACTGGGAATCAACGCAGCGCGGGCGTTTCGCAGAAAAAGAAACACCACCAGCACGACAAGTCCGGTCGATATGGCCAGCGTACGCTCTACTTCGCGCAGGGAGGCGCGGATGGTGGGCGTTCGCTCCATCACCACATTGAGGTCGATGGCGCTCGGAATCGAGCCACGTAACTGCGGTAACAAGGCATTGACGCGATTTACCGTCTCGATGATATTGGCACCAGGCTGACGATTGAGAATCAGCATGACCGCCGGCCTGCCATTGGCGAGACCGGCATTGCGCAGGTCCTGTTCGGAATCCACGACATTGGCGACATCGCCGAGGCGGACCGCAGAGCCATTGCGGTAGGCAACAATGATCGGGATATATTCCGCCGCTTTCTTGGCCTGGTCGTTGGCAAGAATCTGCCAGTGACGATCACCGTCTTCCAGTATGCCCTTGGGCCGGTTGGCATTGGTTGTCGTGATGGCGTTGCGTACATCTTCCACACCGATGCCGAGTCGGTTGAGCGCGGGTGGATTGAGCTCCACGCGCACCGCCGGCAGCGAACTGCCACCGACCTCGACTTGACCGATCCCCTCAAGCTGCGAAATTTTCTGGGCAAGTATGGTCGACGCCGAGTCATACATCTGCGCGCGCGTCATCGATTCCGAGGTGAGGGACAGGATCATGATCGGCGCATCAGCCGGGTTCACCTTGCGATAGGTCGGATTGCCGGGCATGCCTGTCGGTAACAACGCCCGGGCCGCATTCAGGGCTGCCTGCACATCGCGCGCAGCGCCGTCAATATCGCGATTAAGATCGAACTGCAACGTGATGCGGGTATTGCCAAGCGAACTGCTCGACGTGAGTTCCGTCACTCCGGCGATCACACCGAGCGAACGCTCCAGCGGTGTCGCCACGGTCGTTGCCATCGTTTCCGGACTCGCACCCGGTAGCGAGGCCTGCACCGAGATGGTGGGGAAATCGATCTGTGGCAGCGGCGACACAGGCAGCAGAGTGAAAGACACCACGCCTGCCAGCGCGATACCGAACATCAGCAGCGTGGTCGCTACCGGGCGTGATATGAAAATGGCGGAGATGTTCATAGCCGGTTGTCGTCGCAGACCATTTATGTTGATCTGGCGGCGGTGTGACGCCACGCTTCGACGCGACGCGCAATACGATCAAAAGCAAGATAGATCACTGGTGTGGTGAACAAGGTCAGCACTTGACTGACCAGAAGACCGCCAACCATGGTGATGCCGAGCGGGTGGCGCAACTCGGAACCGACACCGGTACCCAGCATCAACGGCAGTGCACCGAGCAGCGCCGACAGCGTGGTCATTAAGATAGGCCGAAAGCGCAGCAGGCAGGCCTCAAAGATCGCATCACGTGGCGACTTGCCCTGCTCGCGCTCGGCTTCGAGAGCGAAGTCAATCATCATGATGGCGTTCTTCTTGACGATGCCGATCAACAGGATGATGCCAATGATGCCAACAATGCCCAGATCGGTACCCGATACCAGCAAGGCCAGCAATGCGCCGACACCGGCTGAAGGTAGCGTCGACAGGATTGTGATCGGATGAATGTAGCTTTCATAGAGCACACCGAGCACGATGTACATGGTGACGATGGCGGCAAGGATCAGCAGTAGCGTATTGTCGAGTGAGGACTGAAAGGCAAGCGCGGCACCCTGAAAGCCGGTTTGCACGCTGGCCGGCAGGCCAAGTTCCCGCTCGGCGGCATGGATTGCAACTACCGCATCGCCGAGCGAATTGCCAGGCGCCAGATTGAAGGAAATCGTCGTCGCCGGAAACTGTGCAATGTGATTGATGGCAAGTTGCGCCGGTTTTTCGGTGACGCGGGCGATTGATGACAGCGGCACCTGATTGCCGCTGGCGGAGATGATGTAGATGCCGTTCAAGGCCTCCAGTCCCTTTTGAAAGTCGGGCTTCACCTCAAGGACAACACGATAGAGATTGGACTGGGTGAAGATAGTAGATATCAGACGCTGACCGAAGGCGTTGTAAAGCGCATTGTCGATAGCTGCCGGTGTAATGCCGAGACGGCCGGCGCTGTCTCGATCAAATTCGATATAGGCCTGCAAGCCGCTGTTCTGCATATCGCTGGCGACATCGACGATTTGCGGTAACTGCTGCAGCCGCTCGACCAGCTTGGTCACCCAGACTGCCAGTTCTTCGGGATCGGCATCCTGAACGCTGTATTGATACTGGGTACGGCTGACGCGATCTTCAATGGTCAAATCCTGCACCGGCTGCATATACATTGAGATGCCGCTTACCTGTGTAAGCTGACTCTGAAGGCGACGAATAATGCTGCTGGCGTCGCTGTCACGGTCCGCTTTGGGTTTCAGATTGATCAGCATACGGCCGCTGTTCAAGGTGGTATTGGTACCGTCGACGCCAATGAACGAGGAGATACTGGCAACTGCGGGATCCTTGAGTACCATATCAGCCAGCGCCTGCTGACGTTCCGCCATTGCCGCAAACGAGATGGACTGCGGCCCTTCGGTAATGCCTTGTATTACGCCGGTATCCTGCACCGGGAAAAATCCTTTGGGAATGAAGATATAAAGCAGCACAGTGAGAGCGAGTGTACCGATAGCAACCAGCAGAGTAAGGCGCTGGCGGTCGAGCACCCAGTTCAGCATGGCGCCATAGCGCCCGATGATCCTGTCGAAGAATTCACCTGTGACTCGATAGAAGTGGCTTTGCTCAGCTTCCGGGGTGTGGCGCAACAGGCGAGCACACATCATCGGTGTCAGCGTTAGCGAAACGGCAGCGGAGATGAGGATAGACACAGCGAGAGTTATTGCAAACTCGCGGAACAGACGACCAACGACATCGCCCATGAACAACAGCGGAATCAGTACCGCGATCAGCGAAAACGTCAACGAGATGATGGTGAAGCCGATTTGCTGCGCACCCTTGAGCGCTGCTTTCAGCGGGGGATCACCTTCTTCGACATAACGCGAAATGTTTTCGATCATCACGATGGCGTCGTCGACGACAAAACCGGTGGCGATGGTCAAAGCCATCAGCGTGAGGTTATTGATGCTGAGTCCGGCCAGGTACATGACGCCAAAAGTACCCACTAATGACAGCGGCACAGCGACGCTGGGGATGATGGTTGCCGGGATATTGCGCAGGAAAACGAAGATCACCATCACCACCAGCACCACTGACAGCAGCAGTTCGAGCTGGACGTCATGCACCGAGGCACGAATAGTGGTGGTACGGTCGGTTAGCAGGTTCACGGAAACTGCGCCGGGCAGCGAAGCCTGTAACTGCGGCAGCATCTTCTTGATACGATCCACGGTTTCGATCACGTTGGCGCCCGGCTGGCGTTGTATGTTCAGAATGATCGCCGGTGTCTGATTGGCCCATGCCGCGAGATGGATATTTTCTGCGCTGTCAATGACGTCGGCAATGTCGATGAGACGAACCGGTGCGCCATTGCGATAGGCGATGACCAGATTGCGGTATTCGTCAGCCGATTTCAACTGATCATTGGCGTCGATCGTGGATGCGCGCGCCGGGCCGTCGAAACTGCCCTTCGCCATATTGACATTGGCATTGCCAACCGCTGTGCGCACGTCATCCAGATTAAGGCCATGGGACGCGAGCACTTTCGGGTTGACCTGAATTCGTACGGCCGGGCGCTGACCGCCACCGGTACTGACCAGGCCGACGCCGGGAAGCTGCGAGAGTTTTTGCGCCAGACGCGTATCAACTAAATCTTCCATCTTGGGCAGTGGCAAAGTCGCCGATGTCACCGCCAGCGTGATGATCGGCGCGTCAGCGGGATTCACCTTGCTGTAGATCGGCGGCATCGGTAGATCGTTGGGCAGGAAGGAGCTGGATGCGTTGATGGCGGCCTGCACTTCCTGCTCGGCAACGTCGAGACTCAAGGCGAGGCTAAATTGCAAGGTGATAACTGCAGCACCACCGGAACTAACTGACGACATCTGTTTGAGGCCCGGCATTTGACCGAACTGGTGTTCCAGTGGTGCCGTAATCGACGACGTCATGACGTCGGGGCTGGCCCCCGGGTAGAGCGTCGTGACCTGGATGGTGGGGTAGTCGACCTCGGGTAGCGCGGAGATCGGCAAGATTCGATATGCCACCAAACCCGCCATCAAAATAGCGACCATCAACAACGATGTTGCCACCGGCCGCAGGATAAAGATGCGGGAAGGATTCATTGCGCTGGTGCCTTGTTGTCCTCCTGACCAGATGGCTCACGATGTTTGCCGTGATGACCACCCGGATAAGCATCTGCATTGGGATCGCCAGGATGTAGCCTCTGACGGCTATGGTTGCGTGTTGCCGGACTCGATACGTCAACCTTGGCACCTTCGCGCAGCTTGTCTGCACCGTCGGTTACCACTTGTTCCCCCAGTGCCAGTCCTTTTTCAATTGCCACGGTGTCGGCAAAAGTCGGCCCTGGTGTGACGGCGCGGATCGTCACTGCCTGATCTGTGCCAACAACGTAAACAAAAGTACCCGGTGTGCCGCGTTGAATTGCTGCGGCTGGTATCAGAATGGCGTTGTGCCGGGTTTCAATGCGCAGACGGACATTGACGAACTGGTTGGGGAATAGCTTGTTGTCGCTATTGGTGAATTCTGCCTTGAGTTTCACCGTACCCGTTGTCGCATCAATCTGGTTGTCCGCCATCAGCAGCTTGCCTGTCGCCAATTTGTTCTTGCCATCGCGATCAAAGGCTTCAACGACCAATGATTCTCCGGCGCTGAGGCGGGGGAGAACAGCCGGGATATTGTCTGCAGGAATCGCAAAAATTACGAATATCGGCTGGATTTGGGTAATCACCACTAAACCATTTGTGTCGGCACCATGGATCATATTGCCAACGTCAATCTGGCGCAGCCCGAGACGACCAGTAATCGGCGCTGTGATGCGGGTGAAGCCAAGTTGCAGTTTGGCGTTATCTACTTGCGCACGATCTGTCAGTACGGTGCCCTCATACTGACGTACCAGGGATTCCTGGGCATCTACCTGCTGTTTGGCAATCGAGTCTTTCGCCAGCAAGCCCGTGTATCGTTCGTAGTCGATCTTGGCATTGGCGAGCAAGGCTTGATCGCGGACAAGCTGGCCATTGACTTGATTAAGCTGAATCTGGAAGGGACGAGGGTCGATTTCGGCCAGCACACTCCCTACCTTGACTAACTGGCCATCTTGAAAATTAATGCGCACTAACTGGCCATCGACACGCGCTTTGACAGTTGCAGTATTGAGTGCGGTGACCGTGCCCAACGCATTGATCATCACATCAATATCGCCGCTGCGTACCGTGGCAGCCGTTACCGGCATTGGTCGCCCTGCGCCATCCATGCCGCGATGCCCATTTTTTTCCCCCTGCGTCTTGTCGATAAAAAAATGGAACATCGCGCCTGTGCTGACGATGATGAGAATCCCGACGGTGATCCAGAGTTTTTTATTTCTCATGCAGATTCATACTCTGATAAAAAGATTTCATGACTTTTACAGTCCGGCTAGTGTAGCTAGTGTGGCTAATGTGGCGTCTGTGGCTTCTTTCGTGTTAACCATAGCTGAATGATGCCGGCAACTATTGCGACCATGGCCGCTTGATTGATATCGTTGGATTGAATGCCATCTCCGAACCAGACATCGGACAATAGCGAGCCGACGAAAACGCCAACAGTGGCACAGATAATTTGCGTCGTGCGATTCACGTGGTAACTTCCTTTTCAATGACCTGTTGATAACAGCCTACCTGCTCGACAGCGGCGTGTCTCGTGCGTCCGCGCTGCGTCTGGAGCAAAGGTATGTGCACTACCTGATCTTTATCCCTCCCTTTTTTCCTAACCAGCGCGGCGCATCTTTTCCCAGCCATTCACGAGCCATGGGATCGTTTTTTACAAAAGCATCGAGGAAGGCAACCATGACGCCTTGTATGGCTACTCCGCTCATGGCCTGCGATGTGGGCGACAGATAAACGCCGCTTGCCATATCGCCTCCGCCTGGAGTGCCCGTCGAGTCACTATCTCCGTTACTTTTGTGGTGAGTGCCGTGATGCCCCTTACCCTTGCCTTGTGAATTTCCATCCCCGCCGTGCCCGCCTTTCTCTGCAAATGACTTCTTTTCATTGTCGTCTGGTTTTGCCTTGTTGCCACTCATCATCGAGTGAGGAATGTCTGACATCGTCAGCAAGTATTTATCTCCGCTGGGCATGTACTCAAATGGCGCCTGCCGCAGTGATGGCGAATTGACCACGCCGAGTGAATCCGAGTCATCATTACTGGTCACCGACAACACCGGCACACGGATAGCGCTATAACGCTCTGTGAAAGCCATTCCGGAAAAACTGGCATAGGGGCTGAGCGCGATCACAGCGCTAATGGGCATTGGCAGCGCCGGTTTCACGAAACCTCGCATAGTTTCACCTGCGATAACCATAGCGGCGTAGGCACCGAGATCGTAACCCGCAATAGCGATGTGAGAGGTATCAATACGGTCTGGCACCTCTTTCGAGGCTAAGCGACGTAATAACTCATCCATTACCTGGCGCAACACATTCAACCGTTTGGTCATGCTGTTTGCGGAATACCGATCGCGAGCCAATGCGGCGAAATCACCTGACCGTGCTTGAGCAGAGGACCAGGCCGCGGCATCCTCTTCAAGCGGCTGAACCACAAGAACGGCATAACCACCCTGAGCCCACGCGGTGCGCCAGACCTCCCCGGCAGAACGGCTTTCGCCCAAGCCAGGCAGATAAATCACCAAGGGAAAGCTACCCTGCTTTGCAGGCAGCGTTAGCGCGACATCAAAATTGCTATCAGCTATCGCCCAGGTAGCGAAGGTTGTCGCAATACTGTAGTGATCATCGGTGAGATAACCCTGCCCGGCAAACTGTTTGACTTTATTAGCATCAGGCTTGGGTTGCACTGGTTTTGATGCGCATCCCGTCAACACCGCCAGAGCGAGTGCAGTTGTCCCCAAGTGCCGTAACAGGAAACGACTGGAAGTGTGTGTATTGTCAGGTGATCGTGAGCGCATGGAGTCCTGGTCTTATTGGGATATTGGTCTGAATTCTTCGGATATAGCACCGGCAGCTTCACCAGGAGGATTGGCATTCACATAATCGTTATCCAGCTCCATGGCCGGCAGAAAAAGTGATGGCCTACTGAGCATAAGGCTTGCGTCAACAACGACTGTGGAAAGTGGTGATGGACGATACGAGAGGCTGAACACGGAGTTGACTGCTTGAGTGAGGAAACGGCCTCAATTTAGCCCGTCCAGAGCACGAGGAGTATTTCCGCGCAGAGGCAATTTGTAACGTCTTGTAACATCTCCTGAGGTCACGGGAACCTGCAAGCCCTTTGCACGCCAGGCATTCAATCAACAGGGCGTGCACTCACAAAAGGTTACAAAGTATCTTATTCACGAAACACTAATGATGTGACTTGGTGCTTCAATGAGAACCATGAAATGAGGCATTGCGAGATGCCTTTATGAATGGAGAACACCAATGAAATCGCTAAAACTTTTATTTGTAATGGCTGCCCTGGGCCTTGCGTCGATTGGCAGCGCGTGGGCGGACCGGGGACATGGTAGCCATGACTGGGGACATGGCCAGGGTTGGGGTCATGGCTATTTTGGCATCGCGATTGATCCTTGGGCGCCTTGGTATTACCCGCCCATTTACTATCCACCTGCCTATTACCCGCAAACTGTGGTGATACAGCCATCGCCGTCTGTTTATATCGAACAGCCTGATCCAGCGCCTGCTCCTGCGGAGCAGGCCAACTACTGGTATTACTGCGGCAAATCTAAAACCTATTATCCGTATGTGAAGGCATGTCCCTCAGGTTGGCAGAGAGTTACGCCACAGCCACCTCCGCCGCAGTAAAGAAGCAAAGGAGAATCTGAAATGGATTTGCGTTCAAATGTCACTACCCTCTGCAGCTTAGTATTGCTGGCTGCCTGCACGTCTCTTCCCACGGGTCCGAGCACCATGGCCCTGCCTGGCAGCAAGAAGAATTTCGAGCAATTCAGGAGAGATGATGCCGATTGCCGCAGTTATGCCTTAGCGCAAGTGGGCGGGGCTAGCGCGAATCAGGCGGCCGATGATGCCGCACTGAAAAGCGCCGCAGTGGGCGCTGTCGTAGGCGCTGTTGCCGGTGCTGCAATCGGTGGTCACGAAGGCGCCGGCATAGGTGCCGGCGCGGGGGTGCTCATGGGCAGCGTGGCGGGCACCGATGCGGCCCAAAGGTCGGCCTATGGCACGCAGCAGCAATACGATAATGCCTACACCCAATGCATGTATGCGCAAGGAGAGCGGGTAGCGGTGCCCGCTGAATTCGTCGGCAAAGGCCCGCAATCACCGGGATATATAAACCCGCAGCCATCGGCGCCACCACCCGGTTATTACCCGCCGCCGCCCAGCCCTAACCCACGTTGATTGAGAAAAATTATGACGATCACGAAATTGACGCTGGCAGATGAAATCACGGTCTTCATGACCAAAAAATTGGCTGGTGGTGGGTGTTTGGTATTTCTACCCGACTCGGCCAGCGCCGACTGAGCCACAAACCTATGGTCCATCACCAAACATCATGAGATGCCCCGGACTATTACAAACAAGCGCCATTTAATTTTCATCCTGTTTTAGTTTCCCCCTCCAGTCCGCACAGGACTGGTTTAACCCGATACCTCGGTATCGGGTTTTTTTTATGCAAAAAGCCGGTGCTGGTGAGACGCCGCGTAGCAAGTACCCTTGGGGTGCGCCGCGCAGCAATTCCTCTTCGGGGACGACATATCCGGAATAAATGTAAAGCCGACATATACCTGCTTACATTTCTGTTGTTACCTGTCAGTGTGTTGCTGCGTTAATTGACGCATGGGCTTATCCCATACACATCGTTATTTCATACAAGGAGCAAAAAATGAAACACACTGCAAGTCTTATCGTCACCGCCCTTACCCTGTCTGTTGCCTTACCCGTGCTGGCGCAAACCAGTACGCCCCACATCGATCAGCGGCAGCAGAATCAGCAACAGCGCATCGAGCAAGGTGTGCAATCCGGATCCCTCACACCCAGGGAAGCGGCGCATCTTGAAAAGGGTCAGGCGCATGTGCGAACCATGGAAAGCAAAGCCAAGGCCGACAGTAAAGTCACGCCGCATGAACGCAAACGGCTAGCGCATGCCGAGAATGTGCAGAGTCGTCACATCTACCGCGAAAAACATGACCGGCAGCATGGCTCCAATCACGACGGCATGAAGGATCATATGCAGCAGCATCCACATCGCCGTTAATCAAACGCTGCCGCCGACAAAAGCCCGCCCTTTGGGCGGGCTTTTTTTTGCTGTGCTCGCGTAAAATCAACATTTTGCCTCTTTGCCCCCACCGCCATGAAAGCCGCCGAAATCCGCCAGAAATTTCTCGATTTCTTTGCCTCCAAAGGGCATCAGATCGTCGCTTCCAGCTCGCTGGTGCCGCATGAAGACCCGACGCTGTTGTTCACCAATGCCGGGATGAACCAGTTCAAGGATGTTTTTCTCGGTTTCGACAAGCGCCCCTATAACCGCGCCACCACATCGCAAAAATGCGTGCGTGCCGGTGGCAAACACAATGATCTGGAAAATGTCGGTTACACCGCGCGGCATCACACCTTTTTCGAGATGCTGGGCAATTTCAGCTTCGGCGATTATTTCAAGCACGACGCAATTCACTACGCGTGGGAGCTGCTCACCGAAGTCTTCAAACTACCTAAAGACAAACTCTGGGTCACGGTCTACGCCGAGGACGATGAAGCCTACGATCTGTGGACAAAAACCATCGGCGTGCCGCCCGAGCGCGTGGTGCGCATTGGCGATAACAAAGGTGCGCGTTATGCCTCGGACAATTTCTGGATGATGGGTGACACCGGCCCCTGCGGCCCGTGTACCGAAATTTTTTATGATCACGGTGCGGACATTCCCGGCGGCCCGCCCGGCTCAATCGACGAAGACGGCGACCGCTACATCGAAATCTGGAACAACGTGTTCATGCAGTTCAACCGCGAGAAAGTGGGTGACGAGTATGTGATGCACCCGCTGCCCAAGCCATCGGTGGATACCGGCATGGGACTGGAGCGCATCGCGGCCGTATTGCAACACGTGCACAGCAATTACGAGATCGACCTGTTCCAGAATCTGATCAAGGCCGCGGCGCGCGAGGCAAACTGCGCTGACATGGACAGCCCATCGCTCAAGGTGCTGGCCGACCACATTCGTGCGACGTCCTTTCTCATCGCCGATGGCGTGATTCCAGGCAACGAAGGGCGCGGCTATGTTCTGCGCCGCATCATCCGCCGCGCGATTCGCCACGGCTACAAACTGGGCGTGCGCGCTGCGTTCTTCCACCAGATGGTGCCTGACCTGGTTGCCGAAATGGGCGAAGCCTACCCGGAACTCAAGGCTGGGCAAGCGCGCATCATGGCCCTGCTGCGCCAGGAAGAAGAACGTTTCTTCGCTACCATCGAACATGGCATGGCGATTCTGGAAAGCGAACTGGCCAACATGCAGCAGAGCAATACCGTCGTGTTCAACGGCGAAACAGCGTTCAAGCTGCACGACACTTACGGCTTTCCGCTCGACTTGACCGCCGACATCTGCCGCGAACGCGGTGTCACGGTCGATGCCGCTGCATTTGATGTGGCAATGAAGCGGCAGAAGGCGCAGGCGCGCGCGGCAGGCAAGTTCACCATGGCAGCGCAGGTCGACTATGCCGGTGCGGCGACGGATTTTCAGGGTTACGCAACGTTAGAGACGCAGGCAACCGTGCTGGCGCTATACAAGGACGGCGCGGCAGTTGAAGAATTGCCCGAAGGCGCGCTGGGCGTGGTCGTGCTTGATCGCACCCCGTTCTACGCCGAATCCGGCGGCCAGGCGGGCGACCGTGGCGAACTGCTCGGCGGCGGGGCGATTTTCGGCGTCGAGGATACGCAAAAGATTCAGGCCGACGTCTTCGGCCATCACGGCATCGTTACCACCGGCACGCTAAAAGTCGGCGCTGGTGTGACGGCGAACGTGGATACACTAGCGCGTGCGCGCACCGCACGCCATCACTCGGCGACCCACCTCATGCACCATGCGCTGCGCGAAATGTTCGGCAGCCATGTGCAACAAAAAGGATCGCAAGTCGACGCCGAAAAAATACGCTTTGACTTCGCCCACACGCAGCCCTTGAGCAACGCCGAAATTGCGCGTATCGAGCAGCGGGTTAATGCAGAGATTCTCGCCAATGCCGCGACGCAGGCGTGCGTCCTGCCGCTGGAAGAAGCGAAAAAATCCGGTGCCATGATGCTGTTCGGCGAAAAATACGGTGATGAAGTCCGCGTGCTGGATATCGGCAGCAGCCGTGAGCTGTGCGGTGGCACGCATGTCGCGCGCACCGGCGACATCGGCCTGTTCAAAATCACGCTGGAAACTGGCGTCGCCGCCGGCGTGCGCCGCATCGAGGCAGTGTGTGGCGATGTGGCACTGGCGCAGGTGCAGGCCGGTCAATTCCTGCTCGAAACCGTAGCCGCTGAAATCAAGGCACCGCTGCCGGAAGTGGTCGAACGTGTAGCGCAGATGTTGAAAAACATCAAGTTGTTGGAAAAAGAAGTCGCGCGTCTCACCTCGAAACTTGCCGCACAGCAGAGCGACGATCTCGCCGCGCAAGCCATCGAAGTAAATGGCACCCGCGTGTTAGCGGCCAAGTTGGATCTTGCAGACGCCAATGCGCTACGCGAAACCTTGGATAAGCTGAAAGACAAACTCAAATCCGCAGTGATTCTTCTCGCCGCCGTGAGCGATGGCAAAGTAAGCCTGATTGCCGGTGTGACGCCCGACCTGACAGCCCGCTTCAAAGCCGGAGAATTGGTGAACTTCGTTGCCGCTCAAGTGGGCGGCAAGGGGGGCGGCCGTGCCGATATGGCACAAGCGGGTGGCACGGATGCAACCGCTTTGCCGGCAGCGCTTGCGTCGGTTAAAACGTGGGTCGAGGGTAAGTCATGAAACGAAGATGTCTTGCTTCAAATGCGTCAGAAGCAGCTGCACACTTCAGCATTCGTACCCGCTGTATTTAATATCCAACCAACCCTGAATCTAGACAAGGCAATGCATCAGAATTTCGCTGTGCTATGCACGAAGAACAGGGCGCCATTATCACTTTCAATGAGGCTGTGACTGCTACCTGCAGGGGCAAGGTGATAATCACCCGCATGCAGCAGGATGTCGCCGAAGAAAACGTCGCCATCGATCATCATGTACTCTTTATCCTGGTCATGATCGTCTCCAGGCACACGTGTTCCAGGCGCCATGCGGATAAGGCGCGAATAGCAGCCGCCATCGTGGCGAAGAACATGCTGCTGAACTCCCGTCGCGATCTCTGTCCACGTGCCCTCCTCCACATGCCGAGTCACCGGTGGCGTGCCACGATGTGGCAGTAAGCCACCCAAGAGTTCAACCATGGCCCAGTGGCTGCCAAGCGACACGCCGCGCAGAAAGATAATGCCTCCCTGTGGCGATGTAATACGCTCATGACGACTGCCTTGCCGCGACAGGTGGTAGTCGCCGCGGGTCAGCGTCTGCTCACCCAGACAAAAAGCACCATCGAGCACGATGCCTTCCTCGGCCCAGCGATGGCGATGCACGGGCAGACTAGCACCAGCTGACAGCCGTATCAGCACGGAGTTACCGTTCGGGCTACGGTGCAACAGTTTTATCGCGACGCCCGCCTTGATCCTGCTCCATTCGCCTTGCGCGGCACGGTGGACTCGCAAGGCCATATGCCGTGCGGCGCTGTCGTTGATGCGCGCACTCAGACGCTGACGCAGCACTTGCTGCCGCGCTGGCGGCGGTGCGATGGGATCAAGCAATGTGGCAAGTGTATCCATTAGTTTGACATAGTTGCCATCGCCGGTCTCTTCGCCAGGTGAGGGTGGGAATTGGTCAGACTTCATAGGGCACCGCCTTGTTCTGTAATTCGGGTTCAAGCACCTGCCGCAAACGCTCTAACGCCCTGCGCAAATGAGATTTCACGGTGCCAAGCGGCAGAGAAGTATGCGTCGATATTTCCGCATGCGTCAAGCCGCGAAAAAAAGCCAGCGCCACTAACTGGCGGGGCAAAGGCTCCAGATCGGCCAGCGCGCAGTGCACACGTTGCTCACGTTGCGTAGCGGCAAGAAGATCCTGAGGTTCGCTGTTGTAAGTTGAATCGTCGTCGACTGCATCTGTCAACGCTGTCATGTCGGCTTCCAACTGAACTGGCGGCACGCGACGCAACGCATCCAGCGCACGGCTACGGGCAATGGTTAACACCCAGGCGACGGTGGTACCGCGCTGGGGATCGAATCGCGGCGCTTGCCGCCACACCTGCCAGAATACGTCTTCCGCCACTTCTTCAGCCAGCGGTATATTCCTGGTTATACGCAGTGCAAGGCCATACACGCGGCTGATTAACAACTCATAGAGTGCCTCTAGTGCGGCCTCGTCCTGATTAACGATACGATAGACAAGGCCGCACAGGTTTGAATCCTCAACATGGCCGTGAGGAACTACTCCTAAACCCGGCGCAAGAAAAGAATCGACACCTGCATTGCAGCCAGTCTCGCCAGACTCACTGAAAGAAGGGAGCATCAACTCATCGGATGAGGCGTCATCAACCATGTGCTCCCCTACGGTCAGCGGTTCAACTGCTCAGCGCGTATTTACACCAGACTCACGTTGCAAGTATGCAATCAGGTCAGCCCGGTCGGACGCATCCGGCACGCTATAGCCCATGCGCTGTCCAGGCAGCAACTGTTCCGGGTTGTCCAACCAAGTATCCAAGTTTTTTTCATTCCAGACGATTGTCGCATACTGCAAAGCCGGTGAATAAGCGTAGCCGGAGACGCTACCCGCGCGACGCCCGAAGACACCGCGATGCATTGGCCCGACACGGTTGGCGTCCAAACTGTGGCAAGCGGAGCAACGCTGCGCATAGAGCAGCTGACCATGCGCCCCGTCGCCTGCCAATACTGGCCCAGCGGCCAGTATGGCGAGCACTAGGAGCGATCTCAGCACGATCATGCGCCGAAAGATAATGCAGCAGATGGCAGTGGCTTGCCCATGGCATGGGCAAGAATCGACCAGTGCATCGTCTCGTCGGCGGCCAGGCGCGCAGCAACTTTGGCCAGGTTTTTATCCTCAAATGAAGGGATAACACCCAGATAGGCATTAGCGGCACCAAGTTCCAACGTGGCGGCAAGGCCTAGCACATCCGCCTGCGACTTGAGGCCGTTAGCGTCCAGCGCCTTGGCATAGTCGCCATTCGCTTGCGAGGTAACTGGCGTGCCACCAAGCTTTTCAATAGTGGCAATCAGGGCATCGCGGTGGCCCTTGTGATGACTTTGGAAAAGAACAGCGACATCCAGCACGCCCTTGTCGAGCAGGCCGCTTTCAGCGCCGACCTGATAGGCGGCGATCGCTTCGTGCTCCAGCCCCAATGCAACATTGAGGAGGGCGATATCACCCTTCGGGTTGGCCTTCGCACGTGCCAGCGAAGCATTCCCAGCAAGCACGCCAACAGCCGCTGCGGATAACACAAGTCCGCTCTTGCCAAGAAAATCGCGACGATTCGGTTGTACAAGTTTCTGCATTTTTGTTTCGATCAACATGGATAGCTCCTTAATGGAAGTGGGTGGAATTAGCGAGTAATGATGTCGCGATGCATAGGCGCAAGTTTCGCCAGCAATTTGTTCTGCGTATCGAAGGAAACTTGATGCTTGTCCATGGCTTTTTGCAAAGCCTCAACCAGCGCGTTGAACTGCGCCTTGTCAATATTCAGCGAGGCGTGGATAGGCTTCATCTGCGCACCAGCATATTTGCAGGGACCACCCAGGATTTCGCAGAACTGCTCGACAAGTTGCGCCTTGATGCGCGCCTGATCAAATTTTTCGAAAGAAGTACGGGTGCGTGGGTCAGCCAGCAGGTTGATCATGAAGTCGTCCACAATGTTTACCAGACCCTCCTTCTTGCCGAATTCAAAATAGAGCTGATCATTGGTGTAAGGCTGGGTATAGTCCGTGCCGACAGCGGCGTAGACGTTGAATGAAAAGACAGTACTTAGCAGTACCAAAGTAATTTTTTTCATGGCGCGGTCCCTGATTAGAAGCCAATCTGCACGGAGGCATAGGCACCCCGTTGTTTTTTGATGGTGGCAATGTCGCCAAGGTCAGCGTAAGCCATCGTCAGCGACACATTTTTGGTCGGTGCCCAGGCGACAAATACATCAAACCAGTCGTCCTCGTGCGCGAAGCTCAGGTTGTCCGGTTTAGTACGGTATTCGGCACCGATGGCCACGCTCTTGTTCACGAGCCAGGCTGCCGACACCTCAGTCTGCGCCCTGTAACCGTTGGACTTGTCACCGCCGAAGCCGAGAATGCCCATCTGGTTGGCCTTGGTCATGCGCACGGTGCCATTCAGCAGCAAATTGTGGTCAAGTATCAGCTTCGTAGCCGTCACGTAATAGTCAGTCCCTTCGTCGTCTTTCGCACCCAGCGCCCGCACTAGAGCACCACGGTTATTCTGCTTATGCTGCAAGCCGACAGAAATCTGCGGCATCCGGTTGTCTTGTTCAAGAACGCCGTCACCCGCCACGCGCACCTTGATGCCATAGACATCCTGCGTAAAAATGAAACCTTGCCCGATACCGAGCTTAGCCCCCGCAGCCAGCGTATCGAAGCGCTGTTTTGCATAGGAAAGCTCAACCCGGTCATGGATACCGACCAGTGCGCCCCAGGTATTGAGGCGGAAATCGCCCGTCTTGACCACGGTGGCGAAGGTATTGCCGCCGATTTGGTCGTCCGTGCCATAACCGCCGATAAACGCCCAGGGCGTCAGTCCACCGCCCGCTGCGCCTTCCACTTGGCTCACACCGCCGGTCAGCAGCAGTTTGTCGCCCGTATCAGCCATGGCTGATACGGATGAACCCGTTGCTACAGCCGTCAAGCCGATGACCAACAGCGACTGACCAACCTTTTTTGCCCATCTATTTTTGCGCATTTTTTTCTCCGTCAAGGATGCTTCCAAGGAGCATCATTTTTGTATACGCAGAAGTTATCGGTTTGGATGCACAGGACGAAACCGGAACAGTCGAAAGCAATGACACCTGATGGCGCTTGTTGTCCGCACTCTGGCAATTGATGTGGCCAAAAGGCTGCGCTCGAACTTGCCACTTATGTGATGACCTACTCGAGTGTGGCAATTCAATCCGAAGCAATAACGTGTCGCAACATGACACACTTGCAACACCTCAACTTCACCGTCTTACCAGCGCCGACTGTTCACAGCGCAAATGACAACGCGTCAATAGCCCAAGGCCTGTCTTCTACCTTGGCGCGAATCGACGGTGCCGCAGAAAGATAAACGATATAGGTCGAACTTGTTCAGGGATCAATTGGAACTGAAAGCTTAGCTGCCAAAATCCGTTTTGATGCCGGGCCAGGCAGCTTCTAGCGCTGTCTTGAATTCTTTCTGGATGCGCTTCAACGCTTTTTTCGCATCCGCCTCGAAGCGCAGCACCACCACTGGCGTGGTGTTCGAGGCGCGCACCAGACCGAAGCCATCGGCATATTCTGCGCGCACGCCGTCGATGGTGATCAGTTCGCGCGCGGTGGGGAAGCGCCCGCTTTTTTGCAGCCTGGCTACCAGCCTGTGCGGCTCACCTTCGTTCATCTTGATATTGATCTCGGGGGTAGACAGCGCAGTGGGTAAATGTTTTAGTGGCCAGTTCGCATCCGGCCAGCGCGAGACGATTTCGAGCAGTCGCGCGCCGGCATAAAGGCCGTCATCAAAGCCGTACCAGCGCTCTTTGAAAAACATGTGGCCGCTCATTTCACCTGCCAGCGGCGCGCCGGTTTCTTTCAGCTTGGTTTTGATCAGCGCATGGCCGGTGTTCCACATCAAGGGCTTGCCGCCTTGAAAGCGGATTGATTCGGCCACCCAGCGCGAACATTTCACGTCGTAAATAATTTGTGCACCGGGGTTGCGTGTCAGCACATCAGCAGCGAACAGCATCAACTGGCGGTCAGGAAAAATAATTTCACCCTCTTTGGTCACCACACCAAGGCGGTCACCGTCGCCATCAAACGCCAGGCCAAGTTCGGCATCGGTTTCGCGCAGCGCACGCTGCACATCTTTGAGATTTTCCGGCTTGGAAGGATCGGGATGGTGGTTGGGGAAGTGGCCATCCACGTCGCAGAACAACTCGGTGACTTCGCAGCCGAGACGGTGGAAGAGTTCTGGCGCAATCGCCCCGGCCACGCCGTTGCCGCTGTCAATCACAATTTTCATCGGCCGTGCCAGTTTGACATCACTCACGATGCGCTCGAGATATTGCTCACGCACGTCCGCATGGCGAAGGGTGCCTTTACCACGCGAAAAGTCGGCGCTGGTGATACGGTGGCGCAGGCTTTGAATCATCTCGCCATACAGGGTTTGCCCGGCCAGAACCATCTTGAGACCGTTGTAATCCGGCGGATTGTGGCTGCCGGTGACTGATACACAACTGTCGGTACCCAACGCATGGGCCGCGAAATAACTCAGCGGTGTGGGCACGCACCCGATGTCGATAACATCTACCCCCGTGCGCAGAATGCCTTCGGCCAGGGCGGCAGACAGTGCCGGACCAGACAGCCGGCCATCACGGCCAACGGCTATGGCCTTGACACCTTGGTCACGCGCCTCGCTACCCAGTGCTTGACCAATCAAACGCACCACGTCTTCAGTCAACGTTTTATCGACAATGCCGCGAATGTCATAGGCTTTAAAAATCTCGGGGGCAGGGTTTTTCATCTTGAATAAATAAAGCGCAGGGGGAGGATTCAATTATGGCATGCGCAGATTACATGCAATGTGACGATCAAAATAAGCCAGCAAACGCTGCGGTAGCCAAGTCATGTTGCCTGGCCACGCGCCCTGCACAAACCCCACGTGACCGCCTTGCGCAGGAAAATCCGGCGTCACCGCCCGGGGCAAATCATTCGCGGCTGGCAAGGCGCTGAGGGGGAAAAACGGATCATCGTGCGCGTGCAACAGCAGCGTGGGCGTGTTGATCACGCCCAACAAAGGCCCGGCGCTTGCGCGGGCGTAATAATCCGTGGCATTGTGAAAACCATGCAGCGGCGCGGTGACCGCTTCGTCAAATTCACGCAGCGTGCGGCTGCGTTTGATTGCGGCAACATCGATCAGACCAGGGAATCGCACCGCTTTTTCGAGCGCTTTCGGAACCAGGCTACGTAAAAAATAGCAGGCGTACGCGCGCTTGATCCCGCGCGCAAGCTCGCCTTCTGCAGCAGCTAAATCCAGCGGTGCGCTGACTGTAGCAGCCGCCGTGAGCAGGCGAGTCGCTTCGCCGCTATGTGCGTTTTCCGCCAGCCATTTGAGCAAGGCATTGCCGCCGAGTGATACACCGGCCACAAATAGTGCGGGCCAATGCAGCGCATGTATCCGGCGCAAAATCCAGTTAATTTCTTCGGCATCGCCTGAATGGTATGCACGTGGCAGGCGATTAGGCTCGCCAGAGCAACCACGAAAATGCACCACGACCCCATGCCAACCGCGCGCGTGTATGGCGCGCATCAGGCCGCGTGCGTAGGCGCTGTTTGAGCTGCCCTCCAGCCCATGGAACAACACGATGCAGGGCTGGCCTGGCGCACCGTCTATCCAATCCAGATCGATGAAATCGCCATCCGGCGTATCCCAGCGTTGCCGGCGATAGCGAGGCAGCGGCCCTTTGATGAGTAAAGGCCAGATGGTCTGCCGATGTGCGCCACGTAACCAGCGCGCCGCTTGAAAACGTGGCACGCGGATGGTGGGGTCAGGAAGGTTCATCAGCGAAAAATCAGCGTAAGTTTGGTGTAAAACGCAGACAAAAACTCAGTGCAAAACTTTCGGCATCTCGTGCTGGCTATCTGGCGGTGCAGGTGAGGCATGATGCCCGACCATGCGCCAGCCCAATGCGCCGCGGGTATAGATATTTGTCGCAGCGACCGGTGCGGCAATACTCTCGTCCCCCGCATGACTGAAATGTTCCAGCACATGGGTAATCACCGCGAAGGGAGTGACAAAAGCCACTTGCTGCACCACCCGCAAACTTAACCGGCCGCTATGCGAAAAAATGCGCTGCCAGGCTTCGCGCACGGCACGGTAGCCTATGAGCGCAGGCCCACCAGGATGAACGCAGACGATCTCTTCGTCTTCAGACCAGACACGCATCATGGCTTCCAGATCTCCCGTTTCCAGCGCTTCATAGAAGGCGCTTTCAGCATCTTGCGGGGTGGAATAAATTGTATTGTCGGACGGGCTCACGAGGGTAGGTACTTGATTACGTTATCCGGCTTGAGCCCGTTCAGGCAATCGAGATGCCCAAGCGGGCATTCTCGTTTGAAGCAGGGACTACAGGGCAAATTCTGTCGGACAATTTGCGCAACGGGCGACAGCGGCGGCGTATAAGTCGGCGAAGATGAACCATACAGGGCGACAAGGGGGCGACCCAGGGCGGCGGCCACATGCATCAGGCCGGAATCATTCGTCACCACAGCGCGTGCGGTAGCGATCAGGTCAATAGCCTGGTCGAGCGATGTCTGTCCACACAAATTGATCGCCGCACCGCCCGAAGCCTGCACGATCTGCTCACCGATGGTCACATCTTTACCAGAGCCTAGCAGCCAGACCGGAGTATCAGGGGAAACAATACGCCGTGCCAGCGTCGCAAAATGCCAGGTGGGCCAGCGCTTGGCGGGCCCATATTCTGCCCCCGGGCAAAAAATCACCGGCGCACTTTGTTCGGGCAGGCCCAACGTGCGACGCACGGCCCCCTGTTGCGCCGGGGAAGACTGTAGCACAGGGCGCGGCAGCGTGTCAGGCAGCGGGCCGATCAAAGCGGCATAACGCTGCGCCAGTTGTGGATGCAGGGAGGTATCGAGCCGATGCCGCTCGGTGAGCAAACCGTAGCGCGCCTCGCCGTGATAACCAATACGGTGAGGAATACCCGCAAAAAAAGGCACCAGCGCCGACTTCCATGCGTTTGGCAACACGTAGGCATGCGAAAACTCGGCCAGCGCCGAGTTTTCCCTGATTCGGCGGCCGAGTGCGCGGCGTGCCCAAAAACTAAACTCGCCATGCGCAAACGGGCTGGTAATGGTGGCATCCACTTCGGCCATGCGCGCTAGCAACGGTGCAGACCAAACCGGCGCCAACACCTCAATGCGAGCTGTCGGATGCTGCTGTTTAAGCAGTGTCAGCAGCGGCTGCGACAACACGGTGTCGCCAATCCAGGAGGGTGCGACAACGAGAATTTTCACGCGCGCGATATCACCCGTGATGGCCGCTGGGCCGCGCGCCGGTAAAACGGTACAGCGTGCCGCAATAGGGGCAGGCCGCTTCACCCAGCGGCGCTTTGAGCACATCAAGGTAAATCCGCGGATGCCGCGCCCACAGCGGCGAGCCAGGGCGCGGGCAGGCTAGTGGCAGATCTTTTGCGGTGATAGTGACTTCGCGCTGACTATCATCCTTGTTGTCATCCGGAGCGGTCATGGTAAGAACCTCAAACAGGTGTGAGCCAATCGGCGTGGGCGGGCACCCGGCCGTTGACCACGTCGAAAAACAGACTTTGCAGGCGCGTTGTAATCGGGCCACGCACCCCCGCACCAATTGTGCGGTTATCCAGCTCGCGGATTGGCGTGACTTCAGCTGCGGTGCCGGTGAAGAACGCTTCATCGGCAATGTAGAGATCGTCGCGCGTCAACCGTTTGGCAACCACTCTGTAGCCCAGTTCATTGGCCAAAGCAATCACCGAACCACGCGTGATACCAATCAGCGCCGAAGCAATTTCTGGCTCGTAGATCACGCCATCCTTGACCATGAAAAGATTTTCCCCAGCCCCTTCGGCGACAAAACCGTCAACGTCCAGCAGCAAGGCTTCATCGTAACCATCTTCTGTCGCTTCCATGTTGGCCAGAATGGAATTGGCATAGGTGCCAGAAAATTTCGCACGTGACATATTCACGTTAACATGATGCCGCGCATGGCTTGAGGTTTTGACGCGGATGCCTTTTTCCATGCCATCTTCGCCAAGATAGGCACCCCAAGGCCAGGCGGCAATGGCCACATGGGTTTGCGCGCCACGCGGCGAGACACCCATTTTTTCCGAGCCATAAAACGCAATCGGGCGGATATAGCAGGATTCCAGCTGATTAGCGCGCACCACTTCTTTTTGCGCTTCCATCAACGTCGCTTTATCCCACGGCATAGGCATGCGGTAGATGTGCGCTGAATTAAACAAGCGGTCCGTATGCTCTTGCAAACGGAAAATGGCTGTACCAGAAACGGTTTTGTACGCACGCACGCCTTCAAATACAGCAAGACCATAATGCAGCGAATGGGTCAAAACGTGGGTGTTGGCTTCACGCCAGGGGACGAGCTTTCCGTCGTACCAGATGAAGCCGTCGCGGTCGGCCATGGACATGGGGGATCTCCAGCAATCGGTTAGTTGAAGCTTGGATTTTAACAGGGGCGTTAAAATACGCCTATCACTAATCATCACAATCGCTCGATGAACTGTCCCTGGAAGCCTAATGTGACCGTTGCCGCGCTCATAGAACGTGCCGGGCAATTTTTAATGGTCGAAGAAGAAACCGCTGACGGTCTGCGTTTTAATCAACCAGCCGGCCATCTCGATGAGGGCGAATCACTCATCGCCGCCTGCACGCGCGAAGCGCTGGAAGAAACCGCCTGGGGCTTTACACCCACAGCATTGATCGGAATTTACCAATGGCCCCGCCCACAACGGGACATCACCTATCTGCGCTTTGCCTTCGCCGGCGTATTGGGTGAGCATGACGCACACCGAGCGCTCGATACCGGCATCGTGCGCGCAGTATGGATGACGCCTGACGAGATTCATGCTACCCAAGCCCATCATCGCAGCCCGTTAATCTGGCAATGCGTGACGGATTATCTGAGTGGCCAACGGTTTCCGCTGGAAATTATTCGGCATTACGAATAACTGCCGAAATTACTGCACCTGCCTCCATGTGTCGTTTGCTTTTCTTACTTGTGCTTTTGACGACATCGTCATACGCCGATGAATCTGTTTCCATCTGTTTTAATTACGGTTGCGCCACGCAATCCACTGTGAAATTTTCTTCACAACAATTAAACAGCGTCGCACAGATCTTAGCCGCTGCACACAATGCGGCCGAAGAACGTACTCTGCTGGCGCAAGTGATCGGGGTGCTTTATGCCTGGGCGGGAGAGCAGACGCCCATTCATGCCGACCATGGCGGAAATTTCGCCGACGCAGGCGTGCAAGGAGCCATGGATTGTATTGATCACTCGACCACAACCACGCGATTTCTCCGCTTGCTTGAACAACGCGATGCGCTACACTTTCATCACGTCATCGCCGCGACTCGGCGCGGCTGGATATTTCAGCATTTCACAGCAACCATAGAAGAAATGCCGCTTGCCGCAATGAACGCGACATCGGTTGCGACAACACAGCGGCCACGCTTTGCCGTAGATAGCTGGTACGTGGATAACGGCAAACCGGCGATTGTTTTGCCGCTCGCCGAATGGTTTAACTATGGAGGTCCTGGTGCCTAAAAGTAATAAAGGAAAAATAGTTGTTGGTCTATCTGGCGGCGTAGATTCAGCAGTAGCCGCTTTGCTGCTCAAACAACAAGGCTATGAGGTGATTGGCCTCTTCATGAAAAACTGGGAAGGTGATGATACGGATGAGTACTGTTCATCCCGCCAGGACCTGGTAGATGCCGCTGCAGTTGCCGATGTCATTGGCATAGAGTTTGAAGCAGTCAATTTTTCTGCCGAATATCGAGAACGGGTGTTTGCAGAGTTTCTGCGTGAGTATCAGGCAGGCCGCACGCCCAATCCTGATGTGCTGTGTAACTCAGAGATCAAATTCAAAGCATTTCTTGATCATGCCCTGGCCCTGGGCGCAGAAAAAATTGCTACGGGGCATTATGCTCAGGTGAGGCAATTTCTGGGTGAATGGCAACTGCTCAAAGCGGAAGACGGCACGAAGGATCAAAGTTATTTTCTGCACCGGCTCAATCAGGCACAACTGGCGAAGTCGTTATTTCCGATCGGCCATCTGTATAAGCGCGATGTGCGAAAAATAGCTGCTGAGGCGGGGTTACCGAATCATGCACGCAAAGATTCCACCGGCATTTGCTTTATTGGCGAGCGGCCTTTTCGTGAATTTCTTGCGCGCTATATACCCAAGCAACCCGGTGAAATACGAATTTTTGGCACAGATCAGGTCATTGGCAGCCATGAAGGTCTAACGTATTACACCTTGGGACAACGCGAAGGCTTAAGAGTTGGCGGGGTCAAAAATGCCCCTGAAGCCCCTTGGTTCGTGGCCAGCAAAGACATGAGCCACAATATTCTCTACGTCGTACAGGGCCACGACCACCCAGTTTTATTCTCGCAAAGCCTTGTGGCAACTGATCTTTCGTGGATTTCCAACAGGCCGCCGCACACCCATTGGGTGTATGCAGCCAAAACCCGTTATCGGCAACCCGATGCAGCTTGCCAGATCGAGCGGCTCTCCAACGCTGAATGCGAGGTTGTTTTTGCTGCACCGCAATGGGCTGTCACACCGGGACAATCTGTTGTAGTCTACGAATCATGTGTTTGCCTAGGGGGGGGAATCATTGCAAAAAACCTTACGCTAAATGCATAAAAAAGCTTGAAAAATGTGGTTAGAATTTTCCTCGGGTAAACTGCCCGCAAATTTCTGGAGGTATTTTTGAATGAATAAAGCTGAACTGATTGAAATTGCAGCTACCGGAGCCGACGTCAGCAAAGCAGCTGCTGGCAAAGTTCTGGATAGCATTATTGCCGCCGTTGTCAAAGCTGTTTCCAAGGGTGACACCGTAACGCTCGTAGGCTTTGGTACCTTTAAGTCTGCCAAGCGCGCTGCACGTACGGGGAAAAATCCAAAAACCGGCGCAACGATCAAAATCGCCGCAACCACTGTGCCAAAATTCAGTGCAGGTTCCGGCTTCAAAGAAGCAGTATCAGGCAAGAAAAAACCCAAAAAGTAATCGCGCATTACCATTCCGTATTACTCAACGGGCTCGCGGTGCGAGCCCGTTGTATTTTGAGGTAAGGTATTGCTTTAAAGACAGGGTATCACCCGCCGACTGGCAGCTCCATTCCACCTAAGGACCACCTCATGATTGCCATTCAACATACCGATCACCTTGTTCAGTTCGCCATACTCGGCGAATTCACCTTGGCCGACTTCAAAGAATTCGAAGAGCTCGTGCTTTACAAAATACGCTTTACGGGTCCAGTGGATCTACTCGTGGATGTGCGCGAAATGCTCAGAGTGACGATTGATGTCGCGTGGCAAGAAGTGCGCTTTTCGCGCGCGCATACACACGACTTCAACCGCATTGCGGTACTCACCAGCAGCCAATGGGTGACATGGAGCGCCTGGTTATCGCAGCTCTTCGTGCAGGCCGATGTACGTGTCTTCGAAGAAGAGGCGCCTGCCCGGGCCTGGCTTGCTGAGACCGCTCCCGCTAAATAACGACACTTGTCTCATAACGGGCGCGCTTAATGATCTTGCCTCTTAGCGGCTTGACTGATGGCGCGCCAATGCCCAGGCAACATGCTCGCGCACCAAAGCGGAGGAATCATTCTCTCGCGCGCGCAAGGCGCGGACCACATCATCACACGTGGGCGCATTTCCTAGCGCCACGGCGATGTTGCGTAACCAGCGCACATACCCAATGCGGCGAATAGCCGAGCCTGCCATCCGCTCAGCGAACTCGTCTTCCGTCCAGGCAAAGAGCTCGACTAATGTTGCTTCATCCAAGGCATGGCGAGGCGCAAAATCAGCTTCGCGCGTCAGCGGCGAAAAGCGATTCCACGGACAAGCCAGCTGGCAATCGTCGCAACCATAAATGCGATTACCGAGGCTTTCTCGCAAGGGTTCTGGAATGCTGTTTTTTAGCTCGATGGTCAGATAGGAAATACAACGTCGCGCATCCAGTTGATAGGGTGCTACCAAGGCTTCGGTTGGGCAACTATCAATACAGGCCGTGCAGCTGCCGCAGTGATCTGTCACCGGCGTATCGGGTGGCAGTGGCAATTCACTATAAATTTCACCTAGAAAGAAATACGACCCCACAGCGCGATCCAACAACAAGGTATGCTTGCCGCGCCAGCCCAGGCCACTTTGCTTTGCCAGCTGTACCTCCATCACCGGCGCGGAATCGGTAAATACGCGATGCACAAATTCACCTTGTGCTTCTGTCATGCGATCAACCAATGCTTGCAAGCGTGGGCGCATCACCTTGTGATAATCGCGACCCAGGGCATACCGTGAAATATAGGCACGTTGCGTATCCGCCAGAACTTCTTCTGCATCGGCGCTGGCAGGCCGGTAATTCATGCGCACCGTGATAATGCTTTGCGTGCCCGGCACAAGCTCGGTTGGCAGTGCCCGTTTAGCGCCGACTTCTGACACATGCGCCGCCATATAATCCATCTCGCCGTGAAACCCGGCGGCAAGCCAGGCGGCCAACTGAGCGGCTGCCTCACCTGTCTCGGCACGAGAAAAGCCAATGGCGTCAAAACCTAACTCGCGGCCCCAGCGCCGTATGTTTTCTTTCACTGTATGCCACTGATCATGCATGATGCGCATCATACTTTAGCAACCCAGTTTTCTCTGTGCGATGAAGCGGCGACGCTGGCTTTTGGTGCACGTTTTGCAACTCATCAATGCCTGACGCCCGGTCTGGTGATCTGGCTACATGGCGATCTTGGCGCGGGCAAAACCACTTTCGTTCGCGGCCTGTTGCGCGCCCTGGGCGAAACAGGCCCGGTCAAAAGCCCGACGTATACTTTGCTTGAAGTTCATGCTATTTCTGGATTAAACTTATATCACTTTGATTTTTATCGACTCAATCAGCCGGAAGAATATCTTGATGCGGGCTTGGATGAATATTTTTCAGGAAACGGAGTTTGTCTGGTCGAATGGCCAGACCAGGCCGCGCCGTATCTTCCGCCCGCAGATATCCACATTGAACTGCGGGTGGTTACCACGCCAGGATCGCCCACCAATTCACCCGTCGCGCACCGTGAAGCTTTTTGCCATGCCACCAGCGCACGCGGCCGCCTATGTCTGACCCGTTGCTGCGGCATCGCTACCCCAAGCGCCGCGACATCCTCAAGTTTGCCGCCGCCAGCCTGACGCTGTGGGTAACAAAAGTCGGCGCTGGTGGCATGGCGATAACCAGTATTCTGGCTGTGCGCGTTTGGCCTGCGGCAGACTACACACGCGTCACGCTAGAACACAACCAGCCATTTGAATTTACCTCCCTGCTGGTGAAAGATCCTGATCGACTGGTAGTCGATCTCGAGGGAGTTGAATTCAATGCTGTCCTGCAATCCCTGCCGTCAAAAATTCTTGACAATGATCCGTACATCAAACTCATTCGCGCCGGCCGCAATCGACCGGGTGTGGTGCGTTTGGTGATCGAATTAAAGGCCGAAGTAAAGCCACAGATATTTTCATTGCGACCGGTCGGCGAATATGGTTATCGGCTGGTGCTTGATCTTTATCCGGCACAACCGATCGATCCATTGATGGCCCTGCTTGACAAGCCTGAAACCGCGCCACCAAAAATCGAGCCGCCAGCGATAGTATCCGACCGCACCGGGGAAACATCCGCTGCGGCACCTGCGGTAAAGCCAGAGGCAGCCCCAACGCAACATCCGAACGGCGCTACCGCACCAGAAATCTCGCGGCTGGTGACCATCATGCTGGACCCTGGGCATGGCGGCGAAGACCCGGGAGCGATTGGCCAAGGCGGCAGCCACGAAAAAAATGTCACGCTGGCTGTCGCCAAGCGGCTAAAAGCAAAAATTGATGCCGTGCCCAACATGCGTGCAATGCTCACCCGCGATGGCGATTTTTTCATTCCGCTGAACCAGCGCGTTGAAAAAGCGCGCCGCATTCGAGCGGATCTTTTCGTTTCTGTGCATGCCGATGCCTTCGTTAAACCGACCGCGCGTGGATCGAGCGTGTTTGTTCTGTCTGAACACGGCGCCAGTAGCTCTGCAGCACGTTGGCTGGCCAAAAAAGAAAATGACGCTGATTTAATCGGTGGTGTGAATATCCGCGCTAAAGACCCCTACCTTGCCCGCACCTTGCTCGATTTATCACAAACCGCCACGAACAACGATAGCCTAAAACTGGGCCAAGCCGTGCTGGGCGAATTACGCCACATCAACACGCTGCATAAAGGGCAGGTTGAACAAGCCGGGTTTGCTGTGCTCAAAGCGCCGGATATTCCCTCCATCCTGATTGAAACAGCCTTCATTTCCAACCCGGACGAAGAAAAACGTCTCAACGACGAAGACTATCAAGAGCGTATGGCCGCCGCGATTCTCCAAGGCTTGCGGCGTTACTTTTCTAAAAACCCGCCCCTGGCAAAATCAAAGCTCACGCTGCTTGATTAATCCTGGCAAGGGGCCAGGTACTTAGCGGGTACTTAACGCACAGGGGAAGCCCCGCCGCATCAAACTCCACGCGCTTCCGCAGCAATTTCATAGGAACGAAGACGCGCCGCATGATCGAAGATCTGGCACGTGATCATAAGCTCATCAGCACCCGTCTGCGCAATAAAATCTGCCAGGGCAGTGCGCACAGCATCCGGCGAACCGATGGCCGAACATGACAGTGTCTGCTCCAGCATGGCTTTTTCAGATGGCGCCAAAGCGCCAAGAAAATCATCTACCGGTGGCGGTAGCGTTGACGGATGGCCGCGGCGCAAATTAAGAATCGCTTGCTGCATTGAGCTGGCCAAAAACTGCGCCTGGGTATCCGTTTCTGCTGCAAAAACGCTGTAGCCCAACATGACATACGGTTTTTCCAATTGTGCCGAAGGGCGAAACTGGGTGCGGTAAATTTCCAACGCCTGTTGCATCTGCATCGGAGCAAAATGCGAGGCAAACGCAAACGGTAAGCCCAGCGCAGCAGCGAGCGTCGCACCAAATAAACTAGAGCCAAGAATCCATACAGGAACAGCCAAACCCTCCCCAGGAATCGCGCGGACAAGCTGCCCCGGCCGGGCGGCTGCAAAATACGTCATCAACTCGACCACATCGCGCGGGAACTGGTTTTCATCCGCCGCCAGATTGCGCCTAAGTGCTCGCGCCGTGGCTTGATCAGAGCCGGGCGCACGTCCTAAACCAAGATCAATGCGGCCTGGAAACAGCGTCTCCAAAGTGCCAAATTGCTCGGCGATCACCAAGGGCGCATGGTTGGGCAGCATGATGCCACCCGCGCCCACGCGTATGCTCCTTGTGCCGGCCGCAACATGTCCGATCACCACGGCGGTTGCGGCGCTCGCAATGCCCGGTATGCCATGGTGTTCGGCCAGCCAGTAGCGATGATAGCCAAGCCGCTCGGCATGCCGCGCCAGATCCAGCGTGTTAGATAAAGATTGTACCGCCGTGCCGCCGGTCACAATGGGCGAGAGATCAAGAACAGAAAAAGGAATCATCGTCATCTTTCGATAAGGTTATTGCTCGTAAATCAGGGTGGCTGAACCGTGTCCTTGGGCAGTGGCTCAAAGGGTAAAAATAAACAATCATTGTGCACTCATCGAACAAACACTACCCGAAAAATTCAGCCAGTTTAGTAGCAAGTGACGCCAAACAAAAACGAAGTATCGTCGCCGGGCGTCTTTTGTAAAGCCGAAACAAGGTGATAAGCGCTGTCGGCTTGATATAATCGACAGTTTCCTCCTGCTCTCTTCTCTTTCATGCTGGTTTTTCGCGGAGTCCCCTCCCTGGCGACGACGTCGACAGTGCTGACCATCGGTAATTTTGATGGTGTGCATCGTGGGCATCGTGCCTTGCTTGAACGCTTGATCGCCAAGGCGCGCGCATGCGCATTGCCCGCGACCGTGCTGACATTTGAGCCGCATCCGCGCGAATTTTTCGCGCCGGGGCAAGCCCCGGCACGTCTTTCCAACCTGCGCGAAAAACTAGCGCTGCTCGCCGAATGCGGCGTCGATCGCGTGCACGTCTGTCGTTTTAATGCAGCGCTTGCCGAATTAACGGCGGAAGAGTTCATTGAAACAATGCTAGTCAAAGGTTTGTCGGTGCGACACCTGATTATTGGTGACGACTTTTGCTTCGGCAAAGGCCGCAAGGGTAATTTTTCACTGTTTCAACAAGCCGGCATTGCACACCGCTTCGGCACCGAAGCCATGCGCACAGTAACGCAAGATCATCTGCGCATCTCCAGCTCTGCCGTGCGCGATGCGCTTGCCGCAGGTGATATCGAACAAGCACGTGCCCTGCTCGGCCGCGCCTATGTCATTGCTGGACGTGTCGTGCGAGGTGACAAAATTGGCCGCACATTGGGCTTTCCGACGCTGAATTTACGCATCAAACACACCCGCCTGCCGGTCACGGGGGTATTCGCTGTGACGGTCTCAGGCATTGATGCGCAGCCGCTACCGGGCGTTGCCAACATTGGCGTGCGGCCTACAGTCGCAGCAGGTCTGCGGCCCGTGCTCGAAGTGCACCTGCTGGATTTTGACCGCGATATCTACGGCACGCATGTGTCAGTTAACTTTTTGCACAAACTACGTGGCGAAGAAAAATTCGCTTCTCTGGATTTACTCAAAGCGCAAATCGGTCGCGATGTTGCAACAGCACGCGATTATTTCGATGCCTGCCCACTCGACAACAACGCCCATGGCTGACTATCGCAAAACCCTCAACATGCCCGACACGCCCTTCCCCATGCGTGGCGATCTGGCCAAACGTGAACCGGGCTGGATTCAGTCGTGGCAAACGCAAAAGCTCTACAGCAAAATTCGCGAGGTTGCTAAAGGTCGGCCACGTTTTGTGCTGCACGATGGCCCACCCTATGCCAATGGCGATATTCATCTCGGCCACGCGGTGAACAAGCTGCTCAAAGACATCATCGTGCGCTCGAAAACCCTGGCCGGGTTCGACGCGCCCTATGTGCCGGGCTGGGATTGCCACGGCTTGCCGATCGAACACAAGATTGAAGTACTGCACGGCAAAAACCTGCCCGCCGACAAAGTGCGCGAACTGTGCCGCGCCTTCGCCGCCGAGCAGGTGGAAATCCAGAAAAAAGGCTTCATCCGTTTGGGCGTGCTGGGCGACTGGGACAACCCCTATCTGACCATGAACTTTGCCAACGAAGCGGGTGAAATTCGCGCACTGGCAGAAATTGTGAAGCAGGGCTGGGTGTTCAAGGGACTGAAACCGGTGAACTGGTGCTTTGATTGCGGCTCGGCCTTAGCGGAAGCGGAAGTCGAATATCTTGACAAGCAAAGCCCTGCGATTGATGTCGGTTTTGTGTGCGCGGAGCCGGAAAAACTCGCTGCTGCGTTCGGGCTTGCCGCGAGCACCCTTACCGCATTACCAGTGTCGCCCAAAGACGGACTCAAGACTTTTGCCGTGATCTGGACGACCACACCGTGGACGATTCCCTCCAACCAGGCATTGAATGTGCATCCTGCGCTTGAGTATGCTTTGGTCGAAACGTCGCGCGGTGTGTTGCTACTGGCTCGTGAGCTCGTGGAAAGTTGCCTCACACGCTACGCACTGGAAGGCCAGGTAATAGCCACCGCACAAGGAGCCGCACTTGCCGGCATCCGTTTTCGCCATCCGTTTTACGAGCGCACGGGCCCGGTAATTCCGGCTGAATATGTTGGCGTCGATGCGGGCACGGGCATCGTTCATGCTGCCCCCGCTTACGGGGTGGAAGATTTTGTCTCCTGCATGAGCCACGGCTTTACGTTTGATGACATCCTGAATCCCGTGCAGGGCAATGGCGTGTATGCGGCTGACCTCCCTTTCTTTGGCGGCCTGCACATCTGGAAGGCAAATCCGAAAATCGTCGAGAAATTGACCGAAGTCGGCACATTGTTCGCCCACGAAAAAATCAATCACAGCTACATGCACTGCTGGCGGCATCGCACGCCGATCATCTATCGCGCAGCACCCCAATGGTTTGTCGGCATGGACAGGGTGGCTGAACACCCTGTCCATATCAGCGACGGCCATCCCCCCAACCGCCTTCCCGCGGAAGGGGGTGACCAGTCAAGGCAGGCTGCGCCTGCCACAGGGTTGACGCTCCGTGACTTGGCATTAAAAGGCATTGATGAGACCGCCTTTTATCCGGCCTGGGGGCAAGCGCGGTTGCGCGCGATGATCGCTAACCGGCCGGACTGGTGCATCTCGCGCCAGCGCAACTGGGGCGTACCGATTCCCTTCTTCATCCACAAGGCCACGGGCGAACTGCATCCACGCACCGCCGAACTGATGGAAAAAGTCGCGCAGCGCGTCGAGAAAGAAGGCATCGAAGCCTGGTTCAAGCTCGCCGCCACTGAGTTGCTGGGGGAAGAAGCCGAGCAGTATCAAAAGATCAGCGACACGCTGGACGTCTGGTTTGATTCCGGCACCACGCATTGGCATGTGCTGCGCGGCTCACACCCCGACGCGGCGAGCAACACCGGGCGCTGGGCAGACCTATACCTCGAAGGCTCGGATCAGCATCGCGGCTGGTTCCATTCGTCATTACTCACCGGCTGCGCGATAGACGGCAAGCCACCTTATCAATCCCTGCTCACGCACGGCTTCACGGTCGATGCGCAAGGCCGCAAGATGAGCAAGTCGCTCGGCAACGGCATCGAGCCGCAGGAAGTCGGCGACCGCCTCGGCGTCGAAATTCTGCGCCTGTGGTTGGCAGCCACCGACTACTCCGGCGAGCTCTCCATCTCCAAAGAGATTCTCGATCGCGTAGTCGAAGTGTATCGGCGCCTGCGCAACACCTTGCGCTTTCTGCTTGCCAATACCGCCGATTTTGATGCCACCAAAGACCTGCTGCCACCGCAGGATTGGCTGGAGATCGACCGTTACGCGCTGGCGCTCACCCACCAGTTGCACGACCATTGCACCGCGAGTTATGCACGCTTTGAGTTTCACACGATCGTGCAGGCGCTGCAAAATTTCTGCGCCGAAGACATGGGCGCCTTTTACCTCGATATTCTCAAAGACCGCCTATACACCACCGCTGCCAATTCGCCTGCACGGCGCGCTGCGCAAAGTGCGTTGTGGCACATCCTGCAGTCGATCACCCGCCTGATGGCGCCGATTCTTGCCTTCACGGCCGAAGAAATCTGGCAGATCACCGGCGACAGTGAAAGCGTGATGCTCACCACCTGGCATGCGCTGCCCGACTTATCTGAAAAGTCGGCGCTCATGGCACGGTGGCAACAACTGCGCAGCGTGAAAAGTGAAGTATCCGGCACGCTGGAAGCGCTGCGTGCGGCAGGCAAGATCGGTTCATCGTTGCAAGCGGAAGTTGCGCTTCGCGCCAGCGGTGCCCAGTACGATTTGCTGGCCAGCTTCGGCGACGATCTGCGCTTTATCATGATGTGTTCAAAAACCACCCTTGTGCAGGTGAGTGATAGCGCCGACGCAGCTATCATCGCCACGCCGAGCGCCAACGCCAAATGCGCCCGCTGCTGGCACTGGCGTGCCGATGTTGGCCATCATGCTCATGCAACCGAGCACCCCGAGCTCTGCGGGCGCTGCGCTGCCAATCTGTTTGGTGCGGGTGAGGCGCGCCATTTTGCGTAACGCACCTTTCGCCAGGGCGCGCTGGATCGGCCTTTCAGGTGTCGTCATTGCGCTGGATCAGATCAGCAAACTCTGCATGCTGGCGCACTTTCATCGCATGGAAAGCTTGGCCATCACCCCTTTTTTCAATCTGTTCCTCGTCTTTAACCCCGGCGCGTCGTTTAGTCTTCTCGCCGATGCCGGCGGCTGGCAAAAATGGTTTTTCATCGCCCTGGCGCTGGGCGTATCCCTCTGGTTACTCATGCTGTTGCGCCAACATGCGCAGGAACGTCTATTTCCGGCCGCGATCTCGCTCGTGCTGGGTGGCGCGCTGGGCAATGTCATCGACCGCCTGCGCTTGGATGCGGTAGTCGATTTTCTTGATTTTCATCTTGCCGGACATCACTTTCCCGCGTTCAATGTGGCAGATTCCGCCATTAGCATTGGCGTGGCGCTGATGCTGATTCATCAATTCCGGCACCAGGAAACCCCATGACTGAACACGTTCAAGCTGACAGCCTGATCACGCTGAATTACCGCGTCGCCTCAACCGAGGGCGAAGAATGGATCAGCACCTTTGGCTTTTCTCCCGCCGTGATTCAGCTGGGTTGTGGCGAGTTGGCACCACCGTTTGAAGCCTGCCTGATCGGGCAACCTGTCGGCGCGCACTGTAACGTGGTGCTCAAACCCGAAGAAACCTTTGGCCCGCGCCAAGCCGAATTAGTACGCCGTGTCGCGCGCACCTCGCTGCCAGCGTCAGCCGGAATTGAACTGAACGCGCGCGCCGAGCTCAGCTTACCCGCAGGGCAAACACTCTCTGGCATCATTCGTGACATTGATAGCAAGAGCGTTCTCATTGACTTCAATCATCCTCTCGCCGGAAAATCCATCCGCTTTGAAGCGGAAATTATCGGAGTGCTCTGATGCAAACCATACTGCTCGCCAACCCCCGTGGCTTTTGTGCCGGCGTCGAACGGGCCATTGCTATTGTCGAACGCGCGCTGGAACAATTCGGCGCGCCGATCTATGTACGGCACGAAGTTGTGCACAATCGTTTTGTGGTCGACGGCCTCAAGGCCAAGGGCGCGATCTTCATCGAAGATCTGGCCGAGGTGCCTGCCGGTGCGACGCTGATTTTCAGCGCCCACGGCGTATCCCAAGCCGTGCGCACCGAGGCCGCTACGCGGGGCTTCAAGCTGTTTGACGCCACCTGTCCGCTCGTCACCAAAGTGCATCTTGAGGTATCGCGCTTGCACAAGCAAGGCTACGAGATTGTGATGATCGGCCACAAGGGGCATCCCGAAGTGGAAGGCACCATGGGCCAAGCGACAGGCCGCATGCATCTGGTGGAAAACGTTGCTGATGTGGCGGAGTTAAAAACCGGCGCTGGTGATACGGCGCAAAGTAAGTCCTCTTGCGGGACGACGAACGCTGTCAAGCTCGCCTATGTCACACAGACCACGCTCTCGGTTGACGACACGCAAACCATCGTCGCGGCGCTGAAAAAACGTTTCCCATCCATCATTGGACCAAAAAAAGACGACATCTGCTACGCCACGCAGAACCGGCAAGATGCCGTGAAAGCCATGACCGGTCGCGTGGATGTGATGATTGTGGTTGGCTCAAAAAACAGCTCCAACTCCAACCGCCTGCGCGAAGTGGCTGAAAATAGCGGCATCCCCGCGCATCTGGTCGATAACGCCGAACTCATTGATCCAGCGTGGCTGGTCGGCAAGGGAAGCGTGGGCGTAACGGCGGGCGCTTCAGCGCCCGAGCTGCTGGTCAGCGGCGTCGTCGATCGGCTGCGCGCCTTGGGCGCGGGTCAAGTCGAGTTGCTTGATGGCGTTGTTGAGAATGTTAATTTCCCCTTGCCGAAGGAACTTGTTCAGCCTTGATTTTGAATTGGGTCAGGTCCGGCAGAATGCTGGCTTCTGGTAGGGTGCCTGGCTCAAAAACGACTTCCACCAGTAATTGGCTTTTTACTACATACCCAGTGATCAGCCCTGGAGCATAAGTCTCGTGGGTAAACGCCTCGATGACCGTGCTATCAAAACGCCCGGGCGGTTGGGAATCGATGACTTGATACGAATCCACCGTACCCTGTTCATTGAGTAACAGCAGCAACACCACCCGGCCTGAAATATTTTCCGCCTCCGACGGATACGCAGGTCGAATCGGCTTAAGCGGTGTCGGACGGCGATGCAAATAGCGCGCCGCGTAATACCACGGCCCCGGGAAAAGCCCCGGAGGTTGCGTAGCCTCTACAGAGGGTGGCAGGTTGCTGACTGTTCCAGGTGCACTGTCTGGGTGCAGCGATTCAGGATGTTGAACTACAGCATTTGGCGCAGAAGGGACAGCAGGTGCAACCACTGAACGCGCCGTGTTTTCAAAGGCTGCCTGGGGTTTAGCTTGTGGTTGATTGAGCAGCAAGTCCACCGTCAGCCGAGGGGAACGACTGCCTTCCTGCGGCGGCAATAGCCGAAAGGCTGTGATGCCAGTGAAACTCAAGGCGGCACAATGAATCGCAACGGAAAAGGCCAGACTGCCAATCAGTCGAGGCCCTCGTTCCGTTGCTATGAGTCCACCAAGCCAGACATATCTCATGCATGTTTGCCGACCTACTGGATAATCTCGCGCCAACTGATCCGTTTGCCTGTGGGTGGGGGAACAGAGAACGGCGCCGCAATAGTCAATTGCTGTGCTGCCGACGTAGTCGCAATCACCACGGTCTTGCCGCCGGGCAGCCGGACGATGTTGATGCCAACCGCCAGCGATTCCGCGCCACCGGCCCCGACCAATTTAACGCCAACGGCTTGGCTCGGGCTATTGGCAATCGCATTGCCCGTTGCATTGTCGAAATAATTCAGCCAACTGTAGCCGCCAATGTTGCAAGCATTGTTCTGCGGGACATTGGTGGCAACCACCAGCGTGCCGAGTTGCAACTTGATGTCGATGTTGACCCGCTCACCCGTGTCCGGAAAATCAGCGAACCATCCTGTGGTCGAACCACATTGTGCCGTACAGCCTACCGTACGGAACGCTGTCGTGCCCGAGCCTTGATTGGTAATGGTCATCTGCTTCAGCGTAGTGCGCAAATTGGTTAAAGGCGTAGCCGTCAATGAATCACGCAGCGCCCATATCGACTGCGTTTGGACATTGGAATTGTCTGTGGTACCGAGATAACGGCCCGTGCCGACATAAACGAATGGTTGGCCAGCGACCTCCGCCAGTTCAGGCCGTGTCGTGATTGGCTGTGCCGTGCCCAAGCTATCCATCACCGTCGCCAGTCGAGTCGCCTCTACGCCTGCGGGAGCCAAAATATCATTCACATCGAAACGCCAGACATTCCCCAGCAGGTCGACGCCATAGACGCGCTCGGTCTGATTGTTGCGTATCGAATTATCCGCCCAGGCGTTGATATGATTGAGGCCGCTCGGCGTCGTCGCGTCGCCTGCGCCAGTGCTGATCTTGTAGAGAATCTTGCCGGTCATGGCTTCCAGCACGTACAGATAACCCACGCCATCGCCGCTGACCGAAGGCGAGTTGACGTTGTTGTAGCCCGAGGTCACGAAGACCACCCAGCGGCCATCGCGCAGCTTGCTGATGATCGGGTTGTTGAAGGTATAGCCGATGTGGCAGTCCGCATACCAGGTGCTGGGCGTCGCCGGGTCGTAGCAGGTGCTGCTCCATTTGAATTCCCACAGCGCCTTGGGATTGAGCGTGTCGGTGATGTCGAGCGCGTAGTAGCCCTTGCCGCCCTTGTTCAGGCCGCCAACCAAAATGGTCTTCCAGGCGGTGTTCACCGTGTCATAGACATCGCCCGCCGTCGGCGTACCGTCAACCGAGTAGGTATGCTGATTGGCATAATTCACACTCGCCAGTTTGTACAGATTAGGCAATGCCATGGTAGGAATGAAAGCCCAAGCCTCATTGCCGCCATTGGTGTCGATAAGCGATGTGCCTGCATAAAACGCATGCAGCATGCCGTCATTGGCTGCTGCAAAAACCATGGGTGTCCGCGTCGCATTGGCTGTTTTGAAGGCGATGTAACCGGCATCGTCATACTCAGCAAACGGCGCTTTCACAAACACCGGCTGGGCGTTGATGATGTCGCCAAGAATATGGTCACGAGCACGGTAAAGTTTGGCGGCGTCATTCGCAACAAAACCTTCCAAGCCACGCTGGCCGCGGAGGAAATTCACCAGGTTGGCACCAACAGCCAGGCCGCGCTGATTGGCCGACGCAGGTGGCGTGACGCCATCGGTCATGTCCGGATATTGGCTGAGCAGCGCCACTTGCGTGGCGCTGAAGTTGGCTTGCTCGGCAGCGTTCAGCGAGGTTAAAGCGCTGCCCGTCGGAATACCGGAGACATCGCAGGCAAACGTGTTCCAGGTGAAGTCGACCAGATTGTTGGTCGCCCCTTGACGGAACAGTTTGATGCTGCGCGTGTCGCAAGCATTCTTCCCTTTGGCATCCAGCTTGCTCTGCGCCGACCAGACTACCGTGCCATTGACGGTGCCCGTGGTCAGGTCGATTTCATGCGCCTCCAGCTCGCCCGTCCACTTTTGGGTGAGGTACTTGGCCGTATAGGCAAAGTTATCGCCGGCTACCGGCTCCAGATTCGAAGTGGCCGCCGCCGCTGCCGAGCCGACGCGCGCGCTTACACCGGCCAGCGCCGTCGTCAGGCCGTTGACAACCGTGTCGGGATTGCCGGCACTAAAGTACTGGCCGCGGCCATTGACGGCGGCGTGCCAGAGATCATCAAGCGCCGTCGGGGCGTCCGCAACCGGCAACGGCCAGTTGGCCGAGCCACTGCGGATGTTCTGGAATGCACCTGTGGTCGCAGTTTTGTAGTTCTGCTGGTAGGCAACGGTACCCGACAAACCCAGCCCCATGGTGAAGGTCGTCATGTGCTGCCACTGCGCCTTGTCGTCCTCGGCACCGGTTCCGGTGGAAGGCACATTATTTTCGCAGACATCGGTGGTCAGCGCCCCGGTGCAGTTGCCCAGCGTGGAGGTGCGCAAATCGGTCTTGTAGTAGTACTGGGCGACGTCCGCCAGCGAGTTGCTGCTGCCGCCACTGGCAGTTGTCAGCTCGCAGGGCCAGGTGCCGGTGGCGTTGCATGTGCTCGGTGCCCCGGCAGGGCTGGCGCCAGTGATGCTCTGTGGATTGGGAGAGGGCAGGGTAAGGCCGGAAGAGCAGTTTATATCGGTGGTCCATCCGGTACTGGTGGTGGTCGGCCCGCTGATGATCGATCCGCTTTGGTTCGGCCCGGGGTAAGTGGTGGCTACGTCCTTGTAGCGGTATTGCCGTTTCTTGTTGCCGCCGCTGCATCCGGATGTTGTAAGCTGGTATTCCTTTTGCAATTCGTGCCAGACGTACAAAGTCGTTGAACCGTCATAAATCGGCCGTGGCGAGACGGCAAACTTGCTGGCAGGAGGATTGTAGGCATCCAGCTCGGCGATGTTGCCGTCTTCGTTGTCCATGCTGGTCGTGCCGTCCAGCTTGTAACCGCCGGTACCGTTCCAGTAGCCGTCGGTAGTGACGATGGTGAAATTCTGCTGGCAGGAATACTGTACCGGGTCGCCTGACATCCCTTGGTTGATACCGTCAGTCTTGCCAGCAAAGTATCGGCCGGCGCGCGACAGCGCCGTGCGCATCGGGGTGCTGCTGTTGGCCGTCTGCGAGTAGAACTTGGTAAACCAGTTGGCTTTTTGCGTCGTGTCGAAGTCGGCAATAGTCAGAAATTTTGCTGCCACCACCGGACTACCTGGATTGATGGTGATAAAGCCGACACGATAGGTATCGCTCAACCCGACAAAAGCGCGACCGGCGGCCGACTTCATCATATACAGGCGCTTGCGATAGTAGCTGTACCAGTTGGCGAAGTTCTGACGCTCATCCGTTGCACCCGGGCCGGAGGTTGAAGATACCAGCACCTTGCGCCACAGCGCCGTCTTTCCGATCGCCGCGCAGCTGGTGATGGTCAGGGTGCCATCGGTACAGATTTCCTTGGTGGTCGAATCGGAGCTGCTTGATATCGCTCTTTGGCAGTCGCCGGTCAGAGGTGCCAGCGTCGTGGCGCCGAGATAAGTCCAGTAATACGCAGGTTGCGCTGTATCGCTACCGTAGCCATACCCCAAATCATCGTTGTACGCCTTGAAACTGGTGCTCAGATTGGTCGTGGTTGAGCTCGAGGAATCATAGCTATAAAAGCCGTCGTAATAGGCGGCGGTAAAGGTTGTCGGCGTTCCCGAATTGACATCGCTTCCCGTGCTGGTCTTGGGTACGACATAGGCGGTGTTCGGGTTGTAATAGACGAGATTGCATTGATTATTACGAAACCCGACCTTATTTCTATTATCTGCACCCCAAGCAAGGCCATCCGGCATGAATTCCCAATTCATCGAGCCCGAATCGTCCAGCGTGAACAGGATGTTTGGTTTGACCTGAGTGGAGGAAGAGCTGGCCAGCGGATTGTCGGCGAGATCGGTGAGTGCGTGCGCTGCACTGGCGGTCAGAAATGTAGCCATGGCCGCGAGCAGCATGAGCGGGTAACGAATCGTGGAGGCGTGGATCATGGTGACTCTCCTGTTAATACATAACAACTTGCGTGTAGACCACCGTGTTGGTAGGCCCGAGTACGCGGGAAGTGACACGAAAATAGGGCTGAAAGGTGTTCGACAATGTTTGGGTGCCATAACTGCCGGCACCATGCGATCCCCCTGCCAGGGTGGAGCCGATAGTGACGCATTGCTGGCCTGCTGCATTGATGGCACCAGAAGTCTGGCACAACCGGTGGATAACGTAGCGAACCTCGTTGCCGGCGCCATCATTATTGGTAGCAACGACCGAATTGGCCCAGTTGTAGGTCAGCGGGTCGAACGTCGAAGGGGCAGGTATGGCACCGCAGTTATCCGGGATGCCGTCATTGTCGGCATCGGGAATATTGTTGACATTTAGCGAGGTGTTGCACCATCCAGGGTAATAGCCAGCAGCCACGCTCCCTAACTCTAGCCCGGCCGCTGTCTGCGCAACCAGCCAGGTGCGGGCCGCCTCGATGCCGCGATCGGCGGCAACCGCTGCCGTGCGCTTGAAGCTGAGGTTGCGGGCAATGATCAGGCCAGTGCCGATCTGCCGATACAGCACGATGCCGGCCAGTGTCATGGCCACCAGCATGATCAGCGCCAGCAGCAGCACCACGCCGCGCTGTGTTTGCATCTTTGAACCCGTCTCTGGGCGTGTCTGGACGGCGAGCCTTTTTGTCGGGCGCATGTCCGGAACTTTCATGGCATGCCCCAGACAATGTTGCGCAGCGGAATCACCGTTTCATACACCCGGTAGCGGTAGTGCCGCCAGTCGTTGGCATTGCCCGGAGTCGTGTCCGCCGTGCCGTCAACATTGGTCATGGTGAATGCGCCCCCTGCCCAGGCCGGAGCAACCGTAGTGACTGCGGTTTTTTCATATTGCTGGCTGCGTGCCAGCAGGGCGACGCGGATGGCGGACAGTTTCCGCCAGTTGCTGCTGGGGGGAACTACCCCCCAGTCACTGGCTTGGTACGAGCCAGTGCCATTGGCGTCCATGCCGTACTCGGCCTGCAGATTGACAATGCCTTCGGCGACCTCGGTTGGCGCAGGCGGATTGGCCAACCTGTTGTTAACCGTCAGGAAGCGCCGGTTGCTGATCTGCCAGACATTGAGTTGCGGAAACGTGCCCAGGTTGAAGAGTGCGCCAGAGGAGCCAACACCCTTTGCGGTGCCATCGTTGTAACGGGCACTACCGCTGTTGTTGAGGAACTGCGCCTGCAACCGGGCCAATGCGCTGGCGGCGAGCGCCGATTGGGCAGTCACATTCTGGTTATTGGCAAAGTTGAGATAGGCCCCCGTCCCGTGATCGACGGTGAGCCCGTCCGCATTGGCGTTGCCGGTAATCTCGAACAACCCGCAGACCGCATTGCCGCTGTCGGCAGCGATCATCAGGTCGCCGGGAAGTAGCCCCGTGCGGGAATTTGCACGCTTGAAACCATCGTTGGACACGGTCGGGAGCGGCGAGAGATTGTTGAATGACTGGCTCGACGACATGGTGGTGCCACTGCCATACAGCACGGTGATCGTGTCGGGTGCCCCAGCCGCGCCATCGGTGATCAACACCGGCACCATGGGGAAAGTGAAGGTGCTCGGTGCCGGGCGCGTACTATCATAGGCCGACACAGTGCAGTTCATGGCCGTTGCGTTGCCAAAGCCATAGCCGGCCATCTTGAGGTCGCGCTCAAGACTGAACATGGCAATGCTGCCTGACACCTGGGCATCGCTGCCCGCTGTGGTGGTGCGCTTGCGTGACTCCCAGACCTGCATGGACTGAAACATCATCACCATGCCGATCAGGGCGACGGCCATGCCGACAAGCACTTCAACCAGCGTAAAGCCCAGGCTGCGGCGCGGATTGAGTAAGGTGGCATACATGATTCGGTGGCTCAGTTGATGTAGCCGATGATGCGATGGAAACGCGGCCGCCCATCCTTCGGCCCCTGCCAGCAGACTGTGACGGCCACCTGGTTCGCTGCGGCGGTATTGACCACAATCTGCTGCATGGCAGCTGTGGAGCCCGGCAGTCGCGTCGCCGTGTTGGCCGTTATGCTATTCACCCAGTCACCGACCAGTCCATTGCCGGAAGGCGTGCCGCTGAAGTTGCAGCAGTCGGTGTTCGCCGCCGCATCCGTGGCCAGCAGGCTGCAGGTGGTCGTACCTCCCACAGGTTGATGGCTGAATCCGGCCAGATTTGTCGTACTGACGGTACCGGTTGCGTCCCGTATGACGTGCAGATTGATCTGGCCGAGAATCTGGTCGGCCAGGTTGGCTGCCTCGACCCGGTATTGCGAATCGGCCTGGATCGCGATCGAATTGGCCTGCAGGGCGATCATCGCCAGGACGCCAATGAAAAAGATCAGGATGCCGATCATGGCCTCGATCAGGAACACGCCAGTCTGGTTTTTTTTCATCGCGGCCATCAGCATCCCCTCGAATCACCGGCTGCCACGGCGGCGGCGCTGACCGCCGGATCGCACAGACGGGCCTGCCCGCCAACGGAGACGATGACTTTCAGGCAGCGTACCGGGCCGCCGGCGGTGACGCAGGTGCCCGCCTCCGGATTGTTGAACTTGAAGACAGCCTGGTTCGCTAGACCGGTACGCCCCAGGCCGTTGAAAATGACCGAACCTACCGGCGTTGCCGGTGGTGCATCCGGGTCGGCGCTGGCCGGGGCGGAGGTATCGTTGATTTTTACCGGCGTCAGTTGCCCGGTTCCGCGTCCGGAACCCTCGATACCGAACTTGCCGTCGATAAAGGTCGCGAGATCCGCCGTTCTGACCATCCAGTTTGTCCCGCTGGCCGAGGCGGTTGCCGCACCCACATTGTCCGGAATGGGGTCGGTCGCCGTCAGCAGAAACTCGACCGGGATATTCATTCTTACCGCTTCGGAGCGCGCAAGCTGCACGCCGGTGAGAAACATCTCCGCCGCCGAACGCAGTTTGACGTTGCGCAGGTACTCGGCAAAGCGCGGTGCGCCCAGGGCCAGCAGCACACCGATGATGGCGACCGTAACCATCAACTCAATTAGCGAGAACCCGCAGTACCGGCGTTTCATGGCTTCAGCAGCCTCCACCCTTGCTGGTTACCCAGCAATTCTGCGCGACCGCAGGCCAGGCGGCGCCGGCGGCAATCGTCGTTGTGCGTGTGTTAACTTGATTGATCGTGTAAGAGAAACCGACCATCGGGCCGGTCCCTGTCGCCGTCCATAGGTAAGTTTGGCCACTGTTGGCTGATGTGCAGGCGAACGTGAAACTGCTGGTGGCTGCGGCGGTCACGTTGCCACAGGTGGTATCCCCTGTGGTGCCATTCGCGTTGTAATAGCGGTTGTCCTGAAAGTATTGCTCCATGCGCACCCGCAGGTCGGAGAGCGTGCCGACCGCTTCTGTAATTCTGCTGCGGATGACGTAATCATTGTAATTGGGAATGGCAATCGCCGCAAGAATGGCGATGATGGCGAGAACAATCATCAGCTCAATGAGCGTGAAGCCACGTATGACAAGGCGGCGCATTGTACAAAGGACAGGGTGATGATGGGACAGATTTGGATAGGGCATGGTGACTCTCCTCGGATTGGATACTGCCATTGCGTCTTTTCGATGGCTAGCGTCAGCCGACCAGTGGCGGGAAAAAGGCGATGAGCGTGGCTAATTGCCTGTCATCGGGCCATCACCACCGTATCACCAGCGCCGACTTTTTGAGAATAGATACCAAAAAACGTGAAACTCAGTACCGCTCTCGCAAGTAAATATACGGTGCCTTCGGCGAGCCGACCCGAATGCGGGCGTTGGGGTCTTGTGCCCAGGCGGGCGTGCCGTTACAGGTGGATGACCAGAAGCCTTGTAGCCAGGGCAGGTTCGCTGTGGTGCCGCCGTGATTGGCATTACAGGAGGTATCCGCACCGGCTGCGTTCAAATCGGCGGCCAGATCGAAACGCCCGGCCACATTGGTCGGGTTGAATACGAGCGTGGCCTGCCCATTGGTCAGCGCGAGGGGGTTAGGGGTCGCTGCCGCCAGCGCCGGCGCGTTGCCAACCACATTGCTGACGAAAATCGCATTGGCAGGAAGCGCCGTGCAGTTATCCGCGCTGTTGATACTCCAGCCGGTACCGGTATAAAACTCACTGCGCACGGGCACGCGAATGGGCAGCAGCTCCGAGCCATACGCATTCAAGAGACGCAGGCGGCCGGAGCGCAAGGCCAGACTACCTTCTACCAGCGGGGTACCGGTGGATGAGCTAACGCCGTCACTATCAGTCGTGCGCACGACCAGGGCTGTCGGTGCAATGAGCGGATTGGCAAAGGCGAAGCTCACCGCAGGCGGCGTGGTCAGATCGGCAATGCCATTGATAAACACGCTGGACAAGAGCGGATTGGGGGAAAACGCTCCTGCAATGCCATTGGCTGAAGACAACGTTGCTGCCTTGGCAAAGGCCGCCGAGTAGTTTTGCGTGATGCCTCCGGCAAGATTTTTAGCAGAAAGGGTCAGCGCAAATGGTTGGCGTGCGTAGGTGAAACTGCCGCAGGCTGGGTTCACGACTGTATCAAAATGATCGGGAATAAAACGCCCCAAAGCGACCGCTGTTTTATTGCCAACAGCGCAGCCATACTTCCCACCTGTAAGCGTATCGGCGAGACTTCCGGCGATGCAGTCGCCCGTGCCTTGATCGACTGCAGTAAAGCTGTCATCGCGAAACGTGCCGGCAGCAAGGTACAGATAGCCCGCCTCGGAGTAAAGCGCATTGTTGGTGACCGCAGTATTCGCGGTAAGCGTTCCTGGCGTGAGTGTGCCAACCACGCCGCCATTTTGTTGCGTGGCATCTTGCAGCGGCGTCTGCGCGGACAGCCTGCTCGTGTCCAGCGCCAGCACCCCGGTATAAGTATCGGTCGCTGCGGTAGTGGTTGCCGCGCCGAGATTGAACGCGGCACCCGCTTTGACGGTTGGGCCAGCACCGGCCGAAGGCGGCGTGGCATTGGCGTTGGTCGTCAAGGTTACTGCACCCGGGCGAATGGCAAAGTTATCACTTGAACAGGCAACAATGCTGGGCGATTGGCTAGCATCCGTCACCCGGCAGCGCACGTTGGGATAGGCTTTGGCGACCGTCATGGCGGCCGTCGCCTTGCGCCCCTGATCGGCGGCGGTAAAGGTGAGCATTTGTGTCACCGGTGGCGCCAACGGTGTGCGGCTGACACATGCCGTAGCGCCTGAGCCATCTACCAGCTCGACGGTGACATTCTGGTTGCCAACGGAAGCATAGGTCGTCTCTATCGTGCTATCCGCTTTGAGCGCTGCAACATCCACACTGAACGGAGTGGCCGCGAGCTGGGTATACAGCGTTCCCGTCGCCGCAGGCGTGGTGGCAGCCACGCAGTTAAAGTTGGCCGGCGGCGTCACGCCACCACAAGGATGCGCTGCGTTGTAGTCGACAAGGATTTGCGCTAAGGGAAGCTCGCCGTTATAGACCTTGACTTCATCCACCCGGCTGCGGAAGCGATAACCGTTGTCGGCCAACCATCCGCCGACACGCAAAGTGGCATTGGCATACGCATTGGTATTGTTCGGCGTGCTCAATTTCTGGCTTAAGGCTTGTGCCACGCCGTCAATGGTGAGCTTGCTGGCTGTCACATTGCCATTGGTAAACACGGCCGATACATGATGCCAGCCGTTAGCAAGGCCTGTGGAGTTGATGCCATACACATCGCTGTTGCCAGTGTTGAATCCAAAGTAACCGTTCACCAGCCACAGATCATGCGCATTCCAGCCAATCGGCATGATGCCGTTAGTACCATCCCAATACATCCAGAACGTTACCGTAGTCTTGGCACCCGCGGCCGTGCTTGCAGCAACAGGCAAATCCAGCGCGCCCCCGCTGAAAGTGCCGTAGCCGCACGTACCCGGATTGCTCGCTCGCGCAGGCGCAGCGCTTGCAGGTACAGGCAGAGGAGAACCAAGCGCAACCCCGTGGCGATTATTTCCACTGACATCTTTCACCTCGCCTGCCGTGCCATTCCATGCCGTCTCCTCGAACCGGTACGCTGCCAGCAAGGTCGGCGGCACAGGGCAAGGATGCGTTCGTGCGGCGAGAGCAGCCACTTCAGCCGCTGTGAGCGCTCCAGAATAAACGCGCATTTCATCAATGTTGCCTGCAAAATGAAATGCGGATTCTGAGGATGCAGTCGTTTCGCCACCAATCGACGCCAGCCCATTATCCACGCCCCAACCGGCAGAAGCTGTACTGACCGCCACCAACTGCGTACCCGTTGTGTCATAGACGTAGATAGTGCGTCGACTATTCGAAATATCTGCCACGGCCGCCACGAAATACCAGGTGTTGCTATTGATCACCGCAGGCGTGTCTAAAATGACAGGCGACGAACCCCGGGCGTAAAACCGCAATGTACCTGCCCCGCCATCACCCAGCGAAAATCCGTAACCGCCTGTATTACTTTCATCATCGATGAAAATACGCTGCCCACTCCTCGTCCGGTCGGTGGTACGGATCCAGCCGGCAAGCGAAAAATCCGTGGTCATGTTGGGAAAACTCGCCGGGAATGCCACGTAGTCGTTACTGCCATCGAACACGCCATAGCTGCATGTGCCGGGCGTGCCAGGTTTAGGAGGCGTCGCCGTGCTGGTTGTTGCACCACCCACTGCGGTGGCCGAATAGCTGCCTATGGTGTCAGCAACTTCGCCCGCCAAACCCGTCCATCCAATTTCATCCATCGACCATTCGGCGATGGGTTGCGCAGCACACGCATGCGTCGCCGCATACGCAGTTGCTACCTCGCCTGCTGTCAGCGCCCCGTCATACACTTTGACTTCATCGATGCGGCCTGAGAAACGATAACTGATATCGCGCTGCCAGCCGCCTACCTGCAAGGTGGTATTGACTACTGCTGTACCATTATTGGGCACACTTTGCTTTTGACTCAAAGCCTGGGCAACACCGTCGATATACAACGCATTGGCAGCGACATTGCCATTGGTGAAAACGGCGACCACGTGGTGCCAGCCGTTGGCCAACCCGGCTGAATTAATCCCAAACACATCGTTATTGCCCGTGTTAAAACCAAAAAATCCACTTGTTAGCCACAAGTCATGTGTATTCCAGCCAATCGGCATGACGCCGTTGGTGCCATCCCAATACATCCAGAAGGACACACTGGTTTTAGCCCCTCCAGTGATATTTACCGGCAAACCAGAAAGACTTAAAGCACCGCCATTATTGGGACCACCAGGAAGCTGGCCATAGCCGCAAGTGCCCGGGTTCCCTGCCCGGGCAGGCGAGCTTTGCACAGGTGAGGGCAAGGGGCTGCCTATCGTTCGCCCATCGCGGTTGTTGCCACTGGCATCCTTGACCTCCCCCGCCACACCGGACCAGGCCGACTCTTCCAGACGGTATTCACCTAACAGAGTGGCCGCTTGTGCGGATGCAACCAGACACATCAAAAAACAACCAAGAACAAAGAATCGTTTGTGGTTAAACCCCCTAAACCCTAACGCCTGCCAAAAAGCCGGCGCTGGTGATACGCCGCGAAGCTTTGAATCCGACCGCAGGAAGTGCAGAGCCGACCGCAGGAAGTGCAGAGCCGACCGCAGGAAGTGCAAAGCCGTCTCTGGAAATTGCTCATGGGGTGCGACGAGAAAACAATCGGCGGTGCTCATAGTGTCACCTCGATGCGGCGTTCAACATAATCGGGGCTGGTCGGCGCGTTGTTGGGGCAAACGCCAGCGGCGGGTTGGTTGCAGGCGGTCGCGGTGACACGGAACACCGTCGGGCCATTGTTGGCGTCGGGTGGCGCAGCGCAGGTAACGGTAACAGTGAAGGCCGCGAGTGTCGTTGCCCCTGGCACAAAGGAGGTGGGTGAAGCCGGGCAGACGCGTGTGTTGGGGTTGGCGGCACCGACGGCGACGGCGGGCGTGCCGTAGCCGAAGTTGTAGGCCGGCGTAGCCTCGACTTGATAAATGCCCCATTCAACCCCGGACTTGGCGGCCTGATAAGCCCGCACGCCCTGGACATCCAGCGCGGTGCCGATCTGCTGATTGGTGGAGATGCTGACGATAAATGCGCCGAGGGCGGCCAGCACGACGAGGATGAAAATCGCCGTGACGATGGCAAAGCCGTGCATGCGTTTAGCGACAATGTTCATGGTGTGTTGTCGATGCGAATCTGCTGGGCAAGGGTGATACGCTCGCCGCTGGCGTCAGTGAGCGTGAGGTTGATGAGCAACAGGCCGTTGCGGCCGCTGGCGTTGGCTGCATATTGAACAGTGCAGGTGGCGTTGCCTGCCAGCGGCGCGATCGTGCCGCCAGCAGGCGGTGTGGCTTGCGCGGCATTGAAGCCATAATTCCATTGCCGTGTCAGGTTAGCGGGTGCGGCGGCAGCATCAGGGCAGGCATAGGTGACGGCCTGCGTGCCAGTGGGCCCCCCGGGCACCCCGGGCACGACCTGAAATCGTGCGTCGGGCGAAGGCAACGGCGGCGCTTGCAAAGCAAATGGATTGGTGGCGAGGGTGATGACATTGCCGGCGACACCCTGCACCTGGGCGCGGTTGCCGCCGGTGTAGGCGTCAGCCGGCGCATTGCCAGCGCCGAGATTGTAGATGACGATGAAATCACCGGCGACGATAGCAGGATTGGCCGGCATTGTGCCGAGCACGTCGAAGGACACGTCGGCCGGGTTGGTGTAGCTCAGGAAATCGCCGCCGGTCGATCCATCGGCCTCATCGCGGTAGCGGCCACCATTAGAGGTCAAGATAAATTCGATGTAATTGACGCCGCCGGGGTTGAGGGACACCCGCACGCTATTGGGTAGAGCAAGACGCAGGTCGCGCGTGATGCGGCGCAGGGCGACATCGGCCTGGTCGGTCAGCTCGGCGCGACGCGCGGAATCGAAGTAGCCCTGTATCGGTTTGCCGATGAAGACGGCGATGATGGCGCCGAGAATACCGAGGATGGCGATGGTGACAATGGCTTCGATCAGCGTAAAACCAGTGGCGCGATGCGGCAGGCGGCGAGGCAGGTGACGGATCAAGGCGGGCGTCATGGCAGTGAGTTCGGCGCGTAGCGCGTGCGATAACCTTCGATAGTGAGATTTTCGCCACCGAAGCTGACTGTCACGGTGATGAGCAACGAGTCGGCTGCGGGTATGCCAGCCAGGGCGCTCTGGGCCACGGCGATGCTGGCGCTGTAACCCATCGGCAGGGCGGTGCCGGTGATGCCGGTCGTGATGCCAGCCAGCCCGTTGTAGTCATTCACGTTATCGAAGGGCATCACCGCACCGCCGCGCGTTTCGCCTCCCTCTGCACCGATAGTTTCGGGCGTGGCGCAGGCAGCGGCGTTGATTGCGGTGGCGGCGGCCGGATCGTCCGGATCGCACCAGGTAAAGGGCTGTGCCGCAACTTCGTCCATCAGGCCTTCAGCGACCGCCAGCATTTGTTTGCGGATCATCGGGTCGGCGCCATGGCTTGTCGTCAAGTTGAGCACGGAAAGAATGCCAGCCAACCCGACACTGACGATGACAATGAAGACAATCAGCTCGATCAGGGTGATGCCGCGCTGGGGGTGATTAGCGTACATAGCCGGTTTCTACAGTGACATTGATGGTGTAGGCGCTAGTACCACCCGTCACCGTGTAAGCGGCGGCGGCCGAGGGCCGGCCGAGTGCATCGAAGCTCAATGCTGCCGGACCGGCAAGCACGACGCCATTGGGCGCGCAGACGGCATTGGCTGGGCCGCCACAGGTGCCGTCTGCAATCGGCAGCGCGAGTGGGCGCGGGCAGGTGCCAGCGCCGGGAGCATCGGTTGGCACATTGTCAATGGTGAGCGCAAGGCTGTTGCCGGCCAGCGTGACACAGGTAATCCGCCGTTGCGCCACCGCCGACTTTCTGGCGAATTCAAGCGTGGCTTTAAGCTTGTCGCGAAAGCCGACTTCTTTGAAGCCGGAAAAATTAAAGCGTGGCAAAGCGACGGTAGCGAGGATGCCCATGAGCACCATCACCATGATCAGTTCGACCAATGTGAAGCCGGTTTGTGGCTTATGACGAAAACGCGACGATGACAGAGGCAACCTCATGACCTGAGTCTAGCAACCAGCCGGATACGGGGCAAGACCTGGCATTGCCATCCACCACGAACGAACGCTATAATCCGCGCCCTCGCTGTTGTAGCTCAGTTGGTAGAGCAACTGATTCGTAATCAGTAGGTCGCCAGTTCGATTCCGGCCAACAGCACCAAATTGCTTGCTTGCGGATTGTGCAGATTTTCTGCCTTTTCTGCCATGAGGCTACCGATAAACCAGCACCGGGATTTTCGAGTGCGTGAGCACTTTCTGGGTTTCGGAGCCAAGCAATAAACCGCTGATGCCACGGCGCCCGTGTGACGCCATGAAAATCAGATCTGCGCCCACTTGCTGTGCCGCCGCGATGATGCTTTCCCATGGTGCGCCATTCGTCAGGCTTAACGACGTCACTCTGACTCCCTGCGCTACGGCGTTAGCTTCGGCTTCACTCAAAATTTCGCGCGCTTGTTCTTCGGCCATTTCGGCAAATCGATCGGGCGTTGTTGGGTCGATGAGTGCGCCTTCACCATAAAAAGCCAGTGGATATTCTGGTTTGGCAAAGAAAAAAGTAATTTGCGCGCCGGTTTCTTTAGCAAAGGCAATCGCACGATCGGCTGCGTTTGCCGAGAGATCTGAGCCATCAACGGGTACAAGAAGATGTTGGAACATGGTAACGCCCTCCCTAGGTGATGATGCGCTTTGATGATGCATCTGTTCTGCTAGTCTAACGTAACCCCCTGATGAGCGCGTTGACGTAGATCAACGACATAAGACGCATCCCACCTGTGTTGCGGTGCAGCGTGAGCCGTGGAATAATCGTTGCTTGGCATTCTCTGATGGGAGCATCGCATGACAGCACCCGCCACTATTTCATCCACACTCGCATCCACAGCCGCAGCGACTTCGGCAACTGCCTCGGCAACTACCTCGGTTGAGCTCGCGTTAGGTGGCATGACGTGCACGGCCTGCGCAGCACGCATCGAGCGGCAGCTGAACAAGGTACCCGGTATCGAGGCAACGGTGAACTTTGCCGCAGAACGTGCATATGTGCGCTATGCAGCGAACGACGCGACCGTCGACAAATTAATCGATGCGATCACGAAAACAGGGTATATCGCCACCGTCTCCAATGCGGCGACTCGCGGGGCGGAGCAGCAAGAAAAACTCGCCCGCTTTGCCGAGGATCTCCGCCATTTCTGGATTGCACTGGGACTCACGGCGCCTCTGGTGGCGCAGATGGCGTTCATGTTCAGTAGCGACATGTCTGCGCACGGCGACGTCTTGCCGCGCGGGTTGCAGCTTATGCTCGCCACGCCGGTGCAATTCTGGATCGGCTGGCGCTTTTATGTCGGCGGCTTTCACGCCCTGCGTGGCGGCGCGGGCAATATGGATGTACTGGTGGCGCTGGGCACCACGATGGCGTGGGTGTATTCGGCAACTGTCACGCTGCTGGGTTTACATCAGCATGTGTATTTCGAGGCCTCGGCTACCATCATCACGCTGGTACTGCTGGGCAAGATTCTGGAAGCGCGGGCCAAGGCGAAGACTGCAGGAGCGATCGAGACACTGGCTAAACTTCAGCCGCAGACAGCGCGCATCGAGCGGGCGGGTGGGCTGATCGACGTGCCGGTTGCAGCCTGATTCCGGGCGATGTCTTCATCGTCAGGAGCGGCGAGGCGGCGCCGGTCGATGGCGAGGTTCTCGAAGGCGAATCCACCGTGAATGAAGCCATGCTGACCGGCGAGAGTCTGCCGGTGGTGAAGCATGCCGGCGACAAGGTGTTCGCCGCCACGATCAACGGCGAGGGCCTGCTGCGCGTGCGCGCCACGGGCGTCGGCAGCCACACGCTACTGGCTTCGATCATCCGCCTGGTGGAAGAGGCGCAAGGCTCGAAGGCGCCGATGCAGCGCTTGGTCGATCAGGTAGCGGCGATTTTCGTGCCAGTGGTGGTGGTCATCGCCGTGCTCACGTTCGTTGGCTGGTGGCTTTTGACAGGGGATTTCACCCAGGCGTTGATCAATGCCGTCGCCGTGCTGGTGATCGCCTGTCCCTGCGCACTGGGGCTGGCGACGCCGACGGCGATCATGGTCGGTACCGGCCAAGGCGCACGTGCCGGCATCCTGATCCGCAATGCGGAAGCGCTAGAGCGAGCGGAAAAACTCGATGTGCTGGTGGTGGATAAGACGGGCACGCTGACCGAGGGACAGCCAGTGGTAACAGACATCATTAACCTCGTGCCGCAAAAAATCGGCGCTGATGAGACGGTAAATTTGCCTGCGCACTTTCTCACACTCGCCGCAAGCCTCGAACAAAGCGCGACGCACCCGTTGGCCACGGCAATCGTAACGCGAGCAAAAGACGATGGACTGGCGCTGGTGACACCGCAGAACGTGGTGACGATGCCGGGGCGGGGCGTGAGCGGCGAGATCGCGGGGCAACGGGTGGCCGTCGGCTCGGTGGCCTGGATGGAAACGCAGGGCCGCACAATGGCAGGTGCTACGGCGGCTGCCGCAGCACTGGCAACACAGGGCGCAAGCGTTGTCGCGGTGGCGGTCGATGGCATGGTGCAAGGGCTGATCGGAATTCGCGATCCGTTGCGCGCGACATCGCGTGCTGCCGTGGCACGCTTGCATGCGCTGGGCATCACGGTGGTGATGCTGACTGGAGATAACGCGACGACCGCAGCCGTCGTCGCCAAGGCGATCGGCATTACGAATTTCGAGGCGAATGTTTTGCCAGGCGACAAGGCGGCTGCCGTCAAGCGATTCAGGGACAACGGCAGGCTCGACGGTAGCCGTCGCGTTGGCATGGTGGGCGATGGCATCAACGATGCCCCGGCGCTCGCCGCAGCCGACGTCAGTTTTGCGATGGGTGCTGGTTCCGGCGTGGCGATGCAGACGGCTGATGTGACGCTGATGCACAACGATCTCAATGGCGTCGCCGATGCGATCTCGCTCTCGCGCGCAACGCTTGGCAAGATCCGGCAAAATCTGTTTTTTGCTTTTATCTACAATGTGCTCGGCATTCCGGCTGCCGCCTTCGGGCTGCTCAATCCGGTCATCGCTGGCGCGGCAATGGCGGCAAGTTCTGTCTCGGTGGTGATGAGCTCGCTACGACTCAAAAACTGGAAACCCGGAAAGGATTAACGATGGAAACACTTACCCTCAAGGTTGACGGCATGACCTGTGGCGGTTGCGTGGCGAGCGTGACGCGCGTAATCGAAGCGCTCGACGGTGTAGCGAAGGTCGCAGTTTCGCTCGAGCAAGCACAGGTGGTGATGGAGGCAGATACCGCTAAAGTAGATCGCGCGCAGCTCGTGCAGGCGATCGAAGATGCAGGATTTGAGGCAACTTGAGCAAAGCTGGCGGGGAGAAACTGCCTGGCTTGCCCGGGGTTGGAAACAGGAAGTGCGCTAAGTGTGGTGCGATTCCTCGACGAGGATAGCCCGGGCAATGACGTCTTCCAGCGCCAATTCAGCATGTTCGACGGCGATACGCGTCACCGGGTGGTGGGCGAGCAAGGTGATGAGCGTGCCGGGTGTCAGCCCCCAGGCCGAGAGATGACCGCGCAGGTCGAGCGCCAGATTGCTATCAAAACCACGCACCACGAGTTTGGTGTCGGGGGCAAAGTCGCGCAGGGTAAGCATCAGACGAAGCCAACCAAAAGCAGGACATGATGCAGCAGACCGCCGATAAGGAAAGCCAACGGCGTGATCAGGGCCAGCATGATCACAGCGGTCTTCAGTCCTTGCTCCTTGATGATCACCAGCATGCTGGCGATGCAGGGGACGAAAATAGTCAGCGTGACCAGACCAACCAGCCCCTGTTCGGGTGAGAGTGCACTGCCCATGGCAAACAGCCCTGTGGCGCCGAAGTCGCGGCGCAAAAAACCCATCAGGAAAGCTGCCGAAGCTTCTTTCGGCAAGCCAAGCCAGCCGGTGACCAGTGGCTCGCCAGCGCGAATCAGCCAGGGCAGCAAACCGATGCGGTCAAGGATGAACATCAACGCCGCGCCGATGAGAAATAGCGGAATCACTTCCTGGAGATACCACTTCAGACGCGACCAGGTTTTCTTGGCGACATTGCCCGCCACGGGCAGACGCATCGGTGGCAGCTCGGTCATCAACGGAATGCGTTTGCCCTTGACCAGCTTGCCGGACAACCAGCCAACGGTAAACAACACAAGAATAACCGTGCCCAGCCAGATCAGGAAGGTCGATGTGCCATAGCTTGCCAGCATGCCCATCACAACGCCCAGTTGCGCCGAGCAGGGAATCGCCAACGCCAGTAGAAACGTGACGATCAGTCGCTCACGCGGGGTGTGCAAAATGCGTGTGGTGAGCGTGGCCATTGTCACGCAACCGAGGCCCAGCACCATCGGCAACACGGCGCGGCCATTCAAGCCCAGCATCTTGAACGCACGGTTGGAGAGCACCGATAGCCGCGCGAAGTAGCCGGAGTCTTCGAGAATGCCAAAAGCAATGAAGAAGGTGGTGACAATGGGCAGGATCAGCGCCAGTGCATAGGTCATCCCCATGGTCCACAGCCCGTAGGGGCCGACCAGGAAATCCTGCAGCCAAATGATCGGTACCCACGTGGATACCAGTTGCTGGAACCATGGATTGATGATGCCGTTGAACAAATCATTTTCCAGCACGCCAACCAGCACGCCGGCACCGAACTGGCCGACGAAGGCATAGACCGCATACAGCACCAGCGCGACGATTGGCCACCCCAGCCAACGATGCACCGACCACTGGCCAATGCGCTGTACCAACCCATGGCCCCTCTGGCCAGCATCCCGGACAACACGACGAACAATGGCTTCGGCCGCCGTCATGCGGGCGCGCTGCAGAATCTCCGCCAGCGGCTCGGTGAAGGCGTCCTGCAGGCCCTCGCGCCGCGCAGCGAGGGCAAATAGATCGGCACCTTGTGCCCCCTCCTGGGCGGCAAGCCATTCCTCAGTAGCCTTGTCACCAGCCAAATACAGCAAGGCGACAACGCGCGGCGACAAATGCGCAACGGGCATCATCAGCGCCAGATCGTCAATCGCTGCCTCAATTTCATCGGCATAAGTGAGACGGAAAATGGGAATTTTGGCATCGGCAATGGCGCGCGTCAGCGCCACCATACCCTCGTTGCCGGTGGCCACCGTGGGCACCACGGCGAGCCCGAGTTCGACTGCCAGCTTGGCCGGATCAAAGGCCATGCCGCGTGCCCTGGCTTCATCCATCATGTTCAGCGCCAGAACCATCGGCACCCCCGCTTCTGCCAGAAGCAGCGCAAGTTGCACCGTACGGCGCAGGTTCTTGGCGTCCCCCACCTGCACCAGTGCCCGTAACTTTTCGTTCAGCAGTATGTGTGCCGTGGCCTGTTCATCTTCGCTACGTGCCGGCAGTGTCAAGACGCCGGGTGTATCCAATACTGTCTGCCCAGGGTGGTCGCGTAATTGACCGCGTGTCACTTCAACCGTCGTTCCGGGGTAATTTGAGACGTTGACATACCGGCCGGTCAGTCGATGAAAAATAACCGACTTACCAACATTTGTCTGACCAACAAGTGCGATGGAAATCATAGCCAGTATTGAATCACGATGAGTTGCATGAAAACCTTATTTCGTCAAAACCAGGCTTGCCTTGTCGGGTTTTTCGCAATCGATATACCGACCACCATGAAGAATCTGGATTTTCAAGTAGCGTTCAAACAGCATGACGCGGCCTATTGCCTATGCTGGCAATCACGAAAAGGAATAGTTCCTGGTTTCATACGAATGTAGCCCTTAACAGTGCTGAAAACACTGTTAAGGGCTACGGTTCTACGGCTGACGCTGTTAATCGGCCGTTAAAGCATCAGCCCACGGACAACATCAGTGGGCAGGTGCTGCCATGGGGGCCTGGATCGTGATCCATTTCCACTCGGTGCAATGATCAATGTCCGTTGCAGCGCCTTCACGGCCCATGCCGGAGTCCCCTACGCCACCGAAGGGAACGTGTGGTTCATCTTGTAGCGATGGCGCATTGACATGCACCATACCGGTGTGAATACCTTGTGCCAATCGCATCGCTTCAGCCAGGTTTTGCGTATACACCGCGGCTGAAAGGCCGTACGTGGTGTCGTTAGCAATGGCCAGGGCTTCATCGGCAGAATCCACCTTATAAACAGCCGTCACCGGGCCGAAGGTTTCTTCGTAGTAGCACGTCATGCCTTTTTTGACGCCTGTCAAAATGGTTGAGGCGCAACGGTTACCATCCCACGTGCCGCCGGTTTCAAGCTTGGCGCCATTGGCAACCGCATCTTCGATATGCTGACGCACCCGATCGCGCTGCCGTTGCGAAATGATCGGCCCGGTGACTGTTCTTGGGTCGCGCAGATCGCCAAAACCGATGGCGGAAGTGGCCGCTTTAAAGCGCTTGAGGAATTCATCATAAACCGGCGCTTCAACGAGGATACGGCTGGATCCCATGCACACCTGGCCTTGATAGAAGAACATGCCCATGATTGCGCCCATCACCGCAGCATCCAAATCAGCGTCTTTCAGAACGATCAATGGGCTCTTGCCGCCCAGTTCGAGCAGCACGCGTTTCATGTGTTTGCCGCACAGTTCTGACAAATGACGGCCAACGCGTGTTGAACCAGTGAAATTAACCCCTTTCACGTGCGGGTGCGTCACCAAGGTATCGCCAATTTCATGACCATAGCCCGTCAGCACATTAAATGAGCCGGCAGGAAAACCTGCATCACGCAATAGTTCGGCGACGCGAATAGCGACCACGGGTGCCTCTTCGGACGCCAGCATAACCACGGTGTTTCCTGTTGCCAAGGGGCCAGTACATTCGACAAAGGCTTTAATCAAAGGCACATTAAAGGGGGTGATGCAGGCAAACACACCCAAGGGTGAACGGGTCGCCATGGAAAATCGCCCAGGCACATCAGAGGGTAGCGTCATGCCCGTCACGCGACGAGGAATCCCCGCAGCAGTGCGCAAGGCATCAACAGAAAACTTCACTTCAAACTGTGCTTTGAATAGTGGGGAACCCCCTTCTTCAATCAGCACATTGATAAATTCTTCAGCACGTTGCTCGAGCAGATCGGCGGCTTTGGACAACCAGGTTTCGCGCTGACCAGGGGTCGTCATGCGATAGCTAGGGAAAGCCGCATGGGCTGCCTCTACCGCGCGCTTGACGTCTTCTACCGAGGCGCGAGCCGACTCAGCAAGCGGCGTATCTTGTTCCGGATTAAGTTTGATAAACGTTGCATTTCCTTGGGCTGAACGGAACTCACCACCAATCCATAGTTTGGTTTGGATCAAAGATGTTACGGGCTCATTGGCTCCCATGACTGACTCCTCTGTTTTAAAAATTCAAGGTTAAAAATAATAACGGGTTATGCCTGGTCGTTGGATCTCTTACGATGGATCTCTCATTTCGGCCAAGTGAATTAATTACTTAGTAACTTAGTACTTAGGCTAGGCTACTCGCTAACCGGGTTGAAACTCATCAAGACTTCCTGGACAACGAGCACATAAGTATTCTCTTCTTTAACTGACCTGTCAATCAATTAGCCAATAGCCCCACGATAGACGCCAGAACGACTAAAAGCGATTGCGCATAAGCCAGGCGATATAATCCTCGCCTTTCCAAGGAGCGGCTATGAGTTTGAACCGTGTGCCATCAGGCAAAAATTTACCTGATGACTTTAATGTGATTATCGAAATCTCGATGCATTCCGAGCCCATCAAATATGAAGTTGACAAGGAATCCGGCGCGATTTTTGTTGATCGCTTCATGTCGACTGCCATGCACTATCCGTGCAACTATGGCTACATCCCGCATACTATTTCCGGTGATGGTGACCCGGCGGATGTACTGGTCGTCTCGCAATTTGCGCTGCCGCCCGGGGTGGTTGTGCGTTGTCGGCCAGTGGGCATGCTGAAAATGGTCGACGAAGCGGGTGAAGACGCCAAACTGCTGGCAGTGCCGGTGGACAAACTCACTACGTTGTACAGCAACATCAAAACCCTGCAAGATTTGCCACAAAGCCTGCTCAACCAAATTTCACACTTCTTTGAGCACTACAAAGACTTGGAATTGGGCAAGTTCGTCAAAGTGCAGGGCTGGGTCGGGCTTGAAGAAGCCAAAAATGAAATCATGAGCGGCGTAGCCACTTACCAAGCGGCCAAAGACAAACCGGCTTATTGATTTTGCCCATTCGCTGACATTTACCGCATGAACAACCTGCCCGCCAATTTACGCCTGATTTCAAGGCGATAGCTCCCTCCATGTCCAAGCTACGCATCGCGATTGCTCAAATCAATGCCACGGTGGGAGACCTTGCTGGCAATGTGGCGCGCATCCAGACGTTTGCCGCCCGCGCCCATGCGGGTGGCGCACACGTGCTGCTCACACCTGAACTGGCGCTATGCGGCTATCCGCCAGAAGACCTGCTGTTGCGGCCGGACTTCTATCGCGCGTGCGATGACGCGTTAAATTCACTAGCGAAAATCGCGCCCCTGCCTATCGTTGTCGGCCATCCGTTGTTCGGAGGTGATGCTGCCTATAACGCTGCCTCGCTGTTAGCCGACGGCCGCATCGTGGCGATCTATCGCAAACATCGCTTGCCAAATTACGAAGTGTTTGACGAAGAACGCTACTTCGCAGCAGGCGATGCGCCCTGCATCGTCGAGCTCAATGGCGTGCGCTGCGGGCTGGCTATCTGCGCCGATGTCTGGGAAGCGGGCGCCGCCGAAGCTGCGGTCGATGCGGGGGCGGAACTGCTGCTCACGCTGAATGCCTCGCCCTTTCACCTGAACAAGCAGGCGCGGCGGCACGAGGTGCTGCGTGAGCGGATTACAGCTACTGGCCGGCCCGTCATCTATGCCAATCTGGTGGGTGGCCAGGATGAGCTGGTGTTCGATGGGGCTTCTTTCGCCATGGACGGCCAGGGTCGGCTGACACACCAGTTGCCCGCATTTGCCGAGGCGCTGGCGTTTGTCGATTATGCCGATGGCCATCTGCTGTCCGGGCGCGTGCATGAGCCACCTGTGCGCGAAGCAGCGCTGTGGAGTGCATTGAAGCTCGGCGTCACGGATTACCTTGGCAAGAACGGCTTTCCCGGCGCCATCATTGGTTTGTCAGGCGGTATTGATTCAGCGCTGACGCTGGCGATTGCCGTCGACGCCCTCGGCGCCGATAAAGTGCGCGCGGTGATGATGCCATCCCCCTGGACTGCGCAAATGAGTCTGGACGACTCACGCGAGATGGTCAAACGCCTTGGCGTCGAATACGACGAGATCGCCATCGGCCCGTTGATGGAACAATTCGCCGTCTCGCTAGCGCCGACTTTTGCTGGCCTTGGGGAAAAGCCGGCGTGGGACACGACAGACGAAAATCTGCAAGCGCGCATACGCGGCATGCTGCTTATGGCATTGTCCAATCGCAGCGGGCGCATTGTGCTCACCACGGGCAACAAGAGCGAAATGGCGGTGGGTTACGCCACGCTTTATGGCGACATGGCCGGTGGTTTCGCCGTGATCAAGGATGTGTTCAAAACCCTGGTTTACGATCTGGCGCGCTGGCGCAATTCACTTTCTGACGTGATACCGCAAAACATCATCGCGCGCGCACCCTCGGCGGAGCTAAAGCCTGACCAGACTGACCAGGACACGCTGCCGCCCTACGTCGTGCTCGATGCCATCATCGAAGCCTACATGGAACGCAACGAAAGTCCGCGCGAAATTATCGCTCGCGGGTACAGCGAAGCCGATGTGCGCAAGGTGGTAGGCATGCTCAAGCGCAATGAGTACAAGCGCCGGCAGGCCCCGGTCGGCATTCGTGTGACGCAACGCGGCTTCGGCAAAGACTGGCGCTATCCGATAACATCGCGTTATCCTGATGAATACTAAAAACCGGAGGGGAAATTTATATGAAAAAAATTGAGGCCATCATCAAACCTTTCAAGCTCGACGAAGTGCGCGAGGCGCTCTCCGAAGTCGGTGTCACCGGCCTCACCATCACCGAGGTCAAAGGCTTCGGCCGCCAGAAAGGCCATACCGAACTGTACCGTGGGGCAGAGTATGTGGTTGATTTTCTACCCAAGATAAAAATCGAGGTTATTGTGGCTGACGATGCGTTAACGCCGGCCATCGATGCGATTGTCAAGGCAGGTCGTACCGGCAAGATCGGCGATGGAAAAATATTCGTCATGCCCGTTGAGCAGGTCGTGCGCATTCGCACAGGTGAGATTGACGAAGCGGCGATTTGATCACTGCTTCGTCCGTTTTATCCCGGTAACTTGACAAGCCTATCACCCAGTCCTGTTCCACGGCCGGTTTTACACAGCCGAGCGGCTACGGCGGCGACGCATCAGGCGATAGGCCGCTGGTATCACGAACAGGGACAGCAAGGGCGCGCTCACCATGCCGCCAACCATGGGTGCGGCGATACGGCTCATCACCTCGCTGCCGGTGCCGCTGCCCAGGAGGATGGGCAGGAGTCCGGCGACAATCACCGCCACCGTCATTGCCTTGGGACGCACACGCTGCACCGCGCCTTCGCGGATGGCGGCGAGCAGGTCCGCCTCGCCGGTGTTGCCCGCGTCATGCCGCTCGTTCCAGGCGTTCTTCAGGTACAGCAGCATGATCACGCCGAACTCGGCCGACACCCCGGCCAGCGCGATGAAGCCGACGCCGGTGGCCACCGACAGGTTAAAGCCCATCCAGTACAGAAACCACACGCCGCCAGTGAGTGCGAACGGCAGGGTGGCCATGATGAGCAGCGCCTCGTCGAAGCGCTTGAAGGTGAGATACAGCAGCACGAAAATGATCAGCAGGGTGGCGGGTACCACCAGCTTGAGCTTCGCGTTGGCGCGCGCCATGAATTCGAACTGGCCGGAGTAGGCCAGGCTCATGCCCGGTTCGAGCCTGACCTCGCGCGCCACGGCGGCGCGCAGGTCAGCGACGACCGAGGCGAGATCGCGGCCGCGCACGTCCACATACACCCAGCCGGAAGGCCGGGCGTTCTCGCTTTTCAGCATCGGCGGGCCATCGCTCACGTTCACCCTGGCCACCATGCCGAGGGTGATCTGGCTGCCAGCGGGCGTCACGATGGGCAGGGCGGCCAGTTTCGCCACCGTATCCCGCCACTCGCGCGGATAGCGCACGCTGATGGGAAAGCGCGCCAGGCCTTCGACCGTCTCGCCGATGTTTTCGCCGCCGACGAGACTCGTCACCACCGACTGCACGTCGCCAATGTTGAGGCCGTAACGTGCGGCCGCCGCGCGGTCGATGTCCACATCCACATAGCGCCCGCCAGTGAGCCGTTCGGCCAGCGCCGAGGAGACGCCGGGCACGCGCTTGGCAATGCGCTCGACCTGCTGCGCGATGCGGTCGATGTCGGCAAGATTGCCGCCCGCGATCTTGACCCCGATCGGGCTCTTGATGCCGGTGGCGAGCATGTCGATGCGGTTGCGGATTGGCGGAATCCAGATGTTGGTCAGCCCCGGCACCTTGACCGCGCGATCCAGTTCATTGACCAGTTTTTCCGGCGTCATGCCGGCGCGCCATTGCTCGCGCGGCTTGAACTGGATGGTGGTCTCGAACATCTCCAGCGGCGCCGGGTCGGTGGCGGTCTCGGCGCGCCCGGCCTTGCCGTACACGCGGGCCACTTCGGGCACGGTGTGGATCATGCGGTTGGTCTGTTGCAGCAGTTCCGCCGCTTTCTGTGCTGACAAACCCGGCAAGGCCGATGGCATGTAGAGCAGATCGCCTTCGTCCAGCGGCGGCAGGAACTCGCCGCCGAGCCGGCTGATCGGCCACAGCGCCGTCAGAAAGAGCAGCACGGCAACGGCGAGCGTCGTTTTGGGGCGCTCGAGCACGGCCTCCAGCAATGGGTGGTAGGCGCGGATCAGCCAGCGGTTGAGCGGATTCTTCGCCTCGTCGGGAATCCTGCCGCGTATCCAGTAGCCCATCAACACCGGAATCAGCGTCACCGACAGGCCGGCTGCCGCCGCCATGGCGTAAGTCTTGGTAAAGGCGAGCGGACCGAACATGCGCCCCTCCTGCGCCTCCAGCGTGAACACCGGAATGAAGGATAGCGTGATGATCAACAGCGAGAAGAACAACGCCGGGCCGACCTCGCAGGCCGCTTCGGTGATCACTTTCCAGTGCGCCTCGCCGGCGAGCGTTGCGCCGGGATGGGCGTGGTTCCAGACCTCGATCTTCTTGTGCGCGTTTTCGATCATCACCACGGCCGCGTCGACCATCGCACCGATGGCGATGGCGATGCCGCCCAGCGACATGATGTTGGCATTGATGCCCTGCCGCTGCATGACGATGAAGGCGATCAGCACGCCCAGCGGCAGCGAGACGATGGCCACCAGCGAGGAGCGCAGATGCCACAGGAACACCGCGCAGACCAGCGCCACCACGATGAATTCCTCGATCAGCTTGTGTTTCAGATTGTCGATGGCGCGGTCGATCAGCAGGCTGCGGTCATAGGTCGGCACGATTTCGACGCCCTTGGGCAGGCCGGGTTTCAACTCGTCGAGCTTGGCCTTGACCGCGGCGATGGTTTCGCGCGCGTTCTTGCCCGAGCGCAGCACCACGATGCCACCGACCGCTTCGCCCTGGCCGTCGAGTTCCGTGATGCCGCGCCGCATCTCGGGGCCGGTCTGGATGTGCGCCACATCGCCCAGGCTCACCGGCACACCACCCGCCAGCTTGAGCGGAATGGCGCGAAAATCGGCGACGGTCTTGAGATAGCCGCTGGCGCGCACCATGAACTCGGTTTCGGCGAGTTCCAGCACCGCGCCGCCGCTCTCCTGGTTGGCCGCGCGAATCGCCGCGATCACCTGCTCGTGGGTGATACCGAAGCTGGCGAGCTTCACCGGATCGAGTACCACCTGATACTGCTTGACCATGCCGCCGACGGTCGCCACTTCCGCCACGTTGGGCAGGGTTTTCAGTTCGAACTTCAGGAACCAGTCCTGCAGGGCACGCAACTGCGCCAGGTCGTGCTGGCCGCTTTTATCCACCAGCGCATACTGGTAAATCCAGCCCACGCCGGTCGCATCCGGCCCCAGTGCGGGCCGGGCCGTCGCCGGCAGCCGTCCCTGCACCTGGTTGAGATACTCCAGCACCCGCGAACGCGCCCAGTAAAGATCGACGCCGTCCTCGAACAGCACATAGACAAAGCTGTCGCCGAAGAAGGAGAAACCGCGCACGGTCTTCGCGCCCGGCACCGAAAGCATCGTGGTGGCGAGCGGATAGGTCACCTGATTTTCGACGATCTGCGGCGCCTGTCCGGGGTACGAGGTGCGAATGATGACCTGCACGTCGGACAGGTCGGGCAGGGCGTCGACCGGCGTCGCCTGCACTGCCCACACGCCCCAGGCCACGGTAAACAGCGTGGCCAGCAGCACCAGGAAACGATTGGCGACCGACCAGCAAATGAGTCGGGCGATCATTTTCCGCCTCCTGTCTTTTCCAGCTTCTCGACTACCAGTCCGGTGTCGGTTTCGCGTACGCCGATGTGCACCCGGTCACCTGCCTTCAAGCCGCGGGAAAGTTCCGGGCGCGCCAGGGCGTACGTCATGGTCATGGCGGGCATCGCCAGCGTCTGCAGCGGACCATGCGCGAGCGTCGCCTCCGTGGCGGAAATTGCTTCAATCGTGGCGTCGGTTTCATGCAGTGCGATGGGTGCAATTGGCGCCATGGGTGCAGCGGCCGCGCCGCCGGAGGTCTTTTCCATGCTGGCGGTAATGCCCTGCAGGCTGGCTTCGGAGTCGATCAGGAACTGGCCGCTGGCGACCACTTTCTGACCTTCGCTAAGACCGGAAAGAATCACCGTGTCATTATCGATCTCGCGCCCCGGCGTGACCTCGACCGGGCGATAGTGCCCCTGATCTTCGGCCACGATGACCAGCGCACGGCGGCCGGTGCGGATCACCGCTTCGGTCGGCACGCGCAGCACGGATTTGGCATCGTTCCCCGTATTTCCCTTAATGTTGACCTGGGCCGTCAATCCCGGCCGCAGGCGTCCGTTCGTGTTGGGCAGTTCGACGCGCACCCGCAGCGTGCGCGAGGCATCGTTCAGGCTTGGCAGCAACGCGGTGACACGTCCTTTAATAGTTTCGCCCGGCAATGCGGCGAAACGGGCTTCGGCGGACTGCCCGACCCGCACCTCCCCGGCCTGGGCTTGCGGCACGCCCACCTCCAGCCATACTGTGCCGATGCCGTTGATGCGCGCCAGCGTCTGTCCCGCCGTGAGCGTCATGCCGGGACGCACACCGAGCTCCAGAACCACGCCGCCGCCGGGCGCGGTGATCGGGATGCGACTCCTGACCTGGCCGCTGGACGCGACCTCGCGGATCAGACTTTCCGGCATCCCGGCCAGCCGCATGCGCTCACGTGCCGCGGCGATCAGGGCGTCATCGCCGAGGTTTTTGAGCGCCAGATAGTCCTGTTGCACGGCGGCCCACTCCGGCACCAGCACTTCGGCGATCAACGCACCCGAACCGATCACATCGTTGGGCGCCAACTTTGCCACGTACTCCACAAATCCGCCGACGCGCGCCTGCACGATCGTCACCTCGCGCTCGTTGAAGCCGACGATGCCGGTTGCCTGCACGCTGGTGTCGAGGCGTGCGCGGGTGACGACGGCCAGCCGCATGCCGAGGTTCTGAATCGCGGCCAGGTCGATTTTCACCGCCGCAACGTCATCGCCATCGTCCGCGTATTTGGGCACCAGCTCCATGTCCATGAAGGGCGACTTGCCGGGTTTGTCAAACTTTTGCTGCGGTGCCATCGGGTCATACCAGTACAGCACGCGGCGCTCGGCCTGAGGGTTCGCGACCTTATACGTGTCCGTCGCAGGGTGTTCGGCCCACCACCGGCCGACAATCACGCCGAGCGCAAGCAGCGTGATGATAGCAGCCAGTACCAACGCGGTTTTAGTTACGGCCGCTGCGCTTAACACCGATAAAGCCGGCGTTAGCCTCCACTGAAACTTCGTTTTCTTGAGGGTATGGGGGTTCATTTCGATTCCTCCGATAACAAGGGTTCGTCGTAAGCGAAGTGCAGCCGGGCAGCCATTTGCCGGCGTTCACCTTCGAGTGCAGTGGCTTTGAGTTCGGCGTCGATGCGTTCGCGCCGGGCAGTGATGAGATCGGACAGACTGCCTTTGCCGCCGCGCCAGGCGGCCAGGGTCAGCGCGGCCTTCTCGTCAGCCAGCGGCAACAGTACGGTGCGCTGGCGCGAAACCGCGCGCGACAGCCGCTCGTATTCGGCCAGATCGCCCGCCAGCTGGGCGGCATGTTCGCGCAGCATGGCCTCGCGCTCGGCATCCAGCGCGGCACGTTCGGCGCGTTTGGCCGCGATGCGGGGGTCCTGGCGCGTGCCCGTAAATACCGGTAAATCGAAACTGAACTCGATGCCTGCCATGTTGCTGAACTGCGGGCCGCGTTGTTGATAAGACAGCGCCACACTCCAGTCGGACTGCTTTGCCGCTTGGGCCTCGTCGGCCTCCGCATCGAGCACGCGACCCAGCGGATCGAACGCGGTCAATGCAGGGTGGTGAGCCAGGTGCTGCATCAGCGTGTCGCGTGCAATGGACCAGTCGGGCGGCGCGCCCGCCAACGGCGCCTCGGCGGCCGCCCCGATCCAGCGTTTGAGCAGGGCGACAGCCTGTTCCCGCCGGGCGATGAGCTCATCCCGGCGTTCTTCGAGCAGCGCTGCCTCCTGACGTGGGGCCACGGTTTCATCGGCACGGCCTTGTCCAGCCGCGAAGCGGGCGCGCACGGCCGCATCCAGCAGCCGGTTCTCGGCGAACAGCGCGTCGATGCGCAGCAACTGCTGCTCGAGCGTGTAACGGCTGATCCAGGCGACTGCAGTTTCGCGCTGCACCGTCAGCCGGACAATGCGCGCCTCCGCCTCGGCGACTTCTATCCTCCCTTGCGCCACGGCTTCACGGGCGTGGCGCTTGTCGCGGTTAGGCACCTCCTGCATCACGCTGATGCGTCGCATGGTCATGAAGTCGCGGGTCAGGCTGAAGCGATCCGTGCCGTCAGTGGGCACATTGTCGATGCCGAGCGCGAGCTTCGGGTCGGGCAAGGCTCCGGCGGGAATGGCTGCCTGCCGTGCGGCGTCGATTTTGGCGGCGCTCGCAACCAGCGCCGGATTTTCGTGCAGCGCCAATGCCAGGGCTGTGTCAAAACTGAGGAAACCGGGCGGCGCAGCCAGCGTCGTTGCAGCAGAGCCTGCAAGTGTAAGCACCAGCCCGAAGCGGCATGCGCCACGCCGCCCCGCGCGCAACGCGTAATGAGGATTCCAGATGAACATTTTCCAACTCCGAAAAGAAGGCGCGATGAGTGCGCCAACGCCACGTCGCAGGCGACGTGGGACTCAGGTTTTCAGGGAGTCAGAGCAAGGCGGGCGGGCGCCAGACGCCGAATGGCGGGAAAGTCAGCAGAAACGCCTGCGGTGCGGAGAAGTCCTCCGCCAGTAGGGCTACGACGGGCTCTGCACGCTGTTGAACGGTGAGTGCGATATGCCCACAGTAGCTGCAATCCTGTCCGGTATCGCAGGTCTTGCTGCCAGGGGAGTGAGCGCCGGTGCAACAGTCATGCGCTTGCCCGCTATCCATGTCTGCCATCGACATGTGGGATGCGGTCTGCGCCATCGGGCAGGTTGCCGCCGCTGCAAATACGCCCGCCATGCCCTGAATCGGGATGGTGAGGCAAAGCAGCAGCGTCAGGATGGTGCGGAATCGACACATGGACTCAAGAGTAGCCGAGGGCACGCTTGCGGTCAAGACCGCCCTGCTTCATTTTCAGTTTGAACGCTGGCGCAGCTGCGAGCAGCGATAAACACGCGAAAAGTCGGCGCTGGCAGGACGGCGCGTACGTCTCGGTTCACATGCGTGAGGACGTTAAGTCAGGATGTTGGTGTCACAGACTATCCGCTCGAACCGTTGGATGTAACCGGCGGCCAGTAGGCGGACGAAGCTCGCCGATAGGACGTCCGTGTTGACTGACCCGTTAGGCAAGGGCTTGTGGATTGCCTGGTTTCGCTTCAGCTTCAAAGATCACCTGCAGAAATTTTTGTCCTGGATACAGCGTCTCGAGTGCCTTCCTCAGGTCGACGTAGACGGATCGAAGAGACGCAAGGTCTTCGTCGACATTCTGGAATATGGCAGCCGTGATTTGCTTAAGCTTGTGACAAAGGTCTATGCCTAGCGCGCCTTCGACTGCATCTTGGTTCTGTGCGTGCCCAACACCAAAACCTGCAGCAGCCATCTTGGGAAAGACGGCATTAAGAACTAGGTCGGACCTGCTCCGAATAAGATCAATAGCCAAGTTGAAGCGCTGTTCTTCCAGCATTAGCGCCGCGAAGATGCTCGCTTGGCCGCGCTCCAACAAGAACTGAAGGTCGGATGTCTGAAATCGCTCGGTAGCGATGGGAGGAGCCGGATGCGCAGCGAGGTTGAGCCATGCGTCTGGACGTCTGCGATAGGGCTCAAGGACTTCCTTCCGAAACTGTTCCAGTACGTTCCAGAGTGCGTAGACCCCATAGATGGCCCTGTTCCCGGCGCCGATATTCTTCTTTTGTTCTTCTGCTTCACTGCGATGGCTTTCGAACTTGAAAGCAGCCCATGCACCAGCGAAGGAGGCCACAAGCGAGGCGAGCACTGCGAGAACGTCCTTCCACTCAGGCATAGCGCAATCTCCTACCTAACGTAGAAGTGAGCGGGGCCGGCAGGCACTCCGCTCGACTGTCGGGTTGGGCTGCTGTTAATTAAGTAGTGCATCCTCTTATCGCGCAGCAACTAAGAAAATAAATTTTTAAGTATTTCAAAAGTAATCACGACAGCTAGGGCTATCCAAACTGTATTGACTGCGCTAAGAACCGGCCGATTCATCTGGTAGAGCACGCTTAGCCGCTCTTCAATACGTGCAAGTTGTCCGGTCATCCCTTGGACCATACGAGCTACATTTTCATGGTTTTCGTCAGTCCAGGGATGTCGCTGGAAATCGCGCTCTGGTCTCTCATTGATTTCATCTGCTGCGACGCGTTGATATTCATTCAGTTTCGTCCATTGCTTTTCAGCTTCAGTTTCCTTCATCGTCTTTTCTCCCCAGATGCCCAACGTTAAATAGACACCCTAAAACGAGCCAGAAAAAGCGCCGCCGAGGTGTATAAAATTGGCTGATGTTTGTAATTCATTGAAATTTCTAGGTGGCTATATTTAGTGACACCCTAAAATTACTGACAGATACACCATGTCTACTTTTCCAAAATTACTTGATCAAGTGCGTGAGAAGCTGTGGAGGAAACATTACAGCATTCGCGCTGCATACGCTTACGGTGATTGGATTAAACAACACATTTTTTAATGCCACACCGGCTGACTGGTGTTTTGATTGTGTGCAGCCTTCTACCAGTCGCAGCAGTCTTGACAATCTGACATCCCTCTTTCGCCGTCCCGCCAGCGCCGTCCTGCTGGATACCGCTTTGCATAACTTTTTGATCCTCCGCCCTTTCATCGTGCCACTTGCAGCAGCACGATCACCGCACCGGCGCCGCCATCGATCGGGCGTGCCTGACAAAAGGCGAGGACTTCGCGGCGCCGACTGAGCCAGCCCAGCACCAGGTGTTTCAGCACAGGTTCGCGGCCGGGGGAGTGTTGCCCCTTACCATGCACGATGCGGATGCAGCGCTGTGCGCCGGCCTGGCATTCGGCCAGAAAAGTGGCCAAGGCGGCGCGCGCCTCGTCGCGGGTGTGGCCGTGCAGGTCTAGCGAGGCTTGCACGACCCAGCGGCCGCGCCGCAGATCGCGCAGCACGCGGAGCGAGAGACCATCGCGCCGCCAGGCGGCTTCGTCGCCGCCTTCGAGAAATAGATCGGAGAGGAGCGGGCCGTGCAGCGATTCGTCGAGCGCGGCCGCTTCGTCCTGCTCGCGCTGACGTGGAATCGCGGGTGGGGGAGACCGCTCGTGGTGAATTCGATCCGAAATCAAGGGCTGGGCATCGGCAACGGCGGTGCGGAACAGCGCCTGTTCTTCGGCAGTGAGCGCAGGGCGTTGTTTCTGTTTCTGCTGACTTACGGCGGCGGGGGCGAGGGGATACTTGCCGCTGCGTCCGCCGCCACTCATGTCTTACGCCAGATCGTCCAGATAGCGCTCGGCATCCAGCGCCGCCATGCAGCCAGTCCCCGCGCTGGTAACGGCCTGGCGGTAGATGTGGTCTTGCACGTCACCAGCGGCGAAAACACCGGGCACTGAGGTTGCCGTGGCGTTGCCGTGGCGTCCGCCACTTGTCACGATGTAGCCGTTTTCCATCTCCACCTGGCCAGCAAAGATGTCGGTGTTCGGCTTGTGGCCGATGGCGATGAACACGCCTTGCAGCGCAAGATTTTCCGTCGCGCCGCTGTGCATATTCTTGATGCGCATGCCGGTAACGCCGGTTTTATCGCCCAGCACTTCATCCAGTGTCGAGTTCCACTTGATGACCACCTTGCCCGCTTTTTCTTTCTCGAATAATTTATCCTGCATGATCTTTTCAGCGCGGAATTTATCGCGGCGATGCACGACCGTCACGCGGCTGGCGATGTTGGATAGATACAGCGCTTCTTCCACCGCCGTGTTGCCACCGCCGACTACAGCGACTTCCTGGTTCTTGTAGAAAAAACCATCGCAAGTGGCGCAGGCGGAAACACCTTTGCCAGCGAAGGTTTCTTCCGACGGCAAGCCGAGATATTGCGCTGATGCGCCGGTGGCGATAATCAGCGCATCGCAGGTGTATTCGCCGGCATCGCCGATCAGCCGGATAGGTTTTTCGGTGAGCTTGGCGGTGTGAATCTGATCGAAAATCATTTCTGTATTAAAGCGTGCGGCGTGTTTCTCAAAGCGCGCCATCAGCTCCGGTCCCTGCACACCGTCGGCATCGGCCGGCCAGTTATCCACGTCGGTGGTGGTCATCAGCTGTCCGCCCTGCGCCATGCCAGTGATCAGCACCGGGTTCAGGTTGGCGCGGGCGGCATACACGGCGGCGCTGTAACCCGCCGGGCCGGAACCGAGAATCAAAAGACGAACGTGACGAGTGCTCATAGCGGGAATATCCTGTAGTTGAGGGCAAGTTCAATTATATAAGACCCGCTTGCGGCATAATCGGCCGTTGATCCTCCCCAGACAATTTAATCCCATCACATCATGAATCCTTTACTTGATTTCACCGGTCTGCCCCGTTTTGACACCATCACGCCAGAACATGTCGCCCCGGCCATGCATCAGTTGCTGGATGAAAACCGTGCGCTGATCGCACGCTTGATCGCCCCCGATACGCCAGCCACCTGGGATGATTTTGTCCAGCCCATGCTGGATGCTGGGGAACGGCTGTCGCGGGCGTGGGGCATTGTCGGTCACCTGCATTCGGTGAATGACATCCCGCCCTGGCGGGAAGCCTACAACGCGCTGCTGCCTGAAGTTTCCAGCTTCTATGCTGACCTTGGTCAGAACCTGGCACTGTATTCAAAATACAAGGCATTGGCGAGCAGTGATGCATTTGGCACGCTCACCGCTGCGCGCAAAAAAATTATCGACAATGAATTGCGCGACTTTCGACTCTCTGGTGCGGAATTGCCAGAAGACAAAAAACCACGGTTCAAGGCCATCCAGGAAGCGCTCTCTGCTCTCGCCGCAAAGTTTTCTGAAAATGTGCTGGATGCCACCAATGCCCACGCCGAATGGATTACCGATGCGGCGGAGCTGGCCGGCTTGCCCGACGATGTCATCGCTGCGGCTCGCGCAGCCGCTGAAAAAGAAAGCAAACCAGGTTGGAAATTCACGCTGCATGCGCCCTCTTATATGCCTGTGCTGCAATATGCCAACCACCGCGACTTGCGCGCGCGGATGTATCGCGCTTCGGCCACGCGCGCGGCAGAATTCGGTCCCACCGAATGGGATAACGGCCCGCTGATTGATCAAATTCTCGCGCTGCGCGATGAAGAAGCAAAACTCTTGGGCTATGCTAACTTCGCCGAAGTATCGCTGGCAACAAAGATGGCCGAAAACCCCGCGCAAGTCATCGCTTTTTTGCGTGATCTGGCACACAAGGCGCGCCCCTTCGCCGAGCGCGATTTAGCTGAACTACGCGCTTTTGCGCAAACAGAATGTGGGCTGGCCACGCTGGAAAGCTGGGATATGGCCTGGGTCTCAGAAAAACTGCGCCAGTCGCGTTACAGTTTTTCTGACGATGAGGTAAAGCAGTATTTCCCTGAGCAAAAGGTTCTCTCCGGCTTGTTCCGCGTGGTCGAATCGCTCTATAACGTGCAGCTTTTGCCCGATACAGCACCAGTTTGGAACCCAACCGTGCGCTTTTTTCGCATCGAACGTTTGAACCCGCTTTCGGGTGCGGGGCAATTGATCGGTCAGTTTTACGTTGATCTGTATGCACGCGAAACCAAACGCGGCGGCGCCTGGATGGATGAAGCCATCACGCGTCGCCGTATCACCAGCGCCGACTTTTCGAGCACCATTCAAACGCCTGTCGCGTATCTGAATTGCAATTTCCCTGCGCCCATCGGCGAGGGCGAAAAACAGCGTCCCGCCACGTTCAGCCACGATGATGTCATTACCTTGTTCCACGAATGCGGGCATGGCTTGCATCATCTGCTCACGCAGGTGGATGAGCTGCCGATTTCCGGCATTCGCGGCGTGGAATGGGATGCGGTTGAGCTGCCCAGCCAGTTCATGGAAAACTTCTGCTGGGAATGGGATGTGCTCAGCGGCATGACAGCGCATGTGGATACCGGCGCGGCGCTGCCCCGTGCGTTGTACGACAAGATGCTCGCCGCGAAGAATTTTCAGAGCGGTTTGCAGATGTTGCGCCAGATCGAATTCAGCCTGTTCGATTTTCAGCTACACAGCGACTATCAGCCGGGCGGTGCACAAACAGTGCGGCAATTACTTGACGCAGTGCGCCGCGAAGTGGCCGTGATTGTGCCGCCGGAATGGAACCGCTTCCCCAACAGTTTTTCGCATATTTTCGGCGGTGGTTATGCGGCGGGCTATTACAGCTACAAATGGGCTGAAGTCCTTTCCGCCGATGCGTATTCAGCCTTTGAAGAAGCCAGCCAGAAAACCGGCAGCACCTTGGATGCAGCCACAGGAGAGCGTTTCTGGCGTGAGATTCTGGCGGTTGGCGGCGCACGGCCAGCACTGGAATCCTTCGCCGCCTTTCGCGGCCGCGCGCCACAGCCAGATGCGCTACTCAGGCATAGCGGCATGGTTGTGGCTGCCTGACCGAAGGTAACCGCGAGACTTATTGACTGTCATCAGTCAATCACGCCTAGCGCACGCAATCGTGCGAGGTCTGCCGCGTTCCAGCCCATTTTTGCAGTATCGCCTCGGTGTGCTCGCCCAACGCCGGAGTGATGTGGCTATCGTCGATCATGCCTTGCATGGGCACAGGAAAGCGACTGCCTAATAACGTCGCAATGCCGTTGGTTCGCGCCACCCGTTGCGCGTATTCATCCAGCGCAGGCACTGCCAGCTCGGATAACGCTAGCGTTTTCACCAGACGCCTCCAGAATGGGGTTTCCAAGGCTGCCAACGCCAGATGTTTTTCGTCAGCCGTGGCAAAGATGCCATAGGCTGGCCGAGTCAGAACATCACGCCGCGTGGCTGCCGCATCGTTATCGTTACGCGCCAGATGAACCCCAATGCGTGGCGTCATCCAACTCACCAGCGCATCGGTAATCCACCAAGATACTGTCTTTACCCGACTGATTACGCTGTAACAACGCCCCTAATACGGCCACCACAGAGAACATGCTGCCTGCCAGATCTCCACCGGGGGCGCCGATATCATGCACGGGTGCGCCCGCCAGCGGCCCGGTTTGCCCCCAGCCGCCGCACAACCCCAGGGCGATAGCCTTCGATAAACACATCGGCCTGCGCTGCCAGACTATGTAATGCGGCGCGGCCATCGTCGTGCTTCAGGTTCAGACAAATACTCTGTTTTCCGCGATTGCCTGACATAAACACGCCGGGCGATAAAGTGCGGCCACCATCACCCACACCAGAGGCCGCTCAACTTTGATCACTGCCGCACCCAAATCAGTAAATAGCTGGGTGGCGTAAGGCCCGGGCAATAGCTTCCAGGCAAAGGTTTCGCGCTTCTCATGCGCGGCAACCAGGGGCGCCACCCGTTCGCGCATAAAACGGCAAACGTTGTCGCACAGCATTGTTTGCTCGTCACCCAGGCCGAAATCCATGCGCCATTCTTCTGTCGTTATTTTTATGGATACTGGGTTTTTTACCGAGGCGCCCGGCTCATCAGAAAATCTGCGGCCTCAATTTTTGGTGCTCATGCGGCAAGACCTACCACGCCCAGCGTAGCAAGGGTTGCGATTTCCTCTGGGGTATATCCGCACTCGGCCAGCAAGGCAGCGGTGTGTTCGCCGACGCGCGGTGGCGGAGACATCTGCGCCACGGGACGCATGCCCTGCGCGAGCTGTGCCGGAAACCCGATCAACGGCAGGCCGGGTAACCCGGAATGTGTCTGAAATCGATTAGCCAATACGGGGTCGGCCATCGCCTGCGGTACGGTATTTACCGGCCCGCACGGAATGTCGGCGGATTCAAATCGCTTGACCCAGTCGGCCGCTGATTGGGTTGCAAAAATTTCTTCCAGCACTAACAAAAGTTCCTGCCGGTTTTCAATACGCGCCGAGTTTTTTGCAAACCGTGGGTCATCTATCCACTGTGGCCGCTCGATGATCTGGCAAAACCGGCGAAAGGCCGATTCATTGACAATGGAAACGCTGAAATAATTTCCATCATTACCTTGAAAATGTCGGCTGGGCACGGCAATCGGCAGGTTTACTTCGCGCACCGGCGCACGGCCTTCGATGGCGAACTCACCCACTTTTGACGCCATGAAATTGAACATGGTATCGATTAATGACAACTCAACCCGCTGGCCATGCCCGGTTTGCCGCCAGTGCATTATCGCGGCCAGCATGCCCACGGCACCACACATGCCGGAAGCCACATCAACGATAGGCAAGCCGATGCGTATGGGCGGATCACTCTCTTCACCGCTGGCAAAAAATCCCCCGGCCAGACCCTGAATCACGCTATCAACGGCGGGTTTTAAGCGCGCGGGGCCGTCTTCGCCAAAGGCGGAAACAACGTAATAAATGATCTCGGGATTAATGCGCTGTACCTCTTCGTAGCGCAAACCGTAACGCTCGGTGAAATCAGGGCGAAAGTTATGCACCAGTACCTGCGCTTGGCGCAGGAGCCGCTCTAACACCGCTTTACCTTCAGGTTGTCGTAAATCCATGGCAATGGATTCTTTGCCGCGATTACACGCCATGAAGGTCACGCTCGATTCGTTATAAAAGGGCGGGCCAAAGTGCCGTCCATCTTCACCGGTGAGCGCTTCTACCTTGATCACTCGCGCGCCCAGATCAGCTAACACCATGGCGCTATAGGGCCCTGCGATCAGGCGCGACAAATCCAGCACGGTGACGCCACTGAGCACCCCTGATTTTGCCTCCGTATCCTTGATCAATGCTCACCTCGCTGTGTTATTGCCGATGGCCTTAAAGCCACCCAGGATTTACTCACCATCAATCAAATGATCTTGCCACCTGCAAGGTCAATAGCCCACTCCACGCAATCTGCAACGCTTGTGCCGGCGCCAGATCGCCCCCCAAATCCCACTGCAAGCCAAACTTGCCAGTTGAGTACAGCCGTTTGTGGCGCAAATCGCCAGAAGGCACGAGAAGCAAAATGCCACCGATGTCCCGGATGAGATCGGCAGCGGTACAGCCTCGGCAGATCGTGGTTGCTCTGGGGCTCTGCGTATCACATAGGCGGCAATCAGCGTTAAGGCCGCCAAGCACGGAAAAATATTTCGCCAGCCGGCATAAGGCAGCAGAATCGGCAAAATGGGCGAAGAATTCGTTTTGTTCATGAGTGGCCATGCATTATGACGGATGCGTTTCCTGGTGGCTCCTTGGTGATTCTCTGCTGCTCTGGATTTGCGGGGTTCTCGCGAAGGCTACGCGGGGCGCACAAGGCATCGTTCAAGGTACATTGCACTGGCACACGTGGCAACCTTGATTTCATCTGAACAGCCCACACTTGATGCTCGTGATCATACAACCCTTGGAGCATCGCATGCCCGCATCTCGCATTATTGCCTGCCCGCACTGTCATACGCTTAACCGTCTACCGGCTGAACGTCTCAGCGCGGGCGATACGCGCGGAGTTTGCGGCAAATGCAAGCACCCTCTATTTTCCGGCACACCAGTGGTTCTCGATGAACCAGGATTTGCACGCCATGCAGAACGCTCTGACCTTCCTCTCCTGGTCGATTTTTGGGCGCCCTGGTGTGGGCCGTGCCGCACCATGGCGCCTGCTTTCGAAGCCGCGGCGCAACAGCTCGAACCACAAGTGCGCTTGGGCAAGGTAGACACCGAGGCGCAACAAAGTCTGGCGGCCCGCTTTGGCATTCGCAGTATTCCCACCCTGATACTGTTCAAACAGGGCCGTGAAGTAGCACGGCAAGCGGGGGCCATGACAGCGGATGCCATTAAGCGCTGGGTGGGGACTCACCTTTAACCTCGCACCTGAATAGCACGCCGGTGCATGCTTTCGAATGCCGCACCGCCAAACAGGTAAAATCCGAGATTTCGCGCCGTATCACCAGCGCCGACTTTTTGGAGAATGTGCGTGCAACTTGTCTGTCTTGACCTTGAGGGTGTGCTGGTACCGGAAATCTGGATTGAATTTGCTAGCCGCACCGGCATCGCCGAATTGCGTCGCACCACGCGTGATGAGCCCGACTACGACAAACTGATGAAATATCGGCTGGACTTGCTGAAAGCACACAAGCTGGGGCTGCCGGATATTCAAAAAGTCATTGCGGCAATGGGGCCGATGGTTGGCGCAAAAGAGTTTCTCGACCAGTTGCGGCGTGATTTTCAAGTCATTATTTTGTCCGACACCTTCTATGAGTTTGCCATGCCGCTCATGGCGCAACTGGGCATGCCCACGCTGTTCTGTCACAAGCTGGAAGCGGATGCCGCCGGCTTTCTGGTGAATTACCATCTGCGGATGCCGAACCAGAAAAAAGAGGCGGTGCAGCGCTTCAAAGAGCTTCGCTTTCAAGTCATTGCCGCTGGCGACTCTTACAACGACACTGCCATGCTGATGGAAGCACACGCAGGCATTCTGTTTCATCCGCCGCAAAATGTGGTGGATGAATTTCCGCAGTTTCCTGTTGCCCTGAACTACACCGAGTTGCGCGCCGCGATCGACGTAGCCGCAGCACACATCTAATGCACACCGGCCGTTTTTACACGCTCACGGCTTCATGCCCCGACCGGGTGGGCATCATCGCCCGCGTCACCGGCTTTATCACCGAGCACCAAGGCTGGATTCTCGAATCCAGCTTTCATGCCGACGCATTAGATGGCCGCTATTTCATGCGCATCGAAGTCAGAGCCGATTCCCTGCCATTTTCTCTCGCTGAATTCTGCAGCCGCTTCGCCCCGCTAGCGCATGAATTGCAAATGGATTGGCGCATCAGCGATTCTGCCGTGAAAAAGCGCGTGGTCATTTTAGTGAGCAGACAAGCGCATTGTCTATATGACTTACTCGCGCGCTGGCAATCCAATGAACTGAATATCGAGATCGCCTGCGTCATCTCGAATCATGCCACCTTTAAAGGGTTTGTCGAATGGCATGGCATTCCGTTTCACCATGTGCCGGTAACGCCTGAAAACAAGCCTGCGGCCTACGCCGAAGTGCAGCGCCTGTTTGCAGCGGCGCAAGGCGACACCATGGTACTGGCCCGCTACATGCAGATTCTCCCGCCCGAGCTGTGCGCGGCTTATCCGGGGCGTATCATCAATATCCACCATAGTTTTCTGCCCTCATTCGTCGGTGCCAAGCCTTACCATCAGGCCTATACGCGCGGCGTGAAGTTGATCGGCGCAACGTGCCACTACGTCACCGAATCACTCGATCAAGGGCCGATCATCGAGCAGGATGTGATCCGCATCGACCACTCGGATTCCGTCGAGGACATGGTGCGTTATGGCAAGGACATCGAGAAAACTGTGCTTGCGCGCGGCCTGCGCTATCACCTGGAAGACCGCGTGCTCGTGCACAGCAACAAAACGGTGGTATTTCGCTAAGGTATTCAGGCATTGCCATCCAGCAGAGTACAGCAAAAAAATACTCCGGCGACGCGCCGACTATTACCGGCAGGAGCGAATGGTCGCTGTACCTGCGACCGAACTTCGAATCGCCAAACGGTGACATTCAGAAATCGCCCCATTGTGGGCAGGTACTGTTTGAAAGGGGGTTTGCTGGACTGAGGGGGGTTATTAGACAACAGCCTGCTGCCCGATGCTACGCATCGGGCAGCAGGCGATTCAATTCCTTACTCACCACGGCATAGCACTCACACGCGCCAGTCTCCAACCCCAGGCGGTCAAGCACCGTAATGTGACCACGGCGGTAGCTAATAAAACCAGCGCGCTGCAAATTCCCCGCAGCCTCTGTAATGCCTTCTCGTCGTACCCCGAGCATGTTGGCAATCAGCTCCTGAGTCATGGTCAACTCATTCGTCGGCAAGCGATCAAGCGTCAGCAACAACCAGCGGCATAGTTGCTGCTCCACCGAATGGTGCCGGTTGCAGGCCGCAGTTTGCGCCATCTGCGTCAGCAGCGCCTGGGTATAACGCAGCAGCAAACGCTGCATCAAGCCGGCGCGATTGAATTCCTGCATCAGCAAGCGACGCTCCAGCCGGTAAGCGTAGCCCCCAGTTTGCACCACGGCCGAGCTTGGCGTGGTATCTCCGCCCATGAACAGCGAAATACCGACAATGCCTTCATTGCCCACCCCTGCGGATTCGGCCGATGCGCCAGACTCCATGACATAGTGCAGCGACACGATGGCGGTGGTAGGGAAATAGGCGTGTTGCAACTGTCCGCCGGGCGCGTAAAGCATTTTACCGAGTGGCAGCGGGACCAGTTCCAGACACGCAGCCAAGGGCTCGAATTCCGCCGTGGGCAAGGCGGAAAGAAGATGGTTTTGTTTCGGACTATGGAGTGATGACATTGCTAATCGCCGGGTTCCCGCGCTCTATTTCTTTGCGGCTTGTTCCACACCGACTCCGCGGTAACCGATGAAACGGCAGGACCGATTGAACATCGGCTCCCCGCTCACCCGAAATGTTTGTTGCGAGCCATCGGCGTTAACGCGGCTGAAAAGAAAATCCAGGAAGGGCTGCCGGGCTGCGATGGTTGCCTGCAGTAGCTGGCGCTCTGTCTCATTCCAGCCCCCCACCGGGTTTGGCAACTGAGCATCGCTTGCCTCTTCCGCCAAGGAGGCGACCCGGATTCCAAGCATCTCCAGGACCGGGCCGGAAACCTTGGTGAAGTTCATGTTCTCGTCCTGCTCCCAATACCAGTCCGAGGCGAGTTCGGTCAGGCTGCGATAGCGCGCTTCGCTTTCGCGCAGTTCGGCAGTCCGGTCCTGGACTGTCTGTTCCAGCACCTTGCTGTAATTCTCAAGTTTTTTATACAACAGCCGCACTTCCAGCATGTTGTGGATACGCGTCTTGACTTCGACCAGATCGAATGGCTTGCTGATGAAATCCTTTGCGCCCACTTGTAACGCGCGCAGCTTGTGGCCGGGTTGAGCGGTGATCACAAGAACCGGAAGGTAGCTGTCCGCAGCGTTGGTCTTGAGGCCTTCTATCACCTGGAATCCATCCATGGCGGGCATCTGCAGGTCGAGCAGGATGAGGTCGTAGCGGTTTTTGCGATGCAGCGCGCAGACCTCCTGTGGATTCATCGTTGAGGCAACGCCGGTGTAGCCAGCCTCACGCAGCACTTGCTCAAGCAGACTGACGTTGGATTCCTGATCGTCAACAATCAGGATGCTGGCGCCAAGGATCTCGGACTCGGTAATCATCATGCCTGGTCCTTTTTAGCCGCGATGGTCGCTTCCGTTTTCGCAAATTTCAGTGCCACGTCCAGTGTATCCATAAACTCGTTGACCTTGATGGGTTTGGTGAGATAACGAAAGAATCCTGCCTCCAGACCTTTTTCGATATCGCGGGGCATGGCATTGGCACTGAGCGCAACCATCGGGATGTGGGCTGTTGCCGGGTCTTCCGCCAGGATTTTCAGCGCCTTGATACCGCTGATGCCCGGCAGATTGATGTCCATCAGGATGACATCCGGCCGGGAAGCGCGCGCCATCTCGATGCCGCGGTTGCCGTCCCTGGCACTCAGCAAGCGGATATCGGGCCGACGCGCAATGAGATCCTCGACCAGCATCAGATTAGCCGGGTTGTCCTCGACATAGAGCAGGGTGTGCAACTGCGCGTCGGCTTGGACTTGCGCCTCGTCGATAGCCGTGGGTTCGGCTGCGCCCACGGCAGCTTGTGGTTCAGCCATCAGGTTCAATTCGATCCAGAACACGCTGCCCTTGCCAACGGTGCTTTCCACGCCGATGACACCCCCCATCAGTTCGACCAGCCGTTTGGTCACCACCAGGCCGATACCGGTGCCTTCCTCCGTGCTGGCCGCCTCCTTGCCGAGACGATTGAACGGCTGGAAAAGCTGCGCAAGCTGTTCCGGAGTCAATCCTTCGCCGGTGTCCTCGACACGAATGTGAATACGTCCCGGGGTGCTCGCGATGCAGTCCACGACGACCGATCCGCCCACCGTGTTGTATTTGATCGCGTTGGAAAGAAGATTGATGAGCGCCTGCTTCACCCGTGTCCGATCGGCGCTGACAAAGTAGGGAATTTCGAACGGGGTAAAGACCATGCTGATGCCGCGCTTTTGCGCCTGCGGTTCTACCATGGTCCGGCATTCGTGGATGATTTCGGCCAGCACTACCGGTTCCAGTGACAGCGACAGCTTGCCGGACTCGATCGCCGCGAGATCGAGTATTTCGTTGATCAGCTCGAGCAAGTACCACCCGGCCTTGAGAATCTGATCGATGCTGCGCCTCTGGGAGGACGTCGGTGGCGGAGAGCCGGATTCCATGACCTGGGCAAACCCGAGAATCGCACTCAGCGGCGTGCGCAACTCATGGCTCATGCTGGAAAGGAAATCCGATTTCGCGAGGTTGGCTCTTTCCGCCACGAACTTGGCGCTCTCCAGCTCGGCGTTCTTGTCCATCAATACCTGATCAAGCCGTGCCCGTTCTGCTTCGACCCGCTTGCGCGCGGTGATGTCACGCAAAATACCCGTGAAGTAACGCTGGCCACCCAGCCACATCTCGCTGACTGCTATCTCCAGCAGGAAAATGCTGCCATCCTTGCGCCGACCCACGACCTCGCGTCCGAGGCCTATGGCGCGCGCCTCAGCGCTCGCACTATAATGCTCGAGGGAACCATTTCCACTGTGCTGGTTTCGACCAAGCTCGGGGATCAGCATGCTGAAGTTTTGTCCGATGAGCTCTGCTGCGGTATAGCCAAACATTCGCTCAGCGGCCGGGTTAACTGTCTCGACGATGCCGCCGCGCGCATGGAGGGTGATGACGCCGTCCACCACGGTATTGAGAATCGTCTGGATCAGCGCGGCACTGTCGCGCAAGGCCTGCTGCGTTGCATATTCCCCGGTGACATCGCGGAACACCAGCACGGCGCCGATCACTTGATCGTCGCGGTCGCGAATCGGCGCACAACTGTCGGCAATATCGCACTCGCTACCATCGCGTGCAATCAGTACGGTGTGGTTAGCCAGGCCCTGTATCGTGCCATGCGCCAAGGTTTCCATTACCGGGATAGTGGCGGGTTGTCGGGTCTCTTTGTTGACAATGGGAAAAATCTCGTCCACCAGGCGGCCGGTGGCTTCTGCCTGCGTCCAACCGGTGAGTTTTTCGGCCAGGGGATTCAGGAGTGTCACATGCGCTCTGGCATCGGTGGCGATCACTGCATCGCCGATCGAGTTGAGCGTCACTGCAAGCTTTTCCTCGCTGTCCCGCAAGGTAACGTTGGCCCGCTGTAGTTGTTTATTCGTCTCTTCCTGAATCTCGAGCAAATGCTGCCGATCAGCTTCGACCTGCTTGCGCGCGGTATTATCGGTGCCGATCAACAGATAGCCGATGATGGCGTTTTGAGCGTCGCGCAGCGCCGTGACCGACACCACCGCCGGAAAGCGACTGCCGTCCTTGCGAATATAGGTCAGCTCGCAGATGTCCTCAATACCGCGCGAGGCCTTGAACACCAAGGCCTCGAAGCCCGGCGTAATCGGAGTGCCGAGTTCCAGACTGAGTGCTTCCGCGCGAGTGATCACTTCCTGCGGATCGGAAATGTCGGTCGGGGTGATCTTGTTCAGGACATCGGCGGCCGCATAGCCCAGCATGCGCTCGGCACCGACATTGAAAATCTGAATCACGCCCTTCTCGTCGGTAGCGATACTCGAAAAGTTGGCGCTGTTGAGAATCGCGTTCTGCAAGGCGCCCGTTTTAAGCAAGGCTTCCTGGCGCCGCACTTCGGCGATGCCGCCCACCGCCTCGCCGGTATTGTCAGCAAGGGTGGAACTGTTTCCTGTTTCGGACATGGCTGATTTCCGTGAAAAACGTACAACGATCCGGAGGGAGAGCTGCGCTTGTCGGGCCGGCAACAGGAGATTGCGGGCCTCCACAGTCGGATAAAAACCGTGCCTCTCCAGAGGTGAATGTGGATCATCACGGTCTTTCCGGCGGACGTCTGTGTGCTAACGCACACAAGCCGGTCAATAATACCCCCATTCGCCTAACCCAGCGGATTTGCTGGGTCAGCGTAGCAAGTTTAAGCGCGCCAATTGCCCTTACCCCGTCGCCTGAAGGAAAGCGTTACGTTGCAGTACCGGCAGCAGCCAAGAGGGCACCACCGCCGCGCATGCCGAATATCCCCAGAGAAAACTCAGGGTTGAGAAGGCGGAACGATTATCACGGTATCACCGCCGGTTTTACCGCGCTCACCCGTAGCTCCGATATCTCCCTTGTTCCCGGTTGCACCGGTATACCCAACCGCGCCGGTATCCCCGGGGATACCGGTTGCACCGGTCGATCCTGTAGCGCCTGTCGGACCGGCGGGCCCCGGAACGGGAACGGTAACCACCGTCGCGGGAGTGATGACAGTCGGTCTATCGCATGCGCTCAACGCCAGCACCATCAGTACCGCTGAAAACACTATCGAATATTTCATGAGAATCCTTTTTTGATTGTTTGATGAAAACCGCTCATCTGGACAGATTTGCGGCCACTAAGAGGTTGCAATTGCAAAGTACACCGCATACGCATGCAGTTCTGTGCGCCAGCACACAATATTTCCGGAAAGAATGATGGGCGGCAGTTTTATATTGTCGCCCGCTGGTTCTTTTCCTCCCTGAAGGCAATTAAAAGCAATTGGCGGATCGAGGCTCTCGGTTTATGCTCAGTTCCGATGGTCTGTTTTTTTGTTCTCTGAATGCGGCAAGGCCTTTGCATCCCGGACCAGTTGTCCGCAATCGCTGTCTTTTCCCGGACCGGCGTCGATCAATGGAATCAGTGCAAGCAGCGGATTAACCATGCCCAGCGCAATCGCGCCGATCCCGCGCGCGGCTATGCGCCCCTTGTCGACTTTGACATCGGACTTGGCAAAGCTGCCGCGTACGTAGATCGGGCTGCGCAACGCCACGGGACTGGTGTACTTCGTTTTCTGATTGAGCGTCAGATCCAACGTCTCCTGTCCCAGATCGATACTGCCTGTGCCGATGATCGTGGTGACCTCGGTATCAAAGATCAGCGCGTCGGCGTGCATGATGCCTTCCCCGACCTCGAAGTCGGCCACCCCGCAACGCAACTTGACGAGCTTGTCGCCGGTCACTTTCAGCTCCAGCATTTCCCAGAGATGCAGGCCGACTTTTTCCATCATCAACTTGCTGATCCAGCCGCCGTCAACAACCAGTCCCACCTTGCCGGTAGAACTCGCAAGCATGCCTCCCACCGAGTTGCCTTTCCCCGCGAGATCGAATTCGCCGTTGATCTGGCCCATGCTGGCCTGGCTCAGTTCGATAGTCGGAAACAGCTTGGCAATGAGAATTTTTCTTGCCCGCACCTGGGCGTGCGCCCGGATCGGATCCTTACGTCCATCCAGCGAAATCACAGCGCTGATGTGGCCGCCGGCCACGCCGAAATTGAGCGGATCGAGCGTCAGCACGGAATCGCGCAAGCTCAAATGAACAATGAGGTCTTCCAGCAGCAGATCCTTGGCGCGGCGGATGGTCCTGGCCTTCAGTGTCACCTCCGCGTCGACGCTGTCCCAGCGGTCGATCTTGAACGGCAGATCGGGCAGCACGCGTGCTTGCGCAGACGTGGACACGGCTGTTTGGGAAGACCATGAGGGTGCCTGTTTGACGGCTTGCAGACGGCCAGGCCTCGCACCTATCAACGGGCCAATATCCGCGAAATCGAGCGACTTGGAAACCATATCTGCTTTCATTGCCGGGCGTTTGCCGCCAGTATCGACCTGCAATGTGCCCGCAATATCGCTGCCCCCGGTTCGTCCCGAGAATTTTTCATAGCGCCACGTTCGCCCGCTGTGCACGATGTGCCCGTCAATCGCGTAAGCGTGCGTTTCCGGAAACACGATGCCGAGCAGCGGAAAAAGCTGCGCCAGACTCTCGCCGCGCAGGGCGAGGCGCATGTCCACCGCAGAAAACTTCAGCAGGCTGGTAATGGTGCCGTCGGCTTTCACGCCGGTGTGGCCAATGATGAGCTTGGCTTGCAGCGGATATGGCGTGCTTTCGTCGCGCAATCCAAGCACCGGCCCGCCGTTGCCGCGCGCCTTGAGCGGCAGACCCTTGTATTGCCCTTGCGCCGTGAAGGTAAGCCCTGCTCCAGCTGGCTGAGTGTTTAACGTCGAGAGCTCCGACCGAATGCTGGTCTTCTGCCCTGCATCGTCGTAGCCTAGCAGGCCATGGTCGAGCGTCAGGCGGTCGATCTGGATACGCGCCCCTTCGTCCTGTTGGTTGATGTCCAGCAGCCAGTTCTTTCGACCGCCGGTGCCTTGCTCCAGAAAAACCACAGGCCGCTCGAGTCGCACCTCGGGAAAAATGATGTTTTGCCGGAGCAGTTGCGGCAAATCGATCACGATTTCCACCACATCGGCTGTGACCATCTGCTTTTCCCTGGCCCAATCCGGATTCGCGAACGTCACTGCGTCGGCGTGAATGCGCGGCAAAGGCCAGTCGAATGTCACCTTTAGTTCGCCGTTGATGGCCAATACGCGACCGGTTTTCTCCGCCGTCATGCGCTCTATCGGGCCGCGCAGCCAGTTCCAGCCGAAAATTGCGATGAAAAGAACCCCCACCACGATAGGTGCAAGAAAAACCCCGGCAATCCATTTGAGCGAACGAGGCAATATCACAATATCATGGTGGCACGATCGAACCACCTCTGGCGGGACCGCAGGGTAGCCTGCTCAAGTTACTGCTTTGCTTTCCAGTTGCAATCGACACGATCACGTCGCCAATTGGCCCGCTCACTGCCATTCCAACAGCCTCTTCGGCAACGCTGCCAGATGCCGCGCCAGCCCCGTGCCCAATAGGTGAGCGTCCAGTGTGCCTGTGATGGGGTCGCGGTTGACATGTTCCTCATTGGCTACAACTTGCCTCGTAACCACTTCCGTCATTTCAGTCCTCCTTCGTCGATTGCCGGCGTTTCAAGTTGGCTGTTGCATGGTGACCCTGTGCACCCTTAACCCGGAGATCGTATTCGATCGGTGCGCTCGCACACCCGCTCGCATACCTTATGCATCATTTGTATGTTCGCTTCGAGTAAGCCGCCGTAACGCTTTCTTCACGGTGTTTGTTGCGCAGATAGATCCACTGGCCGATGCCGGCAGCCACCAGCATCAACAGATTGGTTGTCACGAACACCCAATTGCCCAATAACCCGCTATAAATGACGAATCCGGTCGAAGCCGCCAGTTGCCCGACGAACAGCCACTTCGACAATCCCCGCGTACTCCGGTCACGCCATTCGGTAAAAACCTGGCGGCCGATAGTAAGCAACGACATGGCCGCGGCTGACCAACCGATCAATTCAGTCCACATGAGCGACGCGAAATTCGCTCAGTTCAGGATGCCAGTGCCAGGCGCGCACATGGCGTTGCGATACTTACCATATCTGGTCGCGATCGCCATCGGCCAGGCATGCGAAAGGAGCAGGATTGAATTTCTTATCGCTTTTTTCTTGGTTGGCGGATGGTCGGTGCCTGTCGATCCATCCTTTTTCCAGTCACCCGCCCGTGTTTTGCTATTGCTGCTGACGGCTGGCTGGCTGAATCCTTTTTTGAGCGTCACGATATTCCTCCTGTCTGCAGACTCAATTGGACGCGCTTTCCACCAGTCGCGGTGCTGCAACCGGATTGAAATCCGTCCAGTCTCCATCGCGTCATTCGCCATACGCCTCTTCGATATCCACCGCGCCTTCCGCGCGCAGGGTAGCGATCACGCGTTTTTCGTTCTCCGGTTTTGCAATACGCACCGATAACATGACGCCGCTCGAACGGCGTTCTGGCGCACGCGGCTTGCCATCATGATTGCCGAGCCCATCCAGCACACTGGCCAGCGACCCCACACAGGCGCCAGTCGCCGCGGCGGCAAGCGCGACCACCGGCCCACCCGATGTGCCGATCGTCCTGGCAGTGAGCCCTGCGGCAACGGCCGTGCTCGCCGCCGACTTGCCTGCACCTTTTGCACCTTCTGCACCAGGATCTTCATCCTCGTCACCACCCACGACAAAAGCATCGTGCTGACCCGGCGGATTGTTGTGAAAAATGCAGATATCCGCAGTGTCGATATATTGCGCAATCAATGCCGAAACGGCGTCCGCGCCGTCTTTTGCCTGAAATCGCCCTGCGATGACTCGCTCCATTGCATTACCCTTTCGCACCGCAGCATTACATCAGCCAGATAAGAAATTTCAAGTAGTTGTCGATCTGCTCGACCCGGGCACCCGTGACAATGCTCCTCCACTCCAGCGCAATGTTCTGTTCGCTAGCCAACACAAGGCGGATAAGTCACTGCTTTGACGCGGCCGGCTTCACGCGCCAGATGACATTGCCAATATCGTCCGCGACAAGTAGCGCGCCTGCCCTGTCCACCGCCACGCCTACGGGGCGGCCAAGAGCGTCACCCTGCGCATTGACAAAGCCGGTAAGTACGTCCTCGGGCGCCCCCACAGGGCGTCCATTGGCAAACGCTACGAATATGACTTTGTAGCCACTCCGCGGTTTGCGGTTCCACGAGCCATGCTGGCCGATGAACGCCCCGCCGGCATAGCGCTGCGGTAAAAGACTCCCACGATAGAACACCAGCCCGAGTGATGCGGTATGCGTGCCCAGCGCATAGTCAGGCGCAAGGGAACGAGCGACCAGATCGGGACGCTGGGGCTTCACCCGCGCATCGACGTGCTGGCCGTAATAGCTGTAAGGCCAGCCGTAGAAAGCGCCATCCTGCACCGACGTCATAAAGTCGGGAACCAGATCACTGCCAAGCTCGTCACGTTCATTCACCGCGGTCCAAAGCGTACCGCTTTGCGGCTGCCAATCAAGCCCGTTCGGATTGCGCAAACCCGAGGCAAACAGTCGCGAGCGGCCAGTTGCAGGATCGACCTCCAAGATGGCAGCGCGGTTGACCTCGTTCTCCATGCCATTTTCGCCCACATTGCTATTCGAGCCTACCGTCACATAGAGGCGCGAACCGTCGCGGTTGGCAATGACATTCTTGGTCCAGTGATGGTTGATCGTGCCTGCAGGCAGATTGACGACTTTTACGCCGGGCGCGGTGATCTGCGTATCACCTATTTTGTAGGGGAAGCGCATGATCGAATCGGTGTTGGCCACATAGAAGGCGCTGCCGACGAGCGCCATGCCAAAAGGCGAATTTAATCCGCTCAGGAAGACGGTTCGCGTCTCCGCAATACCATCCCCGTCCGTGTCACGCAACAGCGTAATGCGGTCGGCGCTAGGAGTTGCGGCACCTGCGCGTTTCATCACCAGCCTCATGATCCAGCCCTTGATGCCTTTGCCGTCTTCGGGCTTGAGCGGGGCATTGGTTTCGGCAACCAGCACATCGCCGTTGGGAAGGACATAGAGCCAACGGGGGTGATCGAGGCCAGCCGCGTAGGCATTCACCTCAAGCCCGGCTGCAGCCACCGGCGTCGCCCCGGCTGGCCAGCCCTTGGCCGGGGCAATGTGTACCGTCGGTATGAGCGTCGGATGCGGCGGCGGCAGGGTGGGATAGGGGCCGACACCGGCGTTCTGCGACAACGTCGCCACTTCGCCGCAGCCGACGAGATTCAGCATCAGAAAAATGGCCAGTAGAAAGAATGCGATGAGCTTGTGCATCAGGATTTGGAATTCCCGCAACGCGATTGCCGTTGCCGGGTTTACCTATTTTGTATGTCGATCACGCATGATCTACCGCAGCACAGGTCCGGTCTGTGCGTCAAAACACAAATGCCGCTCATCGGCAAGACCAGGCAGGCAAGCGGGCGGAGGACAGCCCTGTATCCAGGTTTATTGTTTCTGCGCGACCACCCGGCCTGCCGTGTTCACGAATACCCGGTAGCGGCTGCCGTCCTTGCATGACGCGATGTGGTCGTTGTCCGCTTGCCGTTTTGCACTGATGACCTGGCCGCATGGCAAGCCCAGCAGCATGATGACGGATGTCAGGTCCTTGAGCAGAGCAGTGTCGTCTGCGGCCGACGATGGTCCTGCGAAGAACACCGTGAGCGCGAATATTAAGGCCGAAGCCCGGGCAGGTGTGGTCAAAACGCTCTCCTTGGGTCAGGTTATTGAATTGAATTTTACCGGATCCGCGAGGATGCCCCAGATCGCTTCGCGCGACCCTGAGATCGTGCGGGCCAGGGATGGATCACTGTTCTGGACGAGGGCAAGCACCTTGAGGACCAGCATGTCGTAGGGTTGCCGCAGTGAGGCGACACTGGTCTTCTGCCCGCTCTGGTAATGTGCCCGGAACTGTTTCAGCAGATCGTCCATCTGGTTCTTGAGCGCAAGCTTGGTGAACACGCCGATGGCATTGGTGTCCCGTAGCCGCGCCTTCAGAGCCGCCACATCCAGCGGCGGCTCCAGCTTCCTGGCAACGGGAAGCGTATCCTCATTCTTCCGTGGCTGATCAATGGTCACCGGAGAGATGAAAACCTTTGCAGGCGTTTTGGCGAGCGGAGGAGCGGCCTTGGCGGCTCTCCGGCTCCAAGGCTGCGTCGGCGCACCGGCCACCGGTTCGACTCCGATGGCCTCGCCGCTAATCATCACGGGCTGGCGCAGCCCGGCAGGGGGCGCCGCCAACGCGACGGTCGCTTCCTCTCTTGCTTCGGACCGAAGCGGCTCGGCCGCGACGGCTCGGTCCTGGTTCGATCCGTCCAAGGACAGATCGGCTACCACGGGTCCTGTTTGTGTCATCACGCTCGGCGGCACCTCTTTTACCGCAGCGCAACCTGCCGCCAGAGAGAAGAAGAGAATTCCGATAATACGCACTGCAGGTTGAACAAGCACTTTGGCTCCCGGTTTGGCGTGGCTGTCATACTTACGTACGGCTGAAATTGGAGAGATCTTTGCTAGCTATTGCGCTCGGATTGTCTCGATGCGTGCTACTAGTTCTGGCTCGACTGGCAACTGTTGTATGCACATATTCCGCTTCACCGGGAATCATCCTCGAAGTAGCGTAGATCGCCAAGATGGGCCATGTCTGCCGCAAGCTCATTTTGCTCAACTCTTTGCACCACAGTTCACGAAGCCGGGGCCAGCGTGCCATTCTCCACCCTGACCTTGTCACCTACTTTGAGAGCCGGCTCGGTCGCGTAGGAAATCGTCTGGATACCACCACCCTGGAGGCGGACGGTTACGTCGTAGTGCCTAGTCTTCTTGACCCGCTTTTCGATCTCGTTGCCGGCAACAGCCCCGCTCACGGCACCCGCAATCTCAGCTGCGGCAGTACCTCGGCCCTTGCCAATCTGGCTGCCGATCATCGCACCTACCACGCCACCGGCGATTTTGCCGAGATAACTGCCATCGCCTGTGATCTCGACCACGTTGATCAATTCGACCACACCGCAATTGGCGCAAATTCTGGTTGCCCTGCGTGCGGACGGCATGTGACCAGCCACCGCCAGCAGTGACTGGCCGAGGAGGGCGCTCGCCTCCTGATCACTGCGGCGCAACGTGGCCGTGGTTACCGAGTTGGCCGAAATACGGTCCCGATCCTTGATGGTGTAAGTACCCTCATACACGCCGGTCGCTACTTCCTTCAGGGATAACTTCCCCTTCACCCCATTGATCCTGACGCTGGCCTTTCCGCCCGGGCTTCCGGACAGGGAAAAGAACAAGTCCGTGCCCGAATCCAATCGGCCCACCGGGCCAACCTCGAAACGATCGATTCTGGGAACTGCCGCCAAAGCAGCGGCATCGGCTGCGCGTTTGGCGTCGGAACGTGAAGCGGCACCAGCAAGGAGAGATTCATCCAGAATGTCGGTGGCAATGCGATTGCCTACGCGCAAATTGGCAGTGACCATAGCCTCGGCCGTGATGCGATCCCTGCTCTTGATGGTGTAAGTGGCTTCATACACGCCGGCCTCCACTTCCTCCAGCGGGAACCTGTCCACGACCCCATTGATCCGGACAGCCGCCGTTCCGCCAGGGCTCCCGTAGAGGGTAAACATCAGGTCATTGCCAGCGGTCAGTCGTCTGGCCGGTTCGACATCGAACCCGTCGATCCTGGGGCCCGCAACCGGGTACGCAGTCTGCTGCGCCCGCGCGATCGTCGAAGACAACGCAAGTGGAAAAAGTATCAACAGTGCAAATGGCACCAACAACATTTTCTTAGGTATGCTCACAATCTTCCTTTGCCTTTTAAGTTCAAAACCAGCTCCCCGGAAGGGTACCAATCGCGGTTGCGATAAAGAAAGCCCCTGAGCTGTCGCTCAGCTTCCTCTTTCAGATGCCGTGCCGCTCCTGGAGACTACCGGCGAGTTGGTCATGCTTGCCGGCGTCCACGCCCAAATCATCGCCAAGGAGCTTGCTCCATTGCTCTTTCGGTTTACCGCTGAACTGCTTCCAGTGACCCTCACAACGACCCCTGTTCATGTCAATCTCCTGCTGTCTGCTCTTACTCATTTAGCTCGGTCGCCAGACCCATCGTCTCAATGCACTGGATACGCGTCCATCGTAGAGGTGGCCACGCGTCGATTTTCCTTGTCAGGACATCCGGAGTCTGTGCGCTAGCAAACACAACATCCGGGAAAAGAGCATGGAAACCTGCTCGACCAAGTAGCCATTGTGACGTTTCTGCGGAAGGTCACCGGAGCATGATCAGGAACAGATAGCCTGTCGCCAGCCGGTGCCACTCATGTTCGATATCACATAGACGAACCAGGGCCGTAGAACAATCATGATGAACCATGAACAACGCATTGAAAGCCTTGGCGATCTGATCGGCGATGCCGGTTGCGTCAAAATGAGCAAATTCTGAGAGGCACGCGGTCATCGCATGGTGTGAGAAGAGATCGATCACCATGACCAGATAAAAAGTCAGCCATCATGGGTACGAATGCAGGAGTGCGCTCAAAAACCAAGCGCAACATTTTTTGGAAAAAATGTTGCATGGGGAAAAAGCGCAAACCGCTAACCCTTGAAAAACGGACCATGATCCAGACGCAGTTAGCGGTGGGCTACCGCGCCGAGGCTTGCATCGACGTGCTCACCGCTTGCATGGTCAAGTTGCGCATTGAGCTCCGCCTGCAACCGGGAGCAGCATTATGGGGTCACGCTGCTGGTTATCTGAAGGCAGGCTACTCGTCCGCGCAGATTGCTGGCACACCGGCCGGGATGTATCCTGACAATCCTTTGTTGCAGGTTTCTCATGAGACTACACTGCTATCTATGCCATGCCGCGCGACGAGTTGCGCACAGAAGTGATTGGCTGATTACACTTTGGCCATGTCAAACGCCGTCCGCGCGCGGTGAGGATAGGTGGGGGAAGATTCCCGACATGGTCACCGCCCGCCGGAGATTGAGGAACGATTGGTACCGAGCCCTGGGAGGGCGAACTCACCAAGGGTGTGCGCAACTGTTCGGCAGTAGGCATGCGGGTGGAAAACACCACTCTGCTCACGGTGCTAGCCAAGGGATAGACACAACGCCCGTGCCAGATTCAAGTGCCCCGCAGAGTTGTTCACATCAGACGCTCTCGACTTTAGGCAGCATGATGCTGCGCTTTTTGAACTTCGAGTTTGAAACTGCCTGGTATAAAACCCATTGCCCTGAAGATGCAACGTGCATTGACGATTGTTATCGGTAGTATCCTCGCGATATGTTCCGCAATGGCCGACAAACCCTCCTGGGCAGGTACCAGCAAGGACGTCAAGGACAAGCTGATTGAGCACAAGCAATACATCGACAAATGCAACGAGGACCTGCCGGAAATCCGCAACTGGGAGTGGCTGGGCAAAGTACGGTCCAACGGAAAAATAGACGGTGGAAAACTTCCGCACCTGAATTGAGCCCAGAGTGGATCTGCGAATCGCCAATGAAGAACAAAATCGCTACTTCGAATCTCTGCGCGTGGTAGCGTCGTGGATATACGGTTCGATGGGCATTTGCGGCCGATCGACTCAGTGCTGCGCGCTGGAGATAAAGGATAAATCGTCATCGAAGTGCTGGCGCAGAGCAATGCGTGTCATGTGCGCCGGACGAGATTATCAACGAGTTCACTCTGCTGGTGATGGTCACAGGTATTGGTCTGTGTACCCTTTTGCCTGCGTCATCCATGCCTATCCGGCCCAGGTCGAAGCGCTCAGGAAGGTGACGGACGCCGACAACCGCACACATCTGATGCCGACCATCCAATCGCTGTTGTGGAGCTGGTTGCAGTAATAACCACCAACTAAGGAGAAGCCATGAAACTCGGCATGATCGGTTTGGGGCGCATGGGCGCCAACATGGCGCAGCGTCTGATGCGCGGCGGACATCAGCTGGCGGGCTTCGATCCGAAACCCGAGGCACGCAAGAACCTTGAGGACAAAGGCGCCGAATCCGCAGATTCGCTTGCCGCGCTGGTAGCGAAACTGCCAGCCCCACGCACGCTATGGCTGATGGTGCCCGCCGGCGAAATCACCGATGGCACACTTACGAATCTGCTGCGGCTGCTGGCCGCAGGCGACACGGTCATCGACGGCGGCAATTCCAATTACAAGGACACGCTGCGCCGGGCCAAGACGTTTGCCGACAAAAAAATCAACTACGTCGACTGCGGTACCAGCGGTGGCGTGTGGGGTCTGGCCGAGGGCTTCAGTATGATGATCGGCGGCGACGAAGCGGCAGTCGAACGGCTGCGGCCGATCTTCGAAACATTGGCGCCCGCCAAGGATCAGGGCTGGGGCCGCGTTGGCCCGGTCGGCGCCGGCCACTTCACCAAGATGGTCCACAACGGCATCGAGTACGGCCTGATGCAGGCCTACGCCGAAGGCTTCTCGATCCTGCAGCACAAGAGCGAGTTCAGCCTCGATCTGCATCAGATTGCCGATATCTGGCGCTACGGCAGCGTGGTGCGCTCGTGGTTGCTGGACCTCACAGCGGCAGCACTGGAGAAGAATCCGGCGATGACAGGGATCGCTCCTTATGTCGACGATTCCGGCGAAGGGCGCTGGACCGTGGCCGAGGCGATCGACCTCAACGTTTCCGCGCCAGTCATCACGCTGTCGCTGCTCGAGCGCCTGCGTTCGCGTGACGCGGACTCGTTCTCCGACAAGCTGCTGGCGGCAATGCGCAATCAGTTCGGCGGTCACGCGATCAAGAAAGAATGAGCGCCACGGATACGCAGGACAATGCCGACCGCGGCGGCGCACGCTGGATCGGCGTCGCTGACGCTGCGACGCTGTGGCAGGTCGCGTACCGGCGCATCCTCGATGCCGCCGCGTGCGCGATCGAACGGCGCGGCCGGTTCCTGATCGTGCTCGCCGGCGGCAGCACGCCGCGCGCCATCTACCGGATGCTGCGCGCGGCGGACACTGACTGGTCGCACTGGCAGGTGTACTTCGGAGACGAGCGCTGCCTGCCGGCGGACAACGCCGAGCGCAACAGCCGGATGGCGACCGATGCCTGGCTCAATCACGTGCCCATTCCGCAACACGAGGTGCACACGATTCCCGCCGAACTCGGCGCGAGTATGGCGGCGCTTGCCTACGCGGAAACGCTGCGCGGCGTCGGCGATTTCGACCTGGTGCTGCTCGGCCTCGGCGAGGACGGCCACACCGCCAGTCTGTTTCCCGATCGCGACTGGGGCGTCGCGGCGAGCGCACCGGATGCGCTGGCCGTGTTCGATGCGCCCAAGCCGCCGCCGCAGCGGGTGTCGCTCAGCGCGGCACGGTTGAGCCGCGCGCGCGTGGTGCTATTTTTGGTTGACGGCGAATCCAAGCGCGATGTGGTGGCGAGATGGCGCATGGGTGCCGACATTCCCGCGCGCGCCATCCGCCCGGAGACCGGCGTCGATGTGCTGACAGAGTCGATACTTTTCCCCGCTGGCGTCATCTAGCCAGCAACGTCTGCGCCCGTGCGCAGACGTTGTCGACGGTAAAGCCGTATTCGCGCAGCAATATTTCGGATGGCGCGGAAGCGCCGAAGCGTTCCACGCCGAGCATATCGCCCCGCGCGCCGATATAACGATCCCACCCTTGCGGGACACCTAACTCGACCACGAGCCGCGCGCTGACCGAGGGCGGTAGCACTACGTCGCGTTCGGCTTGCGGCAAAGCTTCGAACAGATCCCAGCTCGGCATCGACACGCAGCGCACGGCGATCCCCTGCGCCCGCAGGCGTTCGGCTGCGGCCACGATCAGGCCAACTTCGGAGCCGCTGGCTATCAGGATCAGCTCCAGCTTGCCGCCGGGCGGATCGAGCAGGACATAGGCCCCGCGACGCAGGCCTTCGGCAGGCGCATATCGGCTCCGATCGAGCGTGGGCAGATTCTGGCGGCTCAGCACCAGCACCACCGGACGATCGCGTGTCTCCAGCGCGACCCGCCACGCGACCGCGGTTTCGTTGGCGTCACCGGGGCGGATCACGGTCAGATTAGGAATCGCGCGCAGCGCGGCAAGCTGCTCCACCGGCTGATGGGTGGGGCCATCCTCGCCGAGCGCGATGCTGTCGTGTGTGAACACATGCACGACGTGCAAGCCCATCAGCGCGGCTAGCCGGATCGGCGGGCGCATGTAGTCGGAGAAGATAAGGAAGGTCGCGCCGTACGGAATGAAGCCTCCGTGCACAGCCATGCCGTTGACGATCGCGCCCATCGCGTGCTCGCGCACGCCAAAGTGCAGATTGCGCCCGGCGTAACTCCAGCCACCGCCGCTCGAGCCTTGCGTATCGAGGTCCTTGCCCGCCGGTGGATTGAAATCGCCAAGTCCCTTCAGCGCGGTGTACGTGGACGGATCGAGATCCGCCGATCCGCCGCTCAGCGCCGGCACCCGCGGCACGATCGCATTCATCACCTTGCCCGAGGCGACGCGCGTGGCGATGCCTTTGGTGTCGGCAGGAAAGACCGGAATGTCCACATCCCAACCGGACGGCAACTCACCGCACAGGCTTCGCTGCAACTCCTCCGCCACATCGGGGTATGCCTGCGCGTAGGCCGTCATGCGCTCGTCCCACGCCGCCTCGTCGCGCGCACCGCGCGTCAGCGCCTCGTGAAAATGCGCCAGCGCCGGTTCCGGAATCAGGAACGCCGGCTCGGTCGGCCAGCCGAGGTTCTGCTTGGTCAGGTGCACCTCGTCGACGCCCAACGGCGAGCCGTGCGCCTCGAAGCTGTCGTGCTTTTTGGGGGAGCCGTAGCCGATGTGGGTGCGCACCAGAATCAGCGAAGGCCTTGCCGTTTCAGCGCGCGCGGCCCGCAGCGTGGCGTCGATCGCGGCGAGATCGTTGCCGTCCGCGACCGACACAGTGTGCCAACCATAGGCCTCGAAGCGACGCGCGACATTCTCGGAGAAGGTGATGTCGGTGCCGGCGGCCAGGGTGACGCGATTGTCGTCGTACAGGCAGGTCAGTTTGCCGAGCCGCAGATGTCCGGCGAGCGAGGCCGCCTCGGAGGCGACACCCTCCATCAGGTCGCCATCGCTGGCGATGGCAAATGTATGGTGGTCGATGACCGCGTGATCGGGACGGTTGTAGCGTGCCGCGAGTTGCGCCTCTGCGATAGCCATGCCGACCGCGTTGGCGAAGCCCTGTCCGAGCGGCCCGGTGGTGGTCTCCACGCCGGGCGTATGTCCACGTTCCGGATGTCCGGGCGTCTTGCTGCCCCACTGACGAAACTGCTTGATGTCGTCCAGCGAAAGCTCGTAGCCGGTCAGGTGCAGCAGACTGTAGAGCAGCGCCGAACCGTGCCCGGCCGAGAGCACGAAGCGGTCGCGATCGACCCAATGCGGGTTGCGCGGGTTGTACTTGAGCACCTGCGTCCACAGCGCGTAGGCCATCGGCGCGGCGTCGAGCGGCAACCCCGGGTGCCCGCTGTTCGCCTTCTGCACGGCGTCCACCGACAGGAACCGGATGGTGTTGATGCATAGCTGATCGAGCTCGTCGGACATGGCTGCTTCCTGATTGAGTGCGACGTGTGTGAATCGTGAACGTGCGTGCATGTCACCGTTGCGCCAACGCGGCATCGACGACATCCTGCGCCTCGCGCAGGATGTCGCGCAGATGGTCTTCACCGCGGAAGCTCTCCGCGTAGATCTTGTAGATGTCCTCGGTGTCGGAGGGACGCGCAGCGAACCAACCGCTGGCCGCGATCACCTTGATGCCGCCAATCGGCGCGTCGTTGCCCGGTGCGCGGTCGAGGACGCTTTCGATCTGCTCTCCAGCGAGCTGCGTGATGTGCAGCTGCTGCGGCGAGAGCCTCGCCAGGCTCTGCTTCTGCTGGACGGTCGCCGGCGCTTCGATGCGATCGGCCACCGGCTCGCCCAGTTCGCGAACGAGGTCGCGATACAACTCCCCCGGATCGCGGCCACTGCGCGCGGTGATTTCCGCTGCAAGCAACGACGGCACGATGCCGTCCTTGTCGGTGGTCCACACCGCGCCGTCCCGGCGCAGGAATGACGCGCCGGCGCTTTCCTCGCCACCGAAACCCAGTGCGCCGTCGAACAGTCCATCGACGAACCACTTGAAGCCGACCGGTACCTCGTAGAGCTTGCGTCCCAGCCGCTTCGCGATACGGTCGATCAGCGCAGTGCTGACCAGGGTCTTGCCGACCGCGGCGGTCCGGCCCCACTGCGGCCGATGCTGGAACAGATAGTCGATTAGCACCGAGAGGTAATGATTCGGCGGCAACAAACCCGCACTGCGGGTAACGATGCCGTGGCGGTCGTAGTCGGTGTCGCAGGCGAACGCGATGTCATAGCGGTCCTTCAGACCGATCAGCCGCTGCATCGCCAGGGATGAGGAAGGGTCCATGCGGATCTTGCCGTCCCAGTCCACCGTCATGAAGGCGAAGGTCGGATCGACGTCCTCGCTGAGCACAGTCAGGTCGAGTTGGTAGCGCTCGGCAATCGGCATCCAGTAATGCACGCCGGCGCCGCCGAGCGAATCGACACCCATATGGACGCCGGCACTACGGATCGCGTCGAAGTCGACCATCTGACCGAGATCGCCCACGTAGGCGCTCAGGAAATCATGTTGGTGCGTGCTGACGGCGCGACGCGCCTGCGCATACGGCATGCGCCGCACCTCCTTGAGGCCACCAGTAAGCAGCGCATTGGCACGATCCTGAATCCATCCCGTGACCTCGTTATCCGCCGGCCCGCCATTGGGCGGGTTGTATTTCAAGCCGCCGTTGTCAGGCGGATTATGGGAAGGTGTGATGACGATACCGTCGGCGAAACCCGAGGTGCGGCTGCAGTTGTAGACCAGGATCGCATGCGAGACCGCCGGCGTCGGCGTGAATTCGCCGCCCTTGGCGATCATCGTTTCCACGCCGTTGCCGGCCAATACCTCCAGCGTGTTCTCGAACGCCGGCTGCGACAGCGCATGGGTATCAATGCCGATGTACAGCGGGCCATCGATACCCTTGTTTTTGCGGTATTCGCAGATCGCCTGGCTGATCGCCAGCACATGCCATTCGTTGAAGCTGCACTCGAACGAGCTGCCACGGTGCCCGGAGGTGCCGAACGCGACGCGCTGCGCTGGCACCGCGGGATCGGGGCGCAGATCGACATAGGCAGTGAGCAGCTTCGGCACATCGACCAGCAGCGACTGCGGTGCCGGCTTGCCGGCGAGCAGGCTGATCGCGGTGCTCACGCGCTTGTCTCCCGCAACCGGCGATAACGCCGGATCAGGGTATTGCTGGAGCTGTCGTGGTTGAGTTCGGGGTCGTTCCTGCTGGCGATCTCGGCGGCGGTGCGCTTGGCCAGCGCCTTGCCCAGCTCCACGCCCCACTGGTCGAACGAATCGATGTCCCAGATCACGCCCTGCACGAATACGCTGTGCTCGTACAGCGCGACCAGTGCGCCCAGCGTGTGCGGCGTGAGTCGTTCGGCGAGGATGGTGTTGCTCGGCCGGTTGCCCTCGAACGTGCGGTGCGGCACTAGCGCCGCGGGCGTGCTTTCCGCCTTCACTTCATCGCGGCCAGCAGTTGCGGCTTGTCGTCGATCATCACGTAGTGGCCGGCCGGAAAGCACCGCTGGATCAGGTCGAACCTGCGTTCCTTGTGCAGGGTGACGAGCACCCGGCCATCGACGGCATCCCACAGGCCAGAACGCTGAATCTTGCGCGGCTGGAACACGATGTCGCCATCGGAAACAATCGCCGTGATGCCGATCGTACGAAGGTGGTCGAACGCGGCGAGTGCACGCGGGTACAGTCGCTCACCGAAGGGATACTCGAGCAGGAACGCCGACATCTGCAGCAGCGCCAACACGGCATCGCTGCCGTTGCGGAACTGCTGCAGTGCTCCCAGATAGTCAGCGTAACCGAGTCGGTCGCGCAGCTCGGCATAGATCGACCAGCAGCGCTCGCGTTCTGCCTTTCCGAAGTCATGATCGAGCCGCGCCGTGAAGTCGGCAGCGAAACGATCGTTGTCGAGCAGGGTGTTGTCGACATCCAGCATGAACACCACCAGGTTTTCATTCAGCACGGTGCCGTCTCCTCGGGCTTCGGATCGTGCCAGCCCTCCTCGCTGACCACGATGCCCTCGGCAGCCGACGGCCCCCAGCTACCGGGCTCGTATTCCCGCACCGGCTCGGCATTGGCGAGTAGCGGATCGATCACCCGCCACGCTGCTTCGACGCTGTCGTCGCGCGTGAACAGCGAGGGGTCGCCGCGCAGCGCATCGCGTAGCAGGCGCTCGTACGGTAATGTTTCGCTACGCGGCTCATGACGGGCGATCAGCTCCACCGGCTCGCCGCGCATTTCCTCGCCGTGCTGCTTGACTCGCGCGCCCACCGAGATCGTCACCTCGGGGCTGAGCCGGAAGCGGAAATAGTTCGAGGTCGCCGGACTGATCTCGTCGAAGATCGCCAGCGGCGGGCACTTCAGATTCACCATGACTTCGGTGGTGGTGACCGGCAGGCACTTGCCGGCGCGGATGTAGAACGGCACACCGGCCCAGCGCCAGGTGTCGATATGCAGGCACAGCGCGGCGAAGGTCTCGACCCGGGAATCCGGCGCGACGCCTTTCTCACCGCGATAGCCACGGAACTGGCCGCGCACTACCTGTGCCGGGTCCAGCGGTCGCATCGCCTGTAACAGCCGTAGCTTTTCGGCATGCATGGACTCCGGATCGTGTCCGATCGGTGCATCCATCGTCAGTAGCGCGATCACCTGAAACAGGTGGTTCTGTACCACGTCGCGGATGGCGCCAACTTCCTCATAGAATGCGCCACGTCCCTGTACACCGAAGCTCTCGGCCATGGTGATCTGCACGTTGTCGACGTAGTGGCGGTTCCAGATCGGGTCGAGAAAGGCGTTGGCGAAGCGGAAGTACAACAGGTTCTGCACCGCTTCCTTGCCGAGGTAGTGATCGATCCGGAACACCGCCGATTCCTGGAAGACCTCGTGTAGCGCGTGGTTAAGCACCTGCGCGGAGGCGAGGTCGCGGCCGAACGGCTTCTCGACGACAACGCGGGCATTCATGGCGCAGCCGGCTCGCGCCAGCCCCTGCACCACGGTAACGAATATGCTAGGTGGAATAGCGAGATAATGCAGCGGGCGCGCGGCGCTGTCCAAGGCTTGCTTCAGGCGCTCGTAGGTCGCTGGATCCTGGTAGTCGCCGTCGACGTACTTCAGTTGCGCTGACAGCCGGGCGAATGCATCGGCATCGATACCGCCATTCTGCTCCAGGCTGTCGCGCACGCGTTCGCGCAGCTTGTCGAGCGTCCAGCCGGCGCGGGCCACGCCGATGACTGGCATGTCCAGATCGCCGTACCGAATCATCGCCTGCAGCGCCGGAAAAATCTTTTTGTACGCCAAATCGCCGGTGGCGCCAAAGATAACCAAGGCGTTGGAACTGAATACCGTCATGTTGATTCCGCTTCTCCGCAGCCGCCATCAGCACGTTGCTGCGACGACGGCAGCCTGTGCTGAGTATCTGATGCCATCGCAGGCAAAAGAGCATGGTTGATGCTAACCTTGACCAGGTGCTCCCGATGGTTCTCGATCAGCGGAATACCCTGGTCGACGCCGCCGAGCGTGATCCTGCTGCCGATCGCGCCGTCGTGCAGGCATGGATTGCAGACGGCACATGCGATGACAAGAGCTGTCTTGGTTATACCGTCCATGGTATGAGTTTCCTTTGAGAGGGCAAATGTGAAGCTGCGCGAAATATGTGTATAGATGCAAACTTGTTCGCCGTCTGTACGTTACCCCACAAAATGGTTTTATAGCCTGTTGTTGCGCCCCCTTCACAATCTGACGCGGTTGAGCCGTAACGCGTTAGTGACCACAGACACCAAACTCAGCGCCATGGCAGCGCGGGCGGCAACTGGGATACCGAGCGGGGATGCCGAACGCGTTGTAGCCAAATGCGAAAGCGCGGTACTGGCGGATGTTGCACATCGTCGTGCGCGACAGCACAGCGTCACACCTTGAGGCTCACGCAGACCCGCTGCAGAAGTGTCCGTATTTCCTTGCCCGGGATTTTCACCTCCGGTTTGTAGACCAACTGCAACACAACTCCGAGTGCAGTGAGGGTACCGACCGTAAGTCTCGCCACGCGAGACGCAGGCTGTATGGTAACGGGCGATGGCGTGTGCTCACGACGCCGCCCGAATATCGGAGGCGCGATCCCCCACTCAGCTCAACCGTCAGCTCAACCGTCGCCGCGCATCCCGTCAATCCCGGTAACGAGCAAGAGCGCAAAGTTCTCGACGGACAATGGGTGGCTGAACAAAAAGCCTTGCCCCTCCTCGCATTGCTGAGCACGGAGGAACGCGAGTTGCTCGTGCGTCTCCACGCCCTCGGCGATGACCCGTTGCTTGAGATTTTTCCCCATGCCGATGATCGTGCGGACGATGGTTGCATCGTCCGCGTTGGTGGCGATGTCGCGCACGAAGAATTGGTCGATCTTCAGAGTGTCGATTGGGAAGCGCTTCAGATAGCTCAAGCTCGAATAGCCCGTACCGAAGTCATCGATGGCAAGCCGCACCCCCATGGCTTTGAGTGCTTCAAGCACGGGCACCGAGTCGTCGGCATCGTGCATGAGGACACTTTCGGTCAGCTCCAGTTCGAGATAGCGCGGCGCCAGGTCGGTCTCCTTCAGGATAAGGGCTACGGCCTCCAGAAAACTTTTGTGCCTGAACTCTACCGCAGAAATGTTGACCGCTACGGGCACAGCGCGCAGGCCCGAATCCAGCCAGACCTGTACCTGCCTGCAGGCTTCGCGCAGCACCCAGCGGCCAATCGGCAAGATCAGGCCACAGTCTTCAGCGATGGGCACGAACTGCGCTGGCAGTAGCAGCCCTCGTTCCGGATGCTGCCAGCGGATGAGCGCCTCGACGCCGACAATCGTGCCGCTCTGAAGATTTATTTTCGGCTGGTAGTGCAACACAAATTCCTGTCGTTCCAGCGCGCGACGCAGGCTGACTTCGACGGATTGCCGCTGGACGGCCCGAGCATTCATGCTCTGCTCGAAGAATTTGTAATTGTTGCGTCCGCTTTCCTTGGCGGAGTACATCGCCGTGTCCGCATTCTTGATCAGGGTTTCCGCATCCTGACCATCGTCGGGGTAAACGCTGATACCGATACTCGCGCCGATATGGAGATCGTGCTGGTCAATGCGGTGCGGCAGCGCAAGCGCCGCGAGCATCTTTTGCGCAGACAGCGCCGCGTCTTCTGCGCGCTCAATATAGGGGAGCAGCAACACGAATTCGTCCCCACCCTGACGACTGATGGTGTCTGAGTGACGCACACAACTCACCAGACGTTGTGCAACTGACAGCAGCAGTTGGTCACCTACCACGTGGCCCAAGGAATCATTGATGTGTTTAAATTGATCCAGATCCATAAACATCACCGCAAATTGCCTGCCTTGACGACGGGCTAACTCAATCGCCTGGCTAAGCCGGTCTTGCAGCAGTACTCGATTAGGCAAGTCGGTGAGAACATCGTGATGGGCCAAATGATCCAACTGATCTTTAGCCGTTTGGACTTGTTCGGTCAGTTTGTGCGCTTCAATGGTCGCGGTGACTAGGTGTGCGTTGGCTTGCTGCAACATAATGACGTGATCGTCAGACGCTGCCTGCGTCTCTGCCGCACGAATTTCCCGCTCGCGCGAGGTGACTGCCCCTTCGCGCGCATTGGCTTCTGCTTCCCGTGCCTGTGCCGCTCGTTCGCGCAGATGGGCAGCGTCTTCACGCAAGTCGGAAGCATTTTCACGTACATGCGCGGCACCTTCTCGTGCCATAGCCGATTTCTCTCGGCTTAGAACGACCGCTTCATCATCAATGACAGCGCCTTCCCTGCGCGTGATATCTTTTTCGAGGGCAGCTGGCAAGCTGTCTTTGTGCTGGCTAGCCACGCCCGATTGACTTGAGTCATCGGTATTAGAAGCAGGGGCGCCGTCATTGTCATTTCTATTCATTATCACTCTCCATCACTTGGTCGTTCTGGCTAGTGCGGACCGTCGGCCGGCCCGTCATGATTCCGGCGTACTCAGATAAGGTTTCGCCAATAATGATGCCTTGGTCGGTAATATCAAACAATCGAATATCCTTACTGTGCTCACTGCCACGCACTTTAACCACCGAGAAGGCGCGTTTGAATTGGCCCACGATTTCGACATAGCGCTGCACGATAATTGCGTCAGCGAGAAAAGCAGTCCCAAATGGACTGAAGCGCAAATCGGTGTAGCGGTCTTCCAGTTCCGAGGTCATTAATATGGTCACGCCCATACCAGTAAGCTCGGCAATCATCCTGTACAGCGATCCGCGGAAATCTTCCTGAAACTCGGGTGCCAGTGCCAGTTCAAATCCAGACAAGGAGTCAATGACAACGCGCTTTGCCCGCATTCGATTAATCATTTCGATCAAATCATGCAAGGTTTGATCAATCGACAAATCCAGAGAACACGTGTTGATCACCCCCACTTGTCCAGCCCTGACCAGCGCATTCAGCTTTTTGCTCAGCAGTTGGCTAGGGCTCTTCTCAAACGCCGCAATCACACCGGGCTCGCCCCGGCGTATTCCTTCGGCGAGAAATTCCGTCGCCAATATGGTTTTTCCGGAACCGGATGGTCCGACCACGAGAAGCGAATAGCCCATTGGCAAGCCGCCACCTAGCATTTCATCCAGACTAGGTATCCCCATCGGAACACGTTTCTCGCCAGGGGATACCTTGATTGCTGGCTCAGCCGCTGTGTCCCGTTGAATAACCGCACGCGGGAAAACCTGAATCCCTTCGTCACTAATACGGAACGTATGCAAACCGGGTGCTTGGGCTTGACCTCGCATTTTGACCACTTGCATCTTGCGTACCATGGAATTGCGGTGCAAATTTTGCGAAAGCCACAGGATGCCATCCGCCACGGTAAAGATGGGGCTTGACTCTGATTCTGGCAACAAATATTCACCGATCAAGAATGTTGTTGCCTGCCAGCTCGTCATTTGCATGCCCAGTTGCTGGATGAATTGCTGCAGCTCGGATGCCCCCTGTTCCTTCTGCTTCGCTGACTGCACGACTGAGCGAAACGAATCAACAAATACCAGGCTGGGCGCATAGTCTTTCACTTCTTCGTCAATACGGGACAATACATGGTCGAAATCTCCCTCCAGGAGGTCTGCAGACAGATTGACGAAGCGGACCGATTGATTGACTTTATTGATATCAAAAAACGAAAATTGCTGTTGGTAACGGAGCATCTTTAACGCAGGTTCCCCTAGTACCGTGAAGAACAATGCCCGATTATCCGGGCTTGCCAGCGAGAACATGATCTGGTGAGCGAGCGTGGTTTTTCCGCCACCCGGCGTGCCCGCAATCAGGTTAAACGAGAATTCCGGCAGACCTCCGCCCAATAGGTTATCCAGACCAGGTACGCCAGTTTTTAGACGCCGTATAATTACCTTGTTACTCATTTTTAAACTCCTTGCCGGCCCTATCCGAAGCGTCATTGCCCCAAGCCGAACGTAAAATACGGGTCGTTAACTGCTCACCAATTAATGAGGCCAAGATGTCGGTGAAAGTGATCAGTAGCAGACTGTTTGCTGCACTGGCTTGCGCAGGCGTTTGTCCTTCAAAACACATTTTTAATTCCGTGAACCGGTGATCAGTCTGTGCTAACAGTGATCTGGCTGCGAGCCAGGGAAATGTTGACTGGGTAAGAAATACACTTCTCGCGTAAAGCGAATTGAAACCTCCTTTACCCACGATCGAAATGATTGGGATCGCCATCTGCTCCCACAGGAGAATCGAGACATCCTCAACCTTTTCAGGGTGCTGTGCCACGAGACTTTTAATTATCTGCTGCCGCAGTAAGCCACTGGTTTCCATAAGTAAAATCTCAATAATCGGTCGATATAACGACGTTGATGGAGTTTACCGGCCTCTTGCCTCCGTCCTTTGACATAAGGAATGAGTCATACCGATCAATGATCTCCAACGCTGGCTTGCCGGTGTAACCCGCATCGGCGGCATTGTTCTCGACGAGAAGCATGGTGGTCGGAGCAGCGTTCATGACATGGATGTTCGTGTGGATATCGATTGAGTTCAGCGAACACTGGAGACTGCCTATTGCAACAAATACTTAGGACTTAGGCATCATCAGGTCTATGCGCAATGGTTTTTTTGGTGAACAAGTACTCATAGAGTTCCTTGGAAAACTTTGGGTCTTTGCGCTGAATCCATTCCAGCACCATGGATGCATGCTCTTTTTCCTCGTCTCGGTTGTGCTCAAGGATTGCCTTGAGTTCTGTGTCTTTGCATGCATCAGCACGTTGGTTGTACCAATCAACGGCTTCCAGTTCTTCCATCAGAGAAACAATTGCTCTGTGCATGTCGCGCGTTTCAGCGGACAGCTCCTCTACAGGCTCGTGATAACCGACGCTGGACATTTCTTTCTCATTATGATCACGGGACTTGACGACGAATGGCCAACTTTGATGCAGTCAGGTGGATCATCGCTGTATTTTCGGCTCAACTTCGATTGACCTGATATCTCATTGCGGTGGCTTTCCCGGAAGGGTGACGTGGCCCATCCGTGACGACTCGAGTGCGTAAAGTTTTCGTTGATACGGCTCACCATAACCTCGGCTCGACAGGGAATGCTGGTTCTTGCGCAGATTCCCTTCCCATCTGCAACTTATCAAATGGCAGCGGTAGCGGCGAACCGGCATGAAGATGTTTATGATTAAATCTGCAAATCGGCGTGGAATGCGGTACACAGAGCCATTGCAACGAGGGCATACGCGTTCGAGAGAAACATGGCCAGTGGCGTCCGAGCGATCACTGTCGGTGGCGGAAGACGTGTTCATGACCTCAACTGCCCCATGACGCCGTTGCCGCATCGGCTACACCGCATTCCGACCCCCTGTCGATCGAGAACGGCTCTGGCGCAGTCTCTGTCACGTTCAAGGTGCAACGACATTAGTTGCTGCCACGCTTCCACCTTCACTCTCCCAGCCACTCAGTTCGGCCTTCTGTCGCCCTTTCTGTTTGTTGCGCATGCGCTCAACCACAAGCGTGGCCAAGATGGTAGCGATCACAGCGCCACCAATCATCACCCCAAGTGGCGAGACGAAATATTTATAGCTTGTCATGATGGAAGTCCTTTAAGTAAGCCGTGCCGACATCGGTAACCTTGCCCCTGTTGTAGGGTAATGTGCCATGCAACAGGGGCAAGGTCAGTAGGAGCTCTTAGAACATTAGTCCTTATTCCGCTCTTCAAAACTCTTGATTTGCTGCTCGGCTTCGTCCTTCGTAATGCCGTAGGCTTCTTGAATCTTGCCCGCCAACTCGACACGTTTGCCAGCAATCACGTCAAGCTGATCGTCGGTAAGTTTGCCCCACTGCGCTTTTACCTTGCCATGGAATTGCTTCCAGTTACCTTCAACGATATCCCAATTCATATCAAACTCCTTTGTATAAAATCCGACTGGTGAAATTACCAATTGGGCCTCTCTTGCCGTAGTCGGCCTCCTGCCATTTGTGCGTCTCGCGCAACGAGAAGTCGCGAAGAAAACAGTGTGGCGACAACCGAGGCCGATTGATTCATAAAAGCTCAAGACACATGCGTAAGATTAGCGGTGTGGTCAAGCACATTCTGTACGGCACCATACATAGACCGATCTGCGAAACTGCAGCACCTAGCTATAGCCTGCTTTGTCATTAGTTAGCAGAAACTCGGCTTTATCTGACCAACTTTGGCACTAATCGGTTTTCAACCTTTTTTACGCCAGCCACAGCACTTGCCAGTGCTTCAGCCCTGTCACTACTGGGCAGAGAATCGACTGATCCGCTCAATGTCACTACGCCCTTTACGGTATCAACACTGATCTGCAGCGTCTTAAGACCAGGCTCGGCGAAAATGGCGGCTTTGACCTTGACCGAAATCTCGGCATCATCGATTGCCAAACCTGTTTTCACACTTTTCTCGTCCAGTTTCTTGCCGGCTTCATCGATGGTTTCGCCTATTTTCTTGCCGGCTTCATCGACTGTCTGGTCTATTTTTTTACCTGCCACCTCCGCAGACCCTGGCTTGTCGCACGCCATAAGTCCCGCAGCGAGCAACACCGAAATACAAATTAATTTGGAATTTCCGATCGCTTTCATTCTTGTTCCCTTCATAAGATGAGCAGGCTGAAACCACGAAGATCGTGCGTTCATTTGATCATATGTGCATGACCAGTCATTGAGTACGCACATACCTTCGCCCATACCTTGCGCCTTACCAAAAAGTGATTCTGTGCGTTGGCGTACAGAAAATTATCTCTATTTGAGTAATCTCCCGGTCAAGAGCATGGCGATGACTAGTGGGATGAACAAGCGCTACTTTGTAGATTGCTGTCTCGAAAGAGCAACTGCTGAAACCGTTACAAAACCAATGTCGACAGACCAGAACAAGTGGTGATGATTCAATCGTTTCCTCAACTGCTGCACTCTGCTACGACTTACTTTTAGGAGATATGAAATGACACTAGGAACCATTCTGCTGATCATCGTAGTTTTAATGCTAATCGGCGCAATCCCAAGCTGGCCTCACAGTCGGGAATGGGGTTACGGACCTAGTAGTGGCCTTGGGCTGGTGGTTGTGATCCTGATTGTGTTGCTGCTAATGGGCAGGATATAGCGGGCACATTGCGCCACTCTTGAAAAATGACAGCAGGCCTAGCCTGAGTTGAGGCATGCGACAGAGCGGATTTACGACGAGGAAAAAATATTGATACGGATATCATTGATACGAGTATCCCTACGGTGGATGCGGACAGAACATCCTGAAAAGCAGGCGCTCACGTAACGGTAAAAAACGACGCGGATAATCAGCCTTTATTCATGCTTTGCCCACTCGCTACACGATGGGTAATGCATGAATAAAAAAGTACGGACCGCAACATGTTATTAAACGAATGCCTCAGTGATCGCGGCCATGATTGCGATCACCCACCGGATCCCTCGTTTTTATGATTTCCACGACCTTCGTCCTTATGATCTTTACCCCGATTCTGGTCACGGCCACCATCCCGACGACCACCATGACGTTCCTGGTAACGCGGAACATACTCGCGGTTGTACCAGTTGTCCTGTACAAAGAAGACCGGCTCGTCGCAGGCGTTGTATTCGCGACAGTGCTTGCGCCAATTTTTGGCGTGGCCTGGGGGTACGCGCAGATAGATAGGCTGACGGTTCATCAAACCCCGCTCGATCATCATCGGTCGGCGGTAGATCACTCGTGGCTGCGGATAGTCGCCGATATCGATTTGTCCATAAAACTCGGGTTGGCCGATGCTGATTGAGACTCCAACGTCGGCAGCGTGTGCCAGGGTGGTAATTGTGACAGCAGCTACCGCCGCTGCGATCAGAAAATTTTTCATGTTGAATCTCCTGTTTAAGCAGTATTTCTTCATGCGAGAATAAAACATCATGCTACGAAATACGCTTGGCAGAAATACGTGAAAGGCTTCGCGGCACTGCTGAGGATTTGTTTAGAGACTACTTCTTATCCCCTTTTGCTGCGTCCTGGATGCTGTCACCGGCTTTTTCAATCTGCTGTCCGGCCTTCTCTACCGTTCTGTCGACTTCCTTGCCAGCGCGCTCTGCGGGGCCTTCCTGTTTCTGGCAGCCGGATAGGGCAACAAGCAATGCACTCATGCCCAAGACTGCGCTAGCGGTTTTTCCAAATTTCATCATTTTTATCTCCTGGTGTTTTACTTGACCGAAAGCGAGCGTAACCATAATGGATTACGCTCGCTGCGAAATGAGAGCAATCAGCAAGTGCGATGCACTGACCGAATAAGCCATGTGCATCGCATGTTGATTATCATTACTTGTTGACTTCGTGACCAATGATGCCGCCGACGGCTGCACCACCAACGGTTCCAGCCGTGCTGCCGCCCGTAAGAACAGCACCACCGACGGCGCCAACACCAGCACCGATGGCCGTGTTCTTGTCCTGCGTCGACATACCGGAACAGGCACTCAAGCCAAGCAACATTGTTGCGACAACTGCACTGAACATAACTCTTTGTATCGTTTTCATGGAATCACCTCTTTATAAAAATGTGGGTATTTCGTATCTACCCGTGTATCACTGATTACTTGCCAAAGTCTCTCTTCGCCTGGTTCAAGCAGTTATCCTTGGCGGTGCCTGCAAGTGTGTCGCATTTTTCCTTTGCCACTGCATACCCGGCATTGAGCTTGTCTGTCGCGGCATCCTTACGGGCGTCAGCGGCCTCGGTTTTCGCTTCGCTGCGCGCTGCGGTGGACTTCTCATTAGCCGTAGCGTTCGCATCCGAAGTCTTCATCTGCGCCTTGGCATCGGCCTTGGCGGTGGTTTTCGCCGCTTTCGCTTCCTTCACGCAAACATCCTTCGCATTGCCAGCCAAGTCGTCGCATCGTTCATTCGCTACCGTATAGTCGGCTTCTGCTTTGGCGACGCGCGCCTGGTAGTGGGTCTTGCGGGTAGGTTTGTAGCTAGCTTCGAGTTCAGCGTTTGCAACCTTCTCCTTGCCCTTGGCCTCGGCGACACAGATATCGTTCGCGTTACCGGATAACGAAGCGCAACCCGCCTTGGCCGACTTGTACTCGGTCGCGATCTTTTCTTTATCGGCCTTGTAGTCTTTTTTCGACATGCCTTGCGCCATCACGCCAGTGCTGAATACGAGGCTGATTGCGAGTGCGATCACGCTAATGTTGAGTTTTTTCATTTTTATTCCTTTATGTGATGAGTTTGAGATTGAGATTGATGAATCAGAAAGTCATGCTGGGCATTTATTTCTCTTCGCCGAGACCACGCTGCTTTCAACTACTGCGCATTGCTGCGCTACAGACATTGCACCCGCTTAGTTCCGACAAATCTAGGTTATGGCGATTGCCTCTCTGCATCTGTCTGCTAACGCACATAGCCGATAATCGAATGATTCGTCGATAAGCGATTCGTCACACAGATTGCGAGCGCGCCACCCTGAAAGAAAATACCCTGCCAAAGCAGGGTATTTCTCTAGCACTGGAACTGCCGGTAGAGTAACTACCTGACGATCTGACTACCTATTACTTCGATATTGACGCGGCGATCAGGTTGCAGGCAGGTGATCACCTTGGCGCTCTTGGCACCGCTGCATTCGCCGGCCTTGGTTACTGGCTGCATCTCACCCTTTCCTTCAGTCTGTATGCGATTTGGTTCAATGCCCTTGCTGACCAGATAAGCCTTGACTGCGGCTGCGCGTTGCTCAGATAAGCGCTGATTGTAGGCTTCAGAACCAAAGCGGTCGGCATGCCCGACTGCTGTAATTACCTCCAGATCGATACCCTTCAGCTTGCCAAGGAAATCATCCAGTGCCACCCGCCCCGCCGGACGCAGAACCGCCTTATCGAAGTCGAACAGAGTGTCAGCGTCCAGCGTCACTCGCTCAGCTACGGGCTTTGGCACCACTACAGCTGGTGGGGTCGGTTCAGCGGCCGCAGCGATTGGTGTTGGAACAACAGTCGAATCACACTCCGGTGTGGGCACTGCAGGACCAAAGCCGGTATGCCAACACAACCCGAAGCCACTCCGCGCAACCGTGCCGCGCTGGTCAGTGAGGTATCCCGTATCCGCCGGATTGGCTTCCGCCCTTGCCGTGCCCGACACAACGCCCAGTGCCAGAGCACATGATACGGCCAAGCCCATTTGCTTCTTGATTAATGAATATGTCATTATTATTCCCTATTTATAAGTTGCATCACTCCGCCTTCTGTTGCTTACATTCTTCCGACTGCCTGCAAAGACGGCGAGATACTGACAGTCACTGCGAAACGATCTGAGCCAGTCACTGACCTCGGGGCGTGCAAGACGAGTGTTGATTTGGGGCGTGTCGTCCAGCGCTGGCGGGGCTTTACTGATGGCAACCGGTCATTGTGGTCATCATCCCCCGGATCCAGAATATTCTCTGTACGCTGGCGTACGCAGCGCCTTGGAATTCACGCCTGCCCGGGCCACTGGCGTCGACTCAATCGTTCGACTGGTTTGCGCCTTGGATGAAGATTATGCCTTCCCCCGGTCGCCAATTCACGGGGTTCGCATCCATGAACACGTGGCTCGAGCCATCCTTCATGCGGATAGTGACTTCATAGCTCTTGACCAACTTCCCCGGTATCTCGTTTTGACCGCCTCTTGCCACTCCGCCTGCTACGCCGGGTTGCTCAATCTCCCGCGTGGACGCGACGACGCCACATTCCTCACACTTCACCCTGACGCGCGCGCCGACCGTCCTGGTCGGCGGCGCCAGAAGCTTGTCGAGCGCGAAGGTGACACCTGCTTCGATCGAGGCTGGCATCCAAGCCGTCACGGCCGCAATTCCAAAGAGACCGAGCAGGATCACCGCGATACTCCCGATCAGTAATCGCAGATAGGGGACTTCATGGGCGTGCGTTTTCCTATTTGCCTCCTGCAGGGTTGTGCCAACCCGGCCCCATGCCGTGATCAGTACCGCTGCAGGACGCTGTTTTCGAACCGCACCCGGTCGCCGACCCGGAAACCAGGGTTGGTGCTATACATCAGCGTCTGATATGACCCGTTCTCCATACGGACGGTGATCTTGTAGGCCTCTGCATTCTGCTGTTGCCGGTTTTTCAACTCGTGGCCGATATAGGCACCACCCGCCGCGCCGATGACGGTCGCCGCCGTATTGCCCCGTCCGGCCCCCACCTGGTTACCGACGACACCCCCGACTACGGCGCCAGCGATGGTACCCAGGCCGGCGCCATTGTTGTCTTGTTTCACGAGTTCAACGGATTGCACCACGCCGTATCCCGAGTAAGCAATGCCTGGTCTGGCGATTCCGCCATAGGGCGTATTGGGCGGGGTGTACTCGGTTGCGCAGGCACCAGGCGTCAGAATAGCAATTATTCCGAGCACTGATCCGAATTTATTCATCGTTTTAATGACAAGTCTCCTACGTAATTTGAAAAGGGTTGCATGCCGGTGAATCTGGCGTCTCAATCGTTGAGACAAGCAACTCCATTCCATTTCTTGATACTCATCTCATTGCCGACGTTCTGTATCTTCTGTACCCTGTCCGCACCCCGCGTGATCTTGACTGCGCGGTTGATCCGAGCCCGATTGTCGATCATCACGCCAATAGTCCCTCACATCCGGGGCCTTTTCTGTACGCTGACGCTCATAGTGCAGACCATCTGCAGGTCCGCCAAGGACTCACCGTTGGGATAACCTCTTAGGAGATGCCGCGCTGAGCGCCACAGCAATCGACACAGTGTCCGCGCTATGAGCGTCAGCGTACAGAAAAGGCCGGGTAACTCGCGCACCTCTCGCCGTAACAGGCTACCGGCGATTATTGTCGCCAGAATCCCGGTAACTCCGCTTCACTGTCCGCCCAGTATGAGCTGCACAGGAATCGGTCCACGCTCGCCAGGTGTGGCAGCGTCATTCGTCATTCATTTCAGCCAAGCGATTGAGCCACCCAACCAGGTATGCCATGGCCTTTGCAATCTGTGCACTCATCATCGCCGCACTGCTGACCACATGGCCCTGTCGGGCACGTTGCTGAGGTGACTCCCCCTGAGCACACCACCATACTTTATCTGGCCGCTCGGAAAATAGGGCTTCAGAGCAAGCAGGCCCACGAGGTGCAAGGCTTCAACGAACAACTGGTGAGCGCTGCGGGGGTTCAGGCTGAATCAGATTGATGTGGCCTTGACCAGACAGAACACGCTCTTTGGAACTGGCGCTTATGCCAATGTTCGAATAGACTTTTCCCGGTCCCATTGGCGCGTCTTTGCCACAGCAATAAATGCGTCTTTGTCGCTGGTATCCACAATGCCTGCGTCGCGTCCGACATTCGCTATTTTCAAAAGCGCCTGGCCGCCTTTGTCAGCGGCGATTGCCTTGAGATGACCAAAAGCATCGCGCACGAAATCGATCGCGGCGCCTTCTGTCGACAGTGCCTTTGCGCCTTCGCTGGAGAGGATGACGGCGACCGCGTCGAATAGCACAGAAGGCGTACCTGCCAGTTGTCCGTCAACCGCCAGCATCGAGCCATCGGCAAGCTTCGCGCCGCCCACGTTGGGGGCGACGATCTTTACGCTAGCACCCGCATCGGTCGCCGCCTTTTTAATCGTCTTGATGACAGCGCCGTCTGAACCATTCGCGATCAGAATGCCAATCGCGCGCCCCATGAGCGTGTCCTTCATCTTGCCGATGATCTGCAATGCGGGTGAAGGTTCCATCGCCTGTACGGGTGCTGCGGCCTCTGGCGCAGCAGGCATTTTGTCGAATCCAAGACCCGCAGCGACCCGCCTGGCGAGGTCTTTTTCGATATGGCGCAGGTGGCCGACCATGGCCTTACGCACGTGCCCATGTCCAACCTTGGAAAGCTCAAACACTAACGCCGAGGCGATGTGCGCCTGCTCATACGTGGTTTGGCTGAGATAGAACTGCCGCGCCTGGCTGTAGTGGTCGGCGAAGCTCTCGGCACGGATGCGGCCTTTCTCGCCAGTTTCAGTTACTGCCGCGCTGTGAAAGCCCTTGACCGGTGTTTCGCGCGGCGAGTTTTCGGACAGGGTATTCGGCTCATATGAAACACGGCCCGAAGGTTGGGCCATCTGCATGTGTCCGTCGCGTTGCTGGTTTCCGAAGGGGCACTTGGGGGCGTTGATCGGGATCTGGTGGAAATTGACCGAACCCAGGCGCGCAAGCTGCGTGTCGAGATAGGAGAATAAACGGCCTTGCAACAGGGGATCATTCGAGAAATCGATGCCTGGCACGACGTGAGAAGGACAGTAAGCAACCTGTTCGGTTTCAGCAAAGAAATTGTTCGGCCAGCGATCCAATACCATGCGGCCGATCACTTGCAAGGGCACCAGTTCTTCGGGAATCAGCTTCGTTGCGTCCAGATGATCGAACGGGAACCTGTCCGCTTCTTCCTGCGTGAAAAGCTGCACCGCAAATTCCCACTCGGGGAAATTACCCGCCGCGATGGCCTCGAACATATCGCGGCGGTGGAAGTCTTGATCAGCGCCGGAAATCTTGACGGTCTCATCCCAAACGGTGGATTGCAAACCGAGCTTGGGGCGCCAGTGGAATTTGACGAAAGTGGATTCGCCAACGTCGTTAATCAGCCGGAAACTATGCACACCAAAGCCCTCGATCATGCGCAGCGAACGGGGCAGGGTGCGGTCTGACATGATCCACATCACCATGTGCATGGATTCTGGGGTGAGCGAAATGAAATCCCAGAACGTGTCGTGCGCAGTCGCCGATTGCGGAAAGCCGCGGTCGGGTTCCATTTTCACGGCATGGATAAGATCAGGAAATTTGATGGCATCCTGGATAAAGAAAACCGGGATGTTGTTGCCGACCAAATCCCAGTTGCCTTCCTTGGTGTAAAACTTGACGGCAAAGCCGCGTACATCACGCGGGGTATCGACCGAGCCCGCGCCACCTGCGACGGTCGATATGCGAGTAAACACGGGCGTCTTCTCACCTACCTCGGTGAGTATCCTGGCGGTGGTGTATTGCTTCAACGAGGCGGTCAGCTCGAAGAATCCATGCACGCCCGTCGCACGCGCGTGAACGATACGCTCGGGGATCCGCTCGTGATCGAAATGGGTGATTTTTTCGCGGAGGATGAAATCCTCCAGAAGCGTAGGACCGCGCGGATTGGCCCTGAGTGAGTTTTGATTATCGGCAAGTGCGACGCCCTGATTAGTGGTGAGCGCGGGGTGCTCTCCCCCAGCGATCTGGTGCAGTTCGCCGCCGACAGCCAGTGGTGAGTCTCCGTTCAAGGCCGAGCCCTTCTCCTGTTTGCGTTTTCCAGAATTATTCGTTGTCTTTACTTTGCTCATGATTGGTCTCCTGGGTGAGTAACGCCGGCCCGCCGGCTATTGGCATGTGCTGATGCGTTGGTGGTTATTGGCACTACACGATTCTTGGCAAGACACAGCGGATCAAACAATTTGCATTTTTCCTGCTGCTGGATGGTCATGCACGCTTCGTACCTTTGAAGCTTAAGCGGGCAGAGCAAGCACATCTGTACGGTGGCGTACACGACGGGCACCCCGGTTTGCCGGATTCTGGCTTGGATGGCCTCGATGACTGCCCCATGCGCCGCAACGTTGATGATCTTACCGGTGCGCGCTTCCTCCTGTAGGTAAATAGATGCTGGGCCGAATTTCCGGGCCAGCGTGTACGATCTCGCACATAAAATGGCGCAAGCGCCATCAGCGTGCCCCCGCGCCCGTGAGCACCACACCCACGGTTTCAAACAGGATGACGGTATCGAGGAACAGGGTATGGTTCTTCACGTAGTAGAGATCGTATTGCAGCTTCTGCGCCGCATCCTCCACCGACTCGCCGTAACGGTAGCGCACCTGGGCCCAGCCGGTGAGGCCCGGCTTGACACTGTGGCGCGCTGCGTAGAAGGGAATTTCGCGCGTCAGTTGAGTGACGAAGTAGGGCCGCTCGGGCCGTGGCCCGACCAAGCTCATGTCGCCCTTGAGCACGTTGTACAGCTGCGGCAGTTCATCGATGCGCAGCCTGCGCAGAACGCGACCAACGCGTGTCACCCGCGCGTCATTGCAGGCGGCCCAGCGCGGCTTGCCGTCGTGCTCGGCGTCGCTGTGCATGCTGCGAAACTTAACCACACGGAACAGCCGCCCACCCTGCCCCACACGCTCCTGGCAATAGAAGATCGGGAAGCCGCTTTCCAGCACAATCAGGAGGGCACTCAGCAACATCAAGGGCCAGAATACCCCCAGCAACAGCGTCGCGGCGATGACGTCAAACAGGCGCTTGACTACCGTGCGTACCAGACCTTGCCGGAAACCTTCGCCGAAGATCAGCCAACTGGCGCGCAAAGAATCCAGGCGCACTTGTCCGAGGGCTCGCTCAAAGTAGCTCGACAGGTCCAGCACGCGCACGCCCGCCAGTCTGCACTCGAGGAGCTCATGAATCGACACGGCATCGGTCCGCCGCTCACGCACTGCAACAATGATCTCGTCTACCTTGAACCGACGTGTCGCATCCGCCAGCGACAAGTTGTCCGTGAGAATCCGATCGTGGGCAACGTGTATCGCCTCGTCCGAGCGCACCGGGTAGAAGCCCGCGATGCGCACGTTCGGACTCAATCGCATAAGCGATTGCCCGACCATCGCCGCCTCTGCGCCGGTGCCCAGTACCATGATGTGGCGCGACAGTAAGGGGGCAAAGCCACCGTGTACGACACAGCCGCGCATCGTCACCATGACGCCCAGGGCGAGCAGCACCGCCAGTTCCAGTTCCTCGCGCCAAGCTGCGGACCGTGGAACCAGGCTGACCATGCCATAGGCCATCGGCGCAGCAAGGAGGAAACACACGATGACGCGTGCCAAAGTTCGGGCCACAGAATGATCGGAATCGCGCTGATAGACGCCTAGCAAGGTATTCACCACCATCATCCCGAGCGTGAGTAGCAGCACGTAAGGCAACGCTACCCAGACACTGCGCAGATCGCCGCGGTCGAGCCAGGCAACGGTAAGGACCAAGGCCAGGCAGGGCAATACCAGATCGAATACCATCTGGAACAGGGTATTCGCGCGAAGCCAATGACTGAATATCCTAACCACGGCTAATGTACGCAGTTAGTCGTCAGTGGGCGCGGGATCGCGAACTTCGAGAGCGGCAGTTTCCGTGATTCCGGCGCGGTTCAAGTTCAGGATCACCCCATGGGTTATCGTTATTCTCAACCGGACGGTAAGACGTTTGGGCATTTTTGACGGGTCCCAGATAATCAAGTTCACTCGGAGATTTTTGCCTGGCCGCAGGAATCCCCAGGTAACGTATAGGCTGCAGCAGCGAGACCGAACCCGCTGGCGTGGCGCCTCTGGCCCACGCCCACTCCCCACTGTGCGCCAGGGAATCAGATTACGTCGAGCGCCTTGCTGTGTCTGTGCGCTGGCGAACACAGGAAAGCGGGGAATATATAATGAGCGGGACGCCTCGGTGATTCCACATTCAGCCGCGTTGGTGAGGTTATTCGATCGTGGCTGATAATCAGGAGCTCGCTCATGCACCCGCCCCCGCATAACCCCCGCCAGAATCACCTTCTCACCGCCTTGCCGGCGGACGCATACGCATATCTGCTCCCCAATTTTGAACTGGTCTCACTGCCGCTAGGCGATGTGCTTTACGAGTCCGGTACGCGGATGCGCCACGTCTATTTCCCCACCACCGCCATCGTCTCCCTGCTCTATGTCATGGAGGATGGCGCATCGTCCGAAATCGCCGTGGTCGGCAACGAGGGCATCGTCGGGGTCTCCCTCTTCATGGGCGGCGAAACGACGCCCAGCCGGGCCATCGTGCAGAGCGCCGGCCCACGCCTACCGGCTGAAGGGCCAGCTTGATCGAGTACCACCGTGGCCACATCACCGTGCTTGACCGGGCGGGGCTGGAGGCACGAACCTGCGAGTGCTACGCGGTGGTCAAGAAGGAGTTCGATCGTCTGCTCCCGGATGCAACCACCTCCTAATCCGCTTGCTCGGATGCTACCGCCGTCCCGCCAGCGCCGACTTTTGCGGGATAGTTGCGCACCACACTGCCTGGCAGACCTGTTATATACGCTATCGTCCAGACTATCGTCAGGTTTCACTCCAGGCTGAGAAAGGTTCATTCTGGGGAGGCCGTTCGTCACGGTTACTTGCCCACGAAATTCACATGCACTCTCACCTCGACCATGTGCTCCTGCCGATCATCAACAAGGTAAATTACCTTATCGTGTCGTTCGACGCCATCAACTGTCACACTCGTCACAGCACTCGGTGCACCATCGCCAACACGCGCTTGCGAGACGGCGAGGTGGTACATCGTCTCCCGATACCGGTAGTGGATCTTGAACGCCTGCCAGTCGGCGGGCACACAGGGCACGAGATGCAGCTTGTCTCCCTCGAGTTTGAGTCCCAGCAGCGACTCCACGATAAGCCGGTACATCCAGCCGGCCGAGCCGGTATACCAAGTCCATCCACCGCGGCCGGTGTGCGGTGCGAGCGCATAAACGTCGGCTGCCATCACGTACGGCTCCACCTTGTAGGTCGCGATGGCCTCCTGTGATTTCGTGTGGTTCACCGGGTTGATCATGGTCAGCAACTCCCAGGCGCGCGCGCGCTCGCCCAATGCGGCAAACGCCATGACCGTCCAGATCGCACCGTGGGTGTACTGCCCGCCGTTCTCCCGCACACCCGGCACATAGCCTCTGATGTAGCCGGGATTCAGGCTCGACTTGTCGAAGGGTGGATCGAGTAGTTGGATAAGTGCGTGGTCGCGATGCACGAGTCGATCGTCCACCGCCTGCATGGCCAGGCGCGAACGCGCAAGGTTGCCCACCCCGTCGCCCGCCCCGGACAGCACAGACCAGCTCTGCGAGAGCGAATCGATCTGGCATTCCGTGTTGCCTGCAGAACCGAGCGGTGTGCCGTCGTCGAAGTAGCCGCGTCGGTACCATTCGCCATCCCAGCCATGGCGCTCGAGGTCCTGGCGCAGCCGAATGCCCTCCGCTTTGCAACGCTCGGCAAAGACTGTGTCATCGTGCGCATAAGCCACCTCGGTGAACTGCCTGAGCACTTCGCACAGGAAGAAGCCTAGCCAGACGCTCTCGCCTTTTCCCTGTATCCCTACCAGATTCATGCCGTCGTTCCAATCGCCAGAACCGATCAGCGGCAGACCGTGTTCACCGAATCGCAGGCCGTGCAGGATGGCCTGCACGCAGTGCTGGTACAGGCTGGCTGCCTCAGCCGAGCGGCCGGGCAGGTCGTAGTAAGAATCGTCTTCCGGGTTGACCGGGCGGCCTTCCAGGAAGGACACAGGTTCATCCAGCACCCCTGTGTCCCCGCTGCTCGCCACATAGCGGCATACCGCCAACGGCAACCAGAGGTAATCGTCCGAACAATGCGTGCGCACACCGCGGCCCGACGGCGGATGCCACCAGTGCTGGACATCCCCTTCCCGGAACTGACGACTCGCGCACAGCAGCAGGTGCTCGCGCACCAGCCCGGGCTCGGCATGGATGAGCGCCATCACGTCCTGCAACTGGTCGCGGAAGCCGAAGGCGCCGCCCGATTGGTAGTAACCGCTGCGCGCCCAGACACGGCACACCAGAGTCTGGTACACCAGCCAGCCGTTGGTCAGCACATCGAGCGACGGATCAGGTGTTTCCACCTGCACCGCGCCGAGCGTGTGATCCCAATGCTGCCACACCGCTGCGAGCGCGCTACGGGCAGCCAAGGCACCGCGGAAGCGCTGTACGAGCTTGCCAGTGTCATCGGCGTTGCGCCCGACGCCGAGCCGGAAGACGATATCGCGTTCTTGCCCGTCGGCCAGATCGAAGCTTACCTGGATCGCGGCGCAGGGATCCAGGCCAGCGCCCACCTTGCCGGAAAGCTGCGACCGATGCATGGCGGCCGGATTTTGCAGCGTGCCGTTGCGCCCGAGAAATTCGGCGCGGTCGCCGCTCAGATTACGCGTCGGTCCATCCACGTCGAAGAAGGCAACCCGATCGGCGAACTCCGAGTTGTAGGAGTTGCGCGCGTAGAGGGCGCCGCTCTTGGGGTCGATTTCAGTGGTTATATGCATAGCTGATTTCGGCCGCAGATCCCCCAGCACCCATTCGACGTAGCCGGTCGCGGAGAGCTTGCGCAACCGGCCCGACTCATTGCGCACTTTCAGCACCGAGAACTTGACAGCCGCATCCAGTGCCACGTAAATCCACAGCTCGGAGCGAATGCCGCCGCAGCTGTGCTCGAAGACGCTGTAGCCAAACCCGTGCCGGCTGACACAGGGCGTGGCGCTGCCCCTTGGCAGCGGTGTGGGCGACCAGAACTGGCCGCTCTCTTCATCGCGCAGGTACAGCGCTTCTCCGCTCGCATCGCTCACCGGGTCGTTGTGCCAGGGCGTGAGGCGAAATTCGTGCGCGTTCTCGCTCCAGGTGTACGCAACACCATTCTCCGAAACGATAGTGCCGAAATGCGGATTCGCCAGCACGTTAACCCACGGCGCCGGGGTCATCTGACCGGGCGCTGTCGTGATGACGTACTCGCGCCCATCGGGGGTGAATCCACCTAGTCCGTTGAAGAAAATCAGCTCACGTGATGGTAGCGTGGCATCGGCCGCCAGATCAGGACGCAGCGGTCGCGTCGGTGCGAACTGCGGCATTTGCTTGTCTATCGCAGTACGCCGATTGAGTTGCTCCGCCAGCGTTCCCCGGCCATCTGCAATAATGACGCGAGCGACCGACTGGAACAGGACGCGATCCTCGAGGGATATCTGCTCCGCCGGCCGCACAAAGATGCCACCCGGCCGATCCACCACGTGGGCTTCGATACCTGCGGCAATCAGCCCCATGATTTGCTCCTGAAGCAGTTGCCGATAGCCGCCCCGGTCTTCGTTCCAGATCACCATATCCACTGCCAGGCCCTTCAGGCGCCAGTAGGCATGTGCCTGAATGAGCTGGCGCACCAACTCGATGTTGGCCGAGTCTGCGATCTGCAGCAGCACGATCGGCAGATCCCCGGAAACGGCATAGCCCCACAAGCCTGACTGCCCGCGGCGGTTCTGAGTGAGAACGGCCGCATCGGCGCGCAACGAGGAATGGGCGTAGATGATGAAGCTCGCCATCCGCCCGTACAGTTGTGCATCGGCCTCAGTGGCATTGATCTGACGCAGCACAACCTGGCTGTGGGTCCACGTCAGATCGAAGACGCGATCAGCCAGACGCCGGTCATGGTACTTCTCGACCAGGCTCAAGGCCGCATCGCGGGTTTCTCCGACGCCGAACACCAGGTCGATCGTTGCCGTCTCGTCCGGTTCCAGTGTTATCGGACAACGGATCGCGACGATCGGATCCAGCACCGAGCCCTCACTGCCGAAGAGCGCCGCAGACTCGCGTAGTGCATGGGGAGCGGCGACGGTGTTGCCGCGACCGATGAAGCGCATGCGGTCCGTCTCATAAGAGACCTCGCCGATGCTGGCGCCGTGCACCGCGATCAGGTGAAACATCCACGGCGCCGGTTCGTCGATAGAGCGCGGGCGGCGGGTGCACAGGATCGCGCACCGCTCCCGCATGATCTCGGTTTGCACGAAGAGATTGCTAAACGCCGGATGAAGCGCGTCTGCGGCCGGCGGTGCGATCACCACTTCCGCGTAACTCGTGACCTCGATCACTCTGCGGGTACGAGAGCGGTTGGTGATGCGCACACGGCGCAGCTCGATGTCGTCCTCCGGCGAAACGACAATCTCGGTATGGGTATCGAGATCGCCATCGCCAACCGTATCGCGACGCCGAAACTCCGCCCGCCCTTCCGAGAAGATCGCTTCGTAACTCGCCGGTCGCTTGAGCGTCGGCTGGCAGGCCGTTGACCACAACTCCCCGCTGTCCACATCGTGGATGTAGCAGAACGAACCCCAGTTGTCACTGGTACCGTCTTCGCGCCAGCGAGTAATGGCGAGATCCTTCCATCGGCTGTAGCCGCCTCCCGCGTTGGTGACCATCACGTGGTATCGGCCGTTCGATAGCAACTGCACCTGGGGTGTCGGCGTATCGGGGCTGCTGAAAACGCGAATTGGCGCCTGCGGCGCGACCGACGCCGCGTGTACATCGGAAAGTTGAGCCGTGTGCGAAAACAATGTCATCGCCTTGGGGATGCGCTCCTGGAGCAGCAGCAGGATTGCCTGGAACAGCGGCTCCGACTCGAAACGCCGCTGCATGGGCCGATCGAGAATCAGGTAGGCTAAAGCGAGCAGGCTCATACCCTGGTGATGGGACATGTAGGAGCGGACTACGGCATTCGATTCACCGCGTCGCTGCCGTGACAGCGTGTAGTCGATAGCTTCAAAGCAGCCGAATTTCCCGACGAACCCCTCGGTGGCGAGTCGCTGCAGATTCAGGCATGCCTCCTCAGGCGCCACCATCAGCGCGAGCGCCGATGCATACGGTGCAATGACCAGGTCCTCGGCCAGTCCGCGCTTGAGTCCCAGTCCGGGCACACCGAACGCCCGGTACTGGTAATTGAGATGCACGTCGACCGTGTTGTAGCCGGATTCCGATATTCCCCAGGGGACGCCACGCTGCCGTCCGTACTCGATTTGCTTGGCCACCGCCGCCTTGTAGGTCTGGTCGAGCAATGTGTTCTCATAGGTCGGCATCACCAGGAGCGGCATCAGGTACTCGAACATCGAACCGCTCCACGACAGGAGAACCGGTTCGCCGCCGGTGCTGGTGAGCAGACGTCCCAGCGCGAACCAGCTTTCCTGCGGCAGCTTCCCCTGCGCAATCGCCACAAAACTGCACAACCTTGCCTCGGAGGCCAGCAGATCGTAGTAACCCGCATCGAGCCGGCGCTCGCCGACGTCGTACCCGATCGCCAACAGATGGCACGCCTTGTCGTACAGAAAGTCGTACGCCATGTTCGACATTTCGCTCGATTGCCGTGCGAGGCGCTCGATTTCCGCGATCCGTTGCGCAGCGCGGCGGCTGCCCTGGGTGATGAGCTGCCCAAGTTCGGTGAGCCAGGTGCGCTCTTCGGGCGCGGCGTTGCCGTCGAGTCGACGCGCTATGGCCGGCGAAAGCTCCGCATCGAGCCCTGCCAGTTCGCGCAGCGTCGGGATGACGATGCTGCCAACGCTACCGAGCAACTCGTCAAGGCCGCTCAACCCGGCAGGCGCGCCCTGCCACCCGACCCACGGGGCGAGAAAGCTCAGTTCGTCGAGGGCCCTGCGACATTGCCCGGCGAGCGCCTCCGCCCAGCCAGTCGCCTCGCTCTCGACAGCGTCCCCGATACTGCCAGCGACGTGCGTGATCAGGTCAGCGGCACCTGAAGCCAAGCGATCGAGGCAGACCCGGGCTGCCACAAGGGTGGTCGGCCGGGCATCGCAAATCGACTCGAGAAGGTTCTGAAACTCGCTCAGCGGAGCGGGGGAAACTGCGCCCGCGGTATCCGCGAGCAGCTTCAGTGTGTCACTCAAGCCCTCGAACAGTCGCCCCCCCACAATCGGGTCATCGGCAAGCGCGAGCAGCCCCGCACGCAAGGTCAGCAAATGGCCGGCGAAGTTGCCGCTGTCCACTGTCGAGATGTATAGCGGTGGCAGCGGCTGCAGAGTCTGCGTGTCATACCAGTTGTAGAAGTGCCCGCGGTACCGCTCCAGAGTGTCTATCGTGCGCAGGGTGTTCGCCGTGCGCTCGACGAGCTGTCCGGCCGGGATGTAGCCAAAGTCGTATGCCGACAGATTCGCCAGCAGCGCCAGCCCCATGTTGGTCGGCGACGTACGATGCGCGACTGCGGCAACGCGATACTCCTGGAAGTTGTCGGGCGGTAGCCAATGGTCTTCCGGGCCAACAAAGGTGTCGAAGAAGGCCCAGGTCCGGCGCGAAAGCGTGCGCAGAAAGAGCGTCTGCTCGACCGTCAGGATCGCCTTGCGACGAGCGAGCGGGCGGCTGATCCACCAAACGATGGCGGGTGAGGCAAACCACAGGAGCAGTATCGGCCCTGCCACCGCCAACACCGCCAGGTTCACTGCCACCAGATAGATCGCCACCGCAGCGGCGATAGCGGGGGCGGCCCACATCGACTGGAAAGAGGTGACGAGGCTGTTGCAGCCGCACCGGATCGACTCGCGATCCGCTTCGCTCGACGGATTCCATTCAAGCAGCCGTCTACGTGTGACCCGCATCCGCCAGGTCGTACGCGCGATGGCATCCAGACTGAACAACGCCTCGTAGGGAAGACAGGCGAGCTCGAATGCCAACTGCATGAAGTGGCGGGAAGCTGAGCGTGCCACAGCGGTGAGGTGCTGCCTCAGCAACACCTCACCCGGCTTGCGGAACATCTCGAGAATCAAGGCGCACAAGGAGGGAAGCAGCAGGATGCCCATCACCGACAAGGTCCACAACCAGGCCGGCGACAAGACTGTCCATCCCAGCAGCAACAGCAGTGTCAGTGCCGCAGGGGCGAGGCTGCGCCGCAGGTTGTCGAACAGCTTCCACTGCGACAGCATCGAGAGCGGATTCTTCTGACGAGCGTTGTCCCCCCCGGCGCCATCGTCTGCGCGGTTGCCAGGTACGCGCCGACGCAGCCACCCCGCAAGCTGCCAATCGCCGCGAATCCAGCGGTAGCGACGGCTCATGTCGGCGCTGTAGCGCGCCGGGTAGTCCTCGTACAACTGCACATCACTCAGCAGTCCCGCCCGCGCGTAACACCCCTCCAGCAGATCGTGACTGAGGATGCGATTATCGGGGAAGCGGCCACCAAGGGCTTGCTCGAATGCATCGACGTCGTAGATGCCCTTGCCAATGAACGAGCCTTCGCCGAACACGTCCTGGTAAACATCCGAGACGGCACGTGTATAGGGGTCAATGCCCGGCTCCCCACCGTATAGACGCGCATAGCGCGAGCGGTTCGTTCCCGGCAGGCTTACCGCCACGCGCGGCTGCAGAATACCGTAGCCCCCCGCGACACATCGCTTCGCTTCGTCGCACCAAGGACGATTCAGCGGATGCGCCATGGCGCCGACGAATTGACGTGCCGCATCGCGCGGTAGCTGCGTATCCGTGTCCAAAGTGATGACGTACTTCACGTTGGACAGAATGGCCGTGTTGCCAACGACGAGCGAAAAGGCATTGTTGGCACCCTTGTTGGCACCATCGCGCTCGCCACAGCGCAGCAGCGCGTTCAGGTCCGCCAGCTTGCCGCGCTTGCGTTCGTAGCCCATCCATATCCTTTCCTGCGGGTTCCAGCGGCGCGGACGATGGAAGAGGAAGAACTTGTCATTTCTGGCTTGCCCGTCCTCGCTGCGGTACTTACCATTCAGCTCGTCAATTCTTGTTTGGGCCAGCTGCAGCAGCAGCCCGTCCTCGGACAGCGATTCTTCATGCGCGTCCAGAAAATCGGTCAATAGCCCAAAGTGCAGATTTTCATCGCGATTCGCCAGGAACCTGACTTCCAGCGACTCGACCAGATCCTCGACGTTCTGAGCACTAGCGAGCATGGTCGGGACTACCACCAGGGTGCGCCATTGCGGCGGGATTCCTGCGGAAAAATCCATTTTGGGCAGCGGATGGGGTGTCACCAGCAGAGTGGCCAGCCAGTTCACCAGCCCCACAGCCAGCTGACTGGCGGCCAGAAAGGAGACGCTGCCGACCAGCGCGATCACCCAATCTGGCACGCCGTCGGCATAGGCCGTCGCTACCAGGCCGCCACTTACGATCACGGCGATCAGCGCGATGGCGCCTGCATATAGAAACAATGGAAATCGCCCGCTCGCTCTGCGCACAGTCTCGGGGATGGAAAAGCGCGCCTGCGCCGTTCGTTCAAGCTCGCCCAGGCCGTCGCCGATCAGGTAGAAGCCCACGTGTGCCGACCGATCGCCGCTGCCTTGTGTCAGGGCCGCCTCGTGCGCCAGTTGGATCGCCTTGCGCGCCACCTCTCTTTCGGTCAGCGGGCCGCATTTCGCTATCCTTTCCACGACGTGCCGGTAGCGGTCGCGCGTAGCGAAATCCATCTGGCCGTAGACCCCGCCCGGGTCCTCCTGGAGTTTCTGCTCGACGACGCTCATCGTCTCGACGAACTCGCGCCAGTTCATCGCGCCCAGGAACCGGAGACTGCCGATACTGTTACTGATGGAGACTTGGTCTGCCGCCTGCTGCTGGTTTTCCGACTGCACCAACTGCTCGATCTTCAGGCCCGATTCGGACAATCGCTGTTCGATCCAGGTCAGCGGCAAAGCCAGCGCGGGACCCTGTCCCTGCAAACGGCGCGCAAGTTCCGCGACAAATGAGCCCGCCATGGGCGGACTCGACCGCGCCATGTCCGCGATCACCAGGATCAGACTCTTCGGATCCTTTTCGGCGGTTTCAGTCATCTGGTCCGCCCAGGAATCCGCCAGATCTCGCTCGGCCAGGCCAGCAGCGATCCACACGGCAACGCGACGGAGATTCTCGATGACTGCCAACCGCAGCATGATGGGGATCGCCCACAACTCGCCAAGCTTGAGTGCGGTGACCGACTGGTAGGCGGCCACGAAACGGCCAAGATTTTCCGTGTCTACCCGCCCATCGCCGTGTGAGATCGTTTCCAGCGCAATGTCATACACTCGCGGTAGTCCGGCCGACGGTTCATGTGCCAGACGAGGCAGTTCCCGGCTGTAACCCTTCGGGAGGTGTCTCCTGGTTGTGCGGATATGCTCTTCAATGAGATAGAAGTTGTCGAGCAGCCATTCTCCAGCGGGCATGATCCGGCGCTTCGCGGTGACTGCCGTCTTCAACAGGTTGCACGCTCCAACCAGCACGCTTTCGTTCGCTGCCAGCCGCGCCAAGAGCTGGTCCGGCGCGTATCCCGGCGCTAGATTGTGCGAGACCGCGAGAGCCCTGCCATGCTGCTCCATCTGGTCGGCGCTGAACAACTCGGATCGCAGCGGGAGCTCTTCGCCGGGTGAAATCCGTGGCCACCCGCTGTCGCGAAATCGCGTCTTCAACTGTCGAAAATATCCGGTGAGCTTCGTGCCAGCGTTCAATTCAGGGGCTCCTTTCGAGGAAATCAAATCTCAACGCTGTGCATCGCGTTGAGCGAGGGGCCACCTAGTCCCCTAGCAGCTCAGCCACTGACTCAAGTGGCTCGACATGTTGAGCTACTACTTTAACTATGACGATAATCGGAATGCTCAGCAGCATGCCCCAGACGCCCCACAGCCATGCCCCAAACAGCAGCGAAATGAACACGGCGGCCGTATTCATCTTGGCGATCCTGCCCGTCATCCAGGTGGTAACAAAGTACCCGACGACCGTGGCAATCACTAGCGCAGCCCCAGCAGCCAGCAACGCCATCGATAAGGTGTCGAACTGCATGAAAGCAGCCATGCCGATACCGACGGCGGTGACGGTTGGACCGAAGTACGGGATAATGTGGAGCAGGCCTGCAGCTACTGCCCAGGCGCCGGCGCTTTCCAGACCGATCCAGCGCAACGTGATCCAGGTAAGCAGCCCCACCAGTATGTTGGTCGCCAAAAGCATGAACATGTAACGCTGGATGGATTCATTGATGCCATCAAGAATACGCACGGTGATCTTTCTGTTCGACAACGAGGGCCCTGTGAGCCGTACCAACTTTCTCTTGTAAGTGTCACCGGAGAGCAAAAGAAAGAAAGTCAGGAAAAGCACCATGACTGTCTGACCAATCAGCACTGCGGCTCTTACGGAATTCGCCCAAAGGAAGTCGCCGAGTTTGAAGCCAGGTTGATCGATGACGATGCGCGTTGCCGGCTGTTTTGACATCGACACCACGCTAGCTGCCTTCTCAATCTGGTTCGCAGCGGTTTGCACCTTCTGCATGGTACTGGCCTGGCCTTTGCGCACACTCGCAAGGCCGACCGACAACTTGCCCACTGCTTCGGGCAACTGATCGAGTAGCGTCTGTATTTGCCCGCGCAACGAGTACGTCCCCAGGACGAGCGCGCACACGACACCCACCATCACAAGACTGGCGCCCAGCACGCGCGGGATCCTGATTCGCTCGAGCCATACAACCAGGGGATTCAGCGTGTAGGCAAAGAGAATTCCGAGCAGAAGAGAAATGACAAAGCTCTGCGCCCATTCCAGCGCGAAGACCACAGCGACCGTAGCGAGGATAGGGAGCGCCAAGCCCCGCTCGACCCCGGGCGCTTGGACTGTAGGCAGCAACGCAGCCGACTCAAGACCTGCAGGAGATTGATTGCCTGCCGGGGATTCCGCGCCAGGGGTTGCGATTGCTGCCATCGGTAAGAATATGGGTGTTTGTGACTAAGCCCCCGCCACTGCCAGACCGTAAGGTCCGGCAGTGGCGGGGACATCGCTTATTTGATCCGCATGTCGTTCTTGACTGATTTCACACCGCGGACACCGCGTGCCACTTCGACTGCCTTACTCTCTGCGGTCTGCGAGCTCACGAAACCACTCAGTTGAACCACGCCTTTGAAGGTCTCGACGTTGATCTCGGCAACTTTTAGCGTCGGCTCATCGAGTATCGCTGCCTTCACCTTGGTGGTGATAACGCTGTCGTCGACGTACTCGCCGGTTCCCTCCTGTGTCGTCGTGGATGCGCAACCCACGACGGATATTAGCGTAACAGCCAGGAAAAGTGCAGAAAAATACTTGGTAAGTTGTTTCATGATAAATATCTCCAATTTAAGTAAAACAGGACTTGTTGATGCGGGTTCAGACAATGTCATTTGCGTGTCATTCGCGCAAATTCCGGGGGAACGAAGCCCGTACGCCAAGTTGACAATTTAATGACAGAACAGCCTAGTCAGAAGAGCTGGGGTAGGCGCAGGTGTACAACACAGACGACGACACCATCACACGGTACGACTAAATATCGAACGCACCCCTTCCGTGTCCGCAAAATAATCACAGTGGACGTCGCCCGCTGATGACTCTGAGCAGGACGACCACAATGGCGATTACCAGAAGAATATGGATAAAACCGCCGAGTGTGTAAGAAGTGACCAATCCAAGAAGCCACAAAATAAGAAGAACAACTGCAATTGTGTAAAGCATGATAATTATCCTTTTATGCTTTTGATCCAAACCCCGACCGGATCAGTTCGAGTGAATCGCGCCGTCGGACAACGCTTACTTGATCGCCCGTTTGCTACGATTTCGGGTTGGCTTTGCGAAATAATGCAATTCAACCCGACGCTGCTCATTGTGGGCATATCCCAGTGCGTTCTCTGTTCGTTGGCGTACACAACAAAATAATTCGACATTTGCATAAAAATAAAAAGCGCTGACACAACATGGCAACTGAATGGCATCAGAGGCAAGCGAGGAACGTATTTCGAGACCCTGCGCGGCCAAGGCTTTCGTCTTGCTCTATGTGCGCCAGCGAACAGATCTTCTTTGAACATAGCCGGACAATCCACATTTCCCACCTCCCTAAGGAAAGAACAGACCATGAAAACCAAACTCGCGACCACCTGTTTTGTCATCGGTACCTTACTGGCACCCGTTGCGGCCATTGCTGCCGACACCATCGAACGACACTCGGATCGTGCGCACCCCATGACCTGGGTCAAAGACTCGGTAATTACAACCAAAATAAAGGCCAAACTGGCTGCGGATCATCCGGGCAGCATGAAGCATATCCAGGTCGATACCGACAAGGATGGCGTTGTGTGGTTGACCGGCACTGCCAATTCCCAGGCAGAGATAGACGCGGCGATTGCAACGGCACGCCATACCGAACACGTAAAATCAGTCTGGAGTGATCTCAAAATAGAGAACGACCGCTAAGGTATCGGCTCGATACTGGCGCCAAGACCAGGGCGCGTGTAGCGCGCCGCACAAACCGGACCAGAGGCCGATAATATGATCGCCTCTGGCCCTTTCCTTTCACCTTTCAGTTGGTCCCAATCGCAATATCCCGCTGTACGCCGTGCATAGCTCGCGGTCGAGCGGCAGCAGCGGCAACAATGCCAGCCTCCACCGTGCACTGACTAGATGCGGTGCCCGTCCTGACCCATCCCTGCGCAATGCAAGAACATAACAATTCGCCGGCTGTTCCATGGCTTCAAAATGCATCGCGGTTTGCTTCGCGCTCCGGACTGTCAATGATCAACCCGATTTCGGTGTTCAAATGCTTTGATCTCCAAAGCTGACGAAAATGCGCTATGTGCGATAGCGTATGGAGAAGGCTGCTTAGGGTGCCGGCTTTTCAGCGTCTGACTAAGTGCCCTTCCATGCCGGTGTACGTTTTTGCATGAAGGCATCAATACCCTCAGCGGCATCGTCCGTCATCATGTTGCACGCCATGGTTTTGGCAGCCAGCTGATAGGCGGCATCCAGCCCTGTTTCGAGTTGCTGATAAAACAACCGCTTGCCCATGGCAATCGCCACGGGTGATTTGCCGCATATCGAATCAACCAGCCGCTGCACTTCGCTATCCAGCCTTTCCGCTGGTACGGCACGATTGATCAAGCCACGGCGCGCAGCTTCCGGCGCATCGATAAATTCACCGGTGAGCAGCATTTCCATCGCCTCTTTGCGCGCCATGGCACGGCCCAGGGCAACTGCGGGCGTTGAGCAAAACAAACCCACATTAATGCCGGACACCGCAAAGCGCGCCTGCTCGGCCGCGATGGCAAGATCACACATCGCCACCAGCTGGCACCCCGCGGCCGTTGCAATACCCTCCACTCGCGCAATAACAGGTTGCGGCATCTGTGTGAGGGCCATCATTATCTCGCCGCATTGCCTAAACAAATCCTGTATATATTTTTTGGTGTGCTGGGCGCGCATTTCTTTGAGATCATGCCCAACGCAAAATGCTTTACCTGCACCCTTTATCACCACAACGCGCACGGATTTATTGGTGGCAATCGCCGCAAGTTCAGTGTGTAATGCGGTGAGCAAGGCTTTTGACAGCGCATTAAATTGCGCTGGCCGATTCAACGTGAGCGTGGCTACACCGTGCGCATCATCGCGCAAGAGTACGGCTTCCGGAGCTGCGTTGTTATTCATGAGATTCTCCTCACCTCGCGGTTGTTTGGTAGCAGGAAACGTCGCGCGCTCACTTTTCCAGATCGCCGCGCCAACGGAATAATACGGACAACTAATAACCTCTTGCCCACGCCGTCTTACCAGCGCCGACTTTTTAGCGCGTCGCTGGTACTTTTCGCAAACACAGCCACAGACCCACCGCAATCATCGGCAGGCTGAGCCACTGCCCCATGCTCACGGTGTAAGAAAGCCCGAAAATGCCCGCATCCGGCTCACGAAAAAATTCTGCCGCAGCGCGCAGCACACCATAACCGATGAGAAATAATCCCGACACGCGCCCAAGCGCACGTTGCCGCGCTGAAAAAATCCACAGCAAGATGAAAAGTAGCAAGCCTTCACCTGTGGCTTCATACAGCGGTGAAGGATGGCGCGGCAAGTTATCCACTTGCGGGAACACCATCGCCCAAGGCAGCGTCGCATCTGCCACGCGACCCCACAGTTCACCGTTAATAAAGTTGCCTATACGCCCTGCCATTAACCCCAGGGGCACGAGTGGCGCAATAAAGTCGGTAACCTGCAAAAATGTTTTGCCCTGTTTGCGTCCCCACACACCCATCGCTATAAGCACGCCAAGAAAGCCACCATGAAAACTCATGCCACCCTTCCATACTGCAAAAATTTCCAGCGGATGCACCAGGTAATATCCTGGGTCATAAAAAATCACCTGGCCCAGACGCCCGCCCAGTACAACACCGAACACGCCGTAGAACAGCAAACCGTCCAGATCGATCGCCGTCATGTCATGCCACGGCTGGACCCGCGCACGCCATTTGCCCAGCCACAGAAAGGCCATGAAACCGGCAAGATACATCAACCCATACCAACGCACGGCCAACGGGCCAAGGTGAAGAGCGACAGGATCGAACTGAGGATGAATCAACATGGGCTTATGCGTGGGTTTGGGCTAGAATTCCCATTCTAAGTCATAACTTGCGCGCTACGCTCTGTCGTGCCGCGACTTCCGGAGATCATCATGCCAGCTTATCGTTCACGTACATCCACCCACGGCCGCAACATGGCCGGCGCCCGCGCCCTGTGGCGTGCTACCGGCATGAAGGATGGTGATTTTGGCAAGCCCATTATCGCTGTGGTGAATTCCTTCACTCAATTCGTGCCCGGCCATGTGCATCTGAAAGATCTGGGACAAATGGTCGCGCGTGAGATCGAAGCCGCTGGTGGCGTAGCGAAAGAATTCAACACCATCGCGGTGGATGACGGTATTGCCATGGGGCACGGCGGCATGCTGTATTCGCTGCCTAGTCGCGAGCTGATTGCTGATTCAGTTGAATACATGGTCAATGCCCATTGTGCGGACGCCATGGTGTGCATTTCCAACTGCGACAAAATTACACCGGGGATGCTGATGGCATCCTTGCGCATCAATGTCCCCACCGTTTTCGTTTCCGGCGGGCCCATGGAAGCGGGCAAGGTGCAGTGGCACGGCAAGTTCCGCAAGGTGGATTTGATCGACGCGATGGTCGAAGCAGGTGACGCAAAAAACAGCGACGCCGATGTGGCCGACATGGAGCGCTCCGCTTGCCCGACCTGCGGCTCGTGTTCCGGCATGTTCACAGCCAACTCGATGAACTGCCTGACCGAAGCGCTGGGCTTGTCCTTGCCGGGCAATGGTTCACTACTAGCCACCCACGCTGACCGCAAACAGCTTTTCCTGCGCGCCGGACGACTGGTAGTCGATCTGTGCAAGCGCTGGTATGAGCAGGATGACGCCAGCGTTCTGCCGCGCAACGTGGCGTCGTTCGAAGCGTTTGAAAATGCCATGACGCTGGACATCAGCATGGGCGGCTCAACCAACACCGTGCTTCACCTGCTGGCCGCTGCGCATGAAGCGGGCACTAACTTCACGATGCAGGATATCGACCGCCTTTCGCGCCATGTGCCATGCCTGGCCAAAGTGGCGCCAGCCACGCAGAAATATCACATGGAAGATGTGCACCGCGCAGGCGGCATCATGGCGATTTTGGGCGAGCTGGATCGCGCCGGTCTGATTCATCGCGACCTGCCCACGGTGCATTCCCCAACGCTGGGCGCAGCGCTCGAGCAGTGGGATGTGGTGCGCTCGCAAGACGCCACCACCCAGGATTTTTATCGCGCTGCACCCGGCGGCATTCCGACACAAACCGCGTTTTCGCAAGATCAGCGTTATCCCGATCTTGATCTTGATCGCGCAGAAGGCTGCATACGCGACAAGACGCACGCCTATTCGCAAGATGGTGGCCTGGCCGTGCTCTTTGGCAACATCGCAGAAAAAGGGTGCATCGTTAAAACGGCAGGCGTGGATGATTCCATTCTCAGATTCACCGGCCGCGTGCGTCGTTGCGAATCGCAGGAAGAGGCCGTGGAAAAAATTCTGACAGACCAGATCGTTGCTGGCGATATCGTGGTCATCGTGTATGAAGGCCCCAAAGGCGGACCGGGCATGCAGGAAATGCTTTACCCCACCAGCTATTTGAAATCCAAAGACTTGGGCAAAGTCTGCGCACTGCTGACCGACGGCCGTTTTTCTGGCGGCACGTCCGGCTTATCCATTGGTCATGCCTCGCCAGAAGCGGCGGCAGGCGGCGCCATTGGTTTGGTTGAAGAAGGCGACACCATCGAGATCGACATCCCCAACCGGAGCATCAATCTGGTGATCGAAAAGTCGGCGCTGGCAACACGGCGAAAAGCCATGGAAGCACGCGGCGCAGCGGCATGGAAACCGGTCAATCGGCAACGCGAAGTCTCTGCAGCACTCAAGGCCTATGCGGCACTGACCACCTCGGCTGACACGGGTGCCGTGCGTGACGTGACGCAGCTTGATTGAGCTTAGTTAACTTGGCCGCTGCCTGCTTAGCCCATCTGCTGGCGCATGACCCACATGACCCCGGCGTTAAACGATGAACCCATCACCGGTGTAATTCTGGCCGGTGGCCAGGGCAAGCGCATGGGTGGATTGGATAAAGGCCTGCAAGACTTACACGGCCGGCCGATGGTGCAATGGGTAATCGATCGGCTGGCACCGCAAGTAGCGCACCTGCTGATCAACGCGAATCGCAACCTTCTCCGGTATGAGGCTTTTGGCTATCCCGTAATTGCCGACGGAATACCCGATTACGCTGGCCCTCTGGCGGGCATCCAGATGGCCTTAACCCACGCGACCACTCCGCTAGTCGCTACCGTGCCGTGCGACTCGCCTTCGCTGCCAAGCGATCTGGTGGCACGCCTGGCGCGCGCCTTGCAGGAAAATTGCGCCGATCTGGCCGTGGCGCGCACCATCGAGCACACCCATCCGGTGTTTTGCCTGGCACGCCGCTCATTGTTGCCACAGCTGAATGATTATCTTGCCCGCGGCAACCGCCGAGTTACCAGCTGGCACGCCCTGCTAAAAACATGTGACGTACTGTTTGACGACAGCACAGGGGCATTTAGCAATCTCAACACAGCACAAGCGCTTGCCCGCCATATAAATTAAGCAGGCAGCACGTCACAGAAAAAATACTTGGGCGCGGGTTGGCGCATGGTTTGGGGGTGGCAGCGTTAGCAGTGTGAAGTGATCACCTGCCCGAAACTAACGCTGATTTAGTAAAAAAACTGGAGCGGGCGAAGGGAGTCGAACCCTCGTTATCAGCTTGGGAAGCTGGAGTAATGCCGTTATACGACGCCCGCGTGTTTTTGGAACTAAGCCTGGAAATTAGCCTGAAAAAGCCAAGCGCGGATTTTATCCTTACATCAGCACAATGTCGAACTGCTCTTGCGTATAGCCGCTTTCAGCATGGAGTGACACGGAGCGGCCAATGAAGTCGGACAGCATGGTCAAGGCTTGCGCTTCTTCTTCCAGAAACTTCTCGATCACCACCGGGGCAGCGATTACGCGTAGTTCGCGGGTAGCAAACTGACGGGCTTCGCGCAATAGCTCACGCAAGATTTCATAGCACACGGTTTGCGCCGACTTTATTTCGCCACGCCCACCACATACCGGGCAAGGCTCGCAAAGAATCTGCGCCAGGCTTTCACGGGTGCGCTTGCGCGTCATTTCGATCAACCCCAGCTGGGTAAATTCCGACAGGGTCACGCGCGTGCGATCAGACGCTAGCGCCTTTTTAAATTCTGCGAGAACCGCCGCCTGATGCTGCTCATCTTCCATATCAATAAAATCGACAATGATGATGCCACCCAAGTTACGCAGGCGTAACTGATGCGCTACCGTTAGTGCTGCTTCAAGATTGGTCTTGAATATCGTGTCGTTAAAATTACGCGCGCCGACAAATCCACCCGTATTGACATCAATGGTGGTCATGGCTTCGGTCTGATCAAAAATCAAATAACCGCCTGATTTCAGATCAACACGCCGCGCGAGCGCTTTTTGTATTTCATCTTCGATGCCATGCAACTCAAACAATGGGCGGTCGCCCGTGTAGTGCACCAGACGATCACTGACTTGTGGCACATATTCTTGCGCAAAAACTTTCAGTTTCTGAAAGTTTTCACGTGAATCGATCAGCACAGCGGTGGTTTCTTGTGTGACCAGATCACGCAACACGCGTTGCGCCAAGGTCAGATCATGATGCAACAGCACCGGCGGAAACATCCCCACGCTGCGCTGTTTTATTTCCTGCCAGATGCGCCGCAAATAGACGATGTCAGCCGCCAGCTCTTCATCGCTGGCCTCAAGCCCTACAGTGCGCAAAATGAAGCCGCCACGATCTTCTGGTGAGAGTAGCGCTTGAATACGGCCACGCAATTTTTCACGCGCTTCTTCATCAACAATCCGCTGAGAAATGCCCACATGATCATCTTGCGGCAGGTAAACCAATAGCCTGCCTGCAATCGAAATCTGCGTGGTTAAGCGGGCGCCTTTGGTACCGATGGGATCTTTTTGTACCTGGACACGCAGCGATTGCCCTGCGGTGAGTATCTTTTCAATAGACCGTTGTTCTGTTCCATTGGCCGCTCGCTCTTCCCAGATATCCGCGGCATGCAAAAAGGCTGAGCGCTCCAGACCAATATCGATAAATGCTGACTGCATGCCGGGCAAAACACGCACCACATAGCCAAGATAAATGTTGCCGACCACGCCGCAACTGTTGTTGCGTTCAATATGTAATTCCTGAACGACGCCTTGCTGTAATGAAGCAACGCGTGTTTCTTCTGGCGTGAAATTGATTAGAAACTGTTCAGCCACGTGTACGCACCATCAGCAGGGGTGTCATCACACGGCTTGCCCGAATTCACGCAGCATGAGCACTGTCTCACACAATGGCAAACCCACAATGCCCGTATAAGAGCCATGAATAGATTCAACAAAGGTCGCCGCACGGCCTTGAATGCCATAAGCACCGGCCTTATCTAGCGACTCACCGCTTTGCACATAGCGCTGAATTTCATCTTCTGTGAGCGCTCTGAACGTGACATCGCTCACCGATAAGCAGGATTTAACCCGCGGCTCAATATCGTGCGGCATGGCTGCCACAACCGCAGTCAACACCCGATGACTGCGGCCGGATAAGCGACGCAAAATGGCGATGGCATCAGCACTATCTTTTGGTTTGCCGATCACTTCGCCGTCTAGATCAAGCGTTGTGTCAGCTGCTAGCAGCAAACGTTTTGGCAAGTGGCGTTGCAGCAAAAGATTGGCACCAAAAATGGCCTTGGCTCGGGCAACACGCTGCACATAGACTTCTGGCGTTTCGCCAGGCAAACAACTTTCATCAACTTCCGCATCCTGTCTTTCGGCAGAACGCAGTAACATTAACTCAAAACGAATACCGGCCTGATTGAGCAGCTCTCGCCGACGTACGCTTCGCGATACAAGATAAATACGGGTATCAGGCATAGGGATTACTCACGATGATAAGGGTGTCCTTTGATCACGCTGGCTGCACGATACAGCGCTTCAGCCAGGATAACCCGGACGAGTGCGTGGGGTAAGGTCAGGCTGGAAAGCCGCAGCGTTTCGTGGGCAGTTTCCTTGATACGTGTTGCCAGGCCGTCGGGGCCACCAATCAGGAAGGCGACATCACACCCTCCTGCCATCCACTGGGTTAATCGCTCGCTCAACTGCCGCGTGGTTACCACGTCACCCTGTTCATCCAGCACGACGCGGCGGCAAGACGCAGGTAATGCAGCATCAAGGCGCGTCGCTTCAGCAGCCATCATCGCGACGACATTTTTGCCTGTCGTGCGGGATTCGGGTTTAATTTCCAGTAGATCAAGCGATAACTCGCGCGGCATGCGCTTGGCATAGTCACCCCAACCTGCCGCCACCCATTCGGGCGGTCGAGTAGAGATCGCAGCGACAATTAATTTCACAGTCTCACGTCTCCTGGCTCACTTGTCCACAGATTTCTTGCCGCGCTTGGGCACTGTTTGCCAGAGCTCTTCGAGATTGTAATGGGCGCGTATTGTCGGCTGCATCACATGCACCACAATATCTGCCAGATCAACCAGCACCCACTCACCCGTTTCCTCGCCTTCTATGCCGATCACTTGACCTTCGGCCTCTTTGACTTTGTCATACACGTTGCGCGCCAGCGATTTAACGTGACGACTGGAGTCCCCGCTGGCAATGATCATGAAGTCAAACATTGAGGTGAGCTTGCTGGTGTTAAGCACTTCAATATCTTTTGCTTTGATATCTTCAAGCGCGTCGACAACTATTTTTTGCAGTTTTTTAATGTCCATAGGGCGTTCAGTAAATAGAATGGGTTTCAATATAGTCGAGAACGGTGTCAGGCACCAAATGGCGCACACTCAGACCCTGCGCCAACCGCTGGCGAATCATGGTCGCTGAAATGGCTAGCGGGGTAATGGTAAAAGGCACAATGCGGCCGGCAGGTGCCGAAGAAATATCGGCCGGGCGACCAAACCGCTCAGTCAACACGTCGGCAAGATGCACTTCCACCCTGTCTACCGTATCATCGGCGCCGAGCATTTGCGGCTTTTTTTCGGCATCTGTCGTGATTGTATTGTCCGACTGACGCGCCAGGGCGGTGGCCGGCAGCAGTGCCGCAGGTTGCCCTGGCCGTGTGGCAACACCAATGTGCGCCAAGTGAAGCAGCTCTTGCCAGCGATGCCACGCGGGTAGTCGGGCAAAAGCATCTGCGCCCATGAGTAACACCAAGGGGCGCGCTGCGCCATGTTGCGCACGCAACCGCTCGAGTGTGGTGACGGTATAACTGGGGCTGCGCGTGACGACTTCGGTAGCATCCAGCGCAAACCCGGACACGCCAGCAAGCACGCGCGCTACCATGGCCAAACGTTGCTGCGGGCTAGCCTGTGGTGCCTCGCGTAACGGGGGGTTGCCTGCCGGGACAAACACTACGCTGGTGAGTAAAAGCGCTTCACGTGCCTCTATGGCCAAGCGCAGATGCGCTATGTGCAGTGGATCAAACGTGCCACCAAAGACACCCAGCGCACCCTGCACAGCTGGCGTGGCTAGCACTCGTGACTCATTCATCGGCCACGACAGACTCACTAAAGACATCGCGGTATGAAATATAAATACTCGAGACGAGTATGGGCCCCAACAGCAACACCAAGGCCAGCCGTGCCAGCATAGCCAGAACCCCGGCCATTGACGGCAAAAGCAGGCCGGCGATTACGATCACCGCCCCGGGCAGAACGACGCCTACGCCCAAAATGACCAATCCATACACCGTGAAAGCTCGCCAGTTACGCCAACTGGCGACAAAACTGAAGAACAAGGCTTTGAGCGCCGTCATACCGTTCCAGGCAGTGAGCAGTGGCGCAAACCAGAAGGCCATCACGACGGGGCTGGCTAAAAGCAAAAACAGGCCAAGATGGCTAATCACATCTGAAAGTTGTTCTGCGGCTTTGCTTTGGTCAGGGTTCAATTCGATCATCAGGGGTTGACTTGCGAGTAGCAAAATAACCGAACCCAGCAGGTGCAACCCGCCTAACCTCAGCAAGTTGATACGCTGTGCCTCTAGACCAGAGATCAAAATGTCTTGCGTCAATGGCTGATCGTGATCCAACGCGCGGCACGCGTTGCCGAGTAGTGCGGTTAATGTCGGTAATACTAAAGGCAGTAAAAACGGGCCAACGAAGGGGATCAGGTTAACGACCAGCACCACGAAAAAATACACCAGGGTGATACCCGTCATCTGGCGCGGATAGCGGCGCAAGAGTCGCCAACCAGCCACTAGCCAAAGTAGACCATGACGTGCAGGCAAGGTGCGGACATTCATCGTTCGTCTTTCAGGGCAAAGTTGATCGCTTGTGGGGCGGGCGCTGGAAACCCCGGCGGATCAAAGGCGCGATCGCCTTCAGGGTTAGGCACACCGGTGATGGTGAGATCGGCAAAATTAAACAGTTTTGCATCCAGCAAATGCGAGGGCACCACGTTCGACAGACTGCGAAAAAGCGTTTCGATGCGTCCGGGAAACTGCTTTTCCCAGTCGCTCAGCATGCGTTTGACCAGCTGGCGTTGCAGATTGGGTTGCGAACCGCACAAATCACACGGAATAATTGGAAACTCGCGCAGCGCAGCCCATGCTTCCAGATCACTTTCCCGGCAATAGGCCAGCGGACGTATCACCATGTGACAGCCATCGTCCGAGACCAGTTTGGGCGGCATGGATTTTAATTTTCCGCCAAAGAACAGATTTAAAAACAGGGTCTGCAAAATATCATCACGGTGGTGGCCAAGGGCGATTTTTGTCGCACCCAACTCGTCGGCGACGCGGTACAAGACCCCCCGACGCAGACGCGAACACAGCGAGCAGGTGGTTTTTCCCTCAGGGATGACGCGTTTGACGATGCTATAGGTATCTTCGTTTTCGATATGAAAGGGAATGCCTAGCCCCGTCAGATATCGCGGCAATACGTCGGCAGGAAAACCCGGTTGTTTCTGATCAAGATTGACCGCGATGATTTCAAAATCAATCGGCGCATGCTCACGTAAATGGAGCAGCATATCGAGCATGGCATAAGAATCTTTGCCACCGGATAGGCAAACCATCACCCGATCGCCCGCTGCGATCATGTTGAAATCAGCAATCGCCTGGCCGGTGTTGCGGCGGAGTCGCTTGGCCAGCTTGTTGGCTTCAAAAGCCGGTTTGTTTGCCTGCCGTGCTGTTAGAGGAATATTCATTTCCCGCCTTATAAGTGGGCGCTTCTGCCGCCATCCACCGTGATGACTTGCCCGGTCATATAGGGGGCGTCAAAAACAAGAAATCTCACCGCACGGGCAATATCAGTTGCCGAACCTACCCGTTTAAGCAAGGTGTGCTCGATGATGGCCTGTCGTTCATCAGATGGAAAATCACTCGCGTTTTCTGGCCAGTCAACGGCACCAGGTGCCACCGCATTAACCCGCACCTGCGGGCCGAGTTCGATGGCCAGTGCGCGCGTCAAACCCAGCAAACCTGCTTTGGCAGCGCAGTACAGCGCATACCCTTTGAGTGGCCGCTCGGCATGAACATCCGTCAAATTGACAATGCATCCCCCGTGCAGCACGAGCTGTGGCGCCGCCGCTTGCGCGAGAAACAGCGGTGCCTTGAGATTCGTGCCGATGAGATCATCCCACGCTGCCGTATCCGTAGCGCCGACTTTTGTGGGATAAAACGACGAGGCATTATTCACGAGCCCATCCAGCCGTCCAAAGTAATCGACCACCGCAGTTACCAGTCCGGGTAATGCGCCCATATCGCGCAGATCAGCAGCAAATGCAGCGGCTGACTCTGGCCGCAGTGCGTTTAGCGATGCCTTCAGTGCCAGCGCTTCTGAGGTGGAGGTGTGATAGTGAATCGCGACATCGGCACCTGCCGCATGCAGTATCCGCACGATCTCGGCGCCGACACGGCGGGCCGCGCCGGTGACTAGGATGACACGCGGGATGCCATGCGCAGGGAGGGAGGGTTTATCTGAGTTCATCGTGTTGGCAGTATACCGGCCAACACACGCGCTGCCGCAGCAAAGCCAAAACCCGCAGTGACTGCAACAGAAGATCCATAGCCCGCGCAGGCAAGGCCAGCACTGCCATCCAAGCCGGCACGGTCGTCGTCCGTTGCGCAAACATTTGTACCCGAAGCATCCACCCTAATGGGTACCCTGGCAGGGCGCCGTATTTGTTCTGGTGAAAAAACACATTCCACGCCAAACTGCTTTTTTGGATCACGCGAAAAGTTATACAGCTTGCGCAGCCGTGCACGTACTTTCGATGCCAAAACATCTTGCGTTGTACGCGACAAATCCACCACCTGTATTTGTGTGGGGTCAAGCCGCCCTCCCGCGCCGCCCGTGGTCAGGATGCGTATGCCTCGGTGGCGGCAATGCGCAATCAGCGCGGCTTTGGCGCGCACGTTATCAATGGCATCAATGACAGCATCGCACGCTGGAATAAGATCAGCCACGTTCGTCTCATTGATAAATTCTTCGATAGTCACCACCTGACAGGCCGGATTGATTCCCCCAATGCGCGCAGCCATCGCCAGTACCTTGGCAGCGCCCAGGGTAGCTTCTAGCGCATGAATCTGACGATTGATGTTTGAAGCCGCGATGTGATCAAGATCAATCAGCGTGATGCGCCCCACCCCTGAACGGGCCAGCGCTTCAGCCGCCCATGAACCCACGCCGCCAATCCCCACCACCACGACGTGAGACGCCGTAGCGCGGGCCAGAGCACCGACGCCATACAAGCGATCAATGCCCGCGAATCGTCGGGCATGATCACCCCTGTCTACAGCGGACAGAGGATTACTTGATGAAACAAGCGGTGAAATAAGCGATGAAAAAAGCAGGGAAGGCATAAGGTGTCCTGTAGTCTGAACGGATGACGAGTCATCCTGCAAGAGCGCCTTCCCTGGGTTGCTGGCAGGTTTTTATCTGCCCAGCTTTTTAGCGCTAACACCGCCAATGCCAAAATGAGCCTTTGGCATTTCCTGAATAATCACCCGGACGGTTTCTGGCTTGACCTCCAGGCTGTGGCATATGGCATCGGTCACTTCGGCAATCAGACGCTCTTTTTTTGCATCGTCACGCCCTTCCATGAGGTGAATCTGCACGATAGGCATTTGATCTCTCCTCCTTATACGAAACGCAGCGAAATGCTGCCCATACCCTGCACACGTAGCGTAATCGCATCGCCTGCCTTGACGACTACCGCCTCGGTGATGCCGCCTGAAAGAATCAGCGAACCAGCCGGAATTTCTTCGCCGCGCGCGCCCAGATGATTCGCCAGCATGGCAATGGCAGCAGCGGGATGGTTAAGCACCGCAGCACCGGCACCAAAGGCAACGGGTTCACCATTTTTTTCCAGCACGATGCCGACGGTGCGCATATCGACATCCGCAGGGGATTTGATCATGCCGCCGACCACATAACGCGCCGCCGAGGTGTTATCTGCAATCACGCTTTTCAGGTCAAACTTGAAATCGCGGTAGCGCGAATCAATCACTTCAATGCCGGGCAAAACAAAGTCTGTTGCCGCCAGCACGGCTGCGATATGGCAACCTGGTCCACGCAACGGTGCTTTGGTGACGAACGCAATTTCAGGCTCTACCTTGGGATGAATCAATTCGGAGGTCTTTACTTCACCACCGTCCAAGATACAGCCGTAATCTGTAATAAAGCCAAACACTGGCATCGACACACCCATCTGTTTCATTTTGGCATGCGATGTCAGCCCAGCTTTAAAGCCGGTGATTTTGTTTCCCCGTGCAATTTTTCTTTGCTTGATGGCCTCTTGGATGGCATACGCATCCTCGAAATCCATATCCGGGTATTCCTCGGTTATTTTCAGCGTATCGCGTGCTTCCAGCTCACAATTTTCGAGGTGTTCTGCCAGCTTGGCAATGATAGCTTTATCCAGTTTCATGCAATTTTCTCCGTATTCAAGCGGCTTTGGCTGCATGGACCTTGTCTGCAGTCTGCATCTTGAGCTTGGCTAGCGTCATGGCAGTATCTTCAATCATATCTTCCTGCCCGCCGACCATGCCGCGCCGACCCAATTCAACCAACAAATCGCGAGAGGGAATGCCATATTTCGCACCCGCGCGCTTGGCAAACAGCAAGAAAGAGCCGTACACTCCGGCATAGCCCAAAGTGAGTGCATCACGGTCAATGCGAATCGGGAAGTCCATCAAGGGCACGACCAGATCGTCGGCCACATCCTGAATTTTCCAGACATCAACGCCAGTTTCAATGCCCATGCGATCACATACGGCGATGAGCACTTCGATTGGCGTGTTGCCAGCGCCGGCACCCAAGCCTGCGCTCGCCGCATCAATACGATTCGCACCGCATTCCACCGCCGCGATGGAATTGGCGATGCCCATCGCCATGTTGTGATGGCCGTGAAAACCAAGCTCGGTTTCAGGTTTGAGGGCAACGCGCACAGCAGAGATTCTGGCCTTGACATCATCCGGCAGCATGTAGCCTGCGGAGTCAGTGATGTAGATGCAGTTTGCGCCATAACTTTCCATGAGCTTGGCTTGTGTCACCAGGCCTTCGGGCGTATTCATGTGCGCCATCATCAAAAAACCCACGGTATCCATGTTCAGCTTGCGCGCGAGCATGATGTGCTGTTCAGACACATCTGCTTCGGTACAGTGTGTCGCAACGCGAATAGTGTTCACACCAAGATCGTGCGCCATGCGCAGGTGATCGACAGTACCAATGCCTGGCAATAACAGCGCCGAGATCTTGGCTTTTTTCATCAAGGGAATCACCGCGCCGAGATATTCTTCGTCAGTATGGAGTGGAAAACCATAATTTACCGAAGAGCCGCCCAGGCCATCACCGTGAGTGACTTCGATCAGGGGAACACCCGCTTCATCCAGCGCACTGGCAATTGACCGCATTTGATCGAGTGTCATTTGATGACGCTTGGGGTGCATGCCATCACGCAAGGTCATGTCATGCACAATGATTTTTTTGCCTTTTAGATCCATGAGAGTTCTCCTTAGGCCGCCAAAGGTGCGGCAACGGGTTCAAGAACAAGCTTGCCGGCGATAATTTCTTCGGCAAACATTTCAGCAGTACGTGCAGCTGCGGCAGTCATGATGTCCAGATTGCCGGCGTACTTGGGCAGATAATCACCCAGGCCTTCCACTTCCATGTAAATCGAGACGCGATTGCCATCAAAAATCGGGCCATTAACCAGCCGGTAACCAGGCACATACTTCTGTACTTCTTTGATCATGTCGTGAATCGACGCCGTGATTTTTGCTTGATCGGGCTCGGTTTCGGTCAGACAGTGCACGGTGTCACGCATGATGAGTGGCGGCTCAGCCGGATTGATGATGATGATGGCCTTGCCCTGTTTGGCGCCACCCACTTGTTCAATACCGCCTGCCGTGGTACGCGTGAATTCATCAATGTTCTTGCGTGTACCGGGGCCTGCCGATTTGGATGAAACCGTGGCTACAATTTCGCCGTACTTCACGGGCTGCACGCGGGAAACAGCGGCCACCAGCGGGATCGTTGCCTGACCACCACAGGTGACCATATTCACATTCATTTCACGTTTGCCAAGGTGCTCTGCGAGGTTCACCGGCGGGATGCAATACGGACCGATGGCAGCTGGCGTCAGGTCTATCATCATGACGCCAAGCGCATTCAGTTTGCGGCTGTTTTCCGCATGCACGTAAGCACTGGTGGCATCGAAAGCAATCTGGATATTGTCTGCCTTGACATGAGGCAACAGGCCATCCACACCATCGGCAGTAACCTTGATGCCCATTTCAGCAGCGCGCTTTAAGCCATCCGAGCTTGGATCAATACCTACCATCCATACTGGCTCCAGCACAGGACTGCGCTTGAGTTTATACAGTAGATCGGTGCCGATATTGCCGGGGCCGATTAATGCACAACGGATTTTTTTCATCTCGGTAACTCCTAAAAAAGGTAAATGGTAATACAGGCGAAGATAAGGTTAAATCAGACTACGAACAACGCCCCCTTCGGCATGAATCGCCGCGCCATTGGTTGCGGCAGATAGCGGGCTACACAGATAAGCGACGGTACTGGCAATTTCTGCAGGCTCAATCAACCGTTTGAGTATAGAGGTGGGCCGGGCAGAAGAAAAGAGTTGTTGCTCCATTTCGGTAAAGCTTAAATTTTTCTGCTTTGCCAAGTCGTCAAGATACTCAGCAACGCCTTCCGTGCGCGTCGGCCCTGGTAACAGGGCGTTAACCGTAACACGTGTTCCGGCACAGGTTTCGGCCAAACCACGTGACACAGAAAGCTGTGCCGATTTTGTCATGCCGTAATGCACCATCTCAGCCGGCGGGCACACACCAGATTCGCTGGAAATGAAAATGATACGCCCCCAGTCACGGGTTTTCATTTGCGGCAAATAGTGACGCGCCAACCGCACGCCACTCATGACATTCACCTCGAAAAACCGAAACCATTCGCTATCATCAATCGCTTCAAACGGCACCGAGGCAAAAATGCCCAGGTTATTGACCAGAACATCTACCTCGGGGCAAGCCGCCAGAAGCTGTGCAACCCCCGTAGCAGTCGATAAGTCCGCAGCAATGCCTCGCACTGCAGCCTGCGGGCAAGCGGCACGCAAGCGCGCCAATGCGTCATCCACTCGCGGCTGCGTGCGGCCGTTGAGAATAACGTGCGCGCCTTCGGCCGCCAACGCACTGGCAATGGCAAAGCCAATGCCGGCAGTAGAGCCGGTAACCAGTGCACGCTTGGCGTTAAGTTGTAAATCCACCCTGGGCTCGCTTAAACGAAGCGTACCGAACAGCCACCAATGCCGCCAATCGTGACACGGAAATTATCGCCCGCCTGAATGGGAAACATCGCGGCCAGCGAACCAGACAACACGATTTCACCTGCTTTGAGCGGGATGCCTAACGCTCCGAGCGTATTGGCCAGCCAGGCAATGGCATTCACTGGCGAAGCCATGGTCGCAGCCCCCGCACCGGTACCGACAATTTCGCCGTTCCTTTCAACCAACATACCGCAAGTCATCAGGTCAACCTTGCGCACATCAACCAGTTGATCACCCAGCACCATGACGCCGCACGATGCGTTATCCGCCACGGTATCCTGAACTTTGATTTTCCAGTCACGAATGCGTGAATCGACAATCTCGAAACAAGCGATCACGCCTTCTGTAGCCGCCAGAACATCTGCGCCAGTAACACCCGGGCCCATCAAGTCTTTTTTCATGACAAACGCAATTTCGCCTTCCGCCTTAGGCTGGATCAGCGATTTGTACTCGATGGCTTCGCCTTCGTTGTAAATCATGTCATCAAGCAAAATGCCAAAATCAGGCTGATTCACGCCCAGCATGTTCATTACGACACGGCTGGTGACGCCAATTTTTTTGCCGACAATCCGCGCACCTTTTTCTATCCGACGCCCCACCAAACGGCTCTGAATCTGATAGCCATCGTTGATGGTGATATCCGGGTAACGGTTGGTCAGAGGGTCAATCACTTGTCCCGTAATCAGTGCTTGATAAAGTTCATCGCCTAACCGCTGGATCGTTTGCTTGTCCATAGTCATCCTTAAAGTTTGATGCAGATATTTTTAAGTTCTGTGTAAAACTCGAGCGAGTGAACACCACCCTCGCGGCCAATACCGGATTGTTTAGATCCACCGAATGGGGTGCGTAAATCACGCAGGAACCAGCTATTCACCCAGGCAATACCGACTTCCATTTTGGCCGCTACACGGTGTGCCCGAGAGATATTCTGCGTCCAGATCGCTGTTGCCAGGCCATAGTCATTGTCATTGGCACGCGCCAGCACCTCTTCTTCGCTATCAAAGGGCGCAATGTGGCAGCACGGGCCGAAGATTTCTTCTCTTTAACCACCGAGGCCGTTTCAGGTAATCCTGTCCAGATGGTCGGTTGTACCCAGCAACCATTCGCCAGATCGCCTGGCATACTGGGCGTGCCCCCGCCGGTAACAACCGTAGCACCTTCTTCCGCCGCCTTACGATAGTACGACAACACTTTTTCCTGGTGTTCCTTGCTGATTAACGGCCCCATATTGGCAGCCTCATCTTCGGGACGACCCAGTTTCAGGCCTTCAGCACCTTTTTTCATGGCTGCGACAAACTTCTCAAAAATCGGCCGTTCGACATACACGCGCTCGGTGCCAAGACACACTTGGCCACAGTTGGCAAAAGCTGAACGCATCGTGCCTTCAATGGCCGCATCAAAATCGCAATCAGCAAACACAATGGCCGCATTTTTGCCGCCCATTTCCAGCGATACAGGGCGTGCGCCTTTTGCTGCCGCTTTCATGATGACCTCGCCTGTGCGCGTCTCGCCGGTAAAGGTAATGGCATTAACGCCCGGATGGCCCGTCAGGAAAGCCCCGGCGGAGTTAGGTCCAAACCCGTTCACCACGTTATAAACGCCTTTGGGCATACCCACCTTGTTCATCACTTCGCCCAGCAACAATGCCGTTTGCGGTGTTTCTTCAGAAGGCTTGACCACCACAGTATTACCGCATGCCAACGCCGGGCCCACTTTCCAGGTCATCAGCAGCAAGGGAAGATTCCAAGGACACACCACACCCACCACACCCACAGGGGCACGATAACCATAGTTGATCGCGCCCTTGCCATCGGGCGTGGCTGTTTCGAAAAACTCGGTCGGAACGTTTTTCACGACATCGGCAAACACCTTGAAATTGGCTGCGCCGCGCGGAATATCAATATGCCGGGCGAGACTGCGCGGCTTACCCGTATCGGCACATTCAGCGGCCAGAAAATCCTCGAACCGCGCATTGATCTCATTAGCCACTGCGTACAACAACTCAACGCGATCCACCACCGCCATCTGCCCCCACGGGCCATTGAGCGCTGCGCGCGCGGCCTTTACCGCCGCATCCACTTCAGCTTGGCCCGCTTCTGACACCTGCGCGATCACTGTATTGTCCAGCGGGGAGCGCTTCTCAAACCATTTTTCGGTGGCGACAAACTCGCCATTGATAAAGTTTTTTATCTGCTTCACAGCCAATCCCTTTCGCCGCTCTATGAGTAAAGTCCAGCCACGCTTCGGGATGACGGATAACGCGTACTACACGCGGGCAAGGCCGCAACGCTGATTTTCTTTAGTTATCCCGAAAACGCATCAAGTGTTTCTTGAGACTGCTAAGTATAAACCCTCGCCACGTGCCACGTGAACCCTTACGCCAGTGAGGGCATACACGCGCCATGCAAACTGGCGCTGCCCGCAGGCATGCCACGGCATCAGAACGATGAGCCGGGTTGCTTGAGAAATTCAAGCTCTTCAGTCGTCGAGACGCGCCCGAGGATGGCATTGCGATGCGGAAAGCGGCCGAAGCGCGCGATGGCATCTCGGTGCCGAATCGCATAATCAAGCGCGACAGCGAATGCGGCAGCAAACGACGCAGAATCAGCAGCGTCCGTGGTAATTGACGCATCAGCGTGCAGACGAGTGAAGAGAACGACAGCGCGCTCCTGATCGGCCAGCGATTCGCTGTGCTCGAAAGGTAAATAAGCGAACCAGCGCATGAACGGCGGCAAGGCCAGATCACGGCCATTGCCCACCAGCGCGTTTGCCAGCGCCAGCGCTTGCGCGTCCCCCGCAAACGCACGTGGCGTATTGCGAAAAATGTTGCGCGTGAATTGGTCAAGTAACAGGATGTGTGCGAGCTGCTCCTCAGAGGCATCCGCCGAATGCCGCTGCCCAGTTAGCGCCGCTTCAACATCCGCTGAAAAGCCTGCGCGAATCGCCGCGTCGAAGACAACATCTTTGCGGAACCATTCGGCACGGTAGCGGTTATGGTCACGGTCACTCGCAGGCAGAAACCAGAAATCGAGAACCGCCTGCGCCGTGGCTGGAATCACTACGTCTTCCTGGTGGCGCGCTTGGTTGCTGGAGTCTTTTTCGCGGCACTGGCCTTGGCCTTGGCTTTAACCGGCTTTGCCGCCGTCTCACCCGCGCCGACTTTTGCGGCGATTTTCTCCGCGGGCTTTGCAGCGGGCTTTGTCGCCGGCTTCGCTCCCGCTTTCGCTACACGCGGCTCGAACTCGAAACTCACCTTGCCGGTGGCGGCGTCACGCATCAAAAAGGCAGAAAACTTGCGCCGCGTCTTGTTGGAAATAAATCCCCTGAGCAAGCTGGTCTTGCCGGTTTCCAGCAACTTTTGCATTTCTTCCCGCGCAATTTCCTGTTGCAGGATCACCTTGCCGGAACGGAAATCGCAACTCTTCGCCGCACCCACGGCTTTTTCGCAGACATACGCCATGCCGTGTTCAAACACGCGCGCCGCACATTTGGGGCAAGCGCCCAGTGACTCCTGGCCGGAGAAATCCACCGCTTCGTCGGCCTCAGCATCCGACTGGCCGAAATCGAATTCAGGCGTGTGATCCTCCTTGAGTTTGATCATCGCCGCGAAAGCCCGCCCCATCTTGCTGCGAAAGCCTTGTAGCGGGCCGATGACGCGGCGGCTGAGGAGTTCATCCATCTCCTCAGGTTCCCACTGGCGGCTGGCGACGACCTTCCACAGGCTGTAATCGCAAGATTTGCACTGAAATTTTTTGTAGTTCTCCTGAATCACACCACCGCATTTGGGGCAGGGAGTTTTCAGCGTTGAAAAAGCGGCATCAGGCAGCTCGCCGGTCTTGATGCGCTCGACCATCTCGCGCGTCTTGTCCATGATATGGCTCATGAACTCATCACGTGGCAAGCGGCCATGTTCCATCTCACGCAGTTTGTGTTCCCATTCGCCGGTTAGCTCAGGCGAGCGGATTTCATCGACACCGAGATTTTCCAGCGCGAATAACAACGATGAAGCCTTCGCCGTCGGCTGCAATTCGCGGCCATTGCGGTGAATGTATTCCTCCGCAATCAAGCCTTCGATGGTCGCCGCGCGCGTTGCTGGTGTGCCCAGGCCGCGTTCGGCCATGGCTTCACGCAGCTCTTCGTCTTCGATCAGCTTGCCGGCGCCTTCCATCGCGGTGAGCAGCGTGGCCTCTGAAAAACGTGGCGGCGGCTGGGTGGTTTTGGCTTTGACTTCGACATCCTTGGCCCAGACGCGCTCGTTCTTTTCCAGCGGCGGCAGGTTTGGATTCTCATCATCTTCCTGCGACTCTTTGCCATACACGGCAAGCCAGCCCGGCGTTATCAGCACTTTGCCTTCGGTCTTGAAGACTTCATTTTCAACACGCGTCATGCGCGTAGTGATGTTGTATTCAGCGGCTGGATAAAAAATGGCGAGAAAGCGTTTGGTGACCAGATCGTAAATTTTCTGCTCGGGTTCCGAGAGCGTTTTCGGCACCGTGCCAGTAGGAATAATGGCAAAGTGATCGGATACTTTCGCATTGTTGAAAATGCGTTTGTTCGGGTGCACCCAACCGCTTTTCAAAATCATGCCAGCAAAGGGCGCGTAGGACGTCTCGGCCATTGAACCCAGCGTTTCCTTGACGGTGCCCAGATAATCTTCAGGCAGATGGCGGCTGTCGGTCCGCGGATAAGTCAGCGCCTTGTGCTTTTCGTACAACGCTTGCGCCAGGCCCAGGGTGTTTTTTGCTGAGATGCCAAAACGACTGTTGGCTTCGCGCTGCAGCGAAGTCAGATCGTAAAGCATCGGGCAGGCTTCGGTCTTGGGTTTGCTTTCCTCTTCGACCATCCCGTGCTGACCCAGGCATTTGGTGCGGATGGCGTCAGCGCGTGCTTGCGCCCACAAGCGTTCAGCGCGAGCGTGTTCATCGTCTTCTTTTTTGAATTTCTCGTCGATCCAGCGGCCACGATAGGTACCAGCCACACATTGAAATTCCGCCTCCACTTCCCAATAGTCGCGCGAAATGAAACTTTTAATGCGGCGCTCGCGCTCGACCATGATGGCCAGCGTGGGCGTTTGCACACGGCCGACGGGTGTCTTGTAGAAACCACCTTCCTTCGAGTTGAACGCCGTCATGGCGCGCGTGCCATTGATGCCGATCAGCCAGTCGGCTTCCGAACGGCAACGCGCGGCATCGGCCAGTGGTCGCATTTCGGCGTCAGTGCGCAGATGCGCGAAGCCATCGCGGATCGCTGTCGGCGTCATCGATTGCAGCCACAGCCGACGCACCGGCTTTTGCTTCTCGCCCAACGCATGCTGGACAACGTAACGGAAAATCAGTTCGCCTTCGCGTCCCGCATCACAGGCATTAACGAGACCCGTGACATCCTTGCGCCTGATCAGGCGCGTCAACAGCTTTAACCGTTCCTGGGTGCGCTCAATCGGGTTCAGTGCAAAATGGGGCGGAATCGCAGGCAAATGCGCAAAGCTCCATTTGCCGCGCTTGACCTCATATTCTTCCGGTACAACCAGTTCCAGCAAATGGCCGATGGCCGAAGAGAGCACATAGTTTTCGCTCTCGAAATAGTCCCCCGTGCGCTCGAATTTTTCACCCATGCCGCCCAATGCCTTGGCGATATCCTGGGCGACGGAAGGTTTCTCGGCGATGATAAGTTGCTTGGTCATATCTGTAGGCGACGCGTATCAAGAGCGGCGCATCATAAGCGCGGCTCGTAACATCACGCAAGCGGTGTTAGTTAAGCAGGATGCGGGTAACGTCTTCGCCAATCTCCAGATCGGCCTCATCAACCTCTTCTGCCAAGAGCTCTTCTAAGACCAAAGCATCGACTTCATGCCGTGTGCGCCAAATCATGGCGAGCACGACAATCTTGAAGCGGTCCAGGCTGATTTCATTGTCTGGCAAGGCCAGCGCGCGCTCAATGATGGCTTCACGCAGCGGGGCATCAATCGCGGCACACTGTTCAAGAAAGCTGATAAACCCACGGCATTCGGTCGACAAGCGCGCTTGCTCTTCCTCGTCATAAATTCGGATCGACCCTGCGGCGGGCGAGTCGCACGATGCCTGATGCTCAGCCGCCAGGCCATCCATCCATGATAGGGCCGCACTGATGTCGTCGGTCTCAAAGCCAGCGGCCGAGAGCCTTTTCGCCAACACGCCAGCCGGTGGGCAGGTGTCGGGAAGATAGTTTTCAAAGAGGTAAACAAGGATTTCCATCATGGTGTCAGTCCAATCGCTGATAGAGGCCGCCGGGCAGCTGCGCAACACGGCCGACAAGTTCCAATGGTAACAGGATGGCAAGAAGTGCCGCCGGCGTCAAGTCACTGCGGGTGGCCAAGGTGTCCAGATCACAGGGTGTGCGGCCCAATAAAGTAAGCACCTGCTCTTCGCTTTCATTTGCTTTTATCGCCGTCTCACCAGCCCGCCCCGAGGGAAATACCCTTGGGGTGCCGGCTTTTTCAGTTGGCGTGCGGCTCCAGCGCAACTCTTCCAGAATGTCCTGCGCTGATTCAACCAGTTTCGCGCCTTGACGAATCAATTGGTGGCATCCGCGTGCGAGGGGCGAGTGGATCGAACCGGGAATGGCAAACACGTCACGCCCAGCTTCAGCCGCTAGACGTGCGGTAATGAGCGAACCGCTTTTAGGCGCGGCTTCAACCACCAGACAGCCCAACCCCAGGCCAGCGATCAGCCGATTACGGCGTGGAAAGTTGGCCGCCAGCGCGGGCGTACCCAACGCAAATTCACTCAAAATCACCCCGTTTGCCACAATTTCGCGGGCCAACGCTTCATTACGCGCCGGATACAAGCGATCAGCCCCCGTGCCGATGATCGCCACCGTTCCGGCCGTCGTGCTTAGACCACCCCGGTGCGCAGCGGCGTCAATCCCTAACGCCAACCCGCTTACCACCGTCAGTCCAGCCTGGCCTAAGGCCGCTGCAAACGCCTCGGCGTCGCGCTCGCCTTGTGCGGTGGCGTTGCGGCTACCGACCACGGCAAACATGGGCTGCGCAAGCAGTTCCAAACGCCCGCGCACGTACAGCACTAACGGAGGGTCGTCCGCTGTTAATAAGCTGGGCGGATATTCCGCGTCTGCCAGGGTGAGTAGATGATTACCTGGCTGCTCGACCCACGCCAGCGCCGCCTCAATAGCCGCCGTTGGCTCAGGGCTTTGCACCCGCTCGGCTAACGCAGGTCCCACCACAGCAGCAAGTGCTGCATGGCTGGCAGCGAAAATTGCTCCAGGCAACCCAAACGCCTTGAGCAATGCCCTCCGCGCGCCATTACCCACGCCGGGCACATGCGTTAAGCGCAGCCAGCTCGCCAGCGCCACACGCTCCACTTCATTCATCGTGTAGCCCACAGGAAATATGACGTGATGTTCAGGGCGTATGCGCCGCGTCGCCAACGACCACGGGCTGTTGCGCACTCATCACCAAAGCATAGGCGACACGATCAAAGACACGGAAAACAAACACCAGGCCATTGCGTGCATCGGGCAAGGTGTAGGTTTTTTTCTCGCCTTGATAACGGTCATCCAACGTAACGCCCGCCTTGTCTATCACCAGCACATGGCCCGCCTCAATACCGTCTTTTTTTCCCCGATTCAAGACTACCACCGCTTGCGGCCCACCATAATAAACCCCGCCATAAATTGACAACACCCGCGCTTTAATCACTTGCTCAGGGGCATGCGGGGTATAGCTCACCACATCCATCCGTGGGGCAGGCAACAACAAATCGCCAGCGAGTACTTCTTCTTTTGTCGTCAGCAAGCGAAAGGACGTCACTTCGCCTTGCGTCGTCATACGCGCAGTGCCGATATACAGCGCCTCAAAACCCAGCGTTTCTTTTGTCTCGGGATCATTGAGGGGTTTGCCCGCGCGAAACACTTGCCACGTAGGCCCCGTAGCCGCCGAACCGGTAGCCGCCGCTGCCGATGTTGTGTAAATCGTATCGCCGGCACCGGCAATAACTCGATTATCCTGCAAGCCAATCACGCGTAGCGCGCCCTCCATGCTGGCTTTATCAACCACCAAAGGCTGCGATAAAAAAGGCTCAATGTCTTGCGGAGGAATCGCCGGAATCGCCTTGTTTGCAGGCTCGATATACTCACGTGGCGATAGTTTTTCAGTTTTCCCGGTAGCGATCGTCAACCGTGGTTCACGCCCGCTTTTATCCAGCACCAAAATCTGGCCCGGATAAATCCAGTGTGGATTTTTAACCTCTTGCGCATTCATTCTCCATAATGCTGGCCAGCGGTAAGGGTCTTTCAGGTATTTGGACGACAATCCCCACAGCGTATCCCCGCGCACCACGGTGTACCGCTCTGGCGCACCGTCAGCAAGCGCCAGCGATTCGGTAGGCTGGGCGTAGACTAAGGTGGTTGAAATACAACAGAGTAGGACAGATATAATGCGATGCATGGTATGACCTCCGGCCGGGTGTCTGGAACAGGGATATGTCTTAGGGTACCGTTTAATTCGCCCGATTCTGCCCGACAATTCTTCCGGTATCAATTCTTTCAAGAGTTTTTTCATGGCCTTATTACCCATTTTGCGTTATCCCGACCCGCGCTTGCACAAAAAAGCGACCCCGATCACCTCGATTGACGATCGCATTCGCAAGCTAGCCGCCAACATGGCAGAAACCATGTATGCCGCACCCGGCATTGGTCTTGCGGCAACACAGGTAGATCATCATATTCGCCTGATTGTCATTGATGTCACCGATAGCAAATCCAAATTGCAGGTTTTTATCAACCCGGAAATAATTGATAAATCGGGTGCCTGCGAAAGTGAAGAAGGCTGCTTATCAGTGCCCGGCATTTACGAATCGGTCACCCGTGCCGAAGAAGTCACCGTCAAAGCATTGGGGCTAGACGGCCAAGCCTTCGAGCTCGCCGCAGACGGCTTATTGGCGGTGTGCATTCAGCATGAAATTGACCATCTGAATGGCAAGGTGTTCGTTGACTATCTTTCCCGTCTCAAACAACAGCGCATCAAGGAAAAACTCGTCAAGCAAGCGCGGGCCACGCTGTAATGCGGATAATTTTCGCCGGCACGCCGGATTTTGCCGCACAGGCGCTGGCGGCCATACTCGCGGCCGGACACGACGTGCCGCTAGTGCTCACTCAGCCCGATCGACCTGCTGGGCGGGGCTTGCAGCTACAGCCTTCAGCAGTTAAACAACTGGCCCTCGCGCACAGCCTGCCGGTGTTTCAACCCGAACGCCTGAAAGACCCGGCCACGCATGAACCGATGCGCGCCGCCTTTGCTGACGTGATGGTAGTGGTCGCCTATGGTCTGATTCTGCCGCAAGCCGTGCTGGATATTCCGCGCCACGGCTGCCTCAATATTCACGCCTCGCTCTTGCCGCGCTGGCGCGGTGCGGCACCGATTCAGCGCGCCATCGAAGCGGGGGATAAAGAGGCCGGCGTGACCATCATGCAAATGGAGGCCGGGCTGGATACCGGCGCCATGCTGCTGGCAGAAAAACTGGAAATCGGCGCTGAGGAGACGGCGGGCGAGCTGCATGACCGGCTGTCCACGCTCGGTGCACGCCTGATCGTCGCCGCGCTGGCGCAACGTGATGCGCTGACGCCCAAACCTCAGTCCGCAACGGGCACAACCTATGCCGCAAAAATCAGCAAAGCCGAAGCGCAGCTAGACTGGACACAGCCAGCCGATGTGCTGGCGCGCAAAATCCGCGCCTTCAATCCCTTTCCCGGTGCCACCCTGCCGCTGGCCGGCGAACTCATCAAGGTATGGCGTGCAGAAGCAGTGGAGGGCTGCGGCAGCCCCGGCCAGATTCTTGCGGCGGATGCAGATGGCATCGTCATCGCAGCCAGCCACGGCGCTTTACGCTTAATCGAGCTGCAAAAACCCGGTGGCCGCCGTCTCACCAGCGCCGACTTTTTACGCGGCAGCCCACTGCTTTTAGAATAAAGTTTCCGGAATAAAAAAGCCCGCCATGCGGCGGGCCTTAGGCGGTTTAGCAACCTCGGCAGCGTTTTACAGGCCGCCGTTTTGCTGGGCGACCATGCAGTACAGCATGGCGACAGACAGCATCGTGTTAAAGCGCGACGTCAGCATGGCCATGCGTGCTGCCTTGGCTTTTTCAGCCGCTTCGACCACCACAATGCCCAGCGCTTTTTTCTGATTCGGCCAAATGATGAACCAGACATTGAACGCCATCAGCAGCGCCAGCCACATACCAATACCAATCGTGCGCGCCGGATCGGCCAGAGTCAGTGCCTGCACCAGATAATGGGCATTCCAAGCAACCAGCAGACCCGTCACCACCGTTGCCAGCGCCGACCAACGGAACCAGAACAACGCGGCGGGGGCAATCACTTTACTGATGGCGGGCTTTTGCTCATCCGGAATTTTCGGCATGGACGGGATTTGCACAAAATTGAAATACCAAAGCAAACCAATCCACATCACCCCACTGCCTACATGCAACCAACGCAAGCCGATGGCGTGCGCGACACCATTGGTTAGCCCATTGCCCACAAAAAACAGCAGCAGGGCAAGTATCACAATACCGGCAATCACTGTCCGGCTCAACGATTGAAAAATGATAGACATCAGACGATCCTCCCTGAGATTGTAATAGTTAAAGATAGCGTACTCTGCACGCGGTTCATAATGCTGACCTTCCGCGATGCAATGGTAGCGCGATGTAGCGCAAAAATGTAACGAAAATTGGGAATGACACCCACATCAAGATGAAAATGGAGCGAAAATCATGTGCTGAGGATTGAATTTTCTTTACCCGCTCCGATCTAAATACAGGCAATACAATCAGCGTCCGCTGTACCCCCATCTGTTCTTGGGTACCTTGGATAGCTTGAAAGCTGGAATCCATTGTGACTACGCAGGAGTGAAACACATGTTCGGCAACTGGTTAAAAACATCGATTCTGATGGCGGGAATTACAGCCTTGTTCGGTGCCATTGGCGCTATGCTGGGTGGCGCGCAAGGCATGTTGCTGGCGCTGTTGCTGGGCGGCGCGATGAATGTCTTTTCTTACTGGTTCTCTGACAAAATGGTGCTGCGCATGTATAACGCGCAAGAAGTCGATGAGGCCAGCTCGCCTTATTTGTACAACATGGTGAAAGAACTCGCGGCGCGCGCCGAATTGCCCATGCCGCGCGTCTATCTGATCGACGAGGCGCAGCCGAATGCCTTTGCCACGGGACGCAACCCCGAACATGCTGCCGTTGCCGCGACGTCCGGTATTTTGAACCTGCTCTCGGCGCGTGAGTTGCGCGGCGTCATGGCGCACGAGCTGACGCATGTGAAGCACCGCGACATTTTGATTTCCACGATCAGCGCCACCATGGCGGGGGCGATTTCGATGCTGGCCAATTTTGCCATGTTCTTTGGCAACCGCGACTCCTCGGGACGTTCAACCAATCCGCTGGTCGGCATTCTGGTGATGATCCTGGCCCCCTTGGCGGCCAGCCTGATTCAAATGGCGATTTCGCGTGCGCGTGAATTTGAGGCGGATCGTGGTGGCGCTGAAATTTCTGGCGAACCTTTAGCACTCGCTGACGCGCTGGCAAAAATCGATTCCTACGCGCGTGGCATTCCAATGGCAACGGCAGACGCACACCCGGAAACTGCACAGATGATGATCATGAATCCGCTCTCTGGCGGTGGTTTGCGCGGATTGTTTTCGACCCACCCGGCAACCGAAGAGCGCATTGCACGCTTGCGTGCCTTGGTGCTGTAGTGCTGTAGTCGTTGCGGCCCATGTTGCATGGGTGCAACATTTGCCAAGCGCAAAGAAAGCCATGGCGATAGCCTGCCACGGTAGACTACTGTCATGACTGAACAAGCTTCCCGCTCTGCCCCTCTTGCGGCAGCCCTCCTGGGCGCGGCTGATCTCTTGGCCGCTGTCCTTTCCGGCCGCACGCTGGATGCCGCACTTGCCGAAACCGCACTTACCAAAACCCCGCTCACCGGCCCCTTGCGCGCGGCAGTGATGGATTTGGCCTATTCCACCTTGCGTAGCTTTGGCCGTGAGGATTTTTTTCTTGCGCAATTGATGAATAAACCTGTAGCTGATGTGCAGATACGCTGCTTGTTGTTAATTACACTCAATCGTCTGGAAGCTCGCCCGGAACACGCCTACGCGATTGTGGATCAAGCCGTCACTGTGGCATCGCGTTTGGCCGCAGGTAATTTCAAAGGCTTGGTAAATGGCGTGCTACGCAACTTTTTACGCCGTCAAGATGAACTACTAGCGCGTGCAAAAGAAAACCCCGTAGCGCACCACCAGCACCCAGCCTGGTGGATCACGCGACTGAAAAAAGATCATCCGCACCACTGGCAAGCCATTCTTGCTGCCAACAATACGCACCCTCCCATGACGCTGCGAGTCAATCAGCGCCGTATCACCAGCGCCGACTTTTCAGCGCAACTCACAGCCGCCGGATTAACCACGCACGCCGTGGGCGACGCGGCATGGCAACTCGATAAGCCCGTGCCGATAGAACAAATCCCCGGCTTTCACGAAGGCCTGTGCTCAGTGCAAGACGCCGGTGCCCAGCGTGCTGCACTGCTGCTGGATGTGCATCCCGGCCAGCGGGTGCTGGATGCGTGCGCTGCACCTGGCGGCAAGGCTGCGCATCTACTTGAGCTCGCCGACCTGCAACTGCTCGCGCTTGACGCCGACGCCGCACGCGCCGCACGAATCACGGAAAACCTTGTCCGCCTCGGCTTGCTCTCGGACAATGTTCGCGTGTGCACGGGTGACGCTCGCACGCCCACCATCTGGTGGAATGGCCAGCCGTTTGATCGCATTCTGGCCGATGTCCCCTGCTCAGCCTCTGGCGTCGTGCGGCGTCATCCAGATGCCAAATGGCTCCGTCGCGTCAGCGATATCGAGGGTTTCGCTGTCACGCAAGTCCGCATTCTTGACGCCCTCTGGCACACACTCGCTAGCGGTGGCAAAATGCTCTATGCCACCTGTTCTTTATTTGCTGCTGAAAATGAAGAACAGGTGGCCGCGTTTATCGGCCGTCATGCCGATGCCCAGCGCCTAGCCATTGATGGCGCGCCTTCCGTGCAGCTTTTGCCCCATGCCGACCATGACGGCTTTTTTTACGCGCTTCTGCAAAAAAATTAACACTCGCTTACGCGCAACGCGACCGGTTTTGCACGGCGCACCTATGACCTCACTTGCGGCCTTCATGCGTCCGTGCCTGCTGCTATTGTCACTCTTTCTGCTACTGCCCGGCTTCGTATCTGTGGTGCTCGCAGGCAGCATTGAAGCACAGCGGGCAAGCATTGCGTCAGGTGAGGAAAGTTACACACTCACCGCCGAATTCAACATTGATCTTGGCCGCCGCCTGGACGACGTTGTGACTCACGGCATCCCGCTTTACTTTGATTTTGAAGCGGTGCTCGAGCGGCCCAGAAAATACTGGAGCAACGAGCACATCGCCACGCGCAATCTGACCTATCGCCTGAGTTACCACGGGCTCACACGCCAATATCGCGTAGCTCGCGTAGCTCAAGGCGCCCAAGAAGGCAGTAGTAGTTTGTATCAAAGCTTCAACACGCTGAATGAGGCCTTGCGTGTTTTGGCGCGCGTCCATGCGCTACCCCTCGTTGAACGACGTGCTATCACTCCAGGCGAAACGTATATCGCCCGCGTGCGTTTATCGCTTGACCACAGCCAATTGCCCAAGCCATTTCAGATCGACGCCATCACCGACAACGACTGGCGCATCGACGCCAAAACCTTGCAGTGGCAATTTACCGCCCCCTCGACAGGGGCCGCTCCATGAAGCTGGCGCTCATACTGGCGGCAGCTTTAGCGGCGGTGCTGCTTTTTTTGCTGGCATTCACCTCGGGCAACACTGCCTTCTTTGCGCAGTATTACCCCTGGCTGTTGGCATTTAATGGGCTCGCCGCACTGGGTATGCTGGTCATGGTCACTGTCCAACTCATCCGCTTGCGGCGCGACTTTAAAGCAGGCATTTTTGGCGCACGCCTCAAATCGCGCCTGCTGGTTATGCTGGCCTTGATGGCCGTGCTGCCGGGTGCGCTGGTGTATGCCGTCTCCATGCAATTTGCCGTTAACAGCATCGACTCCTGGTTTGATGTGCGGGTTGACCAGGCGTTAGAAGGCGGGCTGGAACTCGGCCGTAGCGTGCTCGATAATCTGCAAGACGATTTACTGGAAAAGACACACCGGGCCGCCTTGGAACTCGGCGATGGCCAGACGCCACCAAGTCAGTTCAACCATCTGCGCGAACAAATGGATGTCGACACTGCCACATTGCTGACGCTCTCCGGCCAGGTTGTCACCAGCAGTGCAGATGACTTGCACAACCTCTTGCCACCGCTGCCCAGCATCAGCCAACTACGCAGCGCACGCAACGGGCGCGGCATGGCGTTCGTTAGTGAAGATAACGAAGGCTTGATGATCCGCACCCTCGTACCGGTGGTTGCCCACACGACACATTTGCTCGAATTTGAACCACGCATTCTGCAATTGACCCAACGGGTTCCTCCGGCGATTGCTAAAAATGCCAGCAATGTTGAAGCCGGTTACCGCAATTATCAAGAACTGCAATTAGGACGCAGTGGCCTCAAGCGCATCTACACGCTGACCTTGACGCTCACCTTGATGTTGGCCTTGTTCGCAGCTGTAGCACTGGCGTTTCTTCTCGCAGAACACTTAGCGCAACCTCTGCTGATTCTGGCTGAGGGCACTCGCGCAGTCTCCGCGGGCGATTTCACCCCGCGCACCATCATTGAAACCTCCGATGAACTGGGGCTTTTGACACGTTCGTTCAACAACATGACCCGCCAATTAAGCGACGCCCGTGCAGAAGCCAATCTTCATCGGGAAAAAACCGAAGCCGCACAAGCCTATCTGGAAAGTGTGCTGGGCAATTTATCTGCGGGCGTGCTTGCTTTCAGCCCTGATCTTCATTTGCGCGCAGCGAATCGTGGGGCACTGACCATTTTGCAGGATGAACTGGTGGCATTTGAAAAAATACCGCTCGCTGACTGGCCGCGTCATCAAGCACTTGCTACCGCCATCATCGATCGCTTTACCCGGTACGGCGAAGAATGGCAGCAGCAACTCGACCTTAATCACGACAATCATGCACCGCAAACGCTGCTCATACGCGGTACTGCGCTACCTACCACCGGTGGTGGCGGGTTTGTCGTGGTGTTTGACGACATCACGCGCTTGATCTCGGCGCAACGCTCTGCCGCCTGGGCTGAAGTTGCGCAACGTCTGGCGCATGAAATAAAAAACCCGCTCACGCCCATTCAGCTATCTGCTGAACGGTTACAAATGAAGCTCAGCGCTGCGCTGGATGGTCCTTCCCGCGCGCTACTTGAACGCGCTACCAACACCATCATTACTCAAGTAGAAGCGCTAAAAAACATGGTTAATGATTTTCGCGATTACGCCCGCACACCACCCCCACAGCGCACCGTGGTGAATTTACGTGCGCTGGTTATCGATGTGCTGGCCCTGTACGAAAATACACCGATCCAATTCACCGTATCACCAGCGCACCCCGAAGGTATCGAGAAGCCAGTCTCTTTGCGGGAAAGTGCCCTTGGGGTGCCGACTTTTTTTAATGTTCTCGCCGATGCCAATCAGCTGCGCCAAGTGCTGCACAATCTATTCGCCAATGCGCAAGATGCGTTGGCGAATATCGCCCGGCCGCGCATCGATATTCGCATCGAACAAGACAACCACCGCGTGCGTCTCACCCTGCACGATAACGGCGCAGGCTTTTCACCCCAAATGCTGGCACGCGCGTTTGAACCCTATGTAACCACCAAAACCAAGGGCACGGGCTTGGGCTTGGCGATTGTGAAAAAAATCATTGATGACCACGGCGGAGAAATCCGCCTGGCCAACCACGATGGCGGCGGTGAAGTCAGCTTGTGGCTGCTGATCGCTGGTGATAAACAGACAACCACAGGATAGATATGTCAAAAATACTCATAGTCGATGATGAAATTGGCATTCGCGAGTTGCTCTCAGAAATTCTTCGCGATGAAGGCTATGACGTTGTGCTCGCAGAAAATGCTGCCAGCGCCAAAGTAGCGCGCGCTGGGGCGCAACCCGATTTGATCCTCCTCGATATCTGGATGCCAGAAGTCGACGGCATCAGTCTGCTCAAAGAATGGGCGGCTCATGGCCAGCTCAATGTGCCCGTGGTGATGATGTCCGGCCATGCCACGATTGATACAGCAGTAGAAGCCACGCGCATCGGCGCGCTGGATTTTCTGGAAAAGCCCATCGGCATGCAAAAGCTGTTGCAGACCGTAAAAAAATCGCTCGAGCGGGGCAGCCGAAAACACCGCAGCGGGCTATCGCTCGCGGCCTTTACCCGCCCCGGTGCGTTGCGTGATTTAAAACGGCGCTTCGAGCAATTGCTCTCCAGCAGCCCTTTGCTCCTGCTGCGCTCCGCTCCTGGCGGCATCGTTGAGCTTGTCGCCCTCACCGCGCAAGCCGCCAACAAGCCCTTGCTTGATCTGTCGAATGAAGTCGAGCCGCTCGAATTAGAAAAGCTTGAATCGCTCGCCGATGGCTTGTTATGGTGCGAAGAGTTGGCACGGCTAAACCGTTTGCAGCAAAAAAATCTGTGCTTTGCCGCCGAACGATTAACTAAATATCGGTTGCGCCTGGTTGTTGGCACCACGCATGACGCGGCTAGCCTAGTGACGCACGGATGGGAAGAAAGCGACGTCAACCGCCTGTTCGAGTCTGTACTGGGTGTGCCCGCACTGGCTGAACTAAAAGAAGAAGTGCCCGACATTGCCACGCATTTGTTGAGTTTTTTGGCCGAAGAAGAAGCTGTTCCCCTGCGCCGCTTTTCCACCGGGGCGTTAAATACCTTGCGCCATCATTCGTGGGCCGAGGGCTACCCAGCCCTTCGCGCGGCGGTGAAATCACTTGCGGTGGCAGCGCTCAGCGAAGAAATTTCTGCCGAAGAAGTGCGTCAGCTTCTCGCCCCCGCAGGCGAGCCAGGCCAATTAAGACAACAACTAGCCCCAGAAATCATCCAGCAACCCTTACGCGAAGCGCGAGAAGCCTTCGAGCGCATTTACTTCGGACACCATCTCGCGCAAGTGGATGGCAATATGGTGCGTCTGGCAGAAAAAACCGGGCTGGAGCGCACACATCTTTATCGCAAACTTAAAGACCTCGGCTTGCGCTAGCCCGACCTTTACTCGTTATGAAGCAGCGTTACGCTCGGGCTGCGGAGGCGTGTCGTTGTCGATTCACTGCAGTTTCACTGTAGTGCGATAATTCGGCCTTTCCCTTGCTGAAATTTTTCCATGACCCGCCCCCAAAACGATACTTTTTTGCGCGCACTGTTACGCGAACCTGTGACCCATACGCCAGTCTGGCTCATGCGCCAGGCCGGACGATACCTGCCGGAATACAACGAAACGCGGCGGCGGGCGGGCAGCTTTCTTAACTTGTGCAAAAATCCTCAGCTAGCCTGCGAAGTCACTCTGCAGCCATTGGCACGCTTTGATCTGGATGCGGCGATTTTGTTTTCAGACATTTTGACCGTGCCCGATGCCATGGGTTTGGGGCTTTACTTTGCCGAGGGCGAAGGGCCAAAGTTCGAGCGCCCCCTACGCAACGAATGGGAAATTCGCGATCTCACCGCGCCAGATCCAAACGTCCATTTGCGCTACGTGATGGATGCTGTCGCTGAAATTCGTCGTGCCTTGGGTAATAGCGTGCCCCTGATTGGTTTTTCTGGCAGTCCTTGGACGCTGGCTTGTTATATGGTGGAAGGCGGAGCCTCGGCTGACTATCGCACCATCAAAACCATGTTGTACGATCGGCCTGATTTACTCCATCGTATTCTTGATGTCACCGCCACAGCGGTAGTGAACTACCTGAATGCGCAAATTGAATCCGGCGCCCAAGCCGTGATGATTTTCGATTCTTGGGGTGGGGTGTTATCGCACGCAGCCTATCACGAATTCTCGCTCGCTTACATGCGGCGCATTCTTGCCGACCTCAAGCGGTCGCATGATGGCCAGCGCGTGCCATGTATTGTATTTACCAAAGGTGGCGGCCAATGGCTGGAAGCCATTGCGGATACAGGATGCGACGCCATCGGGCTGGATTGGACCACCCATTTGGGCGAAGCCCGCGCTCGCGTAGGAAATCGCGTGGCCTTGCAGGGTAATCTAGATCCTATGGCGTTGTTTGCATCGCCCGATAAAGTGGCTGCCCAAGCGCACCGCGTGATGAGCCAATTTGGCGAGGGCACGGGCCACGTGTTTAATTTGGGCCATGGCATTTCACAATTTACCCCGCCTGAAAATGTCAGCGTCTTAATTCATGCGGTGCACAACTATCCTCTACAAGGGTCTTCAGCCGATTGATTTTGCAGTCCCTTGCGAGACAATCAAATCGGTCTGAAGCCTGCTTGAAAAGCCCACCAGGCAAGCCACTAAAGCCACCCAAAATTAGCCTGTCATGGTTGACTTATGCACAAAAACAACGAACGGGTGGTATTGAGCGCCACTGAATGGAAGCGTCCTAGAAAATTAATTAACTTATTGTTTTAAAACACATTTATTTTGATCAAATTTTGCACAAATAAGTCAATTGCCTTACAGAACCATGGCTTGAGTGTTTTCCTGGGTGTTTACTCACAAAGTTATCCACAGTTTTTGTGGGTAAGAATTTTTCTCCATTACTACAGCCAGTTGCAACACTTTAGCAACATTTTTTCGAGCTATCGCAAGCAACTGATTGATGCAATATGAGCATCGTCCGCGTCGCCCTCGATCTGCCTCTACTCCGATTGTTTGATTATCTGGCGCCCGGGGCAAGTGCCAGCGATATTGGCTACCGCGTTAGCGTGCCCTTTGGTCGGAGCTTGCGCATGGGTGTCATTGTCGATTGGATAGCAACCAGTGAACAGCCGGTAGATAAGTTAAAGCCGGTCACGGCAATTTTGCGCGACATACCGCCTTTACCCACCGACTGGCTGGCGTTGTGTGAATTTTGCGCGCGCTACTACCAAGCACCGCTTGGTGAAGTCATGGCGTTTGCATTGCCCCCTATGCTTCGGCGCGGCAAACACCCTCGCCCCCAAAAGGCAAAAAAAGATCTAAATGCTGTATCAGCCAAACACGAATCTAAACCAGCTTCGACTGTTTGTTTGCCTTCCTTGTTAGCTGCACAACAAGCCGCTGTCGAACAGATTGTCAGCACAACGGCCTTTCAAACCTTTTTGCTGCATGGGGTTACCGGCAGCGGCAAGACCGAAGTGTATTTACGCGCCATAGAGGCAACCTTAGCGCAGGGGAGGCAAGCGTTGATGCTGGTGCCTGAAATTGCACTCACACCGCAACTTGAAAGTCGCGTACGGGCGCGCTTGCCGCACGCCCATTTGGTGGTTGCCAACAGCAGTGTGGCTGATGCCGCCCGCGCCCGTGGGTTTCTTGATGCGCTCACCGGAAACGCTGAGATTGTGCTCGGTACGCGGCTGGCGATATTTACCCCCCTGCCCCGCTTGCGGCTGATTATTGTGGACGAGGAGCACGATGCCTCATTCAAACAGCAAGACGGTGTGCGTTATTCGGCGCGCGATCTGGCCATTTGGCGGGCGCATCAACAAAACTGCCCGATTGTTCTTGGCTCGGCCACCCCGTCACTGGAAAGTTTTCATCATGCTTTAGCCGGACGCTATCACATGTTAACCCTGCCGCTCCGCGCTGTTGCTGAAGCACCGCCCATCGTGCGCACCATCGATACGCGCCGCGAAAAATTACAAGAAGGCTTAAGTGTTGCGCTCATTAACGCACTCGAACAACGACTAGGCCGTGGCGAACAAAGCCTGGTGTTTCTGAATCGACGCGGCTACGCCCCGGTGCTGGCATGCCCTGCCTGTGGCTGGATTTCCCGCTGTCAGCATTGCGCTGCCAATCTGGTGGTGCATCTGGCAGATAAACATTTGCGCTGCCATCATTGCGGGTTTGAGACCGCGATTCCTCACGCCTGCCCGGATTGTGGCAATGTCGATTTGCAGCCTTTTGGACGCGGTACCCAACGACTTGAATCGGCGTTGATCGAACGCTTTCCGCAGGCGCGTATTTTGCGTGTTGACCGTGATTCTGCGAATAGCGCTAAAAAATGGCAGGCGCTCTTGGCGAGCATTCACGCAGGTGAGGTGGATATTCTGATTGGCACCCAAATGCTGGCCAAAGGGCATGATTTCCCCAAGCTCACTTTGGTCGGCGCTGTCGGTGCGGATGCAGCACTCTTCGCGGCTGACTTTCGTGCGCCTGAACGACTCTTTGCGCAGCTCATGCAGGTGGGTGGCCGTAGCGGCCGCGCCGATCTGCCTGGTGAGGTGTTGATACAAACAGAATACCCGACCCATCCGCTCTATCAGGCACTGATTGATCATGACTACAGCCGGTTTGCACAATCTCAACTCGAGGAACGTAAAACAGCCGGCTTTCCTCCGTTCACATTCCAGGCCATGCTGCGCGCCGAAAGCCGATCCATGGGTGAGTCAGTGGCCTTTTTAGCCCAGGCCCGTGACTTTGCGCTGGCCTTCGCCGACAGCTATATCACGCTGTACGAACCCGTACCGATGCGTCTGCATCGGCTGATGGCGCTGGAACGCGCTCAGTTGCTGGTGGAATCTGATAACCGCCCGGCGTTGCAGCATTTTCTGGCACAATGGCAAACTGCGCTTTACACCTTAAAACGCCCCCGCACGCTGCGCTGGCATGTGGACGTCGATCCACTCGAGTTCTAGTCCACGATGCCGCCACGCAGTTGACTGCGCTATCATGGTGATCCGTTTACCACGTGACATCGCGTGACACCTCCCATGCCCGGCCTTGATCACACCACCCCCAACCCCACCGAAATTACCCTGCACAAAAAATCGTGCATGCTGGAAATTGCCTTTGATGATGGCAGCCATTTTCAGTTACCGGCTGAATTTCTTCGTGTGTATAGTCCTTCTGCTGAAGTGCGCGGCCACGGCAAAGGACAGGAAACACTGCAAACGGGAAAGCACGACGTGGCGATTCTGGCACTCGAACCGGTTGGCAGCTATGGCATTAAGCCCACGTTCTCAGATGGCCACAATAGCGGCATTTTCTCCTGGGACGTGCTGCATTACCTGGGTGCCAACCAGCCTGCACTGTGGGCCGATTATCTTGAACGCCTAGCGGCTGCGGGGGCGAGCCGTGACGCATCGACACCAAAAATACCACCCAATACCGGATGCGGCAGCCACCGGTGACAAAAACTCATGACTAAAACTCACTTCGGATTTGAGACCGTCGACGAACACAGCAAGGCGCAACGCGTCGCCGGGGTGTTCTCATCCGTTGCGGCGAAATATGACATCATGAACGATCTCATGTCCTTCGGCCTGCACCGCGTATGGAAAAAATTCGCCATTGACATCGCCGCACCGCGCCCGGGCGAGCGTGTGCTGGATGTCGCGGGTGGCACGGCGGATCTTTCTTTAGCCTTTGCACGCCGCGTGGGTACGCAAACCGAAACCGGCGGGCAGGTATGGCTCACAGACATCAATAACGCCATGCTCAGCGTGGGGCGTGATCGCCTGCTGGACGCAGGGATCATTGCGCCCGTGGCGCAATGCGATGCCGAAAAATTGCCGTTCCCTGATGGTTATTTCGATATCGTTACCGTAGCCTTTGGCTTGCGCAACATGACACATAAAGAGCAGGCGCTGTCCGAGATGTTGCGTATATTGCGACCCGGAGGGCGGCTGCTGGTACTGGAATTTTCCAAGGTATGGGCGCCGCTGGAAAAAATTTACGATGCTTATTCATTCAAGCTGCTCCCCTGGCTCGGCGAGAAAATCGCCGGTGATGCGGCGTCATATCGCTATTTAGCCGAATCCATCCGCATGCACCCCGATCAAGCAGCGCTCAAAGCCATGATGGAACAAGTTGGCTTTGAACGGGTCGACATCTTCAATCTCACGGCGGGCGTGGTTGCCTTGCATCGTGGATACAAATTTTAAAAGGACACGCAATGAAAAAACTAATGATGATTTTCTGTGTATCAATTCTATGTCTGGGCATGCTGGTCGATACCGTCGAGGCACGGCGCTTGGGCGGCGGTCAATCTTTCGGCATGAATCGATCATCCTCAGTCATGAATCGTAGTACCACACCCACACGGCCGGCCACACCAACGCAAAATGCAGTACCCCCAGCGACGACAGCACCCGCGCCGATCACTCCACCGCGTACAGGGATGAGCCGCTGGCTGGGGCCGATTGCCGGTCTTGCCGCAGGCATTGGCTTAGCCGCCATGCTGTCACATTTTGGCATGGGCGAAGGCGTGGCTAATTTTTTGATGATCGCCTTGTTAGCCATGGGCGCCATTTTTCTCCTGCGGCGCTTTTTGGGCAACCGTCCTACAGGGAATACCCTTCTGTATCCTCAGCCTGTTGCGGCAAACCCTGTCGGTCGCCAAGAACCCATGGTTTTTGATGCGCAAAAAATCGGCGCTGGCGATACGGCGATGTCTATTGCTGCACAAGGCACAGCCGGCAACATTCCGGCTGACTTCGATGTGGAAGGCTTTTTACGCCAGGCCAAGCTCAGTTTTGTGCGCTTACAGGCCGCCAATGATCGTGGCGATATGGAAGACATCCGTCAATTTTCTACACCGGAAGTTGCGGCCGAGATACAGCTTCAGTTTCAGGAGCGTCAGCGTGCCTCGCAGCAAACAGATGTCGTTCAGTTAGCGGCGGATCTGCTGGATGTATCCACAGAAGCCGCACGTTATGTGGCGAGTGTGCGTTTTCATGGGCAATTGCGTGAAGACACGCAGAATGCGCCCGAGGCTTTTTCCGAGGTGTGGCATCTAGTGAAGCCGCTAAGCGGCGCCGGCGGCTGGCAAGTGGCTGGCATTCAGCAGGACTAGATCCGCACATGCCCCTTCTGCCTGCCCCTGCGGTGGCTGTTATAGCGGCTGTTAATCATCTGCTGGGTCAGGCAGCGTGGGCGCGGATGAAATTGCAGCCGTTTGCAGGCCAATATGCAAAAATTTCACTCCCGCCTTTTTCAGCCGTGTTCAGCGTGACACCAGAAGGCTTGATCGCCCCATCGGCTGGTGCCGAACCTGCGGTATCGATCGACTTACCAGCCAGCACGCCCTTCTTGGCACTGCAGGGCCATGCGGCCATTGGGCGTGCGGCGCGCATCAGCGGTTCAGCAGAATTTGCGCAAAACCTAGGCTATGTTTTGCAACACCTGCGCTGGGATGTAGAAGAAGACCTTTCTCGAATATTTGGTGACATCGTCTCGCATCGACTGGTAGCAAGCGCTCACGCTTTTGCGGCAAATCAGAAAAAACGCGCCATGAATGTGGCAGAAAATATCAGCGAATATCTCATCGAAGAACACCCGACCTTGGTTCACCGTCATGCCATCGCCGACTTTTCAGCCGCTGTTGATCATTTGCGTGACGACGTGGCGCGGCTGGAAAAAAGAATACAACGCCTCAGCTAACTACTGCCAAGTGACTGATTAAGTGCCCCGTTAAAAATTATGGTTGTATTGCACCGAAAGCAAATCAGCGCTGGTGTCAAAGTTGCCGCGTATGGTTTGCGTGAAAGGCCCACCCAGGGCGACAGCCCTTTCCGTTGATACTTTCTTGAAGAAAATATGGCTATAGCCCATATCCAGCGAACTTTGTGGCGACAAGGTATAACGCGCGCCCACGGAAAGCCAGGTTCGATCCGCATCTGGCAGCGTCATGGTTCGGTCGGCTGCATTTGGCACCGGCGTCTTATCGTAGGCTGTGCCCAGGCGCAACTTCCAAGCATCGTTCATGCGGTAATTAGCGCCAAGGCCCACGCGGTACGTATCGCGAAAATTAAATTTCAGCGCTGCAACAGGTGCACCCGTCGTTGCGCTGGTCGCCGTGATTGTCTTGATTGAACTCCAGTAAGTCCAGGTGACATCTGCCAGAAGATCCCAGCGATCGTTCAAGCGTTGGTGCAAAGCCAGCGAGAGATTATCCGGTGTTTCGAGCTCTGCCTTGATATTTCGATTGAGCACGCCTTGAATGTCTTGCTTGCCATCAAGATGAAACTTGAGCCGTGAGCGATAGGCCAGCCCCAGCCGCGTGTCGGGCGAGACCTGGAACATCGCGCCGAGGTTATAGCTCCACGCGGCATCATCCCCTTCCAGTCTGGCGATGCGCTGGGTAGCTGCGGCCACAGGCGCCATCTGGCGAAACTCGACTTCGTTTCGCGCATAGTTAAGACCGAAACCCAGCGAGACGGTGTCGTTCAAGCGATAGGCAATCGAAGGGTTAATATTGATCTGCTTGATTTCAGCAAAGTAACCGGAAAAGCGGCCAATAAAATTTTGGTCGTATTCGGTTTTGTTGCCAAAAGTCGGCGATAGCCCAACGCCGATTCGCAAACGTGGCGAGATGGTATAAGCGTAATACGCCGCTGGGATCAGTGAGGTGCCACCCCCATCCCCACCGCTATTACCCAGTGCGAAAGTGGGCATTGCTGTCGTGCCTGCGTTGCTGAAATCGACCGAGCGATTGAGCACCGTACCAGCAATCGAAAGGCTATGGCCCTCGGGTAGATACGTCATGCCAGCCGGGTTGAAAAATAGTGTGCTCGCATCTTCAGCGCTGGCAGCTGCCCCCGCAAAGGCATTTCCATTACCTGCACCGTTCTGATTTTGTAATGCAAACCCTGCGGCACTTGCCGTGATAGATAGCATCGATAAAAAAGTCAGGATTAGCGCTTGTGAGTTGCGTAGATGAGCTAGGCGCTTCATTTTGATCTCCTCGTATTTTTATGCTTTTTTTTATCGCCAGGGATGAATGCGTAGAATCACTATAAGCCTCTCTTTTATCGAAAACAAGTACGATAAATTCTGCAATGAAAAGGTTGTCGACTGGCATAATCCTGGCTAGAATCACTGGTCCTGCGTATGATTAGTACATCATTTTTAAAGGAATTAACTATGGAACATACTCTCCCTCCCCTGCCGTATGCTATGGATGCGCTTGCACCCCACATCTCGAAAGAAACTTTTGAATATCACTATGGCAAGCATCATCAAGCCTACGTTACTAACCTTAACAATTTGGTTAAAGGTACAGAGTACGAAAACCTTGATCTTGAAGCCATCATCAAAAAAGCACCTGCTGGCGGCGTTTTTAATAACGCAGCGCAAGTCTGGAATCACACATTTTTTTGGAACAGCATGAAAGTCGCCGGTGGGGGATTACCAAGCGGTGCATTGGCTGACGCAATCACTACCAAATGGGGTAGTTTTGAAGAGTTCAAAAAGGCGTTTCAGGCGTCTGCTGTTGGTAATTTCGGCTCGGGTTGGACATGGCTGGTGAAGAAAGCCGACGGTTCAGTGGATATTGTCAACACCAGTGCTGCAGGCACGCCACTGACTTCCGGGGATAAGGCTTTGCTCACCATCGATGTCTGGGAGCATGCTTACTACATCGATTACCGCAATGCACGACCCAAATTCGTGGAGACATTCCTCGCTTCACTTGTTAATTGGAATTTTGCGGCAAAAAACTTTGCCTAACCGGCCCAACCAAAGCGCCTAAGGTGCCTTAGACGCCTAAAACCAAAAAGGCAGCTTGCGCTGCCTTTTTTAAAAACCAATGAATGGATTTTAATGACCGTGTTTGCGCAATCGCTCAATCGCCGATAACTGCGCGATAGCTTCACTCAATTCAGCCTGGGCACGGGCATAATCCATCTCGGCACTGCGGGTTGCCAATACTTCCTCGGCGCATTTCTTGGCTTCTAACGCTTTGGCCTGATCAAGATCAGCACCACGAATTGCCGTATCTGCCAACACCGTGACCAATCCAGGCTGCACTTCAAGCAGGCCACCAGCAACAAAGATAAGCTCCTCTTCGCCATGCGGCAGCTTGATACGCACTGTGCCCGGTTTGATACGTGTCATCAGCGGCATATGACCTGGCAAAATGCCTAACTCACCACTTTCCCCTGGCAAGGCGACAAACTCGGCCAAGCCGGAGAATATGGATTCTTCTGCGCTGACTACATCTACATGAACTGTCATGGCCATATCTTACCTTTCTTCTCGTGGACAATTATTGCAGCGTCTTGGCCTTTTCAAACGCCTCTTCAATGGTGCCCACCATGTAGAACGCCTGCTCAGGCAGCTCGTCACATTCACCGTCCACAATCATCCTGAAGCCCTTGATCGTCTCTGCCAAGGGAACGATTTTGCCAGGTGAGCCGGTGAATACTTCGGCTACATTGAATGGCTGCGACAGAAAACGTTGAATCTTACGGGCACGCGACACGGCCAGCTTATCTTCCGGGGCTAGTTCATCCATACCAAGAATGGCGATGATGTCACGCAACTCTTTGTAGCGCTGTAGATTCGACTGCACGCGGCGCGCCACATTGTAGTGCTCTTCGCCCACCACTAAGGGGTCTAGTTGCCGAGATGTCGAATCAAGCGGATCAACGGCTGGGTAAATACCGAGCGCAGCAATATCACGCGATAGCACAACCGTCGCATCCAGGTGAAGGAAGGTGGTTGCTGGGGATGGATCGGTCAAGTCATCAGCAGGAACGTATACGGCTTGGATCGATGTGATCGAACCCACTTTTGTCGATGTGATGCGTTCTTGCAAGCGGCCCATTTCATCGGCCAGCGTTGGTTGGTATCCCACGGCGGACGGCATACGGCCGAGCAGCGCAGAAACTTCAGTACCGGCTAGCGTGTAGCGATAGATGTTATCCACGAAGAAGAGAATATCGCGACCTTCGTCACGGAATTTTTCGGCCATGGTGAGGCCTGTCAGCGCGACGCGCAAACGATTGCCTGGGGGCTCGTTCATCTGGCCGAACACCATGGCGACCTTATCGAGAACCTTTGACTCTTCCATTTCATGATAAAAGTCATTGCCCTCGCGCGTTCGCTCGCCAACACCGGCAAATACGGAGTAGCCCCCATATGATTTGGCAATGTTATTGATCAGCTCCATCATGTTGACGGTTTTGCCAACGCCCGCACCGCCGAACAGACCAATTTTGCCGCCTTTGGCAAACGGACAAATCAGATCAATCACCTTGATTCCGGTTGGCAACAGATCTACTGAGGGCGAAAGCTCATCAAATTTTGGTGCTTTGGCGTGAATGGGGCGCAACTCTTCACATTGAATCGGGCCCGCCTCATCAATTGGCCGACCCAAAACGTCCATAATGCGGCCCAATGTACCGGTTCCAACAGGCACCGAAATTGGTGCGCCAGTTTTTTTCACTTGCATGCCACGACGCAAGCCGTCGGAAGAACCCAGTGCAATCGTGCGCACGACACCGTCGCCGAGCTGCTGTTGTACTTCAAAGGTCAGGCCCGATTCAGCATTGCCTGAGGCTGCTTCATCAAGTGTCAACGCCTCATAGACCTTGGGCATGGATTCACGAGGGAACTTAATGTCGACCACCGCGCCAATACACTGAACGATGTTTCCGTTGCTCATGGTTATTTCCTTAATCTTAATGTAATTCAGGTTGATTCGTTATAAACCTGGCTCAGCCTGCAATCGCCGCTGCGCCGCCAACAATTTCCGAGATTTCTTTGGTAATTGCTGCTTGACGGGCTTTGTTATAAACAAGCTGCAATTCTTTGATGACACTACCCGCATTATCTGTTGCAGCCTTCATGGCAACCATACGTGCTGATTGTTCGGAGGCCATATTTTCTGTCATCCCTTCATAAATCAGGGCTTCGACATAGCGCAGCAGTAAATCATCAACCACAGTTTGCGCATCAGGCTCATACAGATAATCCCACCCAGTTTCTGGTGTGCCAAGACGCTCACCAGACAGTGGCAGCAAAGGCTCAATCACCGCCTGTTGCGACATGGTATTAACAAAGCGTGTATAGGCAATATGAACTTCGTCCAGCTCGCCCGCCTGATAGGCATCAAGCATGACTTTGATCGGGCCTATCAGTTTTTCCATATGGGGGGTATCCCCGATATGGGTAATGTGTGACACAACCTTAGCGCCAAGACGCTGCATAAAGCCCAGCCCCTTGTTGCCAATGCAGGTCACGCTGATGTCACTAATGCCCTGCCTCTCCCACTGCCGCATGGCATTTATCGATTGGCGCAGCACATTGGTATTTAACCCGCCACACAAGCCTTTATCGGTGGTAATAACGATTAAACCAACGCGTTTGATAGAGGCCTTCTTTGTAAGAAAAGGATGTCGATAATCGGTCATCAAGGCATGCGAAAGATTAGCCGCCAGGCGACGTATTTTTTCGCTATAAGGGCGAGCAGCACGCATCCGGTCCTGCGCTTTGCGCATTTTGGATGCAGCCACCATCTCCATAGCCTTGGTAATCTTGCGCGTGTTTTGAACGCTTTTGATTTTGCTACGTATCTCTTTACTGCCCGCCATGATCGCCCTTTGTTAGCCAGCCAGGTACTGTGAATCAGGCCCAGGATTTCTTGAAATCGACGATAGCCGTTTTGAGCTGTACTTCGGCGTCTTTGTCCAGGTCTTTCGTCGTTTCAATCTTGGTTACCAGATCGGCATGCTTCTGGCGCATGGTCTGATGCAGCGCCGATTCAAATGCCAGAATGCGCGGCACATCGATGTCGTCCATGAAACCTTCGTTTGAGGCGTACAGCGAAATCGCCATATCGGCAACCGACAGCGGTGAATACTGTAGCTGTTTCATGAGTTCGGTCACACGACGACCACGCTCGAGCTGTTTGCGTGTTACCTCGTCGAGATCCGAGGCAAACTGGGCAAACGCCGCCAGTTCGCGATATTGCGCGAGGGACAAACGTACGCCGCCACCAAGTTTCTTGATGACTTTGGTCTGCGCTGCACCGCCCACACGCGACACCGAGATACCGGCATTCATGGCAGGACGGATACCCGCATTGAACAAGTCGGTCTCAAGGAAAATCTGACCGTCTGTAATCGAAATCACGTTCGTCGGCACGAAAGCAGAAACATCACCTGCCTGGGTTTCAATGATGGGTAAAGCAGTCAATGAGCCCGTTTTTCCTTTCACTTCGCCTTGGGTAAGTTTTTCCACCCAGGCTTCGGAAACACGCGCAGCACGCTCAAGCAAACGTGAGTGCAAATAGAACACATCGCCCGGATAAGCTTCACGGCCTGGAGGACGGCGTAGCAACAGAGATATCTGACGATAGGCCCAGGCTTGTTTGGTCAAATCATCATAAACAATTAGCGCATCCATACCGCGATCGCGGAAATACTCACCCATGGTGCAGCCCGCATACGGCGCGAGAAACTGCATCGCGGCTGAGTCAGAAGCGGTAGCGGCAACGACAACGGTGTATTCCATCGCGCCGTGCTCTTCGAGCTTGCGCACGACGTTAGCCACGGTGGATGCTTTTTGACCAATCGCCACATAGACGCAGAACATGTTCTGGCCTTTTTGATTGATGATGGCATCAATTGCTACGGCGGTCTTACCCGTTTGCCGATCGCCAATGATCAATTCGCGCTGGCCACGTCCTACCGGCACCATCGAGTCAACCGCTTTGAGCCCTGTTTGCACAGGCTGCGATACTGACTTGCGCCAGATAACGCCAGGAGCGACTTTTTCCAGCTTGTCTGTGAGTTTCGCGTTGATGGGGCCTTTGCCATCAATTGGCTCGCCCAGGGCATTCACTACACGACCGAGCAGCTCAGGGCCGATTGGCACCTCGAGAATGCGGCCCGTGCATTTAACGACGTCGCCTTCAGTAATGTGTTCGTAATCACCCAGCACCACAACACCCACTGAATCGCGCTCTAGATTGAGGGCTAAACCGAACGTATTGCCGGGAAACTCCAGCATTTCGCCTTGCATAACGTCCGCCAGACCATGCACACGACAGATGCCGTCAGTCACTGAAACCACAGTACCTTCATTACGCGCTGTTGCGGGCAGCTGCATCGTCTGAATCCGCGTTTTAATCAGCTCACTAATTTCAGATGGATTTAAATTCATCAAATAACTCCTAGTTCTTTAGGGCAATCGCCATAGCAGCAAGTTTGCCGCGAACTGAGGCATCAATCACCTCGTCGCCAACAGCCATACGCACACCCCCAATAAGCTCGGGGTCAAGCTTGATCGTCGCTTGTATCTGGCACGAAAACTTACGCTCGAGTTCTGCTACCAAATTTTTTAGCGTGGCATCATCGAGAGGAAAAGCCGAAGTAATCTCGGCGTGTTTGATACCTTCAGCATCGGCTTTTAGTTCGTCAAACAGTGCAGCAATTTCCGGCAGAACCGTCAAGCGATTGTTATCAACCAGCACACGAATAAAGTTCTGCTGATCCGCACTAAGATGACCACCAGCCGCCTCAAAATAAAGCTGAGCCAACTGAGCAGGATTAAACTGCGGATTGCCAATACATTCTTCCATAACCGGATCGGTTGTAATGTTTGACAGACGCGCAAGTGTTTCCGCCCAAGAGGCCAGGTCGGTAGAACTGCCTTTAGCCAGCTGGAAGGCAGCCTCAGCATAGGGCCTGGCCAGCGTAACATTTTCAGCCATGTCTAATCAAAGCTCCGACTTCAACTGAGAAAGTAACTCGGCATGTGCCTGAGGGTTAATTTCCTTGCGGAGAATTTTCTCAGCGCCTGCGACTGCCAACATAGCGACTTGTTCGCGAAGCGCCTCTTTAGCACGCTGCGAAGCGACACTCGCTTCTGCTTGGGCGGCTTCTCGAGCAACCGAAACCACTCGGGTAGCTTCGGTGCGAGCCTCCTCCAGCAATTGGGCTGCTTGCTTTTCCGCCCCACTGCGAAATTCAGCAGCTGATTCACGTGCTTGACGCAACGCTTCAGCGGCCTTTTTTTCAGCGTGCACCAAATCAGTCTTTGCCTTATCGGCTGCCGCAAGTCCGTCAGCGATTTTGCCCGCGCGCTCGTCTAGTGCCTTCATGATGGGCGGCCATACGAATTTCATCGTAAACCAAGCCAAAACAAAGAACACAGTCAGCTGGGCAAACAGCGTTGCGTTCAGATTCACGTTACTGGTCCTTTAAGAAAAAACGCGATTACTTAAGGACGAACGGATTGGCAAACGCGAACATCATCGCAATACCAACACCAATCAGGAAGGCGGCATCAATCAGACCGGCCAGCAAGAACATCTTGGTCTGCAGCGCATTCATCAGCTCAGGCTGACGAGCTGAAGCTTCAAGGTATTTGGATCCCATAATGCCGATACCGATACAAGCACCGATAGCGCCGAGGCCAATAATCAGGCCAGAGGCCAGAGCGACAAACCCAAGAACATGTTCCATGACTACTCCTTATATAAAATTAACAACGCTTAAAAAACCACAAAATGCCGCAACTAGTGACTTTCATGTGCCTGGCCGATATACACCAGCGTCAGCATCATGAAAATGAATGCCTGCAAAACAACAATCAATATGTGGAAAATTGCCCAGATCGAACCGGCCACAACGTGACCAAAAAACCCCATTGCGGTGGCTGTACTACCCATCAAAGCGATCAGCATGAATACCAGCTCACCCGCATACATATTGCCAAACAGTCGCATGCCGTGAGACACCGTCTTGGCGACAAACTCAATCACCTGCATCGCAAAGTTTATGGGGTACAGCAAAGGATGATTGCCGAAGGGCGCGGTAAATAACTCATGCACCCAGCCACCAAAACCTTTAATTTTGACGTTGTAGTACAGACAAAGCAGCAGCACCCCAAGTGACATACCGAGCGTGCCATTCAGATCAGCCGTGGGCACAATGCGCTGATAATGCAATCCAAACCATTCAGCAGCAGCTCTGGGCAGAAGGTCTACTGGCAGAAAATCAAGGGCATTCATAAACAAAACCCAAACAAAAACGGTCAGAGCAACCGGCGCTATAAAACGACGATCGCCATGAACGATGGCTTTTGATTGGGTCTCAACCATTTCAACCAGCATTTCAACGGCACCTTGAAGACGGCCAGGAACGCCCGACGTGGCTCGCCGCGCCGCAATGATCATAAAAATAATCGCTAACGCGCCCATGCTGATAGACCAGAAGAGGGTATCCACATTGATTACCGTCCAATCAATAACCGCCAACTGTTTATGGCCGGTATTGGTTAAATGGGTCAAGTGGTGAACAATGTAGTCGCCTGCTACAGGCGCGTTTTCAGTGCTTGATGACATAATCAGTTTTTTAACAATAGCGCAAACAAATTAGCTTTTAAAGCAACAAAAAGCCCTACCAACAATGCTAACCAGTGCACAGGGTAGAACCACTGAGCAGCCACCAAAAATACTATCGTAGCGAGAATTTTAACCAGCTCGCCAACAAAAAAAGTGGCCACATTGGCACGTTTTTTTGCCGCCGAAGCAGAAAGCCTCGTTACAAAAAACAGATTGGGAATAGCGTATGCCGCCCCCCCTAATAAAACCGACAGCGCACCTCGCTGCCCTAACCATAGGCTGGCTAATCCCGCAGCAACCAGCACCCCGACCAGCTGAAGAAGTGCAGTTTTATACATCGATCAAACCTTCCAAGGCCGCACAATTCAAAGCCGACCGATTTTAAATGCTTGCAGAATAAGTGTCAATGAAATTGCCGTCACGCAATTGAGTCAATTGACTCGTTTTATCACCACGCATCGCACGCTTATCGAAAAGTCGGCGCTGGTGATACGCCACTTCAGCCAAAATGCGTGCTCAGTAAACCATCAAGCTGATCCAGGCTTGCAAAGCGAATAGTCAGCGTGCCCACACCTTTTCTGTTAGCACTCACTTTCACTGTAGCGCCTATTTTATCTGATAATTCCTCTTCTAGTCTCTGTAGATCACGATTGCCCTGGGGAGCACCTTCCGTCTTTTGTGATGGATTGAGTGCGCGCGCTACGAGCCGTTCAGTATCGCGAACCGATAACCGCTTTTCCACCAGCGTAGCGGCAATACGACCTTGCTCAAGCTTAGGCAGGGCTAGCAATGCCCGAGCATGACCCATTTCGATATCGCCCGCCATCAGCATATCCTGCACTGGTTTTGCTAATTGCAACAGACGCAACAGATTCGTTGCAGCCGACCGTGAACGACCCAGTGCGTCTGCTGCCTGCTGGTGCGTCATTTCAAACTCATCTATTAACCGCTGAATACCCCCAGCTTCTTCAAGCGGATTGAGGTCTTCGCGTTGAATATTTTCGATAAGCGACATCGCCAACGCTGCATCATCAGGAATATCCCGTATAAGCACAGGGACTTCGTTCAGCCCGGCAATTTGAGCTGCACGCCAACGCCGCTCGCCGGCAATAATCTCGTAGCATGCAACGCCTTCATACACTACCGGGCGTACCGAAATGGGTTGGATCAAACCTTGGGCTTTGATCGAGGCCGCAAGTTCTTCTAACGAGCCAGGGTCCATCCGCGTGCGTGGCTGATATTTACCGGGACGTAAAGCGTCGACTGACAACATGTCCTGCCGTTGTCCTTGATTGCTGCTAGTTTCTGGATCGAGCAGTGTATCCAAACCACGGCCCAAACCTTTTAATCGCGTTGCGTTCATTTCACTCCTTCCAGTTTTTAACGCGTTCAATCATCTCGATGGCAAAGGCAAGATAGGCCTGCGCACCCTTGGCCCCTTTATCAAACAAAACACCAGGCACGCCATAACTTGGCGCTTCAGCCAGGCGAACATTACGCGGCACAATGGTCTTGAATACTTTCTCGCCAAAATGTTGCTCTAATTGTGCCGAAACCTGATTTGACAAGGTACTTCGAGGATCAAACATTACCCGCAAGAGGCCAATAATTTTCAACTCACGGTTGAGATTGGCATGAACTTTCTTAATGGTATTGACCAGATCCGAGAGACCCTCCAGCGCATAATATTCACATTGCATAGGGATAATAACGCCATGCGCCGCGCATAAACCATTTAAAGTGAGCATGGAAAGCGAGGGTGGACAGTCTATCAAGACAAAATCGTAATCATCTTTGTGCGGTGCCAGCGCGTTCTTGAGGCGCACCTCTCGCTGTTCAAGCGCTACTAGCTCTACCTCAGCACCGGCTAGATCTCGATTTGCGGGTAGCACATCAAATTTTCCGCTAGGTGATGTTGCTCGCGTCTGCGTAAGTGTTGCCAGTTGCAAAAGCAACTGATAAACCGAGCGCTTCAAGCCCCGTTTATCTATGCCACTGCCCATGGTGGCATTTCCTTGCGGGTCGAGATCTACCAACAGGGTACGCTGCCCTTGCGCAGCCAGTGCGGCAGCCAGATTGACGGCGGTTGTTGTTTTACCTACGCCACCCTTCTGGTTGGCTATGGCAAATATATGCATGTCAGTGGTCTTTCTGCAGAACAATCAAATGGCGCTCAGCCGCCATGCCTGGCACTTGAAGCGGTAAGCACTGAGTGACATGCCACCCCACAGGAAGCCGTGATATTTCGTCTTGGGGCATCTGTCCTTTCATGGCGTATAGCGTGCCGCCTTCTACCAGCAAGTGTCCAGCCAGAGAGACAAAATCCGCCAATTCAGCAAATGCGCGTGATATCACTGCATCGCACCGTGCTGCAGGGTGGTTTTCAACCCGCCCACCCATGACGGTTAAATTCGATAGCTCAAGCTCGATTTTTACTTGGCGTTGAAATGCTGTCTTTTTATCCACAGAATCAATCAGGGTCATCTGTAATTGCGGGCAAGCGATTGCCAAGGGAATGCCCGGCAATCCAGCACCACTCCCCACATCAGCCCAGCGCCGTGTCGCCAGCGCCGACTTTTCAAGATGGGGCAATATACTCAAAGAATCAAACAGATGCTGCGTCAACATGGCAGATTCTTCGCGTATGGACGTCAAGTTATAGGTGGCATTCCATTTTTTTAGTAGCGTCAGGTACGCAAGTAGCTGCGCCTGTGCACTTTCTGGTAACGCTAGTCCTAGCGCCGTTAAACCTTGCTGCAACGGAACATCTAGCGTCATGCCGCCTTCCGCCGCTTGAGATGCACTAAAAGCAAAGATATTGCCGCAGGTGTTACACCTTGAACTCGCGATGCCTGGCCCAGCGTTTCTGGACGCGCCTGATCTAGTTTTTGGCGTACTTCAAATGACAATCCATGTACCGCCTCGTAATCCATATTAGCGGGTATGGCGGCCGATTCATGCGCCAAACTTTTAGCGACTTCCTCTTTCTGTCGCTCGATATATCCTTGATATTTAGCTTGAATTTCCACCTGCTCGACAACTTCAGAATCTGTAACAGCCTCTCCAGCGCCAGTAAAAGTCATTAAACTGGTATAGCTGACATCTGGTCGACGGAGTAGATCAAACAAACTATATTCATGCTCCATTGGCTTACCAAGTACGCGCACAGCCTCTACCTCGCTGATTATCCGCGGATTAACCCACGTCGCCCGGGTACGCTCGACTTCGCGCGCAATGGCATCCCGCTTGCGATTAAAACGATCCCAGCGCTGATCATCCACAAGCCCTAATACGCGCCCCTCCTCGGTTAATCTTAAATCAGCATTATCTTCGCGCAAAGACAAGCGGTACTCTGCTCGACTGGTAAACATGCGATAAGGTTCAGATACCCCGCGCGTTATTAAATCATCTACCAGCACTCCCATGTACGCCTGATCCCGCCGCGGCGCCCAGGCTGGCAAATCTTTTGTGAACCGAGCCGCATTAACGCCAGCTAACAATCCCTGCGCTGCTGCCTCTTCATACCCGGTTGTCCCATTGATCTGGCCTGCAAAAAACAAACCGGCAATCGATTTTGTTTCCAGGCTGACCTTGAGATTCCGCGGGTCAAAATAATCATATTCAATGGCATAACCGGGCCGGGTTATGTGCGCCTTTTCAAGACCACGTATAGATCGGATCAGATTCAACTGCACATCAAAGGGCAGACTAGTAGAAACTCCTTGCGGGTAGATTTCATACGTATCAAGGCCTTCGGGTTCCATAAAAACCTGATGGCTGTCTTTGCCCGCAAAGCGATGAATTTTATCCTCTATCGACGGACAATATCGCGGGCCTACGCCCTCAATCACACCAGTAAACATGGGAGAGCGATCAAGTCCCCGACGAATAATGTCATGCGTATTTTCATTTGTATGGGTAATCCAACATGGTATCTGGCGTGGATGCATGCTCACTGAGCCCACATATGAAAAAACAGGCACTGGGTCATCACCCGGCTGTCGCGTCATGACTGAGAAATCAATAGACCGCCCATCAAGTCTGGGAGGAGTACCCGTTTTCAAGCGACCCACAGGAAGCTTCAACTCTTTTAACCGCTGACTTAGCAAGATAGCAGCTGGATCACCAAATCGACCGGCACGATAATTCTCCAACCCAACATGAACCAGTCCATTGAGAAAGGTACCCGCCGTCAAAACAACCGCAGGCGCATAAAAACGAACGCCCAACTGAGTCACCACACCCGTAATACGATCACCTACAACAATGAAATCATCAACGGCCTGCTGAAACAATGTCAGATTTTTTTGGTTTTCAAGACGGGAACGGATCGCTTGTTTATACAACTGACGATCTGCCTGAGCACGCGTTGCCCGAACGGCCGGCCCTTTTGACGCATTGAGAATACGAAACTGAATGCCCGCCTCATCGGTTGCCAGAGCCATAGCCCCACCCAGTGCATCAATCTCTTTTACCAGGTGGCCTTTGCCAATCCCTCCAATGGAGGGGTTGCACGACATAGCACCCAACGTCTCAATGTTATGCGTGAGCAACAATGTCTGAGCGCCTACCCGTGCCGATGCGAGCGCAGCCTCTGTGCCTGCATGCCCACCACCCACGACGATTACATCAAATGCGGCTGGAAAATCCACTTTTTATAATCCAAAATCTAGAGGCGCAATCATACCCCTCTGCGCTCGAAAACATAAACCTCAAAATAGTTTCACGTGAAACAACGCCTTTAATGTTCCACGTGAAACATGGGGTTATTTTCCAATACAAAAGCGAGAAAATATCTCACCCAGCAAATCATCTGCTGAAAACTCCCCCGTAATGCTGGATAAAGCTACTTGCGCTAATCGCAACTCTTCTGCACAAAGCTCAACTTGGCTTAATCGCCGTTCTGCGAGCGCCGACTTTTCTGCCGCATGATTTAGTGCCTCAATGTGTCTTGCGCGCGCAAGTACAACATCCTCACCATTGCCAACCCAACCTGCTACCCGCAATAACTCATCCCGCAGCAAGCCAACACCTTCACCGCTACGCGCGGATAAGCAGAGATGTATGCGGCCATCGAGTTCGAAACGCTGGGGCTGCTTGCCAGCCAAGTCACTTTTGTTTTCAATAACCAGCTGCTCTACCCCTAAAGGTAGTCGCGCAGCAATCACCTGGTCAGCATCTGTAATTCCAACTCTTGCGTCAACTAGCTGCAGAATAACATCCGCATGCCCAATCTCATGCCAAGCACGATCAATCCCCACCCGCTCAATGGGATCATCTGTTGCTCGCAATCCAGCCGTGTCAATAACATGCAACGGGATACCGTTAATCTGTATCGTTTCACGCAGCACGTCGCGCGTCGTTCCTGCGTGTTCAGTCACAATCGCACGATCTTCACCCGATAAACGATTCAGCAAAGATGATTTGCCAACATTAGGCAAGCCCGTCAACACTACATGAAGACCTGTCCGCAACAGGCTACCAGCACGGGCACGTGATAGAAGGTTAGCCAGATCGACACGCAAATTATTCAGCCGCTCAGCCGCATCCGTGTGCTGAAGTAAATCGATATCCTCTTCAGGAAAATCCAGTGTTGCCTCTATCAGCATTCGCAATTCGATCAGGCGACCAACCAAGCTCTGTACTTCACGAGAAAACTCGCCCGATAAAGAACGTAATGCCGAGCGCGCAGCAGCTGCCGTACCAGCATCGATTAAATCAGCAACCGCTTCAGCCTGCGCCAAGTCCATTTTTTCATTAAGAAAAGCACGCTGGGTGAACTCGCCGGGATGCGCAATGCGTGCACCAAGCTCAACACAGCGCGCCAGCAGTATCTGCATGACAACAGGGCCGCCGTGGCCCTGCAACTCAATCACATCCTCTCCAGTAAAAGAGTGGGGTGCGGAAAAATAAAGTAGCAAACCATGATCAATGACGGATCCATCGGCCGCCAAAAAGTCGGCGATGGTGACACGGCGCGGTTCAGGCGTTTTGCGGCAAAGCTGCATGGCAAATGGCAACAACCCGAGACCAGATACACGGACAACACCAATGCCACCGCGACCAGGGGCCGTAGCAATCGCAGCGATAGTGTCCGATACAGCAGTATTCGACATGCGAACCTTCAGGGCTTTCGGTGGAGTGTGGAGCCTAACAGATTAGGCAGACACTCCCCCTAGGCTGACTTACTACTACCCGCTTCTATGAGCCGGGTAATCTGCCATTGCTGCGCAATCGACAACAAGTTATTGACAGTCCAATACAATACCAAGCCCGCCGGGAAAAACAAAAACATTCCCGTGAATAAAATAGGCATCATGAGCATAACCTTAGCTTGCAAAGGATCGGGCGGAGCCGGGTTAAGCTTCGTCTGAATAAACATCGTGACACCCATGAGCAATGGCAAAACATAATATGGGTCTTGCGCAGACAAGTCTTTTATCCATCCAATCCATGGTGCATTACGCATCTCTACGGTGCCCTGTAAAACCCAATACAGAGAGATAAAAACGGGGATTTGAATGAGAATAGGCAAACACCCACCGAGTGGATTGATATTTTCTTTTTTGTAAAGTGCCATCATTTCCTGGTTCAGACGCATTTTGTCGTCCCCATAGGTCTCTTTCAGCTTAGCCAATTTCGGAGTAACCAAGCGCATCTTAGCCATGGATTTATAGCTTGCTGCTGATAGCGGGAAGAACACCAGCTTGATCAAGACGGTCAGCAAAATAATCGCCCAACCCCAATTACCTGTCAGTTTATGGATCACGCCCAACACCCAAAACAGGGGCGCTGCAATCACTGTCAGCCAACCATAATCAACAACCAAATCAAACCCCGGAGCAATACCTTTTAGATTCTCCAATTCCTGAGGTCCAGCATAGAGTGATACGGAGCTTTTGCCATCAGCACCCACCGGCAAAATAACGCCTGCAGAGTAGAGATTATCGCCAATCGTCCGCATATAAAACTCACGCGCAATACCCGCAGTCGGTAACCAAGCAGCCACAAAATAGTGCTGAACCATAGCTAACCAACCGTTATCTGCTTTGGTTGCGAATTTGGCTTTATTTTTAGTGATATCCGAAAAACTAACTTTTTGGAATTTTTCTGCTTCAGTAAATACAGCGGGCCCAGTAAAAGTCGAGGCACCCATCATCATGGAATTGCTTTTGCCTTCCGCAGGCTTACCGTCACGAGTAAATTGATAATATGCAAAAGCACCTGCAGGAAGGCCTTCATGACGGATGTCAATTTGATAGCTCCCGCGGTGAAAAATGTAAGTCTTTACTACCTCTTTACCACTTGCTAAATCTGCAACAAGTTGAACGCTAAGGGTGCTATCTCCCTCTTTTAAAAAACGCGACTCACTAGTTACGCGCCACATGCTTCGATGATTGGGTAAGCCTTCGCCAATAGCACCCGATTGAGCCCTATAAAAATGCTGATCACCATCATCAAAAAGAACAAACGCACGTTTTTTATCTTTAGTATCTCGATGGTTTTTTAATTCCAGGCGAACAATGTCACCACCTTGGGATGATATTTCGGCTAAAAACAAGTCGGTTTCCACCTTGATGATTTCAGCCTTAGCAACCCCTTTGTCCGCAGTAGCTGCTAACCCAGTTACCGGGGAAGGAATACCAGTGTAAGAAGCACTAACCCCTCCCTGGGAGGGCAGGCCACCCACAGGAGCTGCCACAGTAGCTAATGAATTCTTTGGTTGAAAATGTTTTTGCCAGCCATCCCAAAGCATTACCAGCGAGAAGCTGAACACAAGAAGTAATACTAATCGTCGGTTATCCATAACTCTCTATCAAACATTCGTAAATTATTATTTAAGGTACCGGATCATAGCCACCAGGATGCCACGGGTGACAGCGGCTCACCCGGCGTATCGTCAGCCATAATCCGATAATTAAACCATTTTTGCGCAAGGCCAATATCGCGTAGTTAGAGCAACTGGGCTCAAAGCGGCAACGACTACCTATCAACGGACTGATGGTCCATTGATAGGAACGAATCATGGATAAAAAAATTTTAACAGGCCAAGAGGTCATGGAGTGACCAAGCGTTTAAGCAGATCGTCAATCAGCGATCGCCAACCTTTACGAAAAAGGTGCTTTGAAGAACCACGATTACCCAGAGGACGATTAACCCTTAAAACCACATCACAGGGCGGAAGCTCATTTGCAAGCAAACGAAAAGCCTCACGTCCTTGCCTTTTAATCGCGTTTCTCAAAAC